>NZ_FNNT01000025.1:0-7961 GCF_900106725.1 Paenibacillus sp. PDC88 | reverse complement strand
ATAGGGACATATTAACTTTTGTCGATTAAATGTGATTGGAAAGGAATGGTGATATTATGCCGGATTGGGTAGAAATTGCTTTGCGAACGTTATTGGCTATGGGGGTTCTTTTTGTCCTAACGAAGATATTGGGTAAACGACAGGTATCACAGCTTTCATTGTTTGAGTATATCACCGGCATCACGATCGGCAGCCTTGCAGCTTACGTTTCGTTGGATCTGGAGTCCAATTGGTATCTGGGCTTGGTTGCGATGACGGTTTGGACCGTTGTTTCTTTAGGGATTGAACTTTTACAGCTGAAAAGCAAAACGGCAAGAGACCTATTCGACGGCAAAGCAACAGTACTCATTAAGGACGGCAAGATCATGGAGGATAACCTAAAAAAAGAAAGGATTACCACGGATGAACTTATGGAACAGCTTCGAATAAAGAATGTGTTCAAAGCTGCCGATGTTGAATTCGCCATCATGGAGTCAAGCGGTGACGTTAGCGTTCTTTTAACCAAGGAAAATCAACCGTTTACGCCTAAACACCTGGGGATAAATGTCGGGCCAGAACAAGAACCTCAATCGGTCATTATGGATGGAAAAATAATGGACGAACCGCTTGCCACGATAGGTCTAAACAGGCAATGGTTGGATACGGAACTGGAGAAATTAGGTGTTTCGATTGATAACGTATTTCTTGGACAGGTGGATTCCTATGGCCAGCTATACGTTGATTTATTTGATGATCAGATCAAAGTACCGAAACCCCAGAAAAAAGCCGCGTTGCTTGCAACATTGAAAAAGTGTGAAGCGGATCTCGAAATGTTTGGCTTATCTACCAAAGAACAAAATACAAAGCAGATGTACGAGCAATGTTCAAAAGCGTTAGAAAAGATTATTGATGAAGTTAAACCATTGCTGATTCGTTAACAATTCGCCAATTATACGTCAGCTGAAAATCGAGGAGGATGTTCATGGCAAATAATATAAAGAAAAATTTAACGCGGGTACAACAGGAATATAAAGAATTGGCGCAAAGCGTCGAACCTCCGAGGCCCATACTCAAAAACTTCATTCGTGCGTTTATAGCTGGCGGGACCATTTGTTTGGTTGGACAAGCCATCCAGGAAATGTTTGTGCATTGGGGCGGCTTTGATGAGAAAAAAGCTGGAGACCCTACCGTGGCGGTTATGATACTCCTTTCTGTCATTCTGACCAGCATGGGGGTGTACGATAAGTTTGCCCAATGGGCTGGTGCGGGTTCCGCAGTGCCTGTGACGGGATTTGCGAATTCGATGGCATCCGCTGCGATTGAACATCAGAGTGAAGGTATGGTGCTCGGTGTTGGCGGTAAAATGTTTAAACTGGCTGGACCGGTTATTGTATTTGGTACAGTCGCCGCCTTTGCGGTAGGAATTGTACATTTGCTGATCAAAGGCGGGGGAGGCTCTTAATATGTTAAAGGGACACCAGAGTTGGCTATTTGAGAACAAGCCGTTCATCCGATCAACAGCAACGGTAGTGGGTCCATTTGAAGGAAGAGGCCCGCTGGCCAAAGATTTTGACATTGTCCATGGAGAATCCATGATGGGACAAAAGAGCTGGGAGAAAGCAGAAAAGGCATTGATTGAAGAAGCGGCAAAACTGGCTATTGAAAATGCGGGGTTGACAAAGGAACAAGTACAGTTTTACATAGGCGGGGATTTGATGAATCAAATCATTAGCAGCAGTTTTGCCGCGCGAACATTATCGATCCCTTACCTCGGTGTGTTTGGCGCTTGTTCAACCTCGATGGAAAGTCTGGCATTAGCAGCTAACCTTGTAAATTCCGGTTCGGCGAAATTTGTATTGGCGGGGACATGCAGCCATGATTCCGGTGCGGAGAAACAGTTCCGATATCCGACCGAGTACGGTTCGCAAAAACCGCCAACCGCCCAATATACGGTAACCGGGGCCGGTGCTGCCATCGTATCCATGGAAGGTGACGGACCGGTTGTTACATCTGCCACCATTGGCCGGGTTATCGATATGGGCATTAAAGATCCGTTTAATATGGGCGCAGCGATGGCTCCTGCAGCGGTAGACACCATTGAGGCGCATGTTCGAGATTTGGGAATTGAACCGGGTTATTACGATTTGATCGTTACCGGCGATCTTGCGAAAGTCGGATATGAAATCGCCTGTAAATTGTTTAAGAAACATAACTTTCCCATCGAACAAACCGAATATTCCGATTGCGGGATGATGATTTACGATTATGAAACCCAAATGGTTCAGGCCGGAGCAAGCGGCTGCGGTTGTTCGGCAGTTGTTACCTATGGACATTTGCTGAATCGGATGCGAAGAGGTGAACTGAAACGAATCCTCGTTGTCGCTACGGGGGCGCTGCTATCCCCGATTTCATTTCAACAAGGGGAAAGCATTCCTTGTATCGCTCATGCCGTATCCATAGAGGCAGGGAGGGAGATATTATGATTTTTCTTTGGGCTTTTTTGGTGGGAGGTGCAATCTGTGTTTTCGGACAATTTTGTTTTGATGTCTTGAAACTTACACCGGCCCACACCATGACCCTGCTTGTTGTATTGGGCGCGATTGTCGACGGAATTGGATGGTATGATCCGCTGATTGAATTTGCCGGGGCAGGAGCATCGGTCCCGATTACAAGCTTTGGTAACGCTCTTGTCCATGGTGCGCTTCAAGAACTAAAGAGCAATGGCTGGATTGGGATCATCACCGGAATTTTCGAAGTGACCAGTGCCGGAATATCCGCAGCGATTATTTTTTCGTTTCTCGCTGCATTGTTCGTAAAACCCAAAGGATAATACGGGGCCCAATCCGAATTTCGTTGGCTAAAATACACTGTAACGGTCGGTCAGGGCGATCCCTAACCGGCCGGTTTTGATTATGAGAAACATTTACTTGTTCCAATCTGTACGGAATGTCCCCATCGATAATCTCAAAGGTTACGTTGACCAAGCTATAAAAGCCATATACTGTCAGACGCTATTTATTTCGGTTCCTATATTCTCCATCACTTCTTTGGTTCGCTCCATTAAACTCGGCTCGGTTGGAACATTTTCACTTGCCTTTCCATCCAAGATTATTGGAGATTTGTTACTTGTCGTTTTGATTCGCTGTTTAAATTGTGATTTAAGTTCGCTTTTTTCCATACTTTCTCCTTTTCATTCGCCATTTTCAGAATATGCAACTGATATTATTCCGATTTTCATATCCTTTATGCATCATAGGAGTCAGGTCCCCAAAAGGCTGTGTTTCCGCCTGCATATAGACAACCAACCCGATAAAATGACCGGAAACCGGGCGGATGCCGTTGTCGCTTCTATGCGCCTGCCATAGACTAATGCTGTAAGTTCAACTTTACCTAACCCAAGGAGGAATGTTTTCAAATGCAGTTTATCAAACAGGCAATGCCCATGTATACGCATGACCAGGCCGCTTATGTCAGGCAAATGTACGATTGGCACATGAAAATGGCTCAGTATCACGAACAATTACGTACCTTTCATCTGGAAAGGGCGAAACAATTTCAAAAGCTCTCCGAAGAAAAAGCGAAAACGTCAGAAATATCCAGCGACACCAGCGCCGCTTAAAGGCGAACCGACATGGAGCGATGTGATGAATTGGCAGCATTCCGAATCAAAATCTGGGACCGCTATGTAACCCTTCGTTCCCAATATGGAACCCGGATGCCCTTGTCTTTCGACCAGTTCTGGTATGACTTTTTGGCCAGGCACATGCTATCCGACTGTGGCGTAGAGCAAGTATATGAGGACTTCTGCAACAACTGGGAGAATCGGTGTGTGAAAAATGTTTGCGATTCGAGCCATCGGTAGAATGCCTGCGAAATAGGACCAAATGGCCGGCTGTTGCCCAAAATGGGTTGCTCCGGCCTTTGATATTTGTATGCAGGGGACAAGGGTAGATGGGATCAAATCCAAGCGGACTTTCACGATGCGGATAACTGCATAGGATGATTCGTTTCTGGACAACTTAAATGCTGTTTGCATAAATTTGGAAAGGCGGATGCCTGCATGTTACCAACATTCAGTACAAGCATTAAAAACTGGACTACCTCTGCCCCAAGACAACCAAATCGATGTAAAAATTGCATCTGGGGCAACTGGGATGGGTTGAAACAATTTTGTTCGAAACCTGTCTGCATTAAGAAACAACCAGTATAAGAGATAGTCCATCTTCTTTTACTTGATCAGGTTCGGTTATCTGTAAAGAATTCATGCCCAGTGACTGGCATTTTTGCCGAGGACGCATATAATGACGTGATCCAACTTTGAGGAGTGATAAATCATGTCCATTGCGGCTCAAACAAGTACAAAGAGTTTACCTCCCTTATCCATATGGGGAGTTCATGCATCTGTCGCCGGAAGACCGGTTGTGTGGGGCAAACTAGTGATGCGTGTTTTGCAGGACCAGCAAATTCAAGGCACCATCCAATTTCGCGGAACGCCGATTTCAATTGAAGGAAGCTGGAATGAAAGCGCGCAGCAGATCATGTTTCATTCCCCCTACGCCGCCTACTCCGGCCATTTAACCATCTATGACGATGTCCAGATTCAACTTCGGCATCTGGTTCTCACCGGACGTCTGCAGATGCTCCCCCCCTCTTTACAAGCGGGCGAATATGGAACCTGGGTAGCGACAACTGATATAAACTTGGCGGGGTATAGCGGCTATGTCCCACCGCAACCGCCTTCAACTTCGTTGCCGCCGGTTGGTGTATTTGTAACGTCGAATATACTGTATGGAAACTCGCGTATATAAAGAGGCAAAGCAGGCACATATCGAATGAAAAATGATCGGTATCCGGATAACGGAAAGGGGTGGCATCGGTGGACGAAAATCAGATTCATCATGTAATCGAACAAGCCTATCAATTGATTGTCTAAGCACGCCGCAACATGACTGACATTTGGCGCACTCACGTACTATTTACGCGACAATGGTGGTTGGGAGTAGGTTTATCGATATGCCCCTGGCTATTTTGGATCGGATTTCGGGATAAGAGAGCTACGGGACAGTTTCTCCTATCCGGGTTTATGATGATTATCGTGTCGTCGTGGCTGGACCAGCTTGGGATTGCCATGGGACTTTGGCATTATCACTGGGAGGTCATACCGATCATGCCGGCCAATTTTCCATGGAATTTTTCACTTCTTCCCGTCACGGTGATGTTCTTACTCCAGTACAAGTCTGGCATACATCCGTTGTTCAAAGCTCTCCTATTTGGGGGATTTTCCGCTTTTGTGGCCGAGCCGGTCTCACAAATGGCCGATTTATACCACCCCGTTCACTGGAAACATACCTATTCTTTTCCTATCTATGTGGGGCTATATCTGCTGGCTTCGAGCATCGCCAAGCGGGGCGTTGATTGCACAGATTCATCCTCGGTAGATAAATAAAGGCCAAAACCATAAGTTTACCGATTCCAAAAATCATGCCCAGATTCATGAGCTGCATATTTACCATGTCATTGTTAAAGACTCAAGTTTGTTAATTGATGATCTACCGGACCACTATCGATTCTCGTCATAACGGCTGACAACGAGTTCCTTTTGGAATAAGCATTTTTTTTAAGCATAGAATTTAATGATTCTATACTATACCAGGACATGGGTGAAATATGAAGAAAAATACAAGTATGATAATACAAATCGCCGCAACATATTCGGGAACCGTGGTGGGAGCCGGATTTGCTTCAGGACAGTCGATTATGCAGTTTTTCACGGTATACGGAGCCTATGGGGTATTAGGCATTTTATGCAGCACCTTTCTTTTTGTGTGGATCGGCACTAAAATGATGATTCTAGCTCACCATATCAAAGCATTTTCATATCAGGAGTTTAATGTTTATCTGTTTGGCAAGATTTTCGGCAAAGTCGCAAATGCCTTGACTTTAATTATTCTATTTGGGGTAACGGCCGTGATGCTTTCAGGAACCGGTACCATTTTCGAAGAACAACTCCGTCTACCCTATCAACTGGGTATTATCATCAGCATCGTTTTATGTTATCTGGTGATGACGAAGGAAATCAGCGGAATTATGTTCGTAAACTCGTTAGTTGTTCCCATGATGCTTTTTTTCACTATTCTCCTTGTCGTAAAGGTTGTCAGAATAGACAATATTTTTGATATAGTCGGTTGGCAGAACCAACAACTGTACAATTTGAAGTGGTTCGTGAGTCCGTTTGTGTATGCAGGATTGAATTTTGCTTTTATTCTAGCCGTTATGGTTCCTCTGGGGAGTGAGGTGGATGACGAAAGCGCATTAAAATGGGGAGGGTTTTGGGGAGGCATTGGTCTTGGTTTTATGCTTCTTGTCAGCCATTTTGCAATGAGCTCAAAGATGCCCGAGATTCTTCAATACGATATTCCGATGGCCGAGATTATTCGAGATTTCGGGCGGTATTTTCATGTATTGTTTTTGCTCGTAATCTATGGAGAAATATTCACCACATTGATAGGCAATGTATTCGGAATTTCTCGTCAAATCCAAAGTCTTTATAATCTTCCTAAAAGTTGGTTGGTTCTTGGCATATTACTTGCTAGTTTTTTGATTAGTCAAGCCGGTTTCACCTCCTTACTTACTTATCTTTATCCGCTATTTGGGTATATGGGTTTGATACTTCTTATTTTTTTAGCAGTTCAACGGATGCCCAGGGACTAAGTCTCCATATTTTTATAAGTTGATTCGGCACGAAATCCAACTATTGGGTAATTATGCTACTATCGGAATTAAGGCACAGGGTTCCATCGATCCAACTTCTTATTTCCAAAACTTTTGGCCTGCCGTCTTAATAGCTAACATAAATGACCTCCATAAGAATAAAGAATACAGCATAGGGTAGACAGTTGCATGTCATATAGAGTATTTCCAACGACTTCACCTAAAAATAGCTGAAATGAAGTCAAACGGTGTTACTTGACTAAATTGGTTTTTCCCTAACATCTTTGTAATGATGGACAATCCTACAAAACCTAGCAAGAACTCAATTGAGAATTGAAGAAACAACTTTTCATTTCCTCTTTCATCAAATGATTGGTGAAAGCAAGCACGCCGTTTGATCGAGAATCCGCTGCAAATGCGTGCGTTGAGGCGGGACTTCCATCCGTAAGGGAATGGAGTCCGCAAGATCATGCTCGAATTGTTCCGCCAGTTTTCGTGCTACTTCAGAACTGTACACAACTTCGCACACTTCATAATTCAGACGGTAGCTTCTTAAATCAACATTTGAGGAGCCTGTCTCGGCAATTTCTCCGTCAATGATCATTAACTTCGCATGCAACACGCCTTTATTGTAGAGGTAGATATGAACCCCGGCTTCCAAAAGTTCTCCATAGTAGGTCCGACTTGCAGCTCCAACGATGATCGATACCACGTGGCGGGTAACTAAGCGCACTCGGACACCGCGAACCAAAGCTGCTTTAATCGCCATAATAATGTCTGCATCTGGCACAAAGTAAGGCGCGATATTCCAATGGGCGTCGAAGACTGCTTGCAGTTCGTTTGAAGGTTAACCCACTATTCGAATATGGGTGTCGCGTCAAAGCCGACATTCGACTTTAATCCGGTATATTCATCCCCGATATTGATGCCTCCAGTAAAAGCTTCCTGACCATCGAATACAACAATCTTACAATGATTTCGGCAACTCCAATAGGACAGCGCCCAAGGGAAGCGAATGGGGAAAAAAGATCGGCATTCAATTCCAACCTTCATCATTTGGCGGCCGTAGCCATGGGCGTGCGTTGGGCCTAGGGGGAACTTGGATACTGTCAGCTTTAGCAGTGGCGATGGGGGCGGCAGTGTTTAGGTTTATCCAAGGTTAGCTGTCTAAACAATAGAATAGTGGCGAAAAGAGATCAAACCCTACTCAACTTGTAGGGTTTGATCTCTTTTCTAATCTGTTCACCGATGAAAACAGACAAGCCATGTCC
>NZ_FNNT01000008.1:0-240863 GCF_900106725.1 Paenibacillus sp. PDC88 | reverse complement strand
AGAGAAGAACCTATCCGGTATTAGCTACCGTTTCCGGTAGTTATCCCAGTCTTATGGGCAGGTTACCTACGTGTTACTCACCCGTCCGCCGCTAACCTTGAGCGATCCGAAGATCGCTCTTAGTCCGCTCGACTTGCATGTATTAGGCACGCCGCCAGCGTTCGTCCTGAGCCAGGATCAAACTCTCCAATAAAGTTATTGAAAGAGCGATTAAGCTCATTTTGAAAAACTGATGAGAACGTAATGTTCTCTTTATTTCGCTCGGTTATACCGTCTGACGACTTGTACCATAACCTCGCGTTTAGAATTTTGCAGTTGCAAAATTCTACTCACTCGTTGTTCAGTTTTCAAAGATCAACTTCGTCATCCACACTCAATTTCTCTCAGCGGCGACTTTTATAATATATCATAGATGATGTTGTTTCGTCAATAGTTTTTTTAAAAAGTTTTTCTATGAAACTATCAATTTCTCAACGCTCATCCCCGTCAACGCGACAGGAATTATAGAATACCACATATAAAAAACTAATGCAACACTTTTATATAAAAATTAAGCAGCTCATTATGAGCTGCTTAACCTAGACACTATGTTATCTCTTAAGCCATGGATTTCTACGTGCCTTTTTTAAACCAGATCCTTTGCTGCTTTGATTTCGATTGGACGAAGTACGCTTCCTGGCACTGGATGATACCATCACTTTCTTAGCCTTAGTCTTTCCGATTGTTGTTTTTGCTTTAGTAGAGGTCTTTGCATCCTCTATCTTTGGGAGATCGCTTAAGCTATCTAAGTTGATACCTGCTTGCTGCTCGATAGCATCATTCTCTCCACCCACAAAATTCTGTACAGCTGCTTGTGCTTCAACATTATTGTAGGGGTTATTGTAATAGTCTACATACGGAACTTGAGGTCCGTATTCATTAGGTCTGTAATAGTTCGTGTAGTGCGGCTGATGTCCGTACGCTTGCGGATGCATTGCGGGCTGCTGATTCTGCGCAGTTGCCGCCTTCCAATCCGACTCCGCTTGAGCATAGCTGTATGGCAAGGCTACAGGCTGACCACATCCGCAATCTCCATATTGGTCTCCATGTACAAGCATATAATCTACAATATATCCGCCATGCTCGTATGTGGTATAAGATCCGTCCGTCTGATCATATGCTCCTTGCACTATAGGTGATTGATCACCATAAGGAACTGCACCCTCATGAGGACCATGATGCCCCATTGGAGCAACTGGATGCTGACCATATGGCTGATGGAATCCCGGCCAGTGTCCAGCATGCCCTTTTCCATAATGCTTATCTTCATAAAATGGCATCATCATTCCGTGTGATGGGTAACAAGGATCGCAATAACCGTAGTCTGGTTTTTTAACGGGTGCGGGCAGCGGCATAGGTTTAACCATTTCAGGCTGTTTTACAGGCTTAGGCAAAGGTTTTGGCGGCGGGGCTACTGGCTTGAATTCTTTCTTAGGTGGCATAGGCTTTGTCATCTCAGGCTTTGGAGCGGGAGCAATCGGTTTTGTAATTTCGGCCTTGGGTGGCACGGGTTTCGGTTTAGTCTCTTCTGCCTTGGGAGGCGTTGGTGCAGGTTTAGTTACTTCTGCTTTTGGCTGCTCTGGCTTTGGTTTGGTTAACTCGGCTTTGGGTGCAGTTGACTTTGGCTTCGTTAATTCGGCCTTTGGGGCAACTGGCGCTTCTGGCATCGTTGGAAGTTCAGGAAGCTGAGGATAGTTAGGCAATGCATCGAGCGGAACGATCTCTTCTTTTACACCTGTATACTGCTCGCTTCCCACTGTCGTTTTTGGAGATGTACCCATGTGGGTGGGATTCGTTTGTGTACCCGTTCCCATATCCTTATTAGCGGATACGCCAGCAGGAATGTTCACCTTTTCCCCAACTAATAGCACGTTCGGATTTTTTAACTGCGGGTTGGCAGCAATTAAATCCTGCAGAGGAACCCCCCATGCTTTAGACAATTTCCACAGCGAGTCTCCTTGTACTACGGTATGGGAGTGTATAATCGTATTTCCTGGCGGTGTAGTTACCGGTGCAGATGGAATCTTGACTTTCATCCCGATCGTTAATTCATTGGGATTTGCAATTTGCGGATTTGCACTTATCATCGTTTCTAAAGATACATTATATTTTTGGGACAGCTTATATAAGGTATCTCCTTCTTTGACAATATGGATCTTCACAGGCCCAAAACCTCCTCACGTTTCTTCAGGCATGACATTCGCCCGTTCTTTCGTTACTCTCATCCTATGCAGCATCCGCCCAAATGACATCATTCTTATAAAAAAATCCTCTTCTAAGCAGCAATCCCTTTTAAAAAAAGAGATCACATGCTAAGAAGAGGATCTTATCTGCTCATTTAGAGCAGCACTACTCTGCAAATACTTTATACCCGTCTTTGTCTACAATTTGGCGGAACTCCTCAAGCAGCTTGAGTGTAATCGGACCCGCGACACCGTCTCCAATCGTTCTGCCATCTACCTCATAAGCAGCAATAACCTCAGCAGCTGTGCCCGTAAAGAACACCTCATCTGCTACATATACATCATGCAATGTGAAGGGTTGTTCCTTGAAGGGCAGACCTATTTTGTCTGCGAGTTCAATAATAGCATTACGAGTAATGCCTTCTAACGCGCCCAAATAGCATGGTGGAGTGATAAGAACCCCATTTTTGACGATAAAAATATTATCTGATGAACCTTCAGTAACGTAACCTTGCGAATTCAGCATAATTGCTTCTCCGGCACCCGCGTGATTCGACTGAATTTTGACAAGCACGTTGTTTAAGTAGTTTAATGACTTGATCTTTGGATTAAGTGCATCCGGAATATTGCGGCGCTGCGAAACCGAGATTGTTCTTAAGCCTTTTAGATACGCTTCCTCCGGGTAGATGGACAACTCTTCCACAATGATGACGACACTTGCCTTCTCACACCGGAGCGGGTCAATTCCAAGGTTACCGTAACCCCGTGATACAACAAGACGAATATATCCATTTCTCATTTCGTTACGACGAATGGTTTCAGCCATGGCCTCCCGCATCTCATCATAAGACAAAGGGATATCCAGCATAATGGATTTGGCGGAATCGTAGAGACGATCTAAATGCTCCTTGCATTTAAAAATATTCCCGTTATATATCCGAATCCCCTCAAAAATTCCGTCTCCGTATAGAAAACCATGATCAAAAACAGATACTTTTGCATTTTCCTTCGTAACATACTGACCATCTAAATAAATCCACTGTTCTGCTGTCATAACAAGTTACACCTCCGCATTATTGTCCTGTATATACATAGCAAGGATAAGAACCCAGTACACGAACCTGGCATCCCAGAGCTTCAATCTCTGAAATAGCTGCCGGCAGAAGTACCGAATTCATTGATTCCATGACATCAATATAAAAATAATAGTTACCGAGCTTCTTCTTCGTTGGTCTGGACTCGATTCGAGACAAGTTCAGTCTGCGCCAAGCAAAGGCGGATAATACTTGATGAAGCGCTCCAGGAAAATCTTCCGGAGGGGTGATAAGTATGCTTGTCTTCTGATGATCAGCCTCTCGCCGCAGATTAACTGCATCCGGACCAATTAACACAAACCGAGTGTAGTTGTTATCATGATCCGTGACCCGTTCCGCCATAATATCCAATCCATGCTTCGCCGCAGCCAGTCTCGTAGCAATGGCCGCCCAGCCTTGTCCCGGGTTCTTCTTCACAATCTCTACAGCCTCTGCTGTACTGCCTACACTTTCAAGCTCTGCTTGAGGAGCATACGTGCGGATAAACTGCTGACATTGAGGGATTGCCACGGGATGTGACATGATTTTGCGTATCTTGGTAAAGTCTAGATCTCCCGCTGTATTCAGAAATTCATCTCGATCACCAATTAAATTCTGAATAGAAGGATAAACCCATTCGCACTGCATAGGGATATCCACTTCATGCACAAGCCAATCCATATGTAGACTAACCGATCCATCTATCGTATTTTCCACGGGTATGACGCTATAATCACTTTCTCCACGTTCTGTAGACCGAAATACATCCGATATCAGCTTGAAGTGTTTGCCTTCATAAGGCTCGCCTGCGAGCAAAAAATCGAGCGCTTCATGTGACACTGTGCCCTCAGGTAATAATGCAACTCGTTTCATGCTTTTACTTCCCCTTTTATCATATCCATAAATGTGCCCTGATGCTCGTCAGATACAAGCTGTGCACCCGTCAGATCTGGCTTAATCCACATTGTATCTGCTTCAATGCCTTGGGCTCGCATGGTCTCAATCATATAAGCTTCAAGACCTTGCTTATCCGCCTCTTCTTGATGTACGAAAGCAAGTACCGTCGGACCCGCACCGCTAAGAGCTGCTCCGAGAGCGCCTTTGCTTGGGGCCTCCTCCAGTATTTTGGCCATTCCGGGAACAAGTGCAGCCCGGTAGGGCTGATGGAGCTTATCCTTCATCGCTGCACTTAACAGATCGTAACGACCACTCGCTAAGGCACCAACCAGCATTGAGGTCCGCCCAATATTGAAGACCGCATCCTGAAAAGAAAGCTCGCTCGGCAAAACTTCTCTTGCCTTGGTTGTCGACAGTTCAAACCGCGGTATAACGACAAGCACTTCCAGATGTTCAGGCGGATCAAAGGATAGATGATGTGCGGTACTACCATCCCATGCACAGACAGCAAATCCGCCAAAAAGCGATGCTCCCACATTATCCGGGTGCTTCTCCATTTGTGTAGCCATTGTGAACAGCTCTTCCCGCGTCAAAAGTGACCCGATAAGTTCATTAGCTGCAACCATAGCACCTATAATGGTTGTCGCGCTGCTTCCAAGTCCTCGTGTAAGAGGAATTTCGGAGTACATCGAAATCTCAAGCTCAGGAATATGGATTCCTGCTTGTTTAAATACAGCTTGTGCCACTTTATACACAAGGTTTGTCTTATCCGTAGGAATCCCCTTCAAATGCTCGCCATACAGAGAGATAGAGGTATCATCCGCCCTCTTCATCTCTATATAAGAATATAAGCTGAGCGCCATACCCAATGAATCAAAGCCTGGGCCTAAGTTCGCTGTGCTCGCCGGGATTCTTACTCTTACGCTGTTCTTCATTGTGTTCGGTCCTCCTCAAAAGTGCGGGGGAAGCTCATCCCTCTACCCGGTAAACACTCTTCACTTTACGAATAACACTAAGTGTTTCAAAGTGCTTGAGTACTTTATCCATACTTGCTTTGCTGGCATTATGGGTAACAATAATGATCTCGGCATCCGGATTCTGTTCATTCGGCTGCTGGACCACAGAAGCAAGGCTCACGTCGTACTCCGCAAATATTTGTGTAATTTGAGCAAGCACACCTGCTTTGTCATCGACATGCAGCAGGATGAAGTTTTTATATGAAATATGCTCATCTTGGATCAGATGTTTTTCTTTATAAGGGCTGATGGATTTCAGACCGCTTACTCCAAGCTTCAAATTACGGATCACCGATACCAAGTCAGCTACGACAGAGGTAGCCGTTGGCAGCTCACCTGCACCTGCTCCATAGAACATCGTCTCGCCAACCGCTTCACCGTGAACGAATACTGCATTAAATACGCCGTTAACAGAGGCCAGAGGATGCTGCTGTCTAACCATCGTTGGCTCTACACTGATTGAGATTTGGTCATCTTGTCTCTCTGCAATGCCTAACAGCTTCATTTCATATCCAAGTCTCTTGGCATAGGCAATATCCTCTTTGGTCACACTAGAAATCCCTCTGACAGACACATCTCGAAGTTCAACATTCGTATGGAAGCCAAGCGTACCGAGTATGGCCATCTTACGCGCGGCATCCAAACCTTCTACATCCGAGGTCGGATCGGATTCTGCGTAACCAAGTGCCTGAGCCTCTCTCAGAACTTCATCATACGAAGCTCCCTCCTGACTCATCTTGGTTAATATGAAGTTCGTGGTCCCGTTCACGATTCCCATAATTCGTGTGATTCGATCAGACGAGAAGCTCTCAATCAGCGTACGAATAATCGGAATTCCTCCGGCAACACTCGCTTCATAATAGACGTCACAGCGCTTCTCCTCCGCCTTTGCCAAAATCTCTGCACCATAGAGCGCCATTAAATCCTTGTTTGCCGTCACAATATGCTTGCCCCGCTCCAGCGCTTCTAGAATGTATTCTTTTGTTTTCTCCACTCCACCCATAACTTCAACAATCACGTCGATCTCCGGGTTAAGAATAACCTCCCATGGATCTTCTGTTAATTTATCCGCATCCACGGTAATGTTACGAGCCTTGACCAGATTTTTTACAGCTACTTTTTCAATAACGATAGGAGAGCCGACTTGACTGCTCAGATCCTCCTGGTTCCCCTCCACGATTCGTATTACACCTGTGCCTACAGTTCCTAATCCAAGCAAACCTACCTTAATCGGTTTCATCTTCTCATCCCCTTTATGTACCTAAAGTATCTCCTCTACCCCTGACCAATCAAGCGTGTGCGTTTGACTCCCGGAACCTGCGCGAATTGCTCCATCATCTCACCAAGATCTCCGCTGAGCCGAGAAGTCTCCACTGAAATTACAACATTCGCACGCCCTTGAAGCGGAATGCTCTGATGAATGGTAAGCACGTTGCCTCCATATGATGCCACATGCGATAGAACCTGGGACAGCATTCCTGACTCATGCTCCAGATCAATGGAGATGGTGACGATTCGCTCTCTCTCCAGCTGGTTGACCAGATGAATTCCATCCTTATATTTATAAAATGCACTTCGGCTTAGACCAACACGCTCAGCCGCTTCATGGACAGTCTTCACTTCACCGGAAGCAAGCAGCTGCTTCACCTGCATCGTCTTCACCACAGCTTCTGGCAATATATCTTCACGTACTAAATAGTAGCGTTCTTTCAAAAACGTCCTCTCCTCAAAGACTATTGTATTCATATAGTGGACATTATATCGAATCGTATCGAAAAGGGCAATAGACAAATGGAGTCTCTTGTTGTCCATATTCCAAAAAACCGTGGATATCTAAGGAAGATACCCACGGTAAATTTCGTTTTATTTATTAATAGTAGCTGCTGCTCTCTACAAATTCAAACTCAAAATCGGCAATACGAACGATCGTACCGTCCTTCGCACCACGTTTTCTAAGTTCATCATCAACACCCATATGGCGAAGGGTACGTGCAAGCTTCATAATTGCCTCATGCGAATTCAGCTGCATTCGTTTCATCATGCGCTCGATCTTCGGACTTTCCACAATGAACATCTCATTCTCGCGCACAATTTTGAAGCCTTCCTCTTCTTCTTTATCCAGCTTGTAAACTTTGCGTTCACTTACTTCTGCCACTTCTTCCACATGCAGCTCTTCCGGCATTTGATCCAGCATATCTGCTGCCTTGTAGAGAAGCTCCTTCACACCTTGACGTGTAAGGGAGGAGATTGGCATAATCTCTATTTCGGGATGAGAAGCAGCCAGCTGCTGCTTAAAATTCTCCAGGTTGTCTGCCGATTCCGGCATGTCCATTTTGTTCGCAGCCACAATCTGTGGACGTTCCATCAATTTAGCATTGTACTGACGAAGCTCGTCATTGATTTTGACGAAATCCTCATACGGATCTCTGCCCTCAGATCCAGCCATGTCGATGACATGAATGATAACGCGGGTACGCTCAACGTGTCTCAGGAACTCATGGCCCAGTCCAATACCTTCACTCGCCCCTTCAATCAGCCCAGGCAAATCCGCCATAACAAAGCTGCGGCCTTCCCCTACATCAACAACACCGAGATTCGGCGTAATCGTCGTAAAATGGTATGCCCCAATCTTCGGGTTAGCACCGGATACGACGGACAAAAGCGTAGATTTACCTACACTCGGAAATCCAACCAGCCCTACATCGGCCATGACCTTCATTTCCAGTACAATGTAGCGTTCTTCCCCTTCTTCACCATTCTCGGCAAGCTCAGGTGCTGGATTCTTCGGAGTAGCAAATCGAATATTCCCTCTTCCGCCTCGACCACCTCTTGCAACAACGACCTGTTGGCCATGGCGTGTCAAATCAGCTAGTACCTCGCCCGAATCCTCATCCGTTACTACCGTTCCCGGTGGAATACGAACGATCATATCCTCCGCATTCGCACCGTGCTGACTTTTGTTACGGCCTTTTTCACCGCGTTTTGCTTTGAAATGACGTTGGTAACGGAAATCCATCAGTGTTCTCAGACCTTCGTCTACACGAAAAATAACACTTCCGCCCTTGCCGCCGTCTCCACCAGCAGGACCGCCTTCAGGTACATATTTCTCACGACGAAACGATACGAGTCCATCTCCGCCGTCTCCACCTTTAACATAAATCTTCGCTTTATCTACAAACATGATTATCCCTTCCTTATATCCCACAAGTCACACGAAATTGAATGAGCGCATCCCCTGTCGCAGGCGGCTCTGCTATCACCTTGGTTCCTTGCTTCATCGTGTACAAATTACTCCATGCTTCTGATTCAGATGCTATTCTCTCTCCCTCGAAACGTACAATAACATCCCCTTGATCCTGACCAAACCGAATTAACAGGTGACGAATTTCTCCCCAAGACGATCGGTTGCTGAACTGATAAGCCCTGACTGTATCCGCAATCGTCCCTGTCAGCATCTCACCGTCCTCGGGAGAAATCAAGGTGTCCAGCCGCAATCCGTCCTCCACTTCAACACTTAGAACAACAGGACTGCCGCTTATTCGATACGACTGCAAATAAAAAATGAGAGACGGCACGCCCAGCTTGGAAATCTTACTCTCTTCCGTCATTCTCTCCTTTATTCTTTCCACCGTTTGTATTGATTTATCATTCTTTCCTAGACGAATATATCCATACAACACCTGGAGGTCATTCATCCAATCATGTCTGTGATGATTTAACACGGATATCGCTGTATCTTCCATTCTCTGCTGCGTTTGGTGCCGCTGCTCCTCAAGCTGCTTGTCCACAGTCTTAAAGAGATAAAAAAGAACAGCTCCTAACCAAAAGGCAAGCAAAATACAAGAGATCAGAGTCTTAGAGATGATCACCAAAACTAACGGAAATATGACCGAACAAGATACCGCTAAGGGCACTTTTTTCCAGTAATTCATGACTTCTCCCCGTTCATCAATGTTAACCCCATTATAATATAAAGGTCATAAAGGCAGTATATCACAGACGAAGTTACCAAACAGTACCAAAAAACAAAAACATCTTCACTCATTTGAAAACGAACCAGGGTAGAGCGATGGCCTGAATAAAAAAAGCCTCCGGCAAACATGCCGAAGGCTCCTTAGGCGAAATGCCTATTACGCTTCTACTGCAGCTGCTACAGGAGCAACTTCAATAGGGTAGACGCTCACTTTTTTACGATCGCGGCCCCAACGTTCAAATTTCACAACGCCGTCTACTTTCGCAAACAAAGTATCGTCTTTACCGATTCCTACGTTCGTTCCTGGGTGGATTTTAGTACCACGTTGACGAACGAGGATGCTTCCGCCAGAAACTGCCTGACCGTCTGCACGCTTAACGCCAAGACGTTTGGACTGGGAATCACGACCGTTCTTTGTGGAACCCACACCTTTTTTGGATGCGAACAACTGAAGATCCAATTTTAACATTGTAGTCTACCTCCTTCTTTAGTTATTATGCTGCTTTATCTGAATATACTTTCCGTACGAATCGACGATCGATTTCAGCATCACCACAAGTGATTCAAGCAGCAACTGAATCTGGGAACGAATATCGTCTGACAACTTAGCTCCTTCTGGAACATATGCGCTCAGAAAGCCATGCTCCATCTCGGCATCGAGCTCAACACCTGTAAGTGTCTCAATCGAATTGACCGTACCAACCGTCACTGCGGAAACTCCCGCACATACAATATCTTCACCAGCTTTAGCATAATTCGCATGACCTTTCACGGAAAAGCCGCGAATGCTGCCGTCACTCAAACGAAAGATGTGGACAGTTATCACTGTTTACACCTACTTACGCTTGGATTTTGCCGATAGTTACTTTAGTGTAAGGTTGACGATGACCTTGTTTCACATGGTAGTTCTTCTTAGGCTTGTATTTGTATACAACAACCTTTTGGCCTTTGCCATGCTTCTCAACAGTCGCTGTTACAGTTGCGCCGGAAACAACCGGTGTACCTGCAGTCAAACCGTTGTCGTTAGAAACAGCCAACACGCGGTCAAACGTTACTGTTTCACCGTCTGCAGCGTTCAATTTCTCGATGAAAAGAACATCGCCTTCTTGAACTTTGTACTGTTTACCACCAGTTTCAATAATTGCGTACATTTGCTTGCACCTCCTCATGTCTCAGACTCGCCTAATCCAGGTGATCCTGCCTCAAAAAAACAGAATGCTTCAGAACCCGATCGGAGCGGTTACAGCATGTGCAGCAACTTAATACTAGACACATACCTGAAGATTATATCATGAGTCTATTCTGAAATCAATCATTTTGCAATAATCACTCCAGCAACAGGCTGCTCTCTTCCCTTACCTTCTTGCGGGTAAGCTCCAGCAGACCAAGCCTTGTCCATCCTACCACGTGAGATTTGGTGCGATCCTTCTGCAGCTCTCGCTCCAGTGTCAGCATAACCTCATCCCGATGTCGATCAAACTCCATATCAATAAAATCAATAATGATAATTCCTCCGATATCTCGAAGTCTGATCAGTCTGGCGATTTCAATCGCTGCTTGAATATTCGTCTTCGTTACTGTTTCTTCCAGGTTTCGACCACCTATATACTTACCCGTGTTGACATCGATGACGGTCAGAGCTTCGGTATGATCAATGACGACATAACCGCCACCTTCAAGCCACACTTTTCTTTTGAAGTCTCTTACCAGCTGCTCCTGAACTCCATACGCTTCAAAAACAGGCTTATCCCCGCGATAAATATGAAAATGAGGCACTCCATTAAAAGCAACATCCTGATAGAACTGCTTGGCTTCTCTGGCCTGATGCTCGTTATCAATTACAAATTCATCACTATGAGCCGTATAACTGTCCCGAATGAATCTTTGCAGAATGCTGAGATCCTGATGCAGCAGCCGCGGAGCATTGTTCATGCTGGCTTTTTGTTCAATCCTCTGCCATACCTTGCGCAGCTGAATGACATCACCTTCAATGGCTTCCAAACTTTCATGCTCAGAAACCGTTCTTATTATCATCCCCTCTTCATCCCGTTTACAACGTTCAGCAATACTTTTGAGACGAGATCGCTCACCTTCTTTTGCAATTTTCTTGGATACCGCTATATATCCTGCCGTAGGCATATAAACGATCCAGCGCCCGGGCAATGCATAGTGTGTTGTTACTCTTGCCCCTTTTCCGCCCACAGGCTCCTTGAACACCTGAACGATAATATCCTGACCCACGTAAAGTAGCTCTGTAATGGCCGGCTTGATCTTAGGCTGCTTGTCCAGGTTGGGATGCAGTACATCATCGATATATAAAAAGGCATTTTTCTTTTGCCCGATATCAACAAACGCAGCCTGCATACCTGGAAGCACATTGACTACACGTCCCTTAAAAAAGGAACCGAGCAGTCCCCTTTCACCCGCCCGTTCCGCTGCATATTCAACTACTTTACCTTCCTCCAGAAGAGCCATTCGAATCAGATTTGGTTCACAGTTCACAATCGTTTGCTTCATGGCTTCACCTCTAGAGTACTCTTTTAGAGAGAAGATAGTGGCATTCGTTTGCGCTCTCCTATTTTGTAAATTACGTTCTTTTATCAAAATACGACTTGATTATGCGCTGCTCTGGCAGAACGCCAACAATATTCCCATGCTTGTCCATCACGTATATCATATGATATTTCTCTCTCTTAAATAAACGCAAGATATTGTCCAAAGGTTTCGCTGGCATCGAAATTATTGGCTGAGCCAAGCTCCCGGAAGAGGCATGGGCCGAAAAAAGAATATCCCTGTTCATCAAAAAGCGCACGAATCGATAAGGGATATTCCGAAAATCCACGATGTTGGAATATAGGAGAAAAGAGCCCATCATAGCTGCGTTGAGATCAACCATTTCCTGTCCCCGCATTAGCGGCAAACATGCATAGGTCAGCATCATTGCACTGAAAATGATACTTATTTTATAAGTAATGAGAAGTGTCCTGTGATAAGGAAGAAAGATACTCAGCAAGGCTTGTATGATCTTCCCGCCATCCAATGGCAGAATCGGCAGCAAGTTAAATAAAGCAATGATTACGTTAGAGGAGATAAAATAACGCAAAAACTGTCCATCCCACATACCTGTGGCGTTCATGGCATAAGCTGCCGCAATCATCATTACATTTTGGAGGGGGCCCGCAAGTGATATCAGGATTTCTTTTCTGGCCGTCAAATCTCCCCGATCCTCAATCGTTGCAACTCCCCCAAAAGGAAGCATTTGAATGGAGGTAACCCGAATCCCTAGTAACAAAGCGCAGCTTGCATGACCGAGCTCATGAATAAATACGATGGCGAATAACGTTAACAGCTCAATAAATCGACCTGTTACTACAGAGAGCATCATGACAAGAACAAATACCGGATGCAGGGATAGCCGGATCCCCATTACATTAATCAAAAGCAATCACTTCCGCTGGATCAATATAGGTGTCCCCATCCTTTACTGCAAAGTACAAAGTCTGATCATGCTCTAATGTGCCTGCTGGGATCTGACCGATCTTCCCGCCTTCTTCAACCCAGGAGCCTGTCTCCAGCTTGGTTTCTGCAAGACGTCCGTAGATGCCTGTAAGCCCGCCCGTATGCTGAACAACTACCGTCGTACCTGTCTCAGGGTTGTTAATGACCTGGATAACTCGTCCTGCATCAATACTGTCAACTTGAAAAACGCCTCCACCCTCAGAATTGGGTACAATCTCCACCCCTTCCATCGTTATAGCAAAGGGCTGAGCGATTGTACCTGCAATGGGAGGAGACAATTTGCGGGAAGCTGTCACTTTCAGTGGAGAAGCGCCATCATTTTGAAAGATCGGCAAAAAGGAAGGCGTGCTGCCAAAATGGTCTGTGTACCAGGCTGCCGCTGCTTGAAAATCCATTTCCTGATGCAGGCTGTCTGCCACAAAAAACTTGGCTCTTTCCAAAAAAGGAGCATCCCACTGAAACGCGCCCCAGATCGCACCAAATAATATGCCGCTGATTACAATCCGCTTAAGCAGTCCGTTTAGAAAACGCGGCTGAGGATCAGAGCCATCGAAATAAGTGTTGTCATCCTCTGCCCATCTTCTGCGATCCTTCTTCCACAACAGCTCAGGATCTCGCTCAGCTGTATTTATATCTGCTTCATCAACCGATTGAAAAAAGGGAGGATGCTGTTCTGCCTGCGGCACCCTTCTCCTGTCTATAGGCCGTACATGTTCTATGGTCTTTAAGCTCTGTTTCTCGTGGGTAGCTTCGACATCAAGAAGCTGTCTGATCCGTTCCTGTCTCCGCTGTTTAATATTGGCTTTAATGTTCATCCCTTTTGTCCTCCTTGTGAGGATTCACTCTAACTGTTACATCTTATGAATAGGGACGAGCAATTATGAACAAGCCTTCGAGCGTATATACAAAAAAAGCACCATGAGCTCTAAAGCCCAGGTGCTGTTGTCGTTGTGGTTTCGTTATTTTGCAGATCGTATTTATCCTGATGCAGCTTAATGCTCATGACAATTCCGATACTGAGCATATTGATGAGAAGGGATGTCCCGCCGTAGCTAATAAAGGGCAGTGTGATGCCTGTAATCGGCATTAGGCCTACCATCATACCTACATTTTCATATACCTGAAAAATAAACATCGTGGCAATCCCAATAATAATATAGGCTCCTCGTTTATCATAACAAGCTGCTGCGATGCGGACCAAACGATAGATCAGCGCAAAATACATGAGCAGAACAAACGCACTTCCCAAAAATCCAAACTCTTCACCAATGACCACAAATATGGAGTCCGAATAGGGATACGGGATAAAATGATTGTTCTTGAGTTCACCCTGTTTAAAGCCATCCCCCGCCAGTCCGCCGGTGCCAATCGCAATGATGGCATAGCTGGATTGATGTCTATCATCACTCGAAGCTTCTCCCGGATTGAGAAAGGTATTGATACGCTGATACCAGTGCAAGCGATTCTGTTCCTCAAGCGTTGCTCTGATCTGATCATTAAAGGTATTAAACAAGGTGACAAATAGGATCAGTGCGGCAAGCACTGTCGTAATGCCAATCAACACATGCTTATACCTCGTTCCCGCAATCCACAGCATCCCGACAAATACAACCAAATAAATGATGGCATTTCCCAAATCCGGCTGAATCAGCACGAGCACAAAAGGAACGAGGACAATGAGAGCGGCTGGAATAATATCCGTCCTGAATCTCAGCGGCTCTCCACCACGCTTGCCGAGCATGTATGCACAGACGAGAATAAGCACCAGCTTGACCAATTCGGCGGGCTGGAACAGTAATCCTCCCGGCAGCTTGAACCAGCTCTTCGCACCATTCACTTCGGCTCCAATAAAGAACAGGAGAATGATCATAATCAAGCCTATACCGTATATAACGAAGCTATACTTTAGCAGTGCCCGATAATCGACCAACGCGATACCCAGCACAATAATGAAGCCTAGGATGTAAAAGAGCGCTGTCCTAATATCATAACCCTCAAATTCGGGTGTTGGAATAATGGCACTATGTACAACCATCGTACTTACCAGCATAAATAAAACGAGAACTGCCATTAGCGGCCAGTCCAGCTCTTTCCATTTGCGAAGCAAATTGCATCAACCCATTCCGAAAAACTTCTTAAACCGTGTAAAGACACCTTTCTTTTGATCAAGCAGCATAAGCGGCACCGTATCGCCAAGAATACGTCTTGCGATATTACGATAGGCCATGGCAGCTTGCGAGTTCGGATTCATCACGGTAGGTTCACCAGAATTGGCTGCTTTGATAACAAGCTCATCATCGGGAACAATCCCAATAAGATCGATATTCAGCACTTGTAAAATACTATCGATATCCAGCATATCGCCGGTTTTGACCATATTATTCCGAATCCGGTTAACGACCAGCTTTGGAGATCCGACATGCGAGCTTTCGAGCAGCCCGATTACACGGTCCGCATCACGAACTGCAGCATTCTCTGGTGTAGTTACAACAATGGCCTGATCGGCACCAGCAATGGCGTTCTTAAACCCTTGCTCAATACCGGCAGGACAGTCGATAATAACATACTCAAAATCTTTTTTGAGCTCCAGCACAATATCCTTTACCTGATCAGGTGTAACCGAGTTTTTATCTTTTGTCTGCGCGGCTGGCAGCATATATAATTCATCAAAGCGCTTGTCTTTGACCAAAGCTTGGTTCAATCGGCATCTGCCTTCTGCTACATCCACCAGATCGTAGATGATTCGATTCTCGAGTCCCATAACGACATCCAGATTTCGAAGGCCAATGTCTGTATCAACCAGACATACTTTTTTACCAAGCAGCGCAAGTGCAGTGCCAATGTTGGCAGATGTGGTTGTTTTGCCGACACCGCCTTTTCCTGAAGTGACAACAATCGCCTCTCCCATGTATGCTACACCCCTTTAAACACGTTAAAATCACGGTGCAACCGAACGATATTGCTCGTTTTGTCGATCTGCATGTGTCCGTTCTGCAAGTAAGCAAACTCCATCCCTGCTTCTCTTTGCTCCCATTCATCCGGAGGACGGCTGATAACTTCCGCGATTCGAAGCTGCGTCGGCGCAAAATAAGATGCACATATAATAGCATCCTCATTGCCCTTGTTTCCCGCATGTGCCATTCCGCGAAGTGCACCCATAATATAAATATTACCCGTGCAGCTGACACTTCCACCAGGATTGACATCACCAAGCAGCAGCAGGTTTCCTTCATGTTGAAGCACTTGACCGGAACGCACAATACCGGTAATGGTGGTCAGAGCCGAAGCCTTGTTCTCATCGGTTTCAGCATCCGGGGATTCAATGGAACGTATGAGCAAATTGCCTTTTTGCTTCAAAATATGAAGAATTTCTTCTTTCTGCTCTTCGGTCACAATTCGAGATCCAAGCTTTACGTCGACATGAATAATGGGACCGGACAATATATTTTGATGGCTATGTTCAAGCTTAAAGCGAAGCTCGCTCAGCAGTTCCTCCAAATCACACTCGTCATCCATCAGGAATACCAGGCCATCTTTGATGCCTTTGATCGTCACATGATTCGATTTTACTGTCATAAGCCTGTCCCTCCCATCTCAAACATTCGTGCCGAAGCGCAGCAGTTCCTTCTTTTTGCCTGAAAAGCGTTAGATATTATTACACTTTATCCTTCTTCGTTACTCTACGCCGTGTTAGTCGATCAAGCTGTTTTCGTAGCGGAACATAAATAATTAATGCAAATATAAAATGAATAAACACGGTTGGAATCATATACTCCAGCAGTGCCCAATTGTAAGATTCCTGATTAAGCCGGAATAACTTATAGGTGAAAAAGAGAATAGAATCGAACAGCAAACTCCCCAGAATCACCATCATCATCATGACCGGCATCGTCGCTCTTGGGGATTTGAAGAACAAGCCGATCAGATAGGCTGTCAGCCCCATCGCAAAGGAATACGGACCAATCATATGGCCGTAGTAGACCACATCATGAAGCAGACCAAATATAATACCCAGTACGAGAGCCGAATGACGATGATAGTATACCGTAACAAACAGAATGGCGATAAACACGAAGTTGTGTCCAATTCGAGGAAGCCAGCTGTCCGGGATAATCCAAGGCACGACAGTCCCTTCAATAATAAAGAGCACAAACAACAGAATGATCAGCAACTGCTTCCGCCCGGCCACTATGGAGTTACCTCCGGTGGAATGACAACGAAGACTTCTTTCCAGTCCGTAAAGTTCGCTGCCGGCTCAATATAGGCGACTTGTGCAAGCCCGAATTCACTTTCCTTAATCTCTTTGACTGTCCCTATAATCATATATTTCGGAAATCCTTCGATAATTCCTGAGGACATGACGACATCATTTTTGGCAATCTTGGAATTTTCGCTGATTTTCGTCATTTCCAGATAACCTGTTTGCGGGTTATACTTCTCGATCATACCGAAAGTATCATTTTCTTTACCTACAACGGTAGCTGCAATAGCATTAGCGTCGCTTGAGCTTGGATCCAGCGCTGTTAGCAGTGTGACCGTAGAAGTAAAGTTGCTGACATGGCTGATGGTTCCTGCCAGCCCGTCCAGCGTCGTTACAGCCATCCCGACCTTCAGCCCCGCATTCTCTCCAATATCAATATTCAGAACTCTGTTGTTCGGATCCGAGTTCACACTGATGACTTGGGCTGTCCGCAGCTTGTAATTATGTCTGTTCTTTTGCTCCTCAGTGAAATCAAGATTCTCCTGCAGACGCTGATTCGTTTCTGCCAAATTACCGTATCTCACCGCTTCTTGCTTATACTGTGCAACTGAGGTTTTTAGAATCTCATTCTCTTCCTGCAGCGATTTAAGATTAGCTATATCCTCGAAGAACCCAGCAATATAGGAAGTCGGTTTGTAGAATACCTGCTGTACGAATCCGACCATATCTTTTGTAAACTTCTCGGGCAGTGATAAGCCTGCTCTCGACCCTACCGTAAAACCCATAAGTGCGATAAAAATGATAATACCAACGAGTAAAATAAACAATCGCTTGTTGCCTAACCATTTAAACAGTTACAACACCCTCTAACATCCTTATTTCGTTATGATGCTAAGCCACAATTATAAGCTTCACTTAAAAAGGGAAAGCAAGTGCGTAGTGGTCCTATAGCTGTGCGAACCTTAAACTACTGACTTACTATCCCATAGGTAGCAACATCATAAAAATCTGGGCATAACCGCATCTCCATATGCAGCTATGCCTTATCGCTTTGCGGCCAGCACGGGTGGATGCAGCCTGCTTAGCTGTGACTTTCAATGTTTCGTATTTTAGCGTTTAGATCTGATTGCAGCACTGCTTCTAGATTTGAACAAATGAATGTTGTCCAGCGCTTTGCCTGTACCAATGGCTACACAATCCAGCGGATTCTCAGCAACGATGACCGGCATTCCTGTTTCGCCTGCAAGCAGCTTGTCCAGGTTACGAAGAAGAGCTCCTCCTCCTGTCAGCACAATACCACGGTCCATAATATCCGCAGCCAGCTCAGGCGGGCATTTCTCAAGGGTTACTTTAACAGCTTCAACAATGGAGCCCACTGTATCGGCAAGTGCTTCACTAATTTCATCTGAAGTAATTGTGATGGTCTTCGGCAATCCAGTAACAAGGTCACGTCCACGAATTTCCATCGTTTCTACAGATTCCAGAGGAAGTGCAGATCCAATTTCCATTTTGAGCTGTTCCGCTGTTCTTTCACCGATCATCAGATTGTATTGACGTTTGATGTACTGGATGATGGACTCGTCCATCTCGTCACCGGCAACACGCACCGAACGGCTTGTCACGATGCCTCCAAGGGAGATCACTGCAACTTCTGTTGTACCGCCGCCGATATCAACGACCATACTGCCTGTCGGCTCCCATACAGGAAGATCTGCACCAATCGCAGCAGCAAACGGCTCCTCGATGGTGTATGCCTCTCTAGCTCCCGCCTGCTTCGTAGCATCCTCTACGGCACGCTGTTCTACCGCCGTAATGCCGGAAGGAACACATACCATCACGTTCGGATGACGCTGGAAGAAGGAACGCTGCTTCTGAGCTTGGCGAATAAAATATTTAATCATCGTTGCCGTAGTATCGAAATCCGCAATAACTCCATCCTTCATCGGTCTAATGGCACGGATGTTGCCAGGAGTACGTCCGATCATTTTTTTGGCTGACTCACCGACAGCTTCGATAACCTGTGTATCTGTACGTAATGCAACAACGGATGGTTCTCTGACCACAATGCCTTTTCCCCGTACGTAAACGAGCGTATTCGCCGTTCCCAAGTCAATCCCCAAATCTTTTGTAAAGCCACCTAACATGCTATTTTCTCCCTTTCTTTACTTGCATTATTTATGCTGCCGTCCCATACCTTGCTTAGCAGCTGCGTCATTATAATCCGATTCAAAATAAAGCGATCGAAGCGATGAAGGAAAAACGCTCCTTGTAATTTACGCTTAATAAAAAAACCGTTAACGTACCACATTATATTATATGAACCCTTGCTCCTTCAAACTTGCATATTTCCCGTCCCCGATCACGATGTGATCGAGCACGTCAATTCCTACAATTTCACCAGCTTTGACAAGACGACGTGTCAGCTGTATATCCTCCGGACTCGGGGCAGGATCACCGCTCGGATGATTGTGCGCACACACGATGGAGGCGCTGCTGCATTTCATGGCAGCCCGGAACACTTCCCTCGGATGAACGATGGAAGCGTTGAGGCTGCCCATAGATAACGTCTCTTGGGAAATCACGTGGTTCTTGGTATTCAGGAAAAGGCAGACAAAATGCTCCTTCTGCAGATACCTAAGCTGTTCCATAAGCAAATCAGCCGCATCTCTCGGACTGCGAATGACGGGTCTCTCCGCGAATCTGGTCTGCATAACCCGTTGTCCCAGCTCGATCCCTGCCTTCAGCTGAATGGCTTTGGCGGGTCCAATGCCTTTGAGCTGACACAGCTCATCAACACTCATATCCACCAGATTCCGAAGACTCCCTGCTTCGTTCAGAATACGCTGAGCGATATGAATGGCCGATTCCTGCTTCGTTCCTGTTCTAAGCAGAATCGCCAGAAGCTCCGTATGACTTAGTGCACCCGCCCCTACTTCTAGCATGCGTTCTCTCGGGCGCTGTTCTTGGGGGATGTCGCGCAGCATATACTGTGGCGAACTCATTTTCTCCCTCTTTTCACATAAAAAACGAACCCGTTCTCTTGTTACTATGACTTCCTATTCGTCAATGGACAGCACGTTCAAGCCCAGCTCTGACAGTTGTTCACTAAGCAAGGAAAGCGGCAAACCCACGACGTTAAAATAGCATCCTTCAATGGAATCAACAAATGTAGCGCCCAAACCCTGAATGGCGTATGCGCCTGCCTTGTCAGAAGGCTCGCCTGTCCGTATATAAGCATGAATGGCATCTGGACTAAGCTGCTTCATCTTGACCTTCGTACGGCGATGCTGCGTAATTACACGTCCATCCTCACCCGAAATACTAGTAACACCCGTATATACTTCATGAGTGCGACCTTGAAGGGAACTAAGCATCCGGTAAGCATCCTGCTCATCCTTTGGTTTGCCAAGCACTTCTCCGTCGAGTACGACAATTGTATCACTGCCTACTACGATGGTTCCTGCCAGTTCGGAATCATAAGAATCATAGACAGTTTTTGCTTTGCGGTAGGCAAGTTCTTCTACAATTTGCTGAGGTGTGTAGTCTTCTGGTGTATCTTCCGGGGTGTGGCTAGGGCGAACTTCAAACGGAAGGCCAAGCGTCGCTATGAGTTCCCTGCGTCTTGGAGACGTGGAGGCAAGTATAATCCGCTGCTTTTTCAAGAGATGAACTCCTTCGTGAGAATGATAATGCTATTCGCATGTGTTACATATCTTTTTTGGTCTGTTTTTTACTCCTGCTCAAGCTTCTGTTCTGCATCAGTTCTGTGATATTAAAAAGCTATAGTTTTCGGTAAAGCCAAATCGCAAATACAACCCCTAACAGACTGAGCAGGCTGATCTTTAATTGAATGTTAAGATGATAGCTAATGATGTCGAAATTTGCCTTTGGCGACCAGCTGATCGTCGTTGCATTCGTTAAAAAAGAAAGAGCCTCAAACTGCTCTAATCCTTTGGATATGGATGCTCCAATTAACCAACCGAGGAGCAGAAACAAGATGAATATTCCGAAGTTTTTTTTCATTCTACTCTTCCCTCGCCATATTTTGACACCTTCATTATTATACGGGAACCTAGACATAAGTACAAACAGAAATCCGGCATGGGGAACTATTTCCAGTCCCGTGCCGGATCAGCGCGCATACTATGCTTGTTTGATGATTTCAAGCAGTTGTTTTTCGAGCAGTATATAATTCATGACCTGTGATTGTACTTTCCAAATATGTTCTTTGGAGGGATTTTTATTATATTCTGCAACTGCAGTGACTGCCGTATTCATAGCGGCTTCCATTTGCAGCTCGACAGACTCACTCTCCGCCGGTAAACCGCTTCTGATCTTAGCTACCGTGCTTGTCCAGCGCTGATGCGCGTCCGTGACAGCGTTCATATCCGCTTCTGACAGTGCCTTCTGCTCCTGCTGACCCAGCTGCCTGATTGATACAGAGGTCAATATTTCTGTAATCGCCCGGCTGGAATTAAAAAAATCCGTCACCGTGCTCTGATCACCTGAAAACTGAAGGCCTGTTATCTCAGGAAGGTGAATCTCACGTACGTACAGCTCTACCCCTTCCGTTCTTAGCTGGTTACTGATCAGCTTGGCATTCTCACGATCAGCGGAAACTCCCGCATACACACGGAGCTCATCCAAAGGATCGCTCCCAGCAGCTATACCCGCTGATGTCAACTCAGCTTTGGCTTGCTCAGCACCTTCTGGACTGCTGAACACACCATATTGCAGCATATAATAGGTCACAGCTGGAATGGTTGCTGCAGATGATGCACCTGCAGGAACATTTGCCCCTCCCTCTGTAACTGTTTCTTGAGTGACACCTGATGATGCAGGCACCGTTACAGGCGAAACGGTATTTGAGGTGTTCTCTGAATTCACCATGGACATGGCAACAAACCCAAACATGACACCTGTAACGACTGCAGCGATAATGGATCCCGTCATTTTCCATACATTTCGAGGTCCCCGGTACATGGTGTAATTTTCACTTGCCTGACCCAAATAGAATGGATCCTGATCCTCAAGTTCCTCGTATGAACCTGGGTGCTGCTTGTCTTTCTCCTGGGGCTCTTTGTAGTGCTCATGACCTGCAACAATAGGCACAGAAGAATAAGATCCAAAAGGCTCTTCCCAATCTTCGTATATTCTCTGATCCGCGTAAACATTATTTCCACTGAAGCTGTCTCGATCAGAACGTCCTTCTTCCCGTTCGTCAAGAGGAAGGCTTGTCACGGTCTGCAGCGGGATGGTGGTTTGCGGCATTTCAGCAGGGACAGGGTCTGTTATATCATGCTTCGCAGTTGTTCTCTCCTTGCTGTGCTTCCATTCATCGCCAGGCATCACTATGTCTGATTCGAGCTTGGCAGCAGGCTTGTCCTCATTGAAACGAAATGTCATTCTAGCTTTGTTCACGGCTAACCACCCTCCTCTTGTCCTTTCTAACAGCTATATGTGCCTAATTGAGGAGTTATGCAAAAAAAAGCACCGTTTCTTTAATAAAGAAACGGTGCGGTATGACTCAAACGGTAAAGATCCTACTTGATTCCCTTCGCAAGCGCATAACCTGCTTTCCAAATATCGCCGGCTCCCATTGTTAGGACGAGATCCCCGGGCTGCAAACGATGCTCGAGCTGCTTCACAACATCCTCTTTGGAAGGAATATATATGGCATTTGGATTACTGTTGAGCTTGATCAGATCTACCAGCTTGGAGGAATGTACACCCTCAATCTGTTTCTCTCCTGCAGGTGAGAAGATATCAGTAATAATGACCTCATCTGCTTCTCCAAATGCACGGCTGAACGCATCCAGCAGGAAGAAGGTACGTGTGTAGCGCTGCGGCTGAAAGACCGCTATGATCCGCTTGCCTGTCGCTTTGGCAGCACTGATCGTCGCCTCAATCTCCGTTGGGTGATGCGCGTAATCATCAATAATGAGTATATCTCGAGCTTCTCCGAGCACTTGAAATCTCCGCTTCGCTCCGCTGAACTTCACAATTGCCTTCACAATTGACTCAAACGGAATGCCTGCCTCGAGACAAGAAATCACAGTCGCCATGGCATTGCTCACATTATGTCTGCCGGGTACGGACAACTCAACGGTTCCAAGAGGCGCACCTCGATGATTCATCGTAAATGAAATATGGCGATCTCCGAGCTCAATATCTGTTGCCGTATAATCAGCTTCTGCATCGATTGCATAAGTGATAATGTTGGATTTGAGCTGCGGCATGATGCTCTGAATGTTCTCATCATCCGCACAGACAATCGCACAGCCTTCCGGCTTAACCTGATTCAAGAATTTGATATAAGCATTCTTCAGCTCATTAAAATCATTGTTGTAGTTCTCCATATGATCGGCTTCAAGATTCGTTACAATACCTAGCCAAGGATGATACTGCAGGAAGGAGCCGTCGCTCTCATCCGCCTCTGCTACAACATGCTCACCCTTGCCCGCCTTGGCATTTGTACCCAGGTTCATAATTTCTCCGCCGATAATATAGGTGGGATCTACACCGCACTCCTCCATGACGAGTGCAATCATCGAAGAAGTGGTTGTCTTACCGTGCGCTCCGGCAACCGCTACTCCCTTACGTTCATTCAGCAGCCTTGCAAGCATTTGAGCACGATGAAGAATAGGGATGTTCAGCTGCTCGGCTTCAACGCGTTCCACATTGTCCTTGGAAGCCGCTGTTGAATAGACAACCAAGTCCGCACCATGGACTTGTTCCGGCGTATGCCCGATATATATTTTTGCTCCCTTAGCGGCAAGCTTCTCCGTGAGCTCCTGGGATACGACATCCGATCCCGTGACGGTATATCCCATTTCCAGCATAACTCTTGCAATGGCGCTCATCCCATAGCCGCCGATACCGATAAAATGTACATGTTCCGAAGTGTTTAACAAATTTTCACCAACCTTTTTCAGAATCGGTTTGATGCAGAAGGGCGGCCCTTACATCGGCAATCAAATATAATGTGCCGGACACAACCCCCAGATCTTCCGCTTCCGTCCGTAACTTAAGTAAGCTCAATGCTTGTTTCCATGAAGGTTCTACGATGATGTCAAGGTTTGGTTTGGCATAGGATGGACGAAGCTCTTCTACCATATTTTTTAACTGGGCCGCGTCCATTTTACGTCGGAAATCTGGCTCAGTCAGGATAAGCGTATCCACTAGTGGCAGTATATGCTCAAAATACAATTTGTGATGCTTATTCTCCAGCATGCCCATCATTAAAATTAGTTTCCGCTCTGGATACAGATCCTTGATGCTCTGTGCCAGCATCTCAGCCCCCTCAGGGTTATGCGCTCCGTCCAGAATGAGAAGCGGTTCGTCGGACACCTTCTCGAAACGGCCTGCCCAAGAGGCAAGTCGGAAACCTTTTTGCAAATCTTCCTCTTCCATATAGAACGCCATGTATTGGCGCAGCACTTCAAGTGTCATTAAAGCCCCAGCGGCATTGGCACATTGATGCTTGCCCTGCAATGTAAGCTCCACATCAAGTTCACGAAACGGTCCATTAAAATGCAATTTCTGTCCATCCTTATTAACCTGAACCTGTTCATAGGTAAACTGGTCACCAGCAAGATATAAGGTGGATTTCTGTTTCTCTGCGACCTCACGAATGACTTGAATCGCTTCCGGCTGCTCTACTAGACTGACGACAGGAACGCCGGGTTTAATAATTCCTGCCTTTTCAGTTGCGATTTGGCTGATCGTATCTCCAAGAATATCGGTATGGTCCATCCCAATATTGGTGATCACGGAAATAATGGGAGTTACGACATTTGTTACATCAAGCCTTCCCCCGAGTCCTGTCTCCCATACCACTACATCAGGATAGCACACCTCAGCATAATACAGAATTGCAAGCGCCGTCGCAACCTCAAACATGGTGGGAGACCCTAGCTCTGTCTCCGCGACTTCCTCTACTAACGGATGAAGGCGTCTTGCAAGCATCAGTAAAGTTTCTTCAGGGATGTCCTCCCCGTTGTACTGAAACCGATTCGTAAACTTGGTAATGTACGGTGAAGTGAATGTACCTACATCATAACCGGACTGTCTTAAGGCTGACGTCAAAAAGGCACAGGTAGAACCTTTTCCGTTCGTTCCTGCGACATGGATAAACTTCAGATGCTGATGCGGATTACCCAGCTTAGACAAGAGCAATTCAATACGGGAGAGTCCCGGTCTGATTCCAAACGGAATTAGATTGTTGATCCAAGCTACCGCGTCATGATACGTATTCAGCGGAGCAGCCGTGCTATTACCAGTGGTTCGATCCATATGCTTCACCTTCTAAGTATAAAGTAAGTAAGAGACAGGCATCCCTCACAGTAGTAAGGAACACCTGCCGTCTTATATTAATTTTGAAGTTCGTCAATTCGTGCAATGACTTTTGTCCGCTTATCAGAATAATCCGCAAGCTTCGCACGCTCTTCTTCGATTACCTTCTCAGGCGCTTTGGATACAAAGCCCTCGTTGCCCAGTTTCTTCTCAATCCGCAATACTTCCTTATCCAGTGTTTCCTTCTCTTTCGTGAGACGCGCGATCTCTTGATCAATGTCAATCAAACCTGCAAGAGGGAAATACAGCTCGGCACCGGAGATCACAGCAGTCATCGCCTTTTCTGGTGTAGAAAGTTCTGTTCCAGTAGATAGTTCTGAAGTATTACAGAAACGACGAACATAAATCAAGTTATTTTCAATAATATTCAGGCTGTCCTGACCACTTGCATTTATGTGCAGTTCAACTTTTTTGCTCATCGGTACATTCACTTCAGCACGGATATTACGTACTGCGCGAATCAGATCCATAAGCGTATTCATCTCAGCGACAGCCTTGTCATTAACAAAGGCCTCATTGAATTCTGGCCAAGCTGCCAAAGTAATGGTCTCACCCTCATGTGGAAGGTGCTGCCAGATCTCCTCGGAGATAAACGGCATAAACGGATGGATCAGGCGCATGGTTTGGTCAAGGACATAGGCAAGAACGGATTGTGTTTTGCGTTTTGCATCCGCATCCTCCCCGTATAATGAGAGCTTGGAGAACTCAATATACCAGTCACAGAGATCGTCCCATATGAAATTATACAATGTACGGCCCGTTTCTCCGAATTCGTAGGCATCCATCAGACGAGTTACGTCCTTCGCTGTTTCGTTCAGACGATGCAGAATCCAGCGGTCCGCTGTAGTCAGTTCACCTGAAATATCTATGTCTTCCGCCTTGAAGCCTTCCAGGTTCATCAGCGCAAAGCGGGAGGCATTCCAAATCTTGTTCGCAAAGTTGCGGGCCTGCTCAACACGTTCCCAACGGAAGCGCAGATCCTGACCCGGAGTAATCCCTGTGGAGAGCATGTAGCGCATCGCGTCTGTTCCGTATTTTTCAATAACCTCAAGCGGATCTACTCCGTTGCCCAGCGACTTGGACATCTTACGTCCTTCCGAATCACGCACGAGCCCATGCATCAGGACATCCTTGAACGGAATTTCATCCGTAAACTCAAGTGCCGTAAAGATCATACGTGCTACCCAGAAATAAATGATATCATATCCCGTTACAAGTACAGAGGTTGGATAGTAACGCTTCAGGTCCTCTGTCTCTTCCGGCCAGCCAAGTGTGGAGAACGGCCATAGTGCTGAACTGAACCAAGTATCCAAGACGTCTTCGTCCTGACGAAGCTCTTGCGATCCGCACTTCGGACAAGCCGTCATATCCTCACGGCTGACATGAATTTCACCACAAGCATCACAGTACCACGCAGGTATGCGGTGACCCCACCACAGCTGACGTGAAATACACCAATCGCGAACATTCTCAATCCATTGCAAATAGGTTCTTTCGAAGCGGTCAGGAACAAAATTAACTCCTTTACCGCTCTTCTGTGCTTCAATGGCACGTTCTGCGAGCGGCTGCATAGCTACAAACCACTGCGTGGACAAGTAAGGCTCTACAACCGCACCGGAACGTTCACTATGGCCCACTTGATGTGTGTGGTCTTCAATATTAATCAGGACACCGGATTCTTTGAGATCAAGAACGATCTGCTTGCGGCAGTCACTGCGGTCCAGTCCTTTATATTTGCCGGCTTCTTCATTCATTTTACCGGACTCATCCATAACCGTAATTTGCGGCAGATCATGACGCAGGCCCACCTCAAAATCGTTCGGATCATGGGCTGGAGTAATTTTCACAGCTCCACTGCCAAACGTTTTGTCCACGTACTCATCCGCGATCACCGGTATTTCACGACCAATAATCGGAAGCACGAGGGTCTTGCCAATCATGTCCTTATAACGCTCATCTTCAGGATGTACAGCAACAGCGGTATCTCCAAGCATCGTTTCCGGACGTGTTGTGGCCACCGTGATCGAGCCGCTTCCGTCTTTCAGCTCATATTTCAAATGGTACAAATGTCCCTGTATCTCTTTGTATTCAACCTCAATGTCTGACAAGGCCGTGCGTGCTGCAGGATCCCAGTTAATAATGCGTTTACCGCGGTAAATGAGCCCTTTCTCGTACAGCTTAACAAAGACTTCACGAACGGCCTTGGACAGACCTTCATCCAGCGTAAACCGCTCACGGGAGTAATCCAGCGAAAGCCCCATCTTCGCCCATTGGGAACGAATCGTGTTCGCATATTCTTCCTTCCAGTCCCATACCTTCTCAAGGAATTTCTCACGGCCCAGATCATAGCGGGATACACCGCCTTCTCTAAGCTTCTGTTCGACCTTTGTTTGTGTCGCAATTCCTGCATGGTCAGAGCCGGGAAGCCAGAGCGCATCGTAGCCCTGCATTCTTTTGGCCCGAATAATGATATCCTGCAGCGTAAAGTCCAGTGCATGCCCGATATGAAGAATACCCGTAACGTTAGGCGGAGGGATCACGATCGTAAAAGGCTTCGCATCCTTGCGCTGACCTGCCTTGAAAAATTCATTATTCATCCAATATGGATACCATTTCTGTTCCGCTGCCCGCGGATCGTAAGTTGTCGACATTTCCGTCTGGTTCGGATTTGCTGTCGGTTCTGACATCATACATTCCTCCAATTAATCTTCGTTTAACACATTCTTGAAAATACAAAAAGACCCTTCATCCTCAAAGGACGAAAGGCCATTCTTTCGCGGTACCACCTTTGTTTCATAACCGAGCAGGTCCGAATTCACTTGTAAAAAGCGAAATCATTAATCTCGATATGACACTTCATTAGGCAGATAACGGCTGCTACCGGCCGCATTCTAGCTTCCTCATCATACCAAGAAAGTTCAAAAGGGCAACTCACGGGCGACTTCGGTACAGCTCACGATCCTGCGGAATTTCACACCATATCAATTCCACTCTCTGAAGGGCTCACTGCCTACTATTCCCGATCCAAGTCGTTAGATTAATTACTGTTGTTATTCATTGTATTCCCAATCCTACAGTCATCATACATTTCTTTTGTGCCATTCGTCAACCGGGCTTTTGACCTTACATGACAAAAAAGAAGAGTCCCCGATTCAAACCGGGAACTCTCCTGTATGCAGCTCTACTACGGAATGTAGAGTACCTGACCTTCCTCTACCGATTGCTCGGACAGACGATTATATAGCTGCAGCTCACGCGTGCTGAGCTGATACCGATCAGCAATGGTTTCTAGCGTTTCTTCACGCTGCACGATACAGAGTCTAACCTTCTTGAATGGCGTCTGCTCTGCACCGCTTCCGAGAAACAGACTCTTCCATTGAATCTCCTCTGCCGGTTCTTCATCACGCTGTTCAATCGGAAGCTCCTCTTCCAGCTGCAGGACTTCTTCTGCCGTCCTGTTCTTTTGTAAGAGTGAAGTAATTCCATAGGAGCCTTGTGCCGAAGCTTCGACCGATTTTTTGGTTCCAAAGGCAACCTTCAGTTCAGGCTTCTCTTGGGAAGGATCCGGCTGCGGCACATCCGCTTCGAGCAAGACCTCCTGAGCTTCGGGCTCTCGCGGACTAGAGTCTGTCTCAAGTTCGACCTCCGAATCACCAAGGCTGGATGACTCTTCAATCACTGCGGAAGCTGAATCCGCATCTGCACTTGCAGCAGGAGCTCCCGAGTCACGCTCTGAGCCCGAAACTACAGCAGGCTCGAAGCTCCACACCTCTGGGGCTGAGTATGCTTCCGGCTCTTGATTAACGGACGTGAGCGCACCGAATTGATTCAATGGATCATCTTGTCCCCGATCCGCCTCTTCTGCATCCTGTTCGTAGTACTGTTCCTCTATGCTGTCGATTGTATTTGCGCTGTACGGAACCTGTGGCTGAGCTTCTTCCCGATTCACGGAATCACCGACCGACTCCGCTTCATACGGAAGAGACCATGCAGCACTGCTCTCTTCTGCCGGCTCGGATACTGACGCCTCATATGGCGTATGCAAAAAAGGCCTTGAAGGTGAATACGCCGGGGCTACCGAATCATAATGAAGCTCCTCTGGAGATTCCGATTCCGACAACAACGCTTCTTTTTGTTCTGCATCCGTTAGGAATGGATCACGGTTATACGGATTGTACCCCGAATATAGCGGGTTGGTCGTCGTCTCTTCTTCACCTGAATTAGAATGAACAACGGTAAACTCCTCCGGATTCCAGTCAGAGGTTTCTTCTGCCGGCCCAATTCCCTCAATACCGCGCAAAGAGAGCACGCCCGTAATGTTCAGACTGCGTGTCGACAGCAAATCCACGTCAAAATTCTCAATCTCCACTGCAATATCTTCAATGGATGCGACACGGCTGAGCGGAATCGTAATCTCAACAGGAATCTGATGCGACAGCTCCTCCTGCTGATTATTCTCTCCTTGATAAATACCGGACAACAGCAAGTGTCCACGTAGCGCAGCATGCTCCTGCTCCGAGATAACCTGTATGCGAGGATACAATTCGATCTCATCCAGCTCACTAATGGCAGGCACATCTTCAGGCAGATGAACACGCTCGTAAATATCAAACCGAAGTCCATACGGCGGGTTTAACATAGCGCTAGTCCTCCTTTCACAGCATATATTCACCATGAGATTTTCATAGCTTTACGTCATGTTACACAAGTAAACTCAAGATGCTTCTCGTGAACATGTATATGCACTGGTCAAAAGACTCATACCATTATCCGAGGATTCATATTATATTTACAATTTTAACGAGTCATATAAATCCATCATATCCTGAGGCCAAGGGGCTGTAACCGTAAGTAACTCTCCCGTAAAAGGATGCCTGAAGCTGAGCTCTTCTCCATGCAGTGCCTGTCTGCGAATTCCTTCTCTCATACCGCCATACAGTGTATCGCCAAACAAGGGGTGTTCCAAATGACTTAGGTGCACCCGAATTTGATGTGTTCTCCCTGTCTCCAGACGAAGCCGGATCACGGTTGCTTCTCTTAGTCTTTCGGATGTCTCCATATGTGTTACTGCATGCTGCCCCGTAGGGGAGACTCTTCTTCTCTGTTTATGATGTCTGTCCTTGCCAATCGGCAAGTCGATCTTCTCTTTATTCTGTGCTACGACCCCGTGAACGATTGCAACATATTTGCGCTCGATCTGCTTAAGCTGCATCATGGCATTCAGCTTCAGTTCTGCGTAGCGGTTCTTCGCATACAGCACTGGACCTGATGTGTCCACATCCAGTCGATGGATATGCTTCACTGCGACCTCGAGTCCACTTGCCTGGTAATATCCAGCCACTGCATGATCAAGCGTGACGATTCCGTCCTGACGCTCACTTCCGTCTGGATGAATAGGCATCCCTACCGGCTTGTTTACAACAAGGCAAAAATCATCCTCATAGAGTACATCAAGCTCTACATATCGTGGTACAATTCCATACGGTGCAGAAGGAAAAAGGGCCAGCCGAAGCCGGTCCCCTGCAAGTTGAATACCGTTATTAGCTTTCAGCTCGTTCAAGAGCTTCTCGGGCATACCCAGCTCATCAAGCAGCCATTTCTCAGCTGCCATACTCCGATCATCCTGGGAGAGCACCTTTTTGCCTGGCATCAGCTCAGCCCAATCTCCTCTTTTCTTATACTTCATCATAAAGCCTTCAGCGCATTATAGTTCGCTTCAATCGTATCATCGATATCCTGGATACTATGCACCCCGGAGATGAACATCCCCTCGAATTGAGAAGGGGCTACGCTGATTCCTTCCTGAAGCATATGGCCAAAGTAAGCACGGAAATGATCCAGATTGCTCGACTTGGCAACATCATAATTCGTCACTGCTTGATCGGTAAAGAATGGACATACCATCGATCCGACTCTGTTGATGGTTACAGGAACACCCAGCTCCTTCGCATTCTTCTCAAAGCCAGCGGCTAGCCTTGCACCCAGTTCTTCAAGACGAGTGTATACTTCTTCGTTAAGGAGCTTAAGTGTCGTATAGCCTGCTGCCATCGCCAGCGGATTACCGCTGAGTGTACCCGCTTGATAGATTGGACCGACCGGAGCCACCTGCTCCATCAGGTCTCTTCTTCCTCCATAGGCGCCAACAGGCAAGCCGCCGCCAATGACCTTGCCAAGGCAAGTCAAATCCGGGATGACACCGAACCGCCCTTGAGCGCTGTGAAGCCCTACACGGAAGCCGGTCATGACCTCGTCAAAAATAAGCAGGCTGCCGTATTCTACGGTAATCCGGCGCAGCCCTTCAAGGAATCCTGCCGCTGGCGGCACAACCCCCATGTTGCCTGCTACAGGCTCAACGATGATCGCAGCAATCTGTTCCCCGAATTTATCAAATGCCAATCGAACCGATTCCAGATCATTATAAGGAACGGTAATCGTATTGGCAGCTACTCCTTCTGGAACACCAGGGCTATCCGGAAGTCCAAGAGTTGCTACTCCGGAACCTGCCTTGATCAGCAGGCTGTCCGCGTGTCCATGATAGGAGCCTTCAAATTTCAAAATTTTGCTTCTGCCTGTTGCTCCTCGAGCAAGTCTGATCGCGCTCATCGTAGCTTCCGTGCCAGAGTTCACCATACGAACAACATCGATGGAAGGTACGCGCTCGCATACCAGCTTGGCCATTTCCGTTTCAATAAGAGTCGGCGCGCCGAAGCTTGTCCCTTTTACAGCTGTCTCTTGAATCGCGGATATCACTTCCGGATGGGCATGTCCCATAATAAGAGGACCCCAGGAAGCCACATAATCAATAAAAGAATTACCATCAATATCATAGATTCTAGAACCTGTGCCATGGTCTGCGTATACTGGAGTCAGCCCTACAGATTTAAATGCACGTACCGGACTATTCACACCGCCAGGCATGTATTGCTTCGCTTCTTCAAAAGCGTTTCGGGAACGTTCCTCCCTGCGCGGCTGTCGATTCTGTTCACTCATTCTCAAAACTCACTCCTCTGTTCATAAATTTTATATGCATAATGTATCTCTTCTAAGAATTAACGAGCTGACAGCCAGCGGGCTGCATCTTTGCCATAATACGTAATAATCATATCTGCTCCAGCACGCTTCATACTGAGCAGGATTTCCATGGCCACCTTCTCTTCATCAATCCAACCATTGATCGCTGCGGCTTTGACCATCGCATATTCACCGCTGACGTTATACGCAACCAGCGGCAGATCAAATTGATCCTTAATCGTGCGCATCACATCCAGGTAAGATAAAGAAGGCTTCACCATCAGCATATCTGCTCCCTCAAGAACATCCGTTTCGGCTTCACGCAGCGCTTCCCTTGCATTAGCCGGATCCATCTGGTAAGCTTTGCGATCACCGTACTGGGGTGCTGAATCTGCTGCCTCACGGAAAGGTCCGTAAAAGCCGGAGGCGTATTTCACCGAGTAAGACATAATTGGAATATGCGTGAATCCTGCTTCATCAAGCCCTGCACGAATCGCACCTACGAAACCGTCCATCATGTTGGATGGTGCAATGATATCAGCTCCAGCTTCTGCCTGGGACACAGCGGTCTTCACCAGCAGCTCAAGCGATTCGTCATTCAGGACATCAACACATACATGACCGTCACGTTCATGCGTATGAATCATTCCGCAATGACCGTGATCCGTAAACTCACACAGGCAGGTATCTGCAATGACGAGCAGATCGGGGTACCAGGATTTGATGAGTCTCGTTGCTTCCTGTACAATTCCATTCTCTGCATAGGCGGAAGAACCTACAGCGTCCTTCGTATCTGGAATACCAAATAGAAGCACAGCCGGAATGCCGAGCTCAGCAATCTCTTGTACTTCCTCTTTTAGCGTATCGAGTGAGAAACGGTACACTCCAGGCATGGACGAAATTTCTTGTTTAACCCCTGTACCGTATGTAACATAGATCGGCTGTATAAAATCACTGACATTCAAATGTGTTTCACGCACCATACTGCGAATACCGGCGGACTGCCGAAGTCTGCGATGTCTTACGATTGGAAATCCCATTCTGAATAACCCCTTTCTCTAGTTCGCCTATATCCTATCTTAAATTTAAATATCATGCACATAGTCGCTAATATGACACAGTGCATCCGCCAAGCTCTCTATTGTCGCCTCTTCTGAAACGATACTGACATGAAGCCCCGCGTTCGCGGCCGTTTCTGCAGTAACAGGTCCGATGCAGGCGACGTGAACATTTTTAAATAAAGAAGCAGGCTGTTCACATCCCATCCGTTCTAACAGTGTCAGAAGGTGCGTTACTGTTGAAGAGCTGGTGAATGTGACAGCATAGACTTTACCCTTCTGCAAGAGTCCTATCAGCTCATCGTCCTGCTCATCAGGTATAACCGTCTCATATACACTGACACTGTGGACTTCAAGTCCTTTCTCCTTCAGTTTGTCGGAGAGCCAAGGGCGAGCCAGATTACCTGTAGGCAGCAGCACCTTCTGCCCAGGAAGCAGATCGGCGTCAAAGGTATCCATCAGCCCTTCCTGTTGGTAAGATCCTTGAACCTGCTCTGCCAGAATTCCTCGGTCTCGAAGTGCCTTTTTCGTTGACGGGCCAATGGCCACAATTCTTGCGCGATAGAGTGAACGTATATCTCTCTCCTGTTCTTCCATTGCTCTAAAGAAATGCTCGACTCCATTCACACTCGTAAATATGACCCAGTCATACTGCTCTAACTGATCTAGTGCTTCTGCAATTTGCTCCCTCTGGTGATCTGCTTGGACAGGAACCGTTTCAATAACAGGCAGCTCGTAAGGCTCCCCACCTAATTCCTCAATCCGTGTGACGAGCTCACTTGCCTGACTTCTTGCTCTTGTCACCAGTATTCTTTTGCCAAAGAGAGGCATGAATTCTGCCCATTGCAGCCGTTCACGCTGCTTGACGACATCACCAACGACAATGACGCCGGGTGGACGAAATCCGTGCTCCTGCACCTTGTGCTCGATATCCTCAAGTGTACCTACAAGGGTGTCCTGCTCAGCCCAAGTCCCCCAGCGAATCAGTGCCACAGGCGTATCCTTCGGTCTGCCATGATCAATCAGCTGCTGACTGATATAGCCGATGTTAGCGACCCCCATCATAAACACCAGGGTTCCTGTGGCATTCGTTACCTTATCCCAATAGATCGCTCTATTCAGCTTATCCGGACTCTCATGTCCAGTAATAATTGAAATGGATGATGCATAATCCCGATGTGTGACAGGGATACCGGCATAGGCCGGCACACTGATTGCAGAGGTGACTCCCGGCACGATCTCATAAGGAATATTATACCTGCGAAGCAGCTCTGCCTCCTCACCGACTCTTCCAAAAATGGTCGGGTCCCCGCCCTTCAAACGAACGACGGTTTTACCTTCAAGAGCGAGATCTACAAGCAGCTGATTAATATCCTCCTGCTTCATTGTGTGACGGTTTGTTTTTTTGCCAACATAGATTTTGGAAGCTCCAGGCTTCATGATTCGAAGCAGTCTGGGACTGGCCAAACGATCATAGACGACCGCATCTGCCTTCTGAATACACTCCCAGCCCTTTACTGTAATAAGCTTCGCGTTCCCCGGTCCTGCACCCACGAGATAGACCTTACCTGCCATTTCCTCATCCCCTTACGTCTGCCAGTATCTTCTCTGCGCCTTTACGAATCAAGCGTTCAGCAACTTCCTCTCCAAGACGTTCAGGATCGCTCCCAATCACCGTCTCTTTAAGCACTGTCGATCCATCCGGTGTTCCAACCATACCCGTCAGCTCGATAAGCTGCTTATGTCCATCCTCTCCTTGATGAGTAACCCATGTTGCATACGCTCCGATAGGTACTTGGCAGCCTCCGTTCAGCACATTCAAAAATTTCCGTTCAGCTGCAACCGGCAGGGCCGTCTCCAAATCATTGTACAAACTGAGCAAATGAAGGAGCTCCTTGTCATCCTTCCTGCATTCAATACCGAGCGCACCCTGGCCTACCGCAGGCAGACAAGTGTCCGGAGACAAATAAGCTGTTATTCGATCTTCCCATCCCATACGAGAAAGTCCCGCCGCAGCGAGAATAATGGCATCAAAGCCTTCCGTCTCAAGCTTGCGGAGTCTGGAGTCAATATTGCCGCGAATCCATTCAATTTGAAAGTCAGGACGGTAAGCTTTGAGCTGAGACGCTCTGCGCAGACTGCTCGTCCCTACTTTTGCACCTTGAGGCAGCTCATCCAGGGAAGATCCGGTTCTGGATATCAGGGCATCCCTTGGATCCTTCCTGCGCGGCACGGCACCGGTAGTCAGTGGTTCGGGAAGTACAGAAGGCATATCCTTCATGCTATGTACAGCCATATCAATCTCGCCGTTCATCATGGCCTGCTCAATTTCTTTTACAAACAGCCCCTTGCCCCCGACTTTGGACAACGTAACATCCAGGATTTGATCGCCCTTCGTTACAATCTTCTTGATCTCAAAATCAAATGGAAGCCCATGCTGCTTACACAGGTTCTTCAAATCATCAATGACATGCCCTGTCTGTGTTAGAGCCAGTGCACTTTGTCTGCTTCCTACTACAATCGTTCGCATTTATTCATTACCCCTCCTGATTGTCTGCAATCCATTCATTCCGTTGTTCATCGGACCATAATTCAAAGCGTCCTTCTCTAATTTCATCTAATATATCTAACTCTAATACTTTCTTCAGCAGATGTCTTCTTTTGTTCGGATCTTCAATACGAGACAGAATGGTTTGACGAATTTGATGCAAAAAATCAAAGTACACACCATATTCATCACCATATTGTTGGTCTAGCTGCTTCGCAATGCGTGCGACCGCTCCCGGACTTGAACCCGAGGCTGACACGGCGATCGACATCCTGCCGCGCCGTACGACACTCGGTGTAATAAAATCACCGCTGCGAGGCTCATCTGCGCTGTTCACCAAAGCACCCGTCTCTTTCGCTTCTTTAACCACCTGTCGGTTGATATCCGTGTGATTTGTAGCTGTATATACAAGAAAAGCCCCTCTCAGGTCTCCCTGACGGTAGGGCCTTTGAATCCAGGAGACTTCACTATGCTGAGCCAGCTGAAGAAGTCTCTCGGTCATCGTGGGACTGATGATCGTAATGTTCGCTCCTGAATTAAGAAGTCCACTTACCTTGCGCTCAGCCACTGGACCACCGCCAATAACAATGACAGTGCGGTCTGAGCAATCCAGCCATATCGGAACATAAGCCTGCTCCATTTACTTCACTCTCCTGTCCAGCGGTGAAATACAGACCAAGCATTACTAATAAAACTAACAATGACAAAGACATAACCGATTAGCGTCCACCGTGCCATAACATGGGGAGCTTGACCATTGTATCGTTTTGAAATGAAGTATCCTAAATAGATGCATAATGCAATGAGTGTTGAGAGAACTTTGGCATCGAGTAATAATGGCCAGCGTTTCTCTGCCATGATCGATAATACAGCAAGCATGACTGAAACGCCGAGCATGGGCGTCCCAATAGAGCTTGCCTTGTTCATGTACAGATAGAGCATTTCAAGACTCGGCATACGCCGCATCGTATCGCCCCATTGCTTCGATTTGAGCCGGAAATGCAGGAAGAGATAGATCGCAGCAAATACGGCGGCGAGTGTCAGTGCAGCAAACCCCAGATTAGCAAGAGCGATATGCATGACAAGAAGTCCATGTACGGTCTGCCAATTAAGCATAGGATTAACGACCGGAGCAAGCCAAAAATCACTGAGCACCAAAGCACTGAATCCGACCACATTCAGCAGGAATACGATATATTCCGATTTCCTGAACGTTGTCATAATCAGAGAAGTAATGACGATGCTAAACGTAAATAAGAATACAAAATCATACATCGAATAGATCGGAATATGTCCCAAATCAACGGTTCGGAGAATCAAGTAAATCAGCTGCATCAGGGACACGACAGCAAGAAGCCCTGTGCCCATCCGCTTCGCACTCGTGTTGCGTCGAATGCAATCCGAGAAATAAAACAGAAGGCTCAGGGCATAAATATAAATCAGCAAAGTGTGAATCGTATCTACTGTAGACACTTATGACACCTGCCTTACAGGCTCACTGGAACATATGCAATCCGTGAAGGTGCTTGCTCCACCTCACGACTAGGCTCCGTGGCCGGCTTCATATTCACTCTTGGGGAAACAGAAGACTCTTCCTTGACTTCAGGCTCTTCCTCAAGACCGAACATGGTAGTGAACATCGATAATGCATCATCCGCATTCTTATCCACTGCCATTTCTTTTATACGGTTAATTGGCTCATGCGTCATCTGATTAAGCATACTCTTCGTCAGTCGGCGTATCACCTTACGTTGACGCTCATCCAGCTCAGGCAGCTTGTTAAACAAGCTCTCGAGCGTTTCTTCATGGACACTGTTGGCCTTCTCCTGCAAAGCTCGAATCACAGGACGAACTCCCAAAGTTTTGAGCCAGTGATTGAATTCTTCGATCTCTTCCTCGATAAAGGAATCGATCTTCGCCGCCTCGATCCGGCGCATCTCCAGATTCGTCTCAACCACACCTTCAAGATCATCGATATCATATAAGAAGACGTTAGCAATATCTGAAATTACAGGATCAATATCCCGAGGCACAGCAATATCGATCATGAACAAAGGACGTGACTTTCTTCGCTTCATGCTGTCTTTAACCATATCAGCCGAGATAACGAAATCCTTCGCTCCTGTTGAGCTGATCAAAATGTCCACTTCATGGAGACGCGTAAATGCCTGCTCCATGGTACATGCCGTTCCGTCAAATTTGGCTGCCAGCTCCTCTGCACGTGAGAAGGTCCGATTCGCCACAATTACCTCTTCCGCACCATTCGCATATAAATGCTGAACAGTGAGCTCACTCATCTTCCCTGCACCAAGAATCATTACTTTCTTGTGATTAAAGGAGCCAAAGATGCGCTTGCCTAGTTCAACCGCAGCATAACTGACAGAAACCGCCGCTTCACCAATCGAGGTCTCGCTATGCGCTCTCTTGCCTAAAGAGATGGCATGCTTGAACAGCGTATTAAACCATGTTCCGGTTGCCTTCTCAGCTTGAGCCGTTAAGAAGGCCTGCTTAACCTGGCCTAAAATTTGGGTCTCTCCGATCACCATGGAGTCCAGTCCACTGGTTACCCGAAATAAATGACGTATCGCCTGTTCATCTTCATATATATAGAGATGTTGAGTAAACTCCTCGCGGGAAATACCAAACCATTGCTCCATGAAGCTGCGTATGAAATACCCGCACATATGGAGACGATCAACCACCACATACATTTCCGTACGGTTGCATGTAGCAACGATGACGCCTTCCAATACACTGTTTGTCTTCTTGAGCTCTCGGAGCGCTGATGGCAGGTCTTTTTCGTCAAATGTAAACCGTTCCCTTACTTCTACAGGCGCTGTGCGATAGTTTAACCCAACTGCGACGATGTGCATTGCAAGTTCACCTGCCTCTACAAAATTCGGTAAATTATTGAATCAATTTCAAACGAAATGGATTTAGTCTATAAAAACATCAAATGTGTTATTAACAATTAGCCTCAAGCAGTATTTAGTATAACATATGTACAGTTTCGCCCTAATGCTTTTTATGACATGTTTATGAAATCCTCATCTTCTTAACTTATGGATTCCATTTTGCCTACTTAATTTTACCGCCACTTCATTAATTTATACGTTGCAAACCCATTTGAAACTTGTACTACTCGCAATCGGATATTACCGTTAGGAGAATTTCTAGTTAATTACATAAAATATATAAAAAACCATGGAAATTCCATGGTTCTTTATTAATTGTATCGTATTATAAATCTGTGTATTATACAAGCTCAATCTGTTGTTTTACAGGCTGTTCGACATCTAATTCGCCATTACCACGCACTAATGTCTTCGAAAAAATCTTCTCCGGGTTCAAAGCCGATACCAGGTACTCAACAGCAAGCTGCGGATCAACCAATTCTCCACAAGTGTAACAATCAATCGCGGCAAAGCCTCTTTCAGGGTGCGTATGAATCGAGAGATGACTCTCAGCCAACATGACTAGCACAGTAACCCCGTGTGGCTCAAACTGTCTGGATTGCACGGACAAGATGGTCGCATCACAAGCTTCTGCGGCTTCTACCATCTGTACTTGCAAGTAATCCTCATTGTTCAACAGATCAAAGTCTACTCCCCAAGTGTCAACAGCAACGTGTCTTCCGAAAGTTGTACTTCCCATCTTTCGGTTCCCCCTTCCTAGGAATAAAATGTTTGAAAAATTTCATCCGCTAGGACCTACGTCATTCACTTCCCGAGGGATAAATCTCTCGCAACATACACAATGTCCTGAGTGAATCCTGGTTCCTATATTCTTTTCAACGAGAATAAAAATAACACCTATTCGTTACAAATGCAACAGTTTTTTCAAGAACAATACAGTATATTTTTTATGATCTGAAGTGGAACAAACACCTTAAAAAAAATAATCCAGTTCAAGGCTTACGAGAACTAAAGAAAAGCCCGCTCAGTGAAGAGCAGGCTTTGGCTTGAATATGTTTAAGCTTCAAGAGTAAATAGTATAAATGCTTCTATCCGTAACTGCTCATCAATATGACGAATTTCCTCCTGGCAAGACACCTTGTTTCTTGCATCGAGCAGTTGGTTGATGCTGTTCTTCACACGTGAAATTTTCTGTTCAACATCACGTGATCGGTATTGCTGTTCAAGCTCCTGCAAGGAATTCTTATATTCGTATACGATTCGAGCTTGGTTTTGTTTGAATTCAATAATCTTGCGAACAGAGCCTTGGGAATAAAAATACATCATAGTAAAACCAGCATACACCCGGTTCTCCATTCCTTCACCCTTGAAAGTAAGAAACAACTTGCGTACGACACTCGTCAGCTGAGGATTCACTAGACGGCAAGACAACTCACAGACATATAATCCATCTTCTCGATCAAATGGGAAACAAACTTCCTCTCCAGCACCATCACGAAGTACAACATCCTGCCCGCCCTTGCCCAGCACTTTCACTCGTTGGTGCTGAAGCTGGCTGTCTTCGGCCATTTTTAAAAACTGCTGCATCTGAGGTTCTGTTAATTTCAAAGTGGCTTTAACATATTCTGTGGCTAACCGCTGAGCCATAAAAATCTCCTCAATTCTTTCCCGACCATTCTGTAGTCAGGCCGATTTAAAACCATAATGTTCATTACTTAGCTTCATTATACACTACCGCGGGCGGAACCCGCCCTTCTGCCATGCAATGAATTTCTGCTTTAAATCATTAAAAATCAGGAAGAAACTTGAAATTATACATCCCATAGGGAAAATGCTCATTATTCTGCAAGAAAGTTCGTGTTAGCTCGATTGTTCTGCAAGATCGTCTTGTCACTTGCTTTTGATGAGAGTTGTAAGACTACTCTTCTACAGACGGCTGTTCTTCTGTAAACCCTGCATAACGGGATATTACTGCCCACAGCTCATCCTTGCCTAAGCCTTCCTCTGACGAGAAAGAGACAAAGCTGTCTTCAGGATGAAGACCGATCGCATCTCTTATAACTTTTGCATGCTTGGCTCGGCGTGTCTTAGGAATCTTATCCATCTTCGTAGTCACGACGCATACGGGAAGCCCATGGTGCTTCAGCCATTCATACATCATTATGTCGTCTTTCGTAGGGGGATGACGCATATCAATCATCTGCATGACCAGCTTCAGTTCTTCTCGTTCAAGCAAATATTTCTCCATCATTTGACCGAAGAGCGCACGCTGCGTCTTCGACACTTTGGCATACCCATAGCCTGGAAAATCCACAAAATAAAGCGCATCATTAATCCGGTAATAATTAAGCTGCTGGGTCTTGCCTGGGGTTGAGCTCGTTCTTGCTAAGTTCTTACGATTAATCATTCGATTGATCAGCGAAGATTTCCCCACATTGGAACGCCCTGCCAGAGCAATCTCCGGCAAGGCGTCCTCAGGGTATTGGCTAGGGCTGACCGCACTAATGATAAATTCGGATTTGGTAACTTTCATAATCGATATTTATCCTCTCTTCATAACACACCAATGAAATAATGGAACTCTCGTTGATGCTCATTGGCTTATCTAGTGCACACCTGCCTGCTGTTCGACCAGTGCATGCTGAAGCACTTGATCCATGTGTGCAACAGGTACGAATTCAACATCTTCTCGCACACTGTCCGGTATATCTCTTAAATCCCGTTCATTATCCTTCGGGAGCAAAATTTTCTTATATCCTGCACGATGTGCCGCAAGCGATTTCTCCTTCAGTCCGCCAATCGGTAGAACCCGGCCGCGGAGTGTAATCTCACCTGTCATCGCTACATCCTTGGATACATGACGGTTAGTCAATGCAGATATCAGTGCAGTAGCCATTGTAATTCCGGCAGAAGGTCCGTCCTTCGGAATGGCACCTTCCGGGATGTGAATGTGAATATCATTCTTCTCGTGGAAGTCAGGCGCGATCCCGAGTTCCCCTGCTTTGGAACGTGTATAACTGAAGGCTGCTTGCGCAGATTCCTTCATAACATCCCCGAGTTTACCTGTCAAGGTAAGCTTACCGGTACCCGGTACAACCGTCACTTCGATGACGAGTGTCTCACCACCAACCTCTGTCCAAGCAAGTCCGGTAACTGTCCCGATCTGATCCTCAAGCTCAGCAACACCGTAACGGAATTTCTGCGGACCTAAGTAATCTTTCACATCATCCGGAGCGATAATGATCTTGCCTGTGTGGCCGGATACGATCTTCTTCGCAGCCTTGCGGCATAGGGAAGCCATCTGCTGCTCCAGATTTCTCACGCCGGACTCTCTCGTGTATTCACGAATGACTTTCAAGAGAGCATCCTGCTGTACTTCCACTTGTTCTTCTGTCAATCCATGCTCTGTGATCTGCTTCGGCAGCAAATAGCGGCTTGCAATCTGCAGCTTCTCCAGCTCCGTGTACCCTGGAATGTTAAGCACTTCCATCCGATCGAGGAGCGGACGCGGAATACTATGAATTGTGTTGGCTGTCGTAACAAACATGACGTTTGACAGGTCAAAGGGAAGCTCTACAAAATGGTCACTGAACGTATTGTTTTGTTCAGGATCAAGCACTTCAAGCAGAGCAGAGGATGGATCCCCGCGAAAATCAGAAGCCATCTTGTCGATCTCATCCAGCAAAAATACTGGATTCAGTGAACCTGCGGTCTTCATTCCTTGAATGATTCGGCCAGGCATGGCACCGACATACGTTCTTCGATGTCCGCGAATTTCCGCTTCGTCTCTTACACCGCCCAAGGAGATACGCACAAATTCACGGCCAAGTGATTTGGCAATGGAACGCGCAAGTGATGTCTTACCTACCCCAGGAGGACCTACAAGACAAAGAATCGGACCTTTCAGCTTCTTCACCAGCTTCTGGACAGCCAGATATTCAAGTACGCGCTCCTTCGGCTTCTCTAGACCGTAATGATCTGCATCCAGCACTTCTTCAGCGGCATGAATATCCAGATCATCCTCCGTCTTGCGGCTCCACGGGAGAGCTAACAGCCAATCCACATAATTGCGGATAACGCCGCCCTCTGCGGAGCTGGCGGGCATTTTCTCAAGCCGATCAATTTCCTTCTCGACCTTCTCGCGCACTTTGTCAGGGAGTGACAGCTCTGCTGCCCCGGCACGAAGCTCTTCAACCTCACCGGCACGCCCTTCCTTCTCGCCAAGCTCCTTCTGTATCGCCTTCATTTGCTCGCGAAGATAATACTCCTTCTGGGTCTTCTCCATCTGCTTCTTGACCCGCTGGTTAATCTTGCGCTCCAGCTCAAGGACCTCACGCTCGTTATTCAAAATGTCCAACAGCTTCTCAAGCCGCTGTTTCACATCTACGGTTTCCAGAATTTCTTGTTTGTCCTTAATCTTCAGCGACAAGTGACTTGTGATGACATCGGCAAGGCGCCCCGGCTCTTCAATATCGGATACAGCTGCAAGAGTCTCGGGTGTAACCTTCTTCGATAGATTTATATAATTTTCAAACTGGCTGAGAACGGTCCGCATTAATGCATCCGTCTCTGGATGGTCAGCCTCTTCCTCCAGCAGCTCCACCGCCAGCACTTCATAGAACTCGTCTTGATCTGTATACTCTGTTATCTCTGCTCGTTCAAGTCCTTCCACGAGGACACGAATGGTTCCATTCGGAAGCTTCAGCATTTGTCTGACCTTCGCTACTGTACCGATCCGATAAATATCCTCACGTGCAGGATCTTCTATATTTACGTCAGATTGAGAACACAGGAGAATCAGATGTTCTTCTACCATCGCTTTTTCCAAAGCCTTGACGGATTTCTCCCTGCCCACGTCGAGATGTAGCACCATACTCGGATAGACGAGAAGTCCTCTTAAAGGCAGTAAAGGAAAACGACGAACTTTGGCTTTGCTCGGCCCCATCGCTTTCACACCTCCAATGGCTCTCAGGTTGTTATCATTCATTATTCTATCAAATGTTCACATAAAAAACCAATGAAGGAGAAGTCTTTACATGCTTTCTGTACTATTCATCGTTCCGCCGCGATTTAAGTCTGCATGCAGTATTGAAGGCGAAGATTGTGGAAACAGCTCGGGAGCAGGTGCAGCCTTCTCTTCATTGTCTGTCATCAGCTCTTTGCCGAAGACATGCTCGAATACTTCATCCACGGACTCAACAGGAATAACCTTCAAGCCATCCAAACCTTCAAAAATGGTCTGCCAGTTGTCTGCGGGAATAATAACCGTCTTAGCTCCAGCCTGAAAAGCAGCCTCTACCTTAGCCAGCACACCGCCGATTGGCTTTACTTTTCCATGAATGCTGATCTCACCTGTCATTGCCAGCTCATGATCGACGGGAATCCCCTTAATTGCAGAAGCAATCGCCGTTGCCATGGCAATTCCCGCGGAAGGACCATCTATTGGTGTACCTCCTGGAAAATTGATATGAAGATCGTAGTTAGAAGGCTCCAGCCCCATTGATCTGAGTACGGTGATTACATTTTCTACAGACCCTTTGGCCATGCTCTTCCGACGGAGCGTTCTTGAACCGCCGCCAATCTCCTCCTCATCGACAACTCCCGTGATGTTATATGTTCCTTTCCCCTTCATTACAGGCACCGCTGATACTTCGATCTCAAGCAGCGCGCCCATGTTAGGTCCGTATACAGCAAGACCATTGACAAAGCCCACTTGCGGAACACTTGGCACCTTCCTGTCTGGTCTCGGCTGAATCTGACTGCTGCTTGCGACCCATTCGAGATCCGCAGCACGGAGTTCATCCCGATTCTCAGTCAGAGCAAGTCCTGCGGCGAGCTGTACGATATTCACCGCTTCACGACCATTGGTGGCATATCTTTTAACGACCTCCACCGCTTCAGGATTGGCTGCAAAGCCAATTTTACTGATCGCATCCTCTGCTATTTGTCCAATCTCTTCGGGCAGCAGTGCGCGGAAGAAGATCTCCATGCACCGGGAACGAAGAGCCGGAGGAATTTCGTGAGGTGAACGGGTCGTTGCCCCTACCAAACGAAAATCAGCCGGCAGACCGTTTTGGAAAATATCGTGGATATAAGCAGGAGTATGCGTATCTTCAGAGTTATAGTACGCACTTTCCAAAATAACTTTACGATCCTCTAACACTTTGAGCAGCTTGTTCATCTGAATCGTATGAAGCTCACCAATTTCATCGACAAATAAAATCCCGCCATGCGCCTTCGTAACAGCTCCTGGTTTAGGCTGAGGAATACCTGCAACGCCCATTGCACCTGCACCTTGGTATATCGGATCATGAACAGAGCCAATCAGTGGATCGGCAATGCCGCGCTCATCGAACCTGGCAGTTGTCGCATCAATCTCCGTAAATTTGGCATCTGCTTTGAAGGGAGAGGATGGATTTTTTTTGGCTTCCTCCAAAATGACCCTCGCTGCCGCTGTTTTACCTACCCCTGGAGGCCCATAAACGATAACATGCTGTGGATTTGCACTGCACAGTGCTGCCTTCATCGCACGGAGCCCATCCTTCTGACCGACAATATCCTCCATCTTGGCTGGACGGGTCTTCTCGGCAAGCGGTTTAGTCAGCGATATGGAGCGAAGCTTTCTCAGCTTGTCGAGTTCCTTCCGAGACTCACGTTCAACTGCACTTTTATTGTTTCTTTGTCCACGCAGCATATTCCAGAAATAGAGCCCGATCACGACTCCGAAAAACAAATTGATTAACATGACAATAATGGTTAACTCAGTACCCATATTAGGTGTCCCTCCTGTTCTTTACGTTCTTACCATAAAAAGTTCGATACATGGTAGTATAGCCTTTTCACTCCGGCATAAACGTAGAAAATAGAAGTTCTCTTATAGATTTGAACACCAAACATGAACAGAAGACATTTCTTCAAGTAGGCAAAAAGAAAACTGCTTCCTATACGAGGAAGCAGTGATGAGTAAATTCTTATTTTAGAAAAAAAAGATTAGTGCTTGCGTCCCGGAATAACGCCGGTTGCTTCATACACTTCTACAATCTTGTCGATTTCTTTCTTCAGCTCTTCAACCATTTCAGCCTCAGGCACTTTGCGGATCATCTCTCCATGACGGAACAGAAGACCTTCGCCTCGCGCCCCTGCGATCCCAATATCTGCTTCCCTAGCTTCACCAGGACCATTAACCGCACACCCCAGCACCGATACCTTGATCGGCACTTTGATTTGTGAAATATAATCCTCTACTTCATTAGCAATGGAGAACAAGTCGATATCCAGACGGCCGCAGGTCGGACAAGAAATCAGGGTTGCAGCATTTGTAATCAAACCAAAGGTTTTGAGCAGCTCACGGGCAACCTTAATCTCTTCAACCGGATCTGCACTGAGTGAAATCCGCATGGTAGAGCCGATTCCCATAGATAACAGAGCGCCCATGCCTGCCGAGCTCTTAATTGTACCTGAGAACAGCGTACCCGCTTCTGTAATTCCAAGGTGTAATGGATATGGAATGACCTGTGCGGCCTTAGTATAAGCCTCAATGGCCATTGGGACATCAGATGCCTTGAGCGATACGATAATATCATGGAAATCCAGCTCTTCCAGAATGCCAATATGGAACAAGGCACTTTCTACCATCGCGTCGGCTGTAGGATAACCGTATTTCTCAAGCAAATGATTCTCAAGCGAGCCAGCATTAACACCAATACGAATCGGGATTCCTTTTTCCTTACATGCTTTTACAACGGCTTCTACTTTTTCGCGTCTGCCGATGTTACCAGGATTAATCCGTACTTTATCAATACCATTCTCGATCGCTTTCAGTGCTAATTTATAATTAAAATGAATATCCGCAACGAGCGGAATATGAATTCTCTTCTTAATTTCCTTAATCGCTTCTGCTGCTTCATCATTATTGACCGTTACACGAACGATTTGGCATCCCGCTTCTTCAAGCCGCAAAATCTCAGCTACCGTTGCATCCACATCAGCCGTTTTCGTTGTACACATACTTTGAATAATGACTTCATTGCTTCCGCCAATGGTAATGTTGCCGACTTTTACGGGACGTGTATCTTGTCTTAAAAACATGATTCCTTTCTCTCCCCATAACGTCAAATCTCCACCCGCAAGAGGCCTGGAAAAATCCAGTATAAATAAACCTCATTACGAGTGGAGTAAGACTTGTTTATTTAGGCACTCTCTTCTTGCTTCTTATCTTTATCACCATGCAGTTCAGGTGCTGTCTTCTCTTCAACAACCTGCTTCGTAATTACACACTTTGTAACATCCTCACGAGAAGGAATTTCATACATCACATCAAGCAGCAGGCTCTCTATGATCGCACGAAGTCCACGGGCACCCGTATTACGCTTAATCGCTTCCCGAGCGATCGCTTCAAGTGCTTCCTTCTCAAATTCGAGAGTTACGTTATCGAGCTCCAGCATCTTCGTATATTGCTTAACCAGAGCATTCTTCGGCTCAGACAAAATACGAACAAGTGTCGCTTCATCAAGCGGCTCCAATGTAGAGATGACTGGAAGACGTCCAACAAACTCTGGGATGAGACCGAACTTGAGCAAGTCCTCTGGAAGAACCATTCCGAGGTACTCACCCGGCTTCAGATCCTTCTGCTCAGCAGAAGAGTTGAAACCAATCACTTTTTTGCCGATACGGCGTTTGATCATTTGCTCGAGTCCGTCAAAGGCCCCGCCGCAGATGAACAAAATATTTGTCGTATCGATTTGGATGAATTCCTGATGAGGATGCTTACGTCCGCCTTGTGGTGGAACGGAAGCAACCGTACCCTCTAGAATTTTGAGGAGGGCCTGCTGTACGCCTTCACCGGATACATCACGTGTAATCGAAGGGTTCTCCGACTTACGTGCTACTTTATCAATCTCATCGATATAAATAATGCCGCGCTCTGCCTTCTCTACATCATAATCGGCAGCTTGAATGAGCTTGAGCAGAATATTCTCAACGTCTTCACCTACGTACCCTGCTTCTGTGAGCGAGGTAGCGTCTGCAATCGCAAATGGAACGTTCAAAATCTTAGCCATAGTTTGAGCCAAGAGCGTTTTACCAGAGCCCGTTGGTCCCAATAGCAGAATGTTACTCTTCGACATTTCTACATCGTCAATCTTGCTCTGTGTATTAATGCGCTTGTAATGATTATAAACGGCAACAGACAGCGATTTCTTCGCTTGCTCCTGACCGATAACATACTGATCCAAAATATCACGAATCTGCATCGGTTTTGGAATATCCTTCAGATCAATCTCTTCGTCATGACCGAGTTCTTCCTCTACAATCTCTGCACACAGCTCGATGCATTCATCACAAATATATACCCCTGGTCCAGCGACAAGCTTACGAACCTGTTCCTGGGATTTACCACAGAAAGAACATTTAAGCTGCCCTTTCTCATCGTTAAATTTAAACATCTAACCACCCCTTTAAGAATTAATCGGTCTGGTGAGTACTTGGTCAATGATACGGTATTCTAAAGCTTCTTCCGCGCTCATAAAATAGTCGCGGTCCGTATCACGCTCGATTTTATCAAGGGGTTGACCCGTACGCTCCACATAGATCTGATTAAGCTTCTGACGCGTTTTAATAATCCAGTCGGCGTGAATTTGAATATCGGATGCCTGACCTTGGATCCCGCCAAGCGGCTGATGTATCATAACTTCACTGTTCTCCAGCGCAAAGCGCTTGCCAGGTGCACCCGCAGTGAGCAGTAGTGAGCCCATGCTGGCAGCCATCCCTACGCAGATGGTTGAAACGTCTGGCTTAATAAATTGCATTGTATCATATATACCCAACCCTGCAGTAACAGAACCACCTGGTGAATTGATATATAAGCTGATGTCCTTCTCCGGATCCTCTGCAGCCAAGAATAAGAGCTGAGCAATAACGCTGTTGGCCACATCATCATCTATTGCACCGCTGAGGAAGATAATACGATCCTTCAATAGTCTTGAATATATATCGTAAGAACGTTCACCGCGATTAGTTTGTTCAACAACCATAGGCACGAGATTCATGTTCCGACCTCTTCTCCATAATAGAATCTTACTGCCACATTAATCAGGGTTAAATAAATATCAGTCTTAATTTTATCATGTTCCCTGTTCAATGTCATTTATGACTACTTTCCTCAGCCAAGTAACTGCTAAAGAGAAAGCTTGATCATATTTAACCATTTTTTTTATGTATGTGCAAATCGGACTTCCATCCTATGGAGCTAAGACCTATAACTCAAGTATATGGAAGGTACAGTTAAAATATCACGACATCTCACTGATTACCATTTAATAATATATTTAACTATAAAATGGATATTCATGAGAAGAAATAAGGCACGTTTAGTAAAATACTTTACGTGCCTTATCTGTTATATTTCTAACGTGATGGATGTGTAATCTTATTCTTCAGTTGCTTCTACAGCAGCTTCCTCAGCTGGAGCGTCAACTTCTACGCTGTTTGCAAGAAGGAAGTCAATCGTTTTACGAAGCAGAACTTCTTCACGAAGGCTGTCGAAAGAACCGTTGCTTTCGAGAATTTGACGAATCTCTTCTGGAGTACGTCTGAAGGAAGTCGCCATATTATTCAGCTCTTCGTTAACATCCTCATCGGATACTTCAATGTTCTCTTGCTTACCAATTGCTTCAAGAACCAGGTTGTTGCGAACGCGCTTCTCAGCATCGCCTTTCATTTGGTTTTGAAGATCTGCTTCCGTTTGACCAGAGAAGCTCATAAACATTTCAAGGTTCATGCCTTGTTGACGAAGACGGTTGTCAAAGTCACGCATCATGTTGCGAACTTCGCTGTTAATCATTCCTTGTGGAATTTCAACTTCTGCGTTAGCAGCCGCTTTTTCAACAACAACATTCTCTTGGTTTGCTTTTGCTTCTTCTGCTTTGCGCTCAGACAGCTGCTTCGTAAGATCTTCTTTGTACTCAGCAAGAGTATCGAATTCACTTACGTCTTTAGCAAACTCATCGTCGATTGCTGGAAGCTCTTTGCGTTTGATTTCATGCACTTTCACTTTGAAGATGGCTTTCTTGCCAGCCAGTTCTGCTGCATGATATTCCTCAGGGAATGTCACTTCAACATCCTTGTTGTCGCCAGTAGCAAGACCGATCACTTGCTCTTCAAAGCCAGGGATGAATGTGTTAGAACCCAGTTCCAGGGAGTAACGCTCAGCTTGTCCACCGTCGAACAGCTCACCATCAACAGAACCTTCATAGTCGATTACTGCGATATCGCCGGACTCAGCTGTACCTTCTTCGATAACTACAAGCTCAGCATGACGTTGTTGCAAACGCTCAAGCTCAGCATTCAGTTCTTCTTCGGAAACTTCTGTGTTTGCCTTAGGAACTTCAAGTCCTTTGTACTCACCAAGTTTAGCTTCAGGTTTAACGACAACTTTCGCTTTAAATTTGAAAGCTTCACCTTTAGCGAATTGATCGATGTCCACTTCTGGTTGTTCAACAGGGAAGATTTCTGTTTGATCAACAGCTTCCGTGTAAACTTCAGGAAGAAGGATATCAATTGCGTCTTGATACAGGCTCTCTACGCCGAAACGAGCTTCAAAGATCGAGCGAGGCACTTTACCTTTACGGAATCCAGGTACATTTATCTTTTTAACGACTTTATTAAAAGCCTTGTCGAGAGCAGCAGCTACACGATCTGCTTCTACTTCAACTTCAAGAACCCCAAGGTTCTTCTCTATTTTTTCCCATGTTGCTTTCATTTATGCTTTCCCCTCCAAATTTCACATGTTAACCATGTCAAGCGCGTACAAAATAACCATTTTAGTATAAACAACATTAAATGCAATTTCAAGGGTAAACCCTTGCAGGCGTCAAAAGGAAGTTTTCGGCTATTTCACATCCAGTCCGCCGGATACAAATCGTTTAATAGATCGGTATGCCTGCTCGAATCTAAATCTCACTTCACTCGTGATTTCATAGACCCTTCTAATCTCTTCTTCGTCCAGTGATCCGCCCAGACTCTCAGCGACTGCCGCATGGAGCGCCGCAGCCCATATATCGAGTGTCGAATCATCGCCTTCAAGCATAGAGCGGTAGTCGCTTGTGCCATATACAGCCATCACATATTGAGACCACAATTCCTGAGCAAAATAAAATAAGGTCGGTTCATGTACTTCCGTCTGATCTGCCACCAGTTCCAGCACTCGAATAATTGGAAATGGAAATTCATCCGGCTTCAGTGGAATAGATTCCACCTCAACCTCCACTTTCTCCGATCCTCGTGTAAGAGATACGGTTGCCTGAGATCCTCTTTTTCGCAAGGTCTGCAGCACTCGAAACTGAAGCAACGGATGCAGCTTACGCTGCTGAAGCCACTCGCACAGCGAATGATCAATACCCGGGGTTTCGATATAGGCAAGCTGATCCAGTGCCAGCATCGTCTGCTCGCTCAGCGGCTCTTCCATGACCGTTCTTAGCAGCTTATCTGCATATGCTCCATCTTCCGCCATTTTATTTCGGGCATTTTGACGAGCAAAATCCTCTTCACTCTCTTCCAAATCCTCGTCATTTCGTCCGTCTTCTCTCTGATCACGATCTATATATTGAGGGAAAGCTGCACGCAGCCAGTCCAGCAAAGCTTCCCATTCTTCATAATTCCGTTTCTCCTGCCCTTCGCATTGAAGCAGGAACTCAAGCAAACGCATCGCTTCCGAATAGCGCTCATTCTCCAGCATTACAGTAAGCTGAATCTGATAGTAATCCAGCGTCTTCGGGAAGAGAACAATATTTTTCTCTTTGGTTTGGGAGTTCGTATCGCTCATTATGACTGCCTCCTCTCTATCCGGTTTAACGACAACCAATCGACTTGTTGAATTATATAGAAACTACATATCCGTGTATAGCTCTAATATATTAACATAACCGATTCCGGTCTAAAAAAAACATGTTCTAGCTTATTTCATTGAGACCAGGGATATGTTGCGTCAGATAAATAGCCTTACGGCTGACTGCGATGCGATTGCTATCGATGCCTATGCTTCGACGAACCCCATTTGGGCTTCTTATCCCCACGGACGCAAAAAAGAGACACCCTTTCGGTTGTCTCTCACCGTCCCACTCGGGGTACAGCCTTACGGCTGACTGCGATGCGATTGCTATCGATGCCTATGCTTCGACGAACCCCATTTGGGCTTCTTATCCCCACGGACGCAAAAAAGAGACACCCTTTCGGTTGTCTCTCTTTTTTTACGTCCCAGGAGGGATTCGAACCCCCGACCGACGGCTTAGAAGGCCGTTGCTCTATCCTGCTGAGCTACTGGGACAAATTCAAGCGCGAGATATATCGTATCATATATATGTGATGATAGCAAGCGTTAATTGTAAAGTTTTTTATTTAGTTAGGTTACGGACGCTATCGATGCCTATGCTCCGACGAACCCCCATTTTGGGTTCTCATCCCCGCGGACGCAAAAAAGAGACACCCTTTCGGTTGTCTCTCACCGTCCCAGTCGGGGTACAGCCTTACGGCTGACTGCGATGCGATTGCTATCGATGCCTATGCTCCGACGAACCCCCATTTGGGGTTCTCATCCCCGCAGACGCAAAAAAGAGACACCCTTTCGGTTGTCTCTCTTTTTTACGTCCCAGGAGGGATTCGAACCCCCGACCGACGGCTTAGAAGGCCGTTGCTCTATCCTGCTGAGCTACTGGGACAAGATATGTACTTATTTTCACAGTGCGATATTTATTATATCGTATAATCTGTATTTGTCAAAGTATTTTTTATGTATCATCACATGCGATGAAGGGTAATATGATTTAAATATTAGGAAAATTCAAAAGGAGCGTTATTTCATGCGACAGCTGTTATCTTCCCTTAGTTATTTCAGTATCTTTTTTGCCCCCTTCCTGTTCCCCTTAATCATATGGATTGTAGCCAAGGACGATTACATAACCAAACATGCGAAACGCGCATTATTCTCACATGTATTCCCTTTCGTTGCAGCGATTCCATTGCTTTATTTTCTGTTCACCGCAGACCATCCTGCCTCGATTATAGGATACATCATTGTGTTTTTTGTCATCTATTTCGGTTCATTTATTTATAACGTCTACCAAGGTATCAAATCATTAAGAGAAGCAGCGTAACAACAACTTAGCATAACAGTTCAAAAACCAGCCTCGAGCGGCTGGTTTTCATTTTATCTTCATATGAATCCATTTTATCTTACAGCCAAGTTACTTGAACTCTAAACCAGGTATGAAATAAATAACGTCGCCGTACCAAAGTACACCGTCAAAGAGAACAAATCATTCAGCGTCGTAATAAGAGGGCCGGAGGCTACTGCCGGATCGATCTTCAGCTTATGCAGCAGAATAGGAATAATCGTCCCGGCCATCGTACCAATCACAATGGTTAGGATCAGAGAGAAGCCGATAACGGCACCTAGAGCAAAGCTGCTCTGCCAAATTCCCGCAACAATCGCTACGCTTATTCCACAAACGGCTCCAATGGTAAATCCGACTCTAAGCTCTCTCCATAGTAGACGTAATATGGCTCCTCCGTTCATTTTGTTCTGTGGTGTCAGCCCTCGAATGACGACCGCAAGCGATTGTGTTCCCGTATTCCCGGTCATTCCTGCGATCATCGGCATGAAGAAAGTGAGAGCCACCACTTGACTGAGCGTCCCCTGAAATATACTTATAATGCTTCCAGATAGCAGCCCGAGGAATAACAGCATAATAAGCCAAGGAAGTCTTCTTTTGGCCGCGGTTAGGAAATGTGTGTTAAAATCAATCGTTTTGTCGGTACCCGCCAGCTTGTTGATATCCTCGTTCGCTTCTTCCCTCAAGACGTCCAGCACGTCGTCAAACGTGACAACTCCAATCAATTTGCCCGCTGTATTCTCAACTGGGATCGACACGAGATCATATTGTTCGAATAAGTGCGCAACCGCCTCCTGGTCCATATCCGCTGATACCTTGACCACATTTTCTCTCATTAAATGCTCGATAAGCTCTGTATCTGAAGCAAGCACGAGATCTCTATAGGTGGTAAGCCCTATGACTTCTTTGTTTTCATTTAATACATACAGATCCTGTACATCATTGGTCAGGTCTGCAAAATGCTTCACCTTTTCGACTGCCTCGCGAACCGTATATTTGGCATAGAACCACACATAACGGTTCGTCATGATACCGCCCGCTGTCTCCGGTCCATAATTCATTAGCTCCCTAACGGTCTCCCGCTCCGAAGCCTCCATGATCGAGAGCATGTACTCTCTAACTTCATCTGTCATTTCGCCCATCAAATCGGCCAAATCGTCGTTATCCATTCGATTCAGCACCTGAGCTGCGCGATCCTTGCTCAGAATATATAAGGCTTCAATTTCTACTACGGGCTCAAGCTCGCTCAGCATCTCAGCTAATAGCTCCGTATCGAGTGCATCCATAAATCGAGGCCGGTAAGCTTCATTTAGTGCTAAATAGATCGTGGCCAGGTCATATGCTTCCCACTCTTCAAATTCATCGTGCATCTCTTCTATGCTGCCGCGCCTGACAGCGTCCTCTATCGTGAGGGTTAGATCGTGCAAATCCTGTTCTCTGCTTCGAATATCGATGTCGTTCATATGGGGTTCACCTTCAATCTGTAATTAATCGTAAAATGCTGCTCTGTATCCTTCCTTAATGCGTTTACCCTGCTGTATAGGTATAAAATCATGTTCAAGCCTATTTCATGATATGTATTCCTCTGCAATATCCCGTATTGTTCCTCATATTTTTATAATAGACAGCCTCCATCCTTTCATCACTGAAAGAATGGAGGCCTGTGTGCAGCCCGGATTAGTTGCTGCTTCCTAAACGTGCTCTGTTCAGTTGCCGCTGGTGATTTTTATTCTTCGCAAGTACTTCACTAGCAAATTCATTTGCCAAACCGTGACGGTATTTCTTCGTTACCTTGTACTTTGAAGCCATCATATTCACCTCCCCGGGATACATCAGTATTATGTGTAATAAATGTGCTGAGTATTTTCTAATCACAAAAAAAGACTGCAAAGAAATTGGAGTTATCCATTCCATTTGCAGCCTCGTGTAAGTTTTATTTTTGCAATTTACTTAAAATATCTTGGTTCAATGTCCCGTAATTCAATAAGGACTGGAGAAACTGTCCCTTCTCCTGCTCGGCCGTTACAAGCTGACTGTTCTCAAACGCAACTGCTGTCGCATCCTCAAATGCTGCATTTTGATTATCATTGTACCAATCCAGAGCCAAATCATGATGATTACGCACGACTCTGTGCAGATCAAGTCCTGTTCCATACGCATTCTGCGCTACATATACAAGCAATGAAGGATCTCCCGCCTGAGCCGGCTCCACCGCTACTTCCACACAACGTACTCCATTTAATTCAGTGGTATTTGTAATTTTGGCATTTTGAATCACATACATGAGCCCATCTCCTGTTCTTATGTTAGGTTAATCGCCTTACGTTCATCCATTCCCGTTAACACTGTGACGGACAATCCCATATTGCGCTAAGTGACTGCGAGTTTCTCGCGTACCCAGCTGATAAATTTCGTTATACACGTTCTGAAGTGCTTGCTCATATAACGAGTTGACAGAGGCCTCTTCGGTGTCCGGCCAAGGGAAGATATAGCCCGGGAAGGCCTCTTCTTCTTTTTCCTGCATCAAGCTAAGGAGCCCTCTCAAATAATCTGCTTGCTCTGGCGTCGCCTCAATCACCCATTCGTAGGATGCTGCCTGCTGATCATTCAGAACAGAACGTCCGCCAACAGAAACAAAATACAGGCTTCTAGTCAAATTCATCGCTCCCAACACTAATATGCTCGCCTCTTATAGTTTCGGATGTGGACAGACATTTTATGCCTAATTTCGGCATATATTTGCTAGTACTGCTCGTGAAGAAAAAAGGGGATGAGGCATGACCGCTCTCCACACGCTGTTATATGAGCCTCTGAGAAGTTACGTAAAAGAAAGGATGAACAGTCATGTGCGGTATAACAGGATTTATACAATGGAATCGTGATCTTACCCAAGAATCAGAACTGCTTGTCCGCATGACGGAAAGCATGTCAAATCGCGGACCCGATGCCGGCGGAACCTGGATCTCGAATCCTTGTGCCTTCGGTCATCGCAGACTGAGCGTCATGGACCCGGAGAATGGGGCCCAGCCGATGATCATGAATCATGGAGATACGCAATATACCGTTGTTTATAATGGAGAGCTGTACAATGCACCTGAGCTCAAAAAAGAGCTGGAGAACCGTGGACATCATTTCAAAACCAATTGTGACACCGAGGTGCTGCTTGCCAGCTATGCAGAATGGGGGCCTGAATGTGTTGAACGATTTAATGGAATATTTGCCTTTGTCATATGGGATAGCGGACGCGAACATATATTCATGGCCAGAGACCGGCTTGGAGTAAAGCCTCTATTTTACAGCGATCAGGGAGATCTGCTCGTGTTCGGCTCTGAACCCAAGGCATTGCTGCTGCATCCAGCGGTCGAAGCGGTTGTCGGACCTGAAGGCTTGGCTGAAGTATTCATCATTGGACCAGCAAGAACACCAGGTCACGGTGTATATTCCTCAATGAAGGAACTTCGCGCCGGGCATGCAGCCACATTTAACAGAAACGGATTCCGTTCTTACGCCTACTGGAAGCTCGTCAGCCAGCCCCATGAAGACGATGTGGACGCTACGGCAGCACAAGTTAGAAGTCTGCTCATTGACACCTTAGAACGACAGCTTGCTTCAGATGTACCATTAGGCTCATTACTATCCGGGGGACTGGATTCCAGCGCCTTGTCTGCCTTGGCCGTAGCGTATTACAAAAGAAACGGGCAAGGAAATATTGACACGTTCTCTGTCGATTATGTAGATAACGACAAGCATTTTAAAGCCCACTCTTTCCAGCCCAATTCAGATGCTCCTTATATCCAGCGAATGGTCGATGAGCTGAAGACGAATCATCATTTTATGGAGTTTGATACGGCGGAGGTTGTGGAAGCCTTGAACGCGTCTACGCTCGCCCGAGATTTGCCGGGGATGACGGATGTCGATTCGTCGCTTTATTTATTTTGCCGGGAAATCAAAAAGAAGGCGACCGTTGCCATATCGGGAGAAGCCGCAGACGAAGTATTCGGCGGATATCCCTGGTTTCACCGTGATGAAATGCTGAATTCAGGTACATTTCCTTGGGCGGTCGCCCCGAAGATGAGAGCCAGTCTCTTGTCCTCGGATATTGCTGAATGGACGCGTCCGCTTGAATATTTGAATGACCGCTATTCGGATGCGGTGGCGGAGACTCCTCTTCTCGCTGGAGAGACCGGCAAAGCAGCGCAGATGCGTGTCATGTCTTATCTTAACATCACCCGGTTCATGCCCACACTGCTTGACCGCAAGGACCGGATGAGTATGGGGGTCGGACTTGAGGTCCGGGTTCCTTATTGCGATCACAGGCTAGTGGAATATGTATTTAACATCCCTTGGGAGATTAAGATTACAGGCAATCGGGAAAAAGGTATTCTGCGCAAGGCATTGGAAGGAATCCTGCCTGATGACGTGCTCTATCGCAAAAAAAGTCCTTATCCAAAGACGCATAATCCCGCTTATCTAGAGAGCGTTCGGCAGCAACTGCTGGATGTGCTGGATGATCCCTCATCCCCGGTGCTGCCTCTGCTGGATGTCAAGAAAATCAAAGAAATTGCAGCCTCTAAAGAGGCTTCTTCCAATAATCCTTGGTTTGGTCAGCTGATGTCCGGACCTCAGTTATTTGCTTACCTGACACAAGTAAACAACTGGTTAAAGACTTATAAAGTGTCTATTCGGTAATTGGGAGCACCAAGCAAGCACAAAGAGACCTGCTGTCAACAGCAGGTCTCTTTGAAGTATATGAAGATCTTAATCGGGTATTAACCGCCGAGCTTGGTCATTAAGTCCCGAAGTGCTGCACCGCGATGGCTGATGGCTTGCTTCTGGTCCATACTGAGCTCCGCCATGGTCTTCTCATAGCTTGGAAGATAGAAGAGCGGATCATAGCCGAAACCGCCGCATCCGGCGGTTTCGGAAGTGATGAAGCCTTCAACTGTACCATAGGATTCCAGCTTCTCTCCCGTTGCCGGATCATACAGCACGAGTGAACAGACAAACCGGGCAGGGCTAAGGAGCGGCTGCTCCGTATCCTCTCCCAGCTTGCGTGATTCGAGCTCGCTTAGCAGCTTCTCATTATTATCCGCGTCGGCAGCGCCTTCGCCGGCATACCGCGCCGAATACACACCTGGAGCGCCATCCAGAAGATCCACACATAATCCGGAATCATCGGCGAGAACAGGCAGGCCAAGAGCATCGCCTACAGTTTTCGCTTTTTTCCATGCATTCTCGGCAAAAGTCGTGCCATCCTCCACCACATCAGGTACATCCGGATAATCGTACATGCTCTTGACCTCTTTGCCAATCCGGGCAAAAGCGTGGGCAAACTCACGTACTTTTCCTTTGTTTTTGGTAGCGACGATAATGACTGGGCTGTCCAAATTGTTCATGCTGTCGATTAAGCCTCCCCAATCTTGCGGGAGCCGATCTTGAGTGCAATCGGTCCCAGTACTTCCTTCTGCTTCTCGATCATCTGAAGAATACCGTGCTCGCCAAGGCTGAGCAGTTCATCCAGCTCTTTGCGGCTAAAGGGTCTGTCTTCCCCGGTCCCTTGCAGCTCTACGAATTCTCCGCTTCCGGTCATCACGATATTCATATCCACTTTGGCTTTGGAATCTTCCTCATAGTTCAGGTCAAGCAGTGCCTTGTCCTGAACAACACCAACACTGACAGAAGCCAGAAAATCAGTGATCGGAAACACGGGCAGCCGGTGCTGCTGTGCAATTTTGTCCAACGCAATCGCCATTGCGACAAATGATCCGGTAATCGAGGTTGTACGGGTTCCTCCATCTGCCTGAATGACATCGCAGTCCAAAGTAATCGTACGCTCTCCAAGCGCATGCAGGTCAACGACGGATCTTAATGCGCGTCCAATGAGCCGCTGAATTTCCATCGTGCGTCCACTTAACTTACCGCGAGCTGCCTCGCGTTGATTCCGAGTCTGTGTTGCTCTAGGAAGCATGGAGTACTCGGCTGTTACCCAGCCCTTGCCTTGTCCTTTCATGAAATGGGGCACCTTCTCGTCTACTGTTGCTGTACATATGACTTTGGTATCTCCTACTTCTATGAATACGGAGCCTTCCGCAAATTTGTTGGTACCCACTGTCATTGTGATCGGTCGCAGCTGTTCGCTGGTACGTCCGTTAGATCTCATGATATTGCCTCCTACGTCTTAAGCGTCCTGTATTAGTCCTTATCATTCTACCAAAATGCTTTTGTAAAAGCACCCTTTACAGATGCGATTCCTTAGATACCAATCTCATTAATATATTCCGGTTTCGTCACAGGCTCGCCATAGTTCTGTTCATCGGTACCTATCACGGTTTGTTGATCATTAAACGTAATTTGCACCTTCGTATCAGCGTTGCCTGAATTATCCGCCACCGTTAAGACAACCGATTGAAGCAGCTCTGTCGGGATCGGGTCACCTTCTGCAAACATTTCATCTTTCAGCGCTACCGAGACTGTGCCATCCTCGCCAGTGACAACTGACTCCAGCAATGTTGCCGTGGTCAGCACCATCTCGAGTCCTTCACTGTCAGGACCTTTGATCAGCTCAGATAATGCGGACTCCACACGATTCGGACTCGGCTCAACCAGTCTTGTGACCGGAACATAATACTGTTCTCCTGCAGGGGATTCATCAGAGAAATACACAGTCACCGGACTGGAATTCGTGCTCAAGTGATTGCCCAGATCCAGATTGATACCGATTCCCCGGGTGAGCGATTGAGCCATCGGTGTTCCATTCACGGGCATCTCATTCAGTTTTTTGCCATCTACCCAGAGCTGTACGTTCTGAATATCCGGATTTCCGGTAAGGGTCCAGGTCACAGCCTCCATAATTTGACGCTCTTCCTCTGGCATGTATTCAGTGAACTTGGAATTAAATTCTACAACGGCCAGCTTCTCCTCCGGCGTAACCGTCACATCCATCACTTCGGTTCCCTGAGGCAGCACACCCGTAAAGCCATCAGGCATGTATCCCGAATAAGCACCGCCTGAGACAAGTGCTGCAAGTGAGGATTCCACAAAAGTAAGATCTGGGAGAGCCGGAAGTGACATTGAAACCGGAGCGAGCAGTCCATTCTGATCTTTCAGATATACCGTCATCTGCTCCGTCTGAACCATCTCTCCGTTGCCTTCTGCAGCCTGAATCATGGCAGATTCAAGGATCGGCGGGGGAGCATCAACACTGTCGGATGTTTGAGAAGAGAGGGCACTGCATCCGGCGAGCAGCACAGGAACGGTAAGCAGCCCTGCTGCAGATATCATTTTAACCTTGCGATGGAAACGGCTCATGTGAAAAGTCCTCCTAACAATTTTGTACAGTTTGTACTACTATGTATACGAGCTCTAATAGAAAAAATGCCTTAACATGATCTATTGAAATCAAAAAGTCCAAAATCGGTTATGTTAATTTAGAACTTACTCAAATTGACATGAAGAGGAGCGATTAGATACCAATGGAGAAAATCCCTTACAGTCTGAACAGCAGAAAGGTAGCGGAGGCCACCTGGGAGTGGCTCGAAAAAAGAGGCGTGAAAATTCCTGAGATCGCAGAGCTGGTCATGCTGCTGCAGAAGGACTATTACCCGGATCTAACGATGGAAGAATGCATACATAACGTGGAGCAGGTGCTGAGTAAACGCGAGGTACAAAATGCGGTCCTAACCGGCATTCAGCTGGACCTGCTCGCCGAAGAAGGCAAGCTGATTCAGCCTTTACAGGATATGATTCGATACGATGAAGGCCTGTACGGTGTCGATGAAATTCTGGCGTTCTCCATCGTGAACGTGTATGGAAGCATTGGATTTACGAACTATGGATATGTAGATAAATTGAAGCCTGGAGTGCTCGTGCGGCTGAATGATAAATCGGATCAGCATATCCACACTTTCCTGGATGACATTGTCGGTGCTGTTGCCGCATCCGCCAGCAGCCGGATTGCCCATCGTAAACAGGCTGAGCGGGAAGCTGAACTTGGAGATGAGCCTGTAAAGGATGATGCCGAAGAGGATTTGTAATAACACCAGAAGGGAAACTATGTGTAAACAAAAAGGGTACCGTTCATCCCGTGATCGGTACCCTTTGGTTAGCAAATTATCAACCGAATGATTCGGAGTATTACTCGCTTATGCTGGAGCAAATTTCACTATTTTTTCTCTCGAATCCGGCAGTTTCATGACAGCCCTGCCCAGCCGTACCAATTCATCCAAATGCGCCAATGTCTCTGCCATAGCAAACCGCATTTGATGAATACCAAACTTCGTCCCGAACAGCTTCACACAGACCTCAAAAGCCGTCTTCTCCCCCTCCTGCAGCATCCCTTCCATCTCATCCAGACGTTCCTCATGATGCTTCAGCAGTCCTTGAATACGACTCTCAAAGCCAGTGAAAGGATGGCGATGTCCCGCAAAGGCTCTGCTCACCTTCAGTCCCGACAACTGATGCAGTCCCTCAATAAAATGGCGCAAAGGCTGTTCATCACTTCCGGGCAGCAGGCTCACATTCGGTGAGATTTGGGGAAGGACGGCATCTCCACAGAGGATGATTCCCGTGCTCTCTTCATAAAAAGACAGATGACCCGGAGCATGTCCACCGGTTTCTATCACAGAAAAGTGCCTTCCAGCCATATCAAACCGTTCACCTTCTATATAACTAACCATTGGCGCAGGCAGCACCTCGCTGTCAAAGCTCTCTAAATGGGGTCTCAGCTGCTGTGCCCACTCCTCTGTCATGCCATGTGCTCTGAAAAAATCGGGCAGCTGATCGTTAATATCTGCAGCTTCTCCCCACATATACTGAGCTTCTGCGTGTGCCCTCTTCGACATCCATACGCTTGCTTCACTCTGCTCCTGCATCCAGCCTGAAAGGCCATAATGATCCGGATGATGATGTGTCAGCACAATTTGCTTAATATCGTGCTTCGGATGAATTGCAAGCTCAGACCAGACCTTGTCCCACTCCGCTTCTGTTACAGGGGAGCGCGGCCCGGGATCAATGATCGTAACTCCGTCATCTCCTCGAAGTATGTAGCTGTTCACCCATCTAAGCGGGAATGACATCGTGATCTTCACCTGGATAATTCCTTCTTGTTCGTGATGTGTCCATTCCGGCAGTTTCATGAATGGCCTCCTTCCTAATGAAGTCATTCTAAAGGATACTCCATAATTGACCGGTTTGAACATGGTTGAAATCATGATTTATAATGGCCCAATACAGCTTAATAATAAGTACGACCCTTAATGAAGGAGGGATATCCGATGATTAACATTGGTCTGACCGGCTGGGGAGACCATGACGACTTATATTTGCCCGGTACGAAGCCGAAGGACAAGCTGATCAAATACAGTGCCCATTTTTCCGTGGTAGAAGTCGACAGCTCTTTCTATGCAGTGCAGCCGGCAGAGAGAATGGCAAGATGGACGGAGGAAACGCCTGATCATTTCTCCTTCATTGTCAAGGCCTATCAAGGCATGACCGGTCACCTGCGAGGTAAACCCTATTTCCCCGATACAGACAGCATGTATGCCGCTTTTATGGAGTCGCTCGCACCCATGATCGAGAAAGGTAAAATGAAAGCCGTACTGTTCCAGTTCCCGCCTTGGTTTGATTGTAATCGAGAGAACGTAGGTACACTTCGCAGTATCAAGGAGCGAATGCAGCATATCCCCTGTGCACTTGAATTCAGACACCGCAGCTGGTTTGAAGGTGAGATGATGCATAGAACGCTTGCCTTTATGAAAAAAGAAGGCTGGATCCACAGCATCTGCGACGAGCCGAGTGCAGGGCAAGGTTCGATTCCGACCGTACTAAGTGCTACAGATGCAGATCTCAGCATCGTGCGATTCCATGGGCGAAACGCATCCGGCTGGCATCAGAGCGGAGCCCCGAATTGGCGGGAGGTAAGATATCTCTATCGATACAATGAGGAGGAGCTCTCTGAATGGAAGGAACGGCTGGATCAGCTTGAGAAGCAAAGCCAGGAGATCTGTGTCGTGTTCAATAATAACTCCGGCGGAGATGCCGCAGCAAACGCTAAGCAGCTGATGACGATGCTCGGTATGATACCACAGCCGCTGGCTTCTGAAGTGATCCGGAAGAAGCAGGATGAAGAACCCGAGCAGCTGGAATTATTTTGATCAGAGCGAAGCTCAAGTCATCAAAATCCATGCAAATAAAGCCTTTCTTCGGTTATGAAGAGAAGGCTTTATTGCATGTTCAATAGGTTGAGGTTCAATTAATGTTGTCCTGATACCGCAAAAGCATCTGAATCTGCACTCTCCCTAAGTGCAACCTGCATTCTTAAAGCTTCTACCCCTGCGAGCAGTACAATGCCGATTCCGTGGGTATCATTCAGGTTCCAACCGAGATCATCCTTGTAGTAGGAAGCCGTGAAGGAATATCCTGACCCTCTGCAGACTCCATATATATTCCCTTTGTAGTCGATAGCGATCCGGGTGAGTCCCTCCCAGCCCCTTAACACGGAATCCACATACTTGCCCGCATCCTTCAGCCAGCCAAAACGCACGCCTTTGGCATAAGCGTATATAAACATTGAGGTACAGGAGCTCTCTTCATAGCTGTCCGGACGATTCAGTACCTGATGCCATAGACCGTTTTCTCCTTGCAGGGCAAGATATCCTTCACATAAATCACGGTAGAACCCAAGCAGCTCGGACCGCTTCTCGTGTGTCTCTGGCAGCATTGTCAGCAGTTCTGTCAGTGAAAACAGCACCCAGCCATTGCCTCTTCCCCATGGGATGCCTGTTGCGCTTCCTCTGACAAAATCATAAACATGTGACATGATCTTCCGTTCTGGAATATAGAGATATTGCTTGAACAACAGAAACTGCTGGACGGCATCCTCAAGATAGGTGCTGTCGCCAGCCAGCTTGGCGTACCGCGTCAGAAACGGAGTGCTCATGTATAGATCATCACACCACATCGTCTCCTGTCTCATCTCTGCTGCTCCTCTTCTTCGGAAAAAAGCCCCGTCCGGCAGACGCTCTTGATCTTCCCTCATGTATTTGGCAATTCGATCCGCCGTGTCCCTGCCGCCTGGAATAGAAGCCTGCTCCATGGCAAACAGCATCGTTGCTCCAAAGGATCCGCAGTCATCGAGACTATCTATAGCGGACAGCTGATTGTTAATACCTGCTGCACCATAAGTCGCTCTGTCCCATAATCCATACTTATCAAATGACGTGCTGAGCGAAATATGCTCTACCGCATAGCGGACATACGCTTCCTCGCCCAGCTCAAGCCCGGTCTGCATCAATCCGAGCAGCGTCACACCGAGTGGATAATTCCATTTCCCGTAATGTGTGCTCTCCAGATAAGGCCGAATGACTGTATTCGGAAGATCAATACGGTAGTATACACCTCTAGTATCGTCACCATGGATTCGGTTCACTTCTTGAACGGTGCTCAGCTGCGGCTCGTTCGAAGGATCAAACGGCCCTAAATACAGCCATGAATCCTGACTGCCTGCCACCCGATAAGGCAAATTCCAGCTCACCCCGCTGTTACGTCCGAAGTCCTTGAGCTCAAATCCCCACCGTGCAGCCGCTGCCTCTGTATTGGTCCCTTTTGCGATGAGCTGATGGGCTCCGAATATCCGTGGAAGCTTCAGGTCGATCTCGCCGGAAGTACTTGAAGCATAGACTTCTTCACCATCGACATACAGCGATAGAGCCCCGTCATGACGCCCCTTAATCCGCACCGGCTTGCCCTCGGGCTGCTTGACGTGGAAGGTGCTCCATGCATAAGCCGTCTGCGCTGCCTCCAGCCCGTACATTCTGCCGAACACTCCTTGATCCAGCTCCTCCTTTGTCCAGCTTTGGCGAGGATACCAGATGAGATCCGTGTCCTTCTCCTTCATTCCAAGTCTAGGCAGCTCCTGCTCCGGATTGGTGAAGAACTCTGAGTACATCCATCCCTCCTGATCGTTACGATCAGCGCTAGGATTGATGAAGTGCAGCGGGAAATTTTTAAAGGATCCCGTACCAAACACACCGCCAAAGCCTACATCGGTCTTCACAAACTGAAGTACAATATCATTCCAGCCATACTGAACGGGAACAGCAAGCGGCCAGCGTCTGTCGGGAAACAGCTCCTGATGAAGATCTGATTTGAAGAACAGCTCCCCATTTACGTATATGGTTACCGGGCTATAGCAGCTCAGGCTCATATTGAGCTTGGTTTCATTCGGATTCTGACTCCACAGCTTCCCCCATATAAAGGCATAGCTTCCTGACGGTGCATCCGGCAGACGATCATTCAGATTCATTTCATATCTATAGTCAGGCAGACGGTTAAAGCCAGCTTCATTATACGCCCTGAACAAGAAGGACTGCTTCGGATTATCACCGATATAACGCTGCGCAATGGTGGACAACACATCCTCTATAGCATCGTGAGTGCGGCTTGCAATGGACTCATTTTCGTGAAAATAACGCATCTTATCCGCTCCTTTATTCTGATATAGATTAACTGCACGAGACGATCACAGGGATCAGTTATAAAACTTAACGAGATCATTGATCTGAACAGGCAGTCCTGTGCGTATGGCTCTATTCGCCGCAATACCTGTCAGAATGGACCTTGCACCGTCCACATGATTCGCTGCACGATGAAACGGATCCTCAACTGGCTCTCCGAACAGATCGTTAAGCAGCACCGGGTCACCACCGCCATGGCCTCCTTCGCCTTCCTCTACCTCGACACGATAAGGGGCATCAAACATAGGATACACGGTGATGTTATGTCCCTGAAGTGCGCCTTCAATGGCTCTGTCACCACCGGCATTCACATAGGACTGCTCGACGATATTCATCTCAATCCGGCCTTTGCTGCCATTAAAGGCAATTCGGTACCCTTCCCACGGCATATAGGCATTTAAGGAATATGTCAGCACAGCACGGTTCTTGTATTTAACGAGAACGCCCATCGTGTCTTCTATACTGATTCCGTCTCCGAACACATTCTGATCACGCTGGTAGCCGTCCTCGTGCTCAGCATCGAAATACATGGCCTTTAATCCCTCGCTTTGATCCAGGTGCAGCGCAAACGGGTCCTCCTTGGCATTCGCATGACCGGTTGCTCTCGGATAGTCATGACGCTCACCGCGTTTCTCGGCATTTTCCTTGCCATAGAAGAGCAGGTCCCCGAAGGCAAATACAGTCTCCGGCTGTGAGCCAATCCAGAAATTGACGAGGTCAAAGTGGTGTGTTGATTTATGTACCAGCAGACCTCCGCTGTTTCGCTTATCCCGGTGCCATCTGCGGAAATAGTCGGCCCCATGCTGAGTGTTCAGCAACCATTCAAAATGTACAGAATGCACGTCACCGATTGTACCGTTCATAATAAGCTCACGAGCTTTGGTATGATGAGGAGCATAGCGGTAGTTGAAGGTCACTCTCACGTTTCGTCCGGTCTTCTCCACCGCATCGAGTATCTCCTGGCACTTCTCTTCGTCAACAATCATCGGCTTCTCTGTAATGACGTCGCAGCCAAGCTCCATGGCTCGAATGATATAACGATGATGTGTCCGGTCAATACTCGTGACGATGACATAGTCCGGCTTGTGCGCCTCAATCATTTCGTCAAACTGATGATCCTTGTAGGTAGGAACCTCGTGATATCCGCACTGCTCTGTTAATATTTGATTCGCGTAATTCATCCGTGTCTGATTCGTATCGCAAAATGCCAGCAGCTCCGACTGCTCCCGAAAATCTTTGGCCAGTGCCGTATAGAAAAATCCAGCTCTTCCGCCCGTACCGACAAGTACATACGTTTTTTTGCTCATATCAAATTCTCTCCTTAGACAGCGATTTTGGCTTGCGATAACGTTCCTTCACATTTCTGAGCGCGTGCTCATCCTGATCAAAATACGCTCCTTCGAGCAGCCCGATCAGCGTTCCCGTCACACTCACTTCGATTTCATTCTCTCCATCCTTCAGGATAGAGGTGCTTCCGGTCCATTGGTACGGCGACCATGCTCTTACACCGAGTGAATGGCCATTTACACGGAGCTCGACCACATCTTGAATCCGGAAATCGTCGAAGGTAAGCTCGAATTTATCGGTATTTTGAATGGCTGGAGCTGAGTACATAAAGGTACGGCGATAACGCATAGTGCCCGCATAATACGGATACCCCTCCACAGGCTCCGGCTGGAGAATGGCAGTCTGGTCTGGTATATCCTGAAGTACAAGCTGTTCACCCACGTAATAAACACCAAAGCTGCCCGAGAGCATCAAAGGATCCAAAAGCCCGTCATCGTCATTCTCGATCCGAACCTCAACCACAATCTTATTGATGCCTTCATAGAGGTAAGCCCCGATGCTCGCAGCGATGTTATTGTGATCGGTAATGTTGACGGACTTAAATTCGTCCCCCGTAAGCCTTCTTCCATTCACATCAAGGGTATACTCACCATTAATGGCATACCGGTCAAAAAAGAGCAGCGCATGGCTCAGCTTCGTACGGCAATCGAATTCAGTGACATATCGAGCGTACAAAGGATAGGCCAGCTGAGCCTTTTTCGGCGTACCGAATACTTGATCGAACCTAATGGGCAGCCCTTCGCTGCCCCATTCAGCAACCTGGTCAATGAAGGGTTTGGCTGTAACTTGGGCGCCACGGAGATGTACCTTGCCATCCGCATCCATAACGGTCAAAGAGAACTCGCCGAGCCTTAATTTATTCTCCTCAGCGGCCTTCAGCTCCCAGGCTCCGGATAAAGGAATCAGCACTTCCTGACAGCATCGATTCGATTCCGTTACCGCCTTCACTGCCTGAATAGGAATATCCTCTGGCTTAGGACTCCTTTCGATCAGATAAGCTTGTGCTTCGTAAGGAGCCAGCTCGATAGATCGTTCATACCCGCTTACCATACCTGTTTCCGAATAGAGCGGTGTAATTGCAGCCGGTGCATCTTCACTTCCCGTCTCCAGCGATATTTGCTTCATCCTAATGTGGAGCTGATCTTGTGCGTCATCTGCGGCATCGCCTCTGTCCACTCTCGCCTTAAATTCCTCCGCATTTATCCGCAGGTTTGCGCTGATTAGCTCTCCTTCCTGATTCGTTACAAACAGAAGCGCCTGATCATCAGATATCCACCGAATCTGCTGAAGCACTGCTAACGGGTCCTCCTTCATTTCTAAAGTGACGAATTCAGGGGCCCACTCATCAAGCAAAGGCAGCACATCTCTGGTAAAAGCCTTCTCCAAGCCCTCATCGGTACGGATAAATCGGGCATTCTCCGCATCCAGAAGCACTTCGATCTGTTCCTTCCCAGGGCTGGCAGCCTGAATCATTTCATTCGGAAGTCTGCCGATGGAGATCACTTTGCCGCCAGCCTGTACGTAAGTGCATAGCTTCTGCCATGGTTCTGCCTCCAGATTGTTGAGCGGCGGTAATATCAACACATCGTAGCAGGCTTCACCAATCCGGATCTTACCATCGTCCACGGTGCTGCTTGCTAACAGCTCTGGGTCGAGATGATCATAATCCCGGCGATGCTTAAGCAGAAGCGTAGTCAAAGTAAGCCAGTCGTGCTTAAGCTGTTCGAGCTCCTCCTTCTCCTCCTCGTCGACACCTGCATAGCTGAATCCATGCAGCGGATTCCCCATTAAGGTCCAGAAGGAGGTTGTCGGATCCAGCACAGCGATTCGAATATCTGCATGTCCCTCAGACATCAGATAGCTGATTCGCCCCACATAATCGCCCAGCTCACGGAAATACGGCCAATAGGGGTTCTGTACGAACTGTGATGGGGGAGCATCATGCTTCGCAAGACCGCCAATCGTATAGAAAAAGGCATGAAAATTATAAAAGTTCGTACCCAGTGCCGCCATTCGGTCAATCATCCACTTGGCATCCTGCAATGTCATGGACCAGCCCACACTGTGGAAGCATTCAATCATATTCCGCTTTCTCCCCAGCTGTCTTGCGAGCGAGCTGACCATCTTCGGATTATCCCGCATCTTGAGTCCATATCGGTCAAGGATATAGGACAGCGATCTTCCGATCTTCTCGTGCGCCGAATCTCCACCGGGAAGATGACTGTACAGCTGTGTCGTCATTCGGACGGAGGGAACCTCTGCCGCATACTGTATTCCCGTCCGCTCACAGAAATCATGGGCCTGCTTGTGCACCGATTGTCTGAGCAGCAGATGAACCGATTGAAAGTAATCGTAGCGGATTCGAGCGGCATCTCTTGCATCTCTGCATATCAGTGCCGGCAAGTGCTCCAGCAGATCATACCCGTTCTGTGACTTGAAAAAAGCAGGCAGCTGCGATGACCACGGTATGCGGCCCAGCGGCGCAATTTCGTCCGTGAATATCCCTTGGATGACACCCCCAAACTCTTCACCCAATTCTGCCTCATACCGTTCATGTGTCAGCTCAATGAATCGTTTCATCGCCTTTTCATTCATGGGATCTACAAAATTACCATAATATTTAAAATCCGTCATTTCCTTCTCCATGAAGATGATCATTTCCCAATCTCCCGCCGGAGGAGCCCATTCAAGCTGAAATGCCGTTTCATAGGTAAAAAATCGCTTACGATTATAGGAGGTCAGACCCGTCTCCTGATAGACCTGCTCAAGCTGAACGTTCCCGATGAATTTGCGAAGATCAATCGTTTCTTCCCATACACGTCTGCCACTCTCATCCAGACGAATGGCCTTCGCATACAAAATTACAGCCCATGGCAGAGTCCAGGACACTTTTTCCCCACTGGAGATCTGTCTCGTGTAATGCTCCAGCGTACGCTGCTTCGCCTCCGGCATTTCGAGAGTGACCTCGCCTCCTGCCATCCCACTCGGGTAAGGATACTCATCGTATAGCCACACATGGAGTCCGTATTTCTTCGCCTCACTCACCGCAACCTTTACCTTGTCAAACCAAGCCTGTGACAGATAAGGAATGGTCAGCCCCTGTCTTGCGCAGATAAAAAAACCGCCAACACCTTGCTTTGCCATTTCGGCAATCTGGAATGCAATTTGCTCGTCATCCATCTCCCCATTCCAGAACCAAAAGGGCTGCACTCTGAATTCGTTACCCGGATTCTGGAACGTCTGTGACACCAACATAAAGCCACCTCCTCAGTAAGGTTTTAATTCCGTTCGAATTGTTCATGAGCGGAAAAGGAGAGGGGGACATCCCGCTCTCCTCATCTATGATTGCTGCTGGCTAATGAAGAGCTCTTACTGTTTAACCTCAGCGTACAGCTTGTTTACTTCCTCGATATATTCCGTACCTCCGTTTGCCTCCCATAGTTCGAAGGCTTCCTGCAGTCCTTGTTCATCAATCTGGCCGACAATAAACTTGGTACGGGCATCATTAATAATGTTGTCGAGCTGAGGTCCCTTTTGCGCATACACATCCGAGATTAGAGGCTCGCCCGGGTTAGGAATGACGATCTCTTCATTTGCCTTCTGAATTTCTGCAACCTTCTGACGGACTGGTGTCTGCTCTACGCTGAGACCCCGCGTTTCCGGAATGAACATCAGGATCTGATTCGTACCATTCAAATCGCGCAAAATCTGTTTATCCGTACTCGGTACGATATAGTCCTCTTTCTTCTCATAGTGCGTACCCTCGATGCCTGAACTCATCAGCATCTGCAGCTCTTCCTCGTTCAGCTTGTCTAGGAAGGTCAGCACTTCCTTCAATTCTTCTTCTGTCTTCACACCGCTCTTCGAAATAGCAATCATTCCGGAGTAGCCCGAGGTCGGCATATCTCGATGCCCTTCAGGTCCAACCATAGCAGGCAGCACGTCGATGGCTCCCGTCGCATTTGGATCCTTCTCCAGCACCTTCTGATCAATCCGCTGAGCGTTATCCGCTACGTCGACCATAACACCGCCTTTTCCATTGACCATCAGATCCGGCATCTTCGTTGCATCCATAACTGCAAAATCCTTGTTGACGAGTCCTTCCTCATACAGCTTACGGAAGAACTTGAGCGCTTCCAAATATTGTGGAGTCTTGTGAGCCGGAACAAGCTGGCCGTTCTCATCCTCACCCCAGCGGTTCGGTGCACCAAACCACACCGACATGATATCCCAAGGCCCATTGAATTTACTTGCAATCAGCCCGTACGTATCCTTCTTCCCATTGCCGTCCGGATCATTCTCCGTGAAGGCCTTCATTACGTTGTAAAATTCATCAATGGTCGTTGGTGCGCTGAGCCCCAGATTATCCAGCCAATCCTTCCGGATGGTAACACCGTTACGCCCCAATACCCGTGCACGATATATTCCATACGTCTTCCCATCAATCGAGGCATTGTTCAGAATAATCTCATTCGCTTGGGACAAGTTCGGATAATCCTTCAGATAAGGACCCAGCTCCCAGAAGGCACCGTTGCGTGCGGCATTGATGAAGCTTGGCGATTTACCGAGAACAACCATGACATCGGGCAGCTTTCCCGAGGCCAGCGTAATGTTGAACTTGTCTTCATATGAGCTGCTAGGCACCCACTGAAATTCCAGCTCTGTATTCGTCAGCTCCTCCAGCTTCTGAATGACGGGATTATCGGCAGCCGGCGTTTCCGCTTCAAAGTTCGGTACCATAATACCAAGCTCCAATTTGCCTGCGGCTTCTCCTCCGGATGAACCGGACTGCGCCTGCTCACCGTTGCCGTCCGGCGAGGATGAGCAAGCGGCAAGCATCGCCGCCACAAGGAACGAAGTGCTTAGAACTTTGATTGAATGCTTCACAGACTTCTTGGCTTGTTTCATAAACAGTACCCCCATTGAATAGTTTATTTGGATTAACCCTTAATCGAACCAAGCAGCATGCCTTTGGCAAAGTGCTTCTGAAGGAACGGGTAAACAAGCAGAATTGGAATCGTGCCAACCACGATGACCGCCATCTTAATGGATTGCTCCGGAGGCTGAACAAAGCTCGGGTCCATGTTGGCCATATCTCCGGCTGTGCCCTGCGAGAGCAGCACGATCTGTCTGAGCATGACCTGCAGCGGCCACATGGCACTGTCCGACAGGTACAAGAGCGCCGAGAAGAAGTTATTCCAATGCCCTACTGCATAAAACAACGCAAACGTAGCAATGACCGGCTTGGAGAGGGGAAGAACAATGCGCCAAAATACACCGAGATCTGTACAGCCGTCAATCCGTGCCGCTTCTTCCAGTCCGGCAGGCAGCTCTTGAAAAAAGTTTTTGACGACAATCAGGTTAAAGGCGCCGATGGCACCAGGTAAAATCAAGGACCAATACGTATCCAGGAGACCCAGCTCTCGAATGACCAGATAGGTCGGAATCATCCCTCCTCCGAACAGCATGGAGAAGATGACGAGATTCATAATGACATTCCGTCCCCAAAAATCCTTGCGGGAGAGCGGATACGCCATGGTTAGTGTGAACAGCAGATTAACGAGTGTTCCGACAACCGTAATATATACGGAGTTACCAATGCTCTTAAAAATCGTAGATGATGAAAAAATGTACTGATACGCACTAAAGGAAATATCATGTGGAATGAGAAAGAAGTTTCGTGCCGTGATTTCGGCTTCCGTGGCAAATGAGTTGCCGATGATATATAGAAACGGAAGCACCGTGACAATCCCGAAGATGCTGAGAATCAGGTAATTAAATACGTCAAAGACTCGTCCGCCCGGCGTATTAAACCTTTTGTCCATCTACTGTCCCTCCTTTGCAAGAGTCATGTTATTGGCAGATATTTTTGTCTAGTAGATGCCGGAGTGGCCGAACTTCTTGGCGAGCTTATTCGCTCCAAGAATGAGGATAATCCCTACGACCGACTTGAATAATCCGACCGCTGTACTGTAACTGAATGCCCCTTGAGTAATACCGACCTGGTATACGTAAGTATCGAACACATCAGCAACATCGCGGTTAAGGGAGTTGGTCATGAGGAAGATTTGCTCAAATCCAGTATCAAGGAAGTTCCCCAGACGAAGAATGAGCAGAATAATGATGACATTACGGATGGCCGGCAATGTAATATGCCACATCCGGCGAAAGCGTCCGGCGCCATCCACAATGGCAGCCTCGTACTGTTCGGTATCTACACCTGCCAGCGCGGCTAAGAAGATAATCGTGCCCCAGCCGACTTCCTTCCACAGCATCTGAATAATAATGAGCGGTCTGAAGGCATCCGGATCAGATAGAACATCGATAGGTGTGCCTGTGATCCAGGCGATCAGCTCATACAGAACTCCACCGTCCGGTGTAAGAAAAACATACGTAATACTTGCGATAATAACCATGGATACAAAATGCGGAACATAGACTAACGTTTGTACGGTTCGTTTAAACCAGGATTTTGAAATTTCATTGAGAAGTAAGGCCACAAGAATGGGAGCCGGGAAGAAAAATACGAGATCATACACGGCCAGAATCAGGGTGTTGCGCAGCAGCCTGTAGAAATCAGGATTTTGGAAAAAGGTCGTGAAATTTTCGAACCCAACCCATTCACTTTCCCGGATACCGAGAAAAGGCTGATAATCCTGAAAGGCAATGACGATTCCCCACATTGGCGCATATTTGAATACAAGGAAGTATAGAAGTCCAGGCGTGACCAGCAGGTATAACCATTTGTTGCGTTTCAGCTGGGACAGCCATCGTTTTCTTGCATTCCTTTTAATGTCCGCCTTCGTAGGAATTTGAGAGCCGTAACCGACGATTCCCGGGATCTGCGAATCATTTTTCATAGACGTCTCCTTTCCATTTTCTTTCGTTCATTTTGAAAGCGTTATCAAAATGTATGATCCTTACTTTATCCAACGTTTTGCGTTTCCGCCAACATTCATTTTTTGTTCCGCCCCTCCAAATCGGCAGAAATGAACGTCATAACAGCGTTTTGAGATGCTGATAAAATCGGGGGTTTTTATACGATTGAACTTTTTTGCCTGAATTACTTTTTTTGTAAATTGGATAAAACCTTGTGTAACCACACATTAAAAATGGATTCGCACTTATAAAAAAGCTCTACTTATCCACCGAATGAATCCAACGAGGACAAGTAGAGGCTTTCTATTCTTCAGCACACTGCTATTGATGCCATTGATCGCGATATTGACCCGGCGTCATTCCTTCCTGCTTCTTAAAAATCCGGTTAAAATAGCTGTGCTGATAACCAACTCGGTCCGCGATATCATTCATTTTCAAATCTGTTTCTCTCAGCAATTCCTTCGCTGCCTCAATCCGTTTGTAAGTCACATAATCAATAAAATTGATGCCTGCTACCTGTTTAAATGCTTTACTGAGCGCATAAGGGGTCATTCCCTCTTGGTCTGCACAGCTTTCCAGCGATATGTCTGTCATGTACTGCTCGTCGATACGCTGCATCGTTCGGTCAATAACAGGCTTAAGCCCAGCATGAGATCTCTCTTCCATGTAGCGGATATAAGGAAGAAATACTTCTTGTCTCATCCACTTCTCAATCGGAACCCGTTCCTTCAAGGATGCAATCTCCTCATACAGATTCCTCCCCTTGAACAGCTGATGAGAGGGAACTCCGGACTGAAGCATCATATGAAGCAGGCTCGCCAGCAGCTGAAGCATCGTTTGCTGTAATTGGTACTCGGTCGTATGCGGCTTAATGGCCTCCTCCATAAATTGTGACAAGATACGCTCCGCCTCTTCCATTTTGCCTGTACGCACCGCCTGGACGATATCACGCTCAAGGAGGAAAGGGTAGCTTGACTCTTCTATTTTTTGAAACTGCATCTCTTCATCCAGATCCAGAAGCTGATTCAGATCCTCAATGCTTCTAAATGCTTCTGCCTGCTCCAGCTCCAGGAATCGTGCCGGGAGCTCGGATACCAAGCCCGCTGGCCGGCTGATCAAGATCGTTACATTCATCTTCATGATCCGGTTGATCACCAGCATCAGCTCATCTCCCCACACAAGGGCAGCGGACTTCAGTGACTCCTCATTCGTGCCCGTAAGGAGCACAGCCGCGGACAGATCATGAAAATTCAGGACTGCAGCCTGCTCAAACCGCTGTGCGGCAAACTCTTCAATAATATTTACGGCTGCAAAAGTGACAAGTCCTGTGTCCTGCTCGTTGAACCGACCGTTTAGATTCGAATAGCCCGTCAGCCGCAGCTTCACCAGCAAAAATTGGCGATCCTCTACCTTGAACCCGAGATCCGACATCTGTTCAATGAGATATGCTTCTGAATGGGACGATAGATGCCCTTGAATCAACTGCATAACGAAGCTTCCACGCAGCATAGGCAGCTGATCATCCAGCTTGCGTCTTGCTCTGCTTCTTTCCGTAAGAAGATCGTTCCAATAAGTTTCAAGTAATTCAAACTCGTCATGATGCAGCAGTGTTCCTTGAAGTCGCTCCTTTTCATTCGTACCCAATACACCGAGCAGCCGCTCAATAGGTGAATACATGCGCCGCGAGGCCAGCCAGGATAATAATATGGCAATAAGCAGACCGGCCGCGCTGACCATTACAATGAATTTGGATACCGACAATAAGGGTGCTGTAATATCCGTTATCGGAGCGGCGGATACATAGACCCAATCAGAGTCAATGCGACTGAGCTTACCATAAGACACCGAATAGGTTGTATTTTCAAAGGTATACAAAAAAGAACCGTTATTACGCTCCAGGTCGACCTGCTGCCTAATCTGCTCGTTCAGCTCACCGGAGGAGGCCCCTTGATGATCACCACTGGACACCAGCACCTCTCCGCTCTTATCCAGCAAAAAGGTCGAGCCTTGATCATAAGGAGTAAGCGTTTTCAGAATGCTTCTGACTTTATCATTATCTAGCGTCACAATAAGGGCTCCGAACGGTGCCGTGCTCCCTCCAGGAATTTTGTGTACCAGTACCAGCGCTTCATTGGGGTCCGTATGCAACAGCTCTTCAGCCGTGTTCTCATCGCCTTCGGGCAGGAGCTGTCCTGGAAGCCTGTCTGTCCAGTACACCTGACCGCCGCCCATTAAATATTGGTGATAGGAATGGATCAGCTGTTCATCAGACAACTCTCCATAAGAGCGGTTAAACAAAATCGGCTTCGGCTCATTCAAATAGAGCTGTACCTTATCGATTAACGGATGTGAGCCCTGTAACACATACAAGGTTGTAACAATATCCTCCGTTTGATCAAAATGATAAATGTAATCCATATCCTTTAATTCTTCGCCGAATCGAGGCTCAAAGGCCCAATGGGATAATCCAAGCTCCATATATGAGAATTGATCAGCAATGTTCGCCGCCCGGTTACTGATCTGATTCTGATGCAGCCGGCTGAATTCCTCCTCCATCTGGGAGATGACCAGCCAGTAGATGACGATTCCTGTAATTAATCCTGGGATGCTCGCGATGAGCAGAATCGTAATAAGATTCTTCCGATAGTACCGGCCTTTGAAAGGCCGCTTCTTCTCACTAGGTAGTGGATCATATTCTTTCTCTCTCGAAAACACTTGCTGCGGATTCATGAATCACTCACCTGCCCGTTTCCTATGAAGTTTACTATACGATTTGAATCAATTTTATAGCTCATTATAAAGATGAATATTGGAACTATATAGACAAATTAATGTTATTATGAAATTTATTCTGTATTAATTTATTAATGATTTTGTAAATGTTTTAAATATTCTCTGTTTGCATTCGCTGTCCCCCGTTCATTTCCTGCTAGCTTAGCGGAATTCCGTATCTTATCCCGGAATAATTTCGTATTCTGCCAAAAAGAGTGTAAAATAATAGGGCAAAGCAATATATCATTGCTGCTGTTTATGATGAATGAAGGAGGATGAATTTAACAATGAGCGTTGATTATAAAGCATATTTTGCTGAACATCGCGAAGCACATATGAATGAATTAAAGGAATGGCTTGCAATTCCAAGTATTTCTGCTCTGTCCGAGCATAAAGGAGATGTCCTGAAGGCGGCAGAATGGCTGGCTGACAAGCTGAAGACAGCGGGGCTTGAGCATGTGGAGATTCACCCTACGCAAGGTCATCCTGTTGTTACGGCAGATTACCTTCATGCAGAAGGGAAGCCAACTCTTCTGATCTACGGTCATTACGATGTGCAGCCAGTCGATCCGCTCCATCTGTGGCAAACACCGCCTTTTGAACCGGATATTCGGGACGGTAAGCTGTACTCCCGCGGAGCTACAGACGACAAAGGTCAATTATTCCTGCATGTGAAGGCTGTAGAGGCGATCTTGAAGCAGGAAAAAGAACTGCCTGTAAACATTAAATTCTGTATTGAAGGGGAAGAAGAAATTTCAAGTCCAAATCTTCCGCTATACTTGGCAGACAACACGGACAAGCTTGCAGCTGATGCGATCCTGATCTCCGACACCTCGCTGCTGGCTCCAGGCAAGCCTGCGATCTCAACAGGACTGCGCGGACTGTGCTCTATGGAACTGTCACTAAATACGGCAAACACGGATTTGCATTCCGGATCATATGGCGGTGGCGTCCCGAACGCACTTCATGCCATGGTGTCACTGCTTGCTTCCCTGCATGATGCACAAGGACGTGTTTCTGTAGATGGTTTCTACGAGGGTGTGCAAGAGTTAAGCTCTGAGATGCGCGAAGAATTTGCAAAACAACATTTTGATGAGGATCAGCTGAAAAAGGATCTGGGGCTTGACGCTCTGTTTGGTGAAGAAGGCTTCTCCTTCGTAGAACGTGTAGGCGCACGTCCAACCCTGGAGCTGAACGGTGTATGGGGCGGCTTCCAAGGGGAAGGCAGCAAGACGGTCATTCCGAAGGAGGCCCATGCCAAGATCACGTGCAGGCTCGTCGCAGATCAGGACCCTCAGAAGGTGCTCGACGCGATCGAAGCCCATCTTAAGGCACATACGCCGGTGGGAGCACAGCTCTCCTTTACTCCCAAGGAAAAAGCATTTGCCTTTAACATTGATCCAAGCCATCCATTCCTGCAAAAAGCAGCGGATGCCTTCGAGAACGTCTATGGCACACGTGCTCTATTCACCAAAGACGGGGGATCAATTCCGATTGTTGAGAAGCTGTCCAGTACCCTGAACGCTCCTGCTGTCATGATGGGCTTTGGCCTGCCGGATGAGAATCTGCATGCACCGAATGAGCATTTTAATCTGGAGAACTTTGACAAAGGCTTGCTGACAATTGTTGATTATTTGAAGCAGATCTAAGGTGGATTACATAGGACCTGGGGATGAAGTGCGAATTGAGAGTGTTGCTGCAGAGGTGAAAAGGCGTGTTGGATGCGTTGCTTTGGAGGTGGAAGGCTCGCTTGGGGGCGCTCTGTGGACGGATTGGGTTCCGATCGTTGTTGCCGTCAGACTTCTTGATTCTACTGTGATTACAAGGTTGAAGTCTGACGGCAAAGACGAACGCTCCGCTTCTTCACTCCAATTCCGTCCTCTTCGCTCTTCGGCTCGCCTCAATGGGTTTAAGATAACACCTTAAATGGCTGGAGCCCCAATCCTCTGCGTGGGGGGCGGGGCTCTGTGAGCGGGCTGGCTGATTTACAGCCCGCTCTTTTTGTGTTGGCGGTGCTTCGGAGATGGAAGGGCTCAATTGGGGCGCTCCGTGGACGGATTGGGTTCCGATCGTTGTTGCCCTCAGACTTCTTGATTCTACTGTGATTACACGGTTGAAGTCTGACGGCAAAGACGAACGCTCCGCTTCTCCACTCCAATTCCGTCCCCTTCGCTCTTCGGCTCGCCTCAATGGGTTAAAGATAACACCTTAATTGGTTAGAGCCCCAATCCTCTTCATGGGGGATGGGGCTATGTGAGCGGGCTGGCTGATTTACAGCCCGCTCTTTTTTTGGTGGTGATGCCGCTGGGATTTCATGGCTGAATTCAGTTTTTACGCCGCTTATATAATACAACCAGTAGAGTTACAGCAAGCATGGCAGCAATAATCACCAATGTCACACTCCAAATCGAGCTTGTTCCTCTATCCTTATGCACGATGGGCGTTTCCGAAGTATTTTTTTCAGGGCTTGCATCTGCTACCGGCTTATACCCTGCTCCAAGTGCGACCAATTCTTCCTGTGCAGTGTCAAGCTGTTTTGTCCCTTCACACAGACCGGTCTTGAGCTGATCATAAGGTCCATAAGCAAAAACGATATATTCTTCATCAACTTCGAATCCTTCATAACCGCAGCTTTCTGAACTTGTTGCAGTGTATACGGTGGCTTCTGTACCTAGCTCTCCTTTCCACACATTCATAACTTCAAATTGTGCTGAGACCGGTTCTGCGGAAGACATAATCATTCCTTGGTTCGGTCGACTAAGACTGATCAGCTTTCCTGTAAAAATTGCCGTCTTCCGACTCAACTGTTCTTCCATGCTGACAGGGCCAGCACAAGAGCAGGCATGAGCTGTTGAGGGCATTACAGAATGAGCAAGACCAAGCAGGATTAAAAAACTCAGAAGGCATATTGTTAATTTGTTTCTCATTCAGATCACCCCGCGATCTAATCTTCATTTTGTTGGATTAGACGCTGTGATAAAATCAATAGTTCCATCAATCTTTTTCACGTAAAAAGCCTAAATCTAAAAGTTTCTCTTAATCGTTACTCTTCCGCCTTAAGATCATGTATCTGAAATATGATCATCCGTATTGCCGAATAAATTGTTCCCAGCTTTGAACAAGATTATCTGAGGCCCATTTTAAATAATTGGTGTCTGTGTAACCCCGGTAGGCACATTCCACACACAAAATTAAATCAAGGTACACATCATACAGCGCACGCCGCTTATGTTCCGCCTCAGTAACAACATCCCTGCCATACCCTACACGAAAATCTGTAACTTCATTTTTATGATTAAAATGGTACTCCATCAGCGGATCTCCCCAAAAAGCACGTTCAAAATCAATCAAGCCTGAAATTTTGTTACTTTCAATCATCACATTCCCGTCCCATAAATCCCAGATGATAAGCCGGGGCTCTGTCACTTCATCCAATGCGTCGGCAAGTCTGTACATCGCTGCACGCATTTCGTTGCCAGGAACAGGCAGTTTCACGCCACGCTCTTCCGCGTCGGCAAAATGATCATCCAGCATTAGAAAAAAAGCTTCACGCCAAGTTGATTTTCTTCTCTCCTCTTGTGCGTAATAGCCAAATCCATCTCCCTTGATTTCATTCATCTCACGATTGTATGCGCCCAGCTGCTGATAAATCTCCGTTAATGTGCTCTCCGAGAGTTCATTTTTGATCTTGTTCAAAGACTGCCCCGGAATATAGCTCATCAGAAAATACTCAGACTCGATTATGCTTTTTGTAGCATCATGATAAATGACCCGTGGCGCAATGGGGAATCCTGAAGATTCCAACAGCCGCAGCACCTCAACCTCCGCACGCATCAAGTTACGCTCGTAACGCATGAAGGAGTCCGTGCTTGCTGCGATCTTCGCTACGACCTTCGTATCATCCTCCAGGGTGATGAGATAAGCTGAATTTGCCCAGCCTTCAGTAAGCTCCTCTGCCAGCTTAAGCTTTCCGGTATTCGTAAAAGCAGCTGAACATATCCTTTCAATCTCCGTACGATTCAACTTCAGTTTAGTAGTGCTTTCCATAGTGACAGCCCATCTCCTTATTGTTATGTATAAGTATTGAGTGCGCTTTCTTTCTACCTATCTAATTATGTACTATAGCGATTACAGGACAGAGAATAAAGGATTTCTGACGCTGCCCTTCTCGGGAATAAGCTGTTTTTGAGATGAGAACGACTTTTGGCTTTTGCTTGGACCACTGCTTCTTCGACCTACCCGCGTCCAAGCAAAAACAACCGGAGTGAGCAGCACAAAAACAGCGTTCCCCCTCGCTCCAAAGCACCCTCCATGCGCAACATCTAACAGCGTTCCCCCTCGCTCCAAACTACCCACCACACGCAACAGCCCTTCACTCTCAGACTGGTTGCTCACCTAGGAGAGCAACCACGTCCCCCTCCTCCACACCCCAGAGGAGATGAGGATTTCTGACGCTGCCCTTCTCGGGAATAAGCTGTTTTTGAGATGAGAACGACTTTTGGCTTTTGCTTGGACCACTGCTTCTTCGACCTACCCGCGTCCAAGCAAAAACAACCGGAGTGAGCAGCACAAAAACAGCGTTTCCCCTTCCGCCAAAAGTACCCAACACTCGCAGCTTCTAACATCATTTCCCCTTCCACCTATGTATAACTCCAGTCAGCCCACGATCTCATCTCCTCTAACACAAACGGAAGCCCTCCTCTCTCATCCAATTCGGATGAGCGAAGAGGGCCATGACGAAAACGAAAGAACTCCGTGTCTTCGTCAGATTTTTAATTCTCCTAACTTGATCAATTCCACTACCGCTTGTGAACGACCCTTAACATTGAGTTTTTGCATGACATTAGAAATGTGGTTTCGGACTGTTTTCTCGCTGATAAAGAGAAGTCCTGCAATGTCGCGTGTCGTTTTGTCCTGCACCAGAAGCTCGAATACTTCGCGTTCACGGTGGGTCAACAAAAATTTGCTCTTGTGGTCACCCTTCAATGTTTACCCCTCCTTGCCCGGGTTTGTATGGTGTAACAAGGTTAAGGGATACAGTCAAATCATCTTATGTAAAATCACCTATATTGGTTCAATCTGCGGAAAAAAATGGGCTAAAGATCAAACTTCAAGTACATGCTAGTAAGGCTGAGGAAATGTGTGGCGAACGGTTGATTTTGCTCTGTATTTTGATTAAGATGAAGTTATACAAAAATAATTTTCATTAAAATTAATATATTTGTGAAATTAATTTTCTAACAAGGCGGATGAGTTATGACGACAATACTTAATGCTCTCTCCAGAGAGCTCGATCAGCTTCCTTCCCAGGAGCGCCGGATTGCAGAAGTTATTTTGGCATCTCCCGCTGAGGTGACCGGGTTATCGATTAAGGAACTAGCTGAGAACAGCGGTACGAGTCCTGCAACGGTAACCCGTTTTTGCAAATCTCGTCATTTCAGAGGTTTTCCCGACTTTAAAATGAAGCTGGCAGCGGAAATTTCCCAGCCTACAGGGGTTACGGCTTATCAGGATATTGTCGCGGGAAATTCACTTACTACAATTATAGAAGCAATTGAGGCGAACCATCTCGCTTCCATTACGGATACTACCCGATTACTTGATCATGAACGCCTGGAGGATGCGATTAAGCTCTTATGCGGCGCTAGACGCATTGATCTGTACGGTGTAGCAACCTCATCCATTGTAACGCAGGACTTTTATCAGAAGCTGATCCGTATTGGCGTTTCCTGTACTGCTTTTTCCGATGGACATATGCAGGTCACTTCGGCCTCTTCATTGGGTGAGCAGGATGTTGCATTTGCCGTGTCCTATTCGGGTGAAACACAGGATACGATTGATGCACTCCGCTGTGCCAAAGAGAACGGAGCCCGCACCATCTCTCTGACCTCTTACGGACACAGTACACTGGCCTCTATTGCAGATATTCCCTTGTTCACCTCTTCGCTGGAACAAGGTATGCGCAGAGGAGATATGGCCTCTCGGATCGCACTCCTTCATGTGATCGACATTATTTTTACCGGCATGGTTAGTCACGACTTTGATCGGTTTGTCCCTAGATTGAATGTGTCCTATGAGCAAGTGCAGCGAACCAAACTAAGAAATGAAGGGTGATCTCATATGAATATTTGGACTTTTGAACATGAACATGACTTGAATGCAACCGGTGCCGGCATTATTGCCGCTCTTCTGCAATCCAAGCGTAAGGCCGTATTGGGTCTGGCAACCGGCAGTTCCCCTGTCGGTATATATAAGGAGCTCATTCAAATGTACAGCAAAGGACTCGTCAGCTTTGCCCAAGCTTCCTCCTTCAATCTTGATGAGTATGTAGGGCTTCCTGAGGATCACCCACAGAGCTACCGCAGCTTTATGAATGAGCAGCTGTTTAACCACATTGATATGAATATGAATCTCACTCATGTACCCAATGGGAATGCAACTGACTTGACGGCGGAATGCGCTCATTACGAACAGCTGGTCAATGATCACGGCCCTGTCGACATTCAGCTGCTAGGCATAGGACATAACGGGCACATTGGATTTAATGAACCTGGAGCCAGCCTGACAAGCGGAACTCATGTCGTTGATCTCAAAGATGAAACCCGCAAGGCGAATGCCCGATTCTTTGATTCTCCGTCTGATGTACCTAAGCAGGCTATGACGATGGGCGTCGGTTCTATTCTCAAAGCGAAACAAATCCTTCTCGTTGCCCGCGGTGAAGACAAGGCAGAAATTATTCGTACAGCTCTGACCGGTCCTATCACAACAGAGTGCCCTGCATCCTTGCTTCAGTGCCATCCGAACGTTATTGTACTGTTAGACCGTGGTGCAGGGAGGCTGATGTAATTGCTTACTAAAATATACGGAAATGTTGTTACCAAGGACTGCATAATTGAGGATGGTGTCGTTGTCATTGAAAATGATACTATCGTGTACGCAGGAACCCATGCAGCTCTACCTCATCGCTGGAACGAAGGGGACATAGAAACGTTCACAAGCGAGAATGGATATATTGTTCCCGGCTTCATTGATATCCACGTTCATGGCGGCGGTGGTGAGGACTTTATGAACTCAGATGAGAACGTACTCAATACAATAACGTCTTACCACGCTTCTCAAGGAACCACGACGATGCTTGCTACAACCATGACTGCACCTAAAGATTGGATCGAGAAGGTGCTCAGCGAAGTGAACAAATACCGTGCCAAAGAGATGCCTTACGCACAGCTTGCAGGAGTTCATCTTGAAGGCCCTTTTATTAGTTCAAAATGGCCCGGAGCACAAAATCCGGAGCATATCTCGTTACCGAATGTAAATTGGCTGATCTCTTGGGAACAGCAATATCCCGAACTCGTTCGGCAAGTAACGCTTGCTCCTGAACAACAAGGTGCGCATGAGGTAATCGCATGGCTCAAAGAAAAAGGAATTATTGCGGCATTGGGTCATACCGATGCAACTTATGAAGAAGTCGAAGCCGCTGTTGAAGCGGGACTCCACCATGCTGTTCATACCTTCAACGCGATGACACCTCTTCATCACCGCAAACCAGGGGTAGCCGGTGCTGTGCTCAGTGATGAACGGATCAGCGCCGAAATCATTGCAGACGGAATTCATGTCCATCCTGCCGCAGTCTCTCTTCTTGCTCAGTTAAAAAGCAGACTGCAGAAGCTGGTACTCATTACGGATGCCATTTCGGCAACAGGTCTTGAGGATGGAAATTACACCCTCGGTGACCTGCCGGTCATCGTCAAGGATGGTGTGGCTCGTTTAGAGGATGGAGTTACCCTAGCAGGCAGTACACTTACAATGATTCGCGGGTTCCGCTTCCTCGTGCAGGAGGCCGGGCTCAGTATTGTAGAAGCTTCGCAGGCAGCTAGTCATAATCCAGCCGAGCTTCTGGGCATATTGGATGCTACAGGTACTATTGATCAAGGGAAGCAGGCGGATCTGCTGCTGCTCGATGCCTCACTTGAGCTTAAACAGGTATGGATCAAAGGACGTGCGTTAAGCACGGACAGTAGATAATGAAGCAAAGCAAGGCGTTGTCCCTTAGAGCATCTCTCTGGAACAACGCCTTTTTTATATTCATTCCCCATAAGCTCTTCTATTCTGGATTAACGATTATTGTTGTTGTCAATCATGGTTCCGTTCGTCGGGAACAAACGATCCATCATGGTTTGAAATTCATCAATAAATCCGCTGATCGGTCTTCCCTCGGCTACATCGTTAACATAACCTTGAGCACGACCTACAAAGTCTGCATTAGCTGAGATGTAGACATTTTTCACACCTGGAGACATTTTTTTGATCTTCGCTGTGATCTTTTTCTTCATTTGATCAGATACTTCTTCTTCGGCCTGGTCATGATCATTCATTTTAGTATACGTTGTCGGACCTTTGGTATCATTCATTCGTACATTGTTCGGATTAAACAATCCGCCTGCTCCTCGAGGACCGTTCGCAGAATCTCCAAGCATGTTGCTCTGGGAATAATCATTGGTGAGTCCTGGAGCGATACCGCTTGTTGTATAAGGAGCTCTTGTCCCGGTCTTCACTCCCATGCTGCCGAGGTCCTTGCTCTTCATATTACGGTGATTGTGGTGTCTTGTGCTTTGCGGCTGGACCCCGTCTTTGAGCGATACCGCAACATAAGCGTTACGATCAGTAAGGAGAACATAAGCATTTCCCACTCCATCCATATCAGATATAGCCTGTGATAACTCATCGCTGTTTCTGAGATTATCGGTACGATGAACACTGTTCGCATTAATTCCGTACCGATTGTTATAATCGGCGTTGTTGTTACGCACATTATTGGTATTCAAATCATGATTATCCGTGTTCGTGCCACAGCCTGTTAGTCCAGACATGACAAGTAAAGCGGTGGATAAAGATAACGTGATTGCTTTTGTTTTGTTCATTCCTGGCATTCGTTCATCCTCCATTTCAAGTGTAGGTTAAGGTACTCCATTAAGGTGTACAAACGAGCTAACCTATATGCTGAAAGGATTTGGAACCAACGATGCGAGGGATGAGGATGTGCGCTGCTGTATTCACCCTTAAATGAGAATCATACAATAGCAGCGCTTCAGGAAAAAAAGGAGAACTGCCATCAGCGATCAAAGGAACAACGAGATGAACTAAAGATCAGAGTTCATTTCTATTGTTCATTCGAAAGGGCAATTCTCCGTGTTATAGTATTTAATCTGCTTTACTCCGTATCCTCATCATTTACTTCTGCATCGCTGCTCAGCAGCTCTTCTGCTCTATCCTCGATTTCTTGAATCGCATCTGACGCAAGAACATAACTAAGCGAATCCTCTGCTGTCTTGACGAAAATGACACCTGGCTCTGATGAATCCGTCCAGCCTTGATACACTCTGTTCGTACCGTCCTTGAATACAGCTGTCAATGTAAAAGCAATCTGAGCCTGATTGGCATCAAGCCGTTTGAGCACTTGATCTGTCGCCGTATTTTTCGTTAGATTCATTAAGGAATCTGCTCCAGCCAGCTCAACACTCTTCCCGTTCATGGTCCAGCTGTTCTCTTCATCAGTAGTACGCTTCAGCACCCATGTGGAATTTTCGCCTTCCCACTCCAGCGATGCCAGCTGGTCATTGTCCCATTCAAAAGGTGTGGTATCCATAAATTGAAGCGGAGTGAGCATCAGGCTTGAAACCTCGGCCTCACTGACAGCTGCCACCAGGCTTCCATCGATCTGTACATAATTATCTTCTCCTGTAGGCAACATATGACCAACGGCCAAGGTGAATTCAGTGCCATCCTGGGCTGTCATGACGATCCCATCTCCTGCAAGGTCAAGGCCATATTTCTCGATATCCGTTGGTTGATCCTCGATTACCTTCGTCATTTCAGCTGCACGGAGTGCTTCCAGCCAGTTGTCTACCGCATAGCTGTTCACGGGGTATGCTTCCGGCTGTGTCATGACCCAGCCATCCTGCTCTTTGGTCAACTGGACTTCTTCCCCTCCAGTAATAACACTGAATTTCTCGATTGCACTAGGATCAAAGGTACTGGTATCTATCAGCTTGCGCGCCGTCTCCGGTTCTTCCTTGAAATAGTTCTGGGAATGAGCGAAGATCCAGCCGCCTGCCAGAATAACGAGCAGCAACAGAGTAGGAATGAATTTCTTCATTATCTTCTCCGCCTCCACCATAATAGAATACCTGCTATAACAAATAACAGCGGGAATAAAATGACCGCAATAACAAAGATTCCGGAGCCTTGAGAAGGTGTCAGATATGCCAATTCATAGCCCGCCTGCTCTTTGGGTCTGATTGTAACACCGTTCTCCTTCTCAGCCAGGTAATTTACCGTGTTCAGAATAAAATCACGATTCCCGCCCGTTGAGAATTCGGAATCCTGAATAAATGTGGTTGCACCCAGAATAACTGCCTTTGGCTTGCCATCCTTTGTACTTATGGCATATCCCACATCTACAGGTCCCTGCAGATCGGCCTCCGCATCATTATCCGTATCGTTAACAAGAAGTCCTTCTACATTCGTCTCCCCATAACTGCTCTCCGAAGACTGCACAATCGGAGCGACCGTCCATTTGTCCTGCTCGGTGGCGCTGAGTCCAAGAGTCAGTGAAAACACAGGGGTTAAGTTATTCTCAATCAGCTTATCCGTAATGGGATGAGACTGAAATACCGGCATCGACCACAGCGGTCCCATCGACATCGACTGTTCCGGGTCGACCATTACCGCATGTTCGTTATGGACTCCGTATTGCTCAGCGAGCGCATCAATATTAGGCCAAGCGGTATTCATATTTTCATGAAAAGCCATCGTAAGCAGCAATTTCCCGCCATTGTCCATATATGATTGTATCTGCTTCATCTCTGAATCCGTCAAATCGTTTTGCGGTCCCAGAATGGCCAGTACATCCGTCCCTTCCGGCACAGCCTCTCCATCGGCAAGAGATATTTTTTCTGTCTCAACATTGCCTTGATTCAGGGATGACTGAAAGCTTGTTGCGAGAGACAAATCCAGCTCACCATGCCCCGTAAGAAGGGCCACTCGGTGCACCTCGTCCGAAGAGAGCGAATTCAGTGCCTGCGTCAGCTTCTCTTCCCCAGAGAATAGATAAGAGCCTTCTGTCTCACCGGAAGTGAAGAGATCAATCATAGGAACAACCTGCTGCTTGTCTCCTTGAACAAGTACAATAGAGCTTGCCGTAAGACCGTACTGCTGGGCCAGGATGGGCTCGTTCTCCAGATTGTAATGCTCCACTTTCAATTTATTATTTCGTTTACTGTATTCATCAACAATATCCTGCACTTCCCTGTTCAGCAGCTCATCACTGGAGGAATTTACGGTGAAGACCAGCATTCTAACGTCTTCTTCTACACCCTCTATAGCCTCCAAAGTTTGCTCAGACAATGTATTCTGCTTGTTCGCAGTCAGATCAAGCTGGAAGCCGCCTAATGAATTCAGGAACAACGTGAGCAATATAAAAATGCCGGTCACGGCAATGGATATAACAGCACTGTTCGTATGATTCAACCATTTTTTCATCTCTCTTACCTCCACCTTTTCCGCTCGACGCCTTGAATGCTGAACGTGAGGAATAAGGCTGTCAAAGTAAGATAGAAGATAACATCCGCTCCGCTTATGACACCCTTTGTGAAATTCATGAACCGGCTCGATAAAGAGAAGGGTTCAAGCCACGCAGTAATTGCCGCATTTCCGCCGAAAGAATCCAGCATCCATAATACAAACAGAATAATAAAGCCGGCTACTGCCGAGACCATCTGATGCTGGGATAACGAGGAGGCAAACATTCCGATCGCCATCATCGCCGCACCGAGCAGGAAGAGCCCCAGCGCAGATACCCACACTGTCGTCTCATTGATATCTCCATAGAAGGACATCAGCAGCGGATAAGTAAGACTGCACAATATAAGAGCCAAGAGAATGACCAAGCTTGCCAAATACTTGCCGAACACAATCTCCATTACACTTGAAGGAGAAGTCATCAAGAGCTCATCTGTACCCTGCCGGAACTCCTCCGCGATCAGCCGCATGGTCAGGAGAGGGATAACATACAGCAGCAGTGACAGCGTATCCCCCAGAACAAGCCGATAATCGACGATGCTTGGCTGATAGTAGACAAAGCTCATAAAAAACAAAAAACTCGACAGCAAGACATACACTGCAAAGGCAAAATAGGTGGTTGGAGCGAGGAAATAGGACTGCAGCTCTTTGTAAAATATAGCGAGCATCCGTTTCATGAACCCTCACTTCCCTTCTGCGCTTCCAGCTCTTGTTCAGGTGCAGAGACAGGGAGTGAGCCATCCTCCCCGGAATTCACTTCTCCGGCTTCATCTGTCGTCAGCTTCTGGAATATCTCTTCAAGGGACTGATCCTGCTTCTTCAACTCGAGGATAGGAAGCTCCGATCTCGCCAATAAATAAAATAATTCTTCTCGATAATCATGATGAGCAGAGGCATTCAACTCTAATCGGACGAGGCCGTCCTCTTCCTGGTGTGAGCTAAGCTCTACCTTCTCCTCCAAACTTTCTCCCCAGGTTTGGATCAACGGGACGACCGTCTCCGATTCCCCCTTCACAGTGAGAGAAACGTGAAACGATTGATTCATTGTACTGCCGATCGATGCAGGAGACCCATCCATCACCAGCTGTCCTTGATTAATGATCAGCACTCTGCTGCAAAGGGTGCTCACCTCGGGCAATATATGGGTACTAAGCAGTACGGTATGATTATCGCCGAGCTCTCTGATGAGATTACGAATTTCCATAATTTGATTAGGGTCAAGTCCTGATGTCGGTTCGTCGAGCACAAGCAAGTCCGGCTTATGTATAATGGCACCAGCCAGTCCTACTCTCTGCTTGTATCCTTTGGACAAGGTCCTGATGATCTGACGTTCTCGCCCAGCGAGTCCTAGTCTTGATAACATTTCGTCGACTCTCCGCGTTTGTTCTCTCGCTGGCACATCTCTCAGTTTAGCTACAAATTTCAAGTATGAAAGAATCGACATATCTGGATACAAGGGAGGCGTCTCGGGTAAATATCCGATTCGGGACCGGACTATCTTACCTTGCTCATGCACGGATTTACCATCGAGAAGCACTTTCCCTGCTGTCGGCCGCAAATACCCGGTAATCATACGCATGGTTGTCGTTTTACCAGCACCGTTTGGACCTAGAAAACCGACGATCTCACCCCGTTCCATCGAAAAGTCCATATGATGTACTCCCCTGTGGCTGTCGAACGTCTTGCTTACCTGATCTAACCTCAGCACTTTGGATACTTCCTTTCTATATCAATTCAGACCTAAGCATGATCCATACTAAGCATAGCCATCCAACTATAAACATGGCTTAAATGAATTTAAAAGAATCCTTAAAAAAATATGTCCAAATTGTGAACGAGTAGTTCTCAGCCCACACTCTATACAGGTCTACCACGTACTTTAGATAGACGAACTAAATGGATACGGACAAATACGATAACCTACCACCGCCCATTTCTTCTTCGTTCTATCTACCTGGCGTATAAGAAAATGCAGGAGGGATCTGCCTTGAAAGTCCTCTTTACTTTCTTTATTCCAAGCGGAGGTGTGGAAACACTTAACCGTTTGCGATGCTCTGTGCTGAATCAGCACGGCATTGAAGCCCATACCCTGTACCTTAAGCCAGGGACAGGTATGCAGAATAATACCGGTACCGTATTCATTACCAATCTTGATGAAGAGATCAAATCTCTATTAAACCAGCAGCAGTATGATGCAATCATCGTCACATCCGACATCAACATGGTGGAACGGCTCCGGCTTGTACTGGATTACAGGGGGCGTATCATTTATGAAGCGCAGGGTCTCGGTACGAGAGAAGCTGCGATTGAGACGATATGTACAGCCATGCCTTATCTTCAAGCACATGCCAACGCTGTACTCATCCCCCCTACAGCCCATCTTCAGCAGTTATTTGCGGAGATTTGTCCATTTATGCATCGTTTTATCATTCCAAACATGCTGGATACAACCACATTCACACCGATGAATACCGATATACCGCCCTATCCAGCGATTATGTGGATTGGAAGACTTGAGCACAATAAGAACTGGCGGGAGTTCCTTCATATCAGTCACCGTATCATTCAGCACAAGCCAAATGCCAAGATATGGGTATTCCATGATCCCACACTCGCGGTGCCGACCGACGAGCAGCAATTTTACGATACACTAAAGGCACTAGATCTGGAGGATAAGATCGGCATCTTCAGCAACATTCCGAATAATATGATGCCGCAATATTATTCTATGGCCGCAAGATCGGGTGGTATTATGCTGTCTACTTCCATTATGGAAGGATTCGGTTATGCCGTTGCAGAAGCCATCAGCTGCGGTTTACCTGTACTTAGTTCCGATTCTGATGGCGTGAGGGCTTTCATCACCCACAATCAGACGGGTAAATTCTATTCACTCGGCAATATCGAGCAGGCTGCTGCCGAGGCGATCGAGCTTATGAATAACCAGGCTCTTCGAGAACATATTCAGCGTGCAGGCAGGGAGCATCTCGTTAACCATTTTTCAGGCAGCGCCTATGCGGTCTCCTTTAGACAAATGATGAATGCACTCTCTATTTTTTAATCACTGACGAACAGTGACGCCCTGTTCGTCATGACGACAGGGCATTGGTTCGTTCTAAAGGCAGGATTCGCTTTCTGATCAAGCTATGGTTAAAATAAGACAATGAATAAAGATAGCTGATATGAAGTAAAGGTGGTTCCCATGAGCACAAAGATTCTAGTTGTAGACGATGAAAAGGAAATCGCTGATTTGGTAGAGCTATACCTAAAAGCGGAGAACTACGAGGTTTATAAATTTTACAGCGGTAAGGAAGCTCTGGACTGTATCCAGCAAAACAAGCTGAATCTAGCCATCCTTGATGTTATGATTCCAGATATAAGCGGTTTTGATATTTGCCAGCAGATTCGAGAGAAGCACCACTTCCCGATCATTATGCTTACAGCGAAGGAAGAAGAAATCGATAAAATTACGGGACTGACACTAGGTGCTGATGATTATGTAACCAAGCCGTTTCGACCGCTGGAGCTCGTTGCCCGTGTCAAAGCTCAGCTCCGGCGGTTTACGAAGTACAATTTGGAGAATCCGCATACGGATGAAGATAAAATCATTGCCTTCTCCGGTCTGGTTCTCAATAAGAATACCCACGAATGCTATTTGAACGAGAAGCTGATCTCCTTAACACCGACGGAGTTCTCCATCCTCTGGATGTTATGCGCTAACCGAGGTCAGGTGCTGAGCTCCGAACAAATCTTCCAGGAAGTGTGGGGAGAGAAATATTACACAAACAACAATACCGTAATGGTTCACATCAGACATCTTCGTGAGAAAATGAATGATCATATGGACAAGCCCAAGTATATTAAAACGGTCTGGGGAGTAGGTTATAAGGTTGAAGGATGATTTTCGTAAGCTCAAAAACAAAATAATCACTCAAATTCTTCTTACCGCGGTTCTAACGGCTATTATCGGATTTGCAGCCAAAAACATTCTGATTGACGGTGTGCTTGAGGCTCCTTTTGCCGATGCATTCATCCGATTTGCAGAGGTTGTTCTAAATATTGAGTACAAAACGGCAGTCCAGCTGTACTACCTTATATTTCAGCAGAACAAGGATCTGATACTCGGGATCTTCTTTATACTGCTGCTGTTCTTGATCTTCTATTGGACACTGAGCAGAGCAACCCATTATTTTAACGAAATCAACCGGAGCATGGATAAGCTGGTCGAGGAATCGGACGAGCCTATCACCCTATCTCCAGAGCTTGAAGTGGTTGAGCGTAAGATGAATTTGGTGAAGGACACGCTCAAAAAAAGAATGAAGGATGCCCAGGAGGCGGAGCAGCGAAAAAATGACCTGGTTGTCTATCTCGCCCATGATATCAAAACACCGCTTACGTCCATTATCGGATATCTTAGTCTGCTGGATGAAGCTCAGGATATGCCGATGGAGCAGAAGGCCAAGTACGTGAACATTACTCTTGAGAAGGCATACCGTCTGGAACAGCTCATCAATGAATTCTTTGATATTACCCGCTTTAATCTGCAGAAGATTATACTTGAGCAGATGGATATCAGTCTCTCTATGATGCTAATGCAAATTGCCGATGAGTTCCATCCGATGCTGGCAGAGCATGAGCTTACCGTATCCGTACAGGTAGATGAGCAGCTGACACTGCATGGTGACCCGGACAAGCTTGCGCGAGTGTTCAACAACATCATGAAGAATGCCATCCATTACAGCTACTCAGGTACGAATGTCGCTGTAACCGCCGTGAAGCAGCAAGGTGCGGTGGTCATCACCTTCGCCAATGTGGGTGAGACGATTCCTCCCCATAAGCTGAACACGATATTTGAGAAATTCTACAGGCTGGATACCGCCAGATCCTCGGCTACCGGCGGAGCCGGACTTGGACTTGCCATCGCCAAGGAGATTGTGAATGCGCATGGCGGAACCATCACTGCGAGCAGTGAGAACTCACATACGATGTTTATTGTAAAGCTTCCGGGACGATCTTAAGAAATTCTTAAGAACTTGACCAGAAAAAATTAAAAAAACAACTCCCTCTTACATGATTAAATGTAAGTAGTGCTCCCGAGTCCACACTTGCGCGGCTCGCAACACCCTAGAAGCACTGCTATGTAAAGGAGTTGTTTTTTAGCATGTCGAACACGAAGAAAAAGAAAAAACGAAGCTCGATCAAAGGGCTGATCCTGCTTATCATCACCATCCTGCTTCTTGCGGATTGGGAAGGTGTGCTTCAACAGATGGATCTTGCCGCAAATCGCTGGTTCCAGAATACTAGAAATACTCCGGATGCGATCGTGCCTTATGAGCTGTACAGCTCGAACGCCAAACTGGTACGTCTTGCTGACAACGAAGCTTTGCTGAATGTTAATTCCGAAGAGAAAATATACCCCGCTTCCCTCACGAAGATCATGACAGCCATCCTGGCTATAGAAAGCCTGTCCAATCTAGAAGAGACCGTTCAGCTACGTGCTGAAATATTTCCTCCCCTGGTGTCTGAAGGTGCGGCGATGGCCGGATTTCTGCCGCATGAAGACGTAAAGGCCATTGATCTGCTCTATGGTATCTTGCTGCCATCGGGAGCGGAGGCTTCTGTAGCTCTTGCACAGTTTGTTTCCTCCTCGGAGGAAACTTCTGGAGCTCTCGAACAGTTTGTTTCCTCCTCGGAGGAACAATTCGTGGCCCAAATGAACAAAAAAGCAGCCGAGCTCGGAATGCGAAACACGCATTTTACTAATCCGACAGGGCTGCATGATGAGGAACACTATTCTACCATTGATGACCTGACCATTTTATTGAAATATGCTCTTCGCAATAAACAATTCAAGGAAATATTTACGACGACCCGATACAGCACGAGTGCCAGCTCCCTGCATCCTGATGGCATAACGATATACAGCACCCTTGCAGATCAGTCAGACCAAATGAAGCTGGCAAACGGAGAAATTAAGGGCGGTAAAACGGGTTATACCGAGCGGGCAGGCTTATGTCTGGCGACTTATGCTGTCATCAGCGGCGAGGAATATATTCTAATTACAGCAGGAGCGGACGGCAATGCCCATTCCGAGCCCCATCATCTGCAGGATGCCATTCAGATCTATAATCTAATCTAGTTTGGACTTCTGTCATTTGAATATAAAATGGTCATTTCAGCAGCGAACGGCTGACAATATCGTTCACAACACGTTCAAACTCGCTGTAGCTCCGTTCCCATGTGAACGCATAAGAATCCTGTTCGCCTCGCACCGCAAGTCTGTGGCGTAGTGCCGGGTCCTCAATAAGCCGAATGATATCCTGTGCAAGCCGGTTCTCGTAACGGTAGGACATTAGACAATTTCGTTCATGAACCGCATATTCAGTATTTCCTCCAGAATATGAGGTGACAAGTGCTGCACCGCACCGCATAGCTTCGAGTCCAGGCAGGGATCCGCTGTCATACGAGCCAGAGCTTACATAGATGTCCGTCTGGTTGTAATGGAATCGAAGCTCTTCGTCATTCACCGGGGTGTATAGCCGATATTTACCAGATGCCTGCAGCTGCTGTATATCCTTTGAATCTGCATACTCACCTGGCGGTGTAACAAGGTTAATGACCACTTCAGGATGAAGGGCCTTTACAATATCCAGCTGGCTGAGCAAATATTTCTGCTCCCGATGCCAGGAGAAATCCCCTTCTTCCTTCCGATAGATGGAAGTGATATTAAGCGGCATATTCAGATGCTCACGGATGTTCATGTTGTGAAAAAAACTGTTCACGCCTACAGGAATGATACGACCCTTGATCCCATGATTTAAGTAGATCACATCCTGCTGCCATCGGGACAAGACAAGCAGATTGGGTGTCAGATTGTAAGAAGGGAAAGAATACTGATTGTCTTGGAGAAAAGTCGGTTCGTAGCATAGTGATAAACGAATATGCAGTCCTTTTCCCTCTTCACTTGCTTGCTGAGCAGGATAGGCCGTTGTATAGAAATTGGACAGAATTACATCGCCAGCTGGAATATGATGTGCCAGCAGCGAATCATCTCCTGTTTGAATCAGATTGGCCTTCAGCTCATATTCAACAACACCGTACTTCGGCATTACCACTACGACCTCATGCCCGATGGTTACCAGCCGATTGGCCAGCTCCGTGAGCATACGCTGAGCTCCGCCTCGGCATAGTGTATATACAGGAAAAATAAAACGCACACCTTCACCTCCCTATAGATCATATTAAGGACAGTAATGACGTCCTGTGCAGAGCTTGGATCATTTGCTTCTCAATTTCTATAGCCTCATGGTGCTTGAAGGTTCCCATATCGTCGTGTACGCGGTAGCGGACTAGAGGCTTGTTAATGATGTCGAGGTCATAATGGGGAAGGACTCTAAGCCACATTTCATAGTCATTGGCATATCGGAACACAGGACTGAACAGGCCGACCTTCTCAAACACTTTCATATCCAGCATGACGGTGCATCCATTGATTGGGCAGCCAATCAGGAGCGTCTTCACCATTTCTGCTCGCGTGCCAAGCTCTGGATATACTTCACCAATCTCTTCACTGAGATGGTTAATATAGCTATAAGCAGAATGGCTGAAGGACAGGTTACGCCTCAGCATGAAATCGAGCTGCTGTTCGACCTTCTGAGGCACAAATTCATCATCACTGCTCAGCCAGGCAAAATAATCTCCTGTCGCATGCACGATCCCCGTGTTTAGAGCCGTTGCTGTACCTCCATTGATCTTGGGTATATATCGGATCTGATCCATATAGGGAGTAACAAGCTCCTTGTGCTCCGTCGACCCATCATCCACTACAATGACCTCTACATTAGGATAGGTCTGATTCAAGGCACTCTCAATCGCTTCATGTACATATCTGCAGTTATACACCGGAATAACAATAGATACTCTAGGAAGCTTCGCCCTCATAACGAATCACCTCGCTTTTTGTATCAATATAAACGAGTTACACGGAAGGACCCAATTCCATCCGAATCACTAGGTATCTAGTGTTTTCCAGGCAAGAATCGCATCCATTGCTTTATGCTCCGTATGGAAAGAAGTCTCGAAGGAAGGATTACCGAGATCATGAAATCCTTTAAGGACAATCACATGATATCCCAGCGCAAGCAGCTCTTGCTCATCCCAGCCGCTGTAATGCTTCTGATACATTTCACCATTCAATTTATAATGATCCACACCTGACTGTGGAAAATATCCTCTTGGTGTAAAGATGATAATGCGGTGCTTTGCAATCTGTTCCGCTTGCTGCAGCAATTTGATTCCGTCTTTTTTCGTAAAGTGTTCAAGAGAATCAATCATCGTAATTGTGGAGAACGATTTGTTGACAAACAATTGGCCTATTTTTCTTGCATCCCAGTTAATCGGGATAATATGTGGGGACAGATTCGCTCGATGCTCCAGATAAGGACGGTGAATTTCTAGTGCCACGATAATTCTGGATTCATAATATTCAAGTAAATAGCCCGGACCGCTTCCAATATCCAGCACACTATCTGAGAACCTCAGCAGTTCACATAATAGGGGGAGAAAATCAGCTTGCTCAAGCTCCTTATACATAATGTAGGGGATCACTCCTTTCCCGCAGGACCGAATGAGAGCCTTCTAGCATGGGCTAGCTCTGCGCTCTTATACGATCCTGGTACTTGGCTTTAATCATGCTAATCTCTTGAGATATCACATCGCCGTGACGCAGGGTGCCCATCCCCTGATGCCTACGATATCCAGTGAGCGGCTTAATCATATAAGGCATGGAGTATCCTGCAAGCAATACACGGTTCCACAAGTCATAATCGTGGGTATACCGTAACGATTCGTCGAACAAGCCGACGGTTTGAAAGATAGATTTGTGAAACATCACTGTACAACCATTCACCGGATTGCCCAAGAGAAACATACGAAGCATTTCCTCTCTCGTCATGGGTGAAGTACCGGCCCGATATTGGATGACGTTTCCATGCTCGTCGATAAAATTAAAATTGGTATGGGATATAGAAGCGCCAGTCTCCTGCATCATACGAACTTGCTCAGCAACCTTCTCTGGGTACATGATGTCATCAGAGCTCAGCCATACGACATATTCGCCTGAGGCATACCGAATTCCATGATTCAGCGCTGTCGCTGTTCCACCGTTTTGTTTACCAAGATAATAAATATAGGGCATATAAGGATGAATTAGATCGGTATGCACCGTTGAGCCGTCATCAACGACAATGACTTCCGTAGAAGAGTAGGTCTGTTCCAGCGCGCTCTGAATAGCATGGGGAATGTAAGGGCAGTTAAAAAAGGGGATCACGATGGTAACCAAAGGCTGATCCTTCATGCAGCTCCTCCTCTCTCCTTATGGCGGGCATCATTAAGGATATCCTGTATAGACTTCGCAAAAGGAATTTGAGGCGCCCATCCCAACTCGGATAGTGAAGCGTGATAGGGATGAGACTCGCTTGACGCTCCTCCAGGCCCGGAGGTTGGTGAGCCCCATACGACAGGCACCTCTCCGGCAGCTTGAGACAGCATGAGCTCAGCCACTTCACCGAGTGTTCGCTCTTTGCCGGAGACAACGGGATAAATGACGCCCGGCACTCCTTTTTGCAGCAATAAGACATACGCTGAAACCGCATCTCTGACATCGAGAAAATCGCGTCGATCTTCCGGCGAAGATAACCGGAATGGATCAGGATTGTTCCCTCCTTCCGCAGAGGCAACATGCCTGGCGAGTAATGCACAGATGCCTGTGGAAGGACCCGGGCCTATTAAATTTCCAGGCTCCGCATATATAATGTGCTGCCGATATAAATGAGTCCATGCCAATGTAACGATCTCTTCGACATATTTGCTGAGGCTGTAAGGATGCGGAGGTGCAGGTGGACTGCCGGCCTCCGGAGTATATTTCAGACGGGAACCGATAACAACGATCCGGCAGTGAGGTATTTCCCGCAGCGCATCAAGCAAATACAGCGGAGACATCACATTCGTCTGGATCGTTGTCAGCGGATCTGACCATGAGGATGGAACGGAATTCTGTCCTGCCAAGTGAAGCACATAGTCTGGTTTCGTGCTCTGTATCAGCTGATGAACGGAATGCCGATCTTCAAGATCACATCTGTAGATATGTGCCTGGTCAGGAAGGACGATGCCGGAAGCTGTACGAAGCACTGCAGTTACATTGGCACCCAGACGTATTAACAGGTCTACCGCGTGTCTGCCCGTAAATCCTGATGCACCAGTGACCAGCACAGCTTTATTCTTTAGTGTATTTTCGTCCATTCCGCCAGCTCCTTCAGCATGTCGGAATACGATGGCATAGACCACTTTGCATCTTGCCGTGTCACCGCCAAAGTCCGATCCTGAATCATTTTGCCGCTCGGTACAATGACTGTATCTGTTGCCTGCCATATTTCTTTGAACAGCAGAAGCAGCTCATACTTTGAAACTGGCTCTTCGTGCGCTAGATGGATCAGACCGGAAGTGTCAGATTGCATATAATGATCCACTGCCTTGGCCAGCTCGAGTGTCGTTACTCCGTTCCATCTCACATTCGTATAGCCTTGCACGACCCCCTTCTGATTCAAGAACCAATGCATAAGCCCAATACCGTGTTTTCGTATTTCAGGACCAATAATAGAGGTTCGGATGGTAAGATGACTCGGAGAACGAACTTCTCCGAGTGCTTTGGTAATCGCATAGACTGAATCGCCGTCAGTAACCGCATCCTCTGTATACTGGCCTGTGCCATCTCCTTTGAATACACAATCTGTACTGATATGGATCATCCGTGCATGGATCTGATCCGCAAGAGCGGCAAGCCGGTGCGGCAGAAATCCATTCACATGATAAGCCTCTATAATGTCCCTATCCGCATGATGATTCAGGATACCTACGGCATTAATGATCATATCCGGGCGCACTGCCTTAACCAGTACATCTACGCTGTGGATATCATTCACATCAAGGACCAGACTATGAGGATCCTTCTTATCACGTGACGTATAGAAGACAGCATGCCGGCCTTGCTTCTTGAAATATTGAACCAGCATATGGCCTGCCATTCCATGTCCGCCTACGATGAGTAATTTCATGCAAGAACCCCCCCGCGCTGCAGGATTTCACGGATTTCCTCTTTCGTCATCAGATTAAACTCGGAGCTGAAGCTGGAGAAGGTAACGGGCTCGGAGTCCTTGTATCTCTCCTTGAGAACCGGCAGATTTAGTGTCGGTAGAATAACGAGATATTGATCATCATAGACAACCGTAGTTCTGCTCTCGAACTCGCTCATCAGTATTTCATGAATCTTCTCCCCAGGACGAGTCCCACGTTCGACGATCTGGACACCAGGAACTCCTGCATCTTCAATGAGCACCTCGGCCAGATCTACAATTTTGCAGGTCGGCATGGTCATGACGAAGATTTCGCCGCCAACACTTTCGATAGAAGCCTTGAACAGGAGCGAAATGGCATCCCGCAGGGTGAGGAAGAAGCGCGTCATACGCATGTCCGTGATGGATACCATCCCTTTGTTGCGTATTTGATCCTTGAACAGATGCACCACACTTCCGTTCGTACCGAGCACATTGCCGCCCCGCACGGTAACAAACGCTGTGCTGCTATGAAGCAAGTTGGCATAAACGATTAATTTCTCACCGATTGCCTTCGTCATACCGTAGAAATTGGAAGGATTCGCCGCTTTATCTGTGGAGATGTAGATCACCTTTTTAACTTGATTCTCAACCGCTGCTTCAATAACATTTTGTGTACCTATAACATTTGTTTTTAATGCTTCATAAGGCTGATCCTCACACACAGGCACATGCTTCAGTGCTGCCAAATGGTATACATAGTCGATTCCGCGGCAAGCAGCAACCAGCGCATCCTTATCCCGAATATCGCCAATACAAAATTTGAGACGTTCATCTTCGAATTCACGGCTCATTGCCACCTGGCTTGATTCTCCCCGTGAGTACACAATGACCTCTCTCGGATTCATGGTTAATAGCTGGCGTATCAGTTCGTGTCCCCATGATCCTGTGCCGCCTGTCACAAGGATTCGTTGATTTTCAAACATGCAGTTTCCCTCCAAGTAGAAATTTGACGACTTTATCTGATACATCTTGAACCAGGTATCCCTTCGGGCATTCCCAATTGGACTTCAGCTCTACCATCAGTGTCACCGATTCTGAGATCCGATCCGCATCGATTCCTGATACAATATTGCTCCCACAGTCAACGGTTTCCGGTCTTTCCGTTGTCTTCCGCATTGTCACGGTCGGTATGCCCATAATGCAGCATTCCTCCTGCACTGTACCGCTGTCCGTCATGGCACATCTAGCGTTCATTTCAAGCATCAAAAAATCAAAGAAGCCGAAGGGCTCATAAAATTCTACTAATGGATGCATTTCCAGCTTAAGATGCTCTTTAATTCTGGCTCTCGTTCGGGGATGAATACTGCATATAATACGCTGGCCGTGCACTGCCGCTACCTTATTTAATCCTTCCATAATTTGTTCAAGATTGTGGGGTACATCTACGTTTTCCGCCCGATGAGCGGTGACAAGAAAGTATTGTCCTGACTTGAGTCCCAGCTTCGTCATAATATCACTGGCCATCGTTTGTGCTTCATAATGCTTCATCACTTCGTAAATGGGATTGCCTGTCAATACGATTCGCTGACTCGGAACACCTTCACGTATAAGATGATTCTTGCTCTGCTCGGTATACGGCATATTAATGGTTGATATGGCATCAATAACCCGCCGATTCTTCTCTTCAGGGACATCTAGATCGAAGCAGCGGTTTCCCGCTTCCATATGCACCACTGGAATTCCCATTCGCTCGGCAAGAATGGCCGATAATGCACTGTTCGTATCACCCAGAAGCAGAATTTTGTCCGGCTTCTCTTTGACGAGGATCGACTCCAGCTGCTCGAACATTGCTGAGAGCTGACGTCCTAGAGAGGCTGCCTTATCCTGCAATACATAATCAGGAGTTCGTAAGCCCAGTTCTTTGAAGAATTGACCGCTTAGACTTTCCGTGAAATTTTGTCCGGTGTGCACAAGGATATGTCGACTGGCATACTTATCCAGCTTGGGAATGATTAGACTTAGGCGAATAATCTCCGGTCTTGTTCCGAGCACTGTCAGTATCTTCATGTTGCTTCCCTCCTTATCGAGCCTTGCGAGCTCGCTTTCTCTGCTTTTGCACCCTGATCTTGGTCCGCGAGCGTTTTTTTCTAGTGATAGCTGTTATGCGTTTTTTGCCCTTCGCACGCGGTTTTGATTTCAAGAGGAGAGATGACGACCGCTTTGTTTTTTTTCTTCGTTTTCTTTTGGTTGGAGAAGGCTGATTTGCGGCTTGGTAAGCCTGCAGAGAGAGGATGTTCCTTTCTGAATGCAGGTCAGAAAACCAATCGGGGAACAAAGTAACCCACTGCTGCACCATGCTCGCAGTTCGCTTCTCATACGCTGCAGGTCCATACATCTGCACAGCCTTGGAATGATTATGCTGACCTGTCCGCGCAGACTCCTTCCGATTAGTGATGAATGGAATCATCTTGGCGGCAAGCTCTTCCGTATCGCCAGGGGCGACAAGGAAGTGTCCGTTGTCTACAGATTCCATCAATTCTGCAAGCCCACCCTGCTGAAAGGCAACAACAGGCTTGGCGAAGTACATGCTCTCAAGGGCCGTCATGCCAAACCCCTCTTTTACCAGGCTCGGAATGACTGCTAGATCCATCGCGCTGTATGCGCAGCTCACATCTTCAATGAAATCCGTGAATAAAAATTGATGAGCAAATCCTGACTGCTGAATTAGAGATATGCACTCCTCATAATAGGCCATATCCACTGCTGTACCGATCACCCAGAACCGGGTGTGGGGGAATCGTTCGCATAACAAGAGCGCGGATTGAATAAAAGGCTTAAGACCCTTTGCTTCATATATAAATGAGGAAATATATCCGATACATAAATGTCCGGGGGTCAGCCCCAGCGTCTTCCGCTGAGTCTGACGCAGACCTTCCCATTCATCTGGTGCGGCAAGAGCTTCATTCCAGGTAGGAGGCAATACAGTTAGTTTCGAAGGGATCGAGCTGTGCATAAGCGGCTCAGTAACGGCATGAGAGATGGCAATCACCCAATCACTATGCTCATCAATGAACTGTATAGCCTCAGCCGTGTAAGGATTGGTTTGAATGATTTCAGTGAGCTTCCAGATGGCAGGAATGCCAAGTATGCGGGCAGCCATTACCGGGATAACATTTACACAGGTATTGGAGACGATGAGGTGTGGATTTTCTTCATGAAGCAATTGCACAACTTCCTGGGAAGAAGGATGCAGCATTAACTCGGCAGCGTCCTCTCTCAGCTGCTCATAAGGAATATACATATAGTGGAGAAGCTCATAAGGCTGAATGATGACTCGGATCTCAGCCTCTCTTGCCATTCGGGCGATAATTCCTTCACAGGGTACAACCAGTACACAATCAAAATAGGATTCCATTTGCCTGCAGAAGCTGAGGAGCAGCTTCTCAGCCCCGGTGATACTCTGAGTACTGCTGATATGACTGAACAACATCAATTTAGGTTTAAGTGTCATAGAGTGTACAACCCTTTAGTTTCCACTGGATTACGGATATCAAAGGGTGCCTTCACCTCCTTTTTCCAGGTACACTATAACCACAATATATTCTGTCTTTAAATATGACCGGCACGACAAATGAACCATACCATTCGTACAATTTCCACATCACTGTGTAAGCTCATCCGAATATAATCTGCAGCAGACTGTTTAAGCGATGACTGTAGGTGTGTTCATTCCAGGTACGTTCGAATCCCCGAAGCGCAATCTCTCTTCTCTTGTCTTCATTTGCCAAATAAAATTCAATCTTCTCTATCATTTCGGTTGGAGATTCATACGTTTCGATCTCGACACCCGGGGTGTAGAACCGAATCAGGTCGGAGCGGGCATCTGTAAGCTGCAAGGTAGCACACGCGGATATTTCAAAGGTGCGGGGATTGGGGGATAGAGGAGGGATCTTAATGCTGTTGTTGTTCATCGAATCATCCTCATGTGAACGGTGCAGGTTCAGGACGATTTTCGTTCCATTGTACACGTCCCTTGTCTCTTCAGGACTCATCCAGCGATTGAGTTCAATTTGGCTGCGATACATTTCGTAATCGGGAAGTCGGTCCCACCATATCCCGTTAAACACCGTATTGTGAGACATGATCTGTGGAAGTACGGGATTAAAATACTGCACGCGGTTCCAATAGCCAGAGCCGATGAAGCTGACATCTCTGCGGACAGCAGTCGGCGTCATGTTAGGATAATAGTGATGAATAAAGGCGCCGAACGGCAGATAATGCACCTCAGCACACCCATGATTACGATACATTTCAACACAGTTGAGCTCAAGTGTAAAAATATAATCATAATGTGGAGCAATGTTTAGGGTCATATCGGTATAATAAGGGTCATCCGTCAACCATACGGCGGTTCGAACCCCTAAGCCTCGAATTTGATCTACCACTTCCACAGGCAGGAACATTCCATCCAGTGCAAGCACAAGATCCGGCATAAACATCCGTACCGTTTCAAGCGCAGATTCATCAGGATTCACAATGTGTACAGCGGAGCAGAGCGTCTGCAAGGTCTCAATAATCGCTTGATCAATCGGTGAGTAGGGAAAGCCCTTCCCTGAGGAGATATATACAACTTGAATGGGGCGAACCGGCAGAGGCTCCTGAGCCCGGCTCATCAAAAAATTGGCGCGCCCTCTCAAATAGCCGTCATCGAACCCTCTTTGAAATTGCTGTCTGTGCACAAGAGATTCGGAATTGTAGCCAAATCTTCTTGTTGAAGAAGCCTTTTTCTTTGGTTTCTGTCTCACAGCCACGCCTATCATCCTCCTTTTGTTTTTAAACATGATTTAGCAGCATCTCAAGCCGGTGCTTCATGGTATGGCGCAGATTCGTCGTCATGAGACCTCGCCAGGCAACAGACAGACGCTCTTGTTCGTGCGTAAGATAATATTCCATTTTCTCCTGGAGGTCTTGTGCTGTATGAAAGGTCTCAATGTCATATCCCGGTCGATAATACAGCGTCAGATCATCTCGTACATCCGTCAATTGGAGCGTGCCGCAGGCACTGATCTCATACGTGCGGGGATTGATAGAGCCGCCCTGAATTTGATGGGTATTTCGATTATCTAATCCCGCTTCGCAAGGTCTGTGCATATTAATAACGATTTTGGCTCCATTGTAATAATTCACAGATTCAGCAGGCGGAATCCAGCCTGAGTGAATAAATGGACGAAGCAGCTCCAAATTGCTTAGCCGATCCCATTCCCCTCCTGCAATCATCACACGTTTGTTCTTCAAGTAAGGAGCAAGCGCATCGAACAAAGCGATTCGGTTCCAGAATCCACTGCCAATAAATACGATATCGTATCGATATTCCGGTGCAATTTGCCGCGGTCTGAACAACGAGGTATTCACTCCGAGCGGAACATAATGCACGTGCTCAGCACCCAGATTGCTGTAGAACGGTACTGTATTCAGCTCATGTGTAAACACAAGATCATAATGCTGGGAGATCGATGCTGTTTCCTCTGTAAAATAGGGATCATCGACAAACCATATGGCCGTTCGGATTCCGTGTGATCGAATCTCTTGTATCTGTGCAAGATGATCTTCGGGGAAGATATGAAGTCCATTTAACACGAGCACCAGATCAGGGGTGTGCTCCATAGCGCTCCGGGCCATTGCAGAACGATCTGCCACCACGCATTCACGAACAGAAGAGTTCAGTGCATCGATGATCCCTTCATCAATCGCATCAAATCCCTGAGGTACATACATGACCTTCAGATCTCGAAGCACGGGAGTAAATGGCTGTGTTCTGCCAAGCACCGCTTCACATCCGCCATATCGTATCCCCTGCTCATATCCATCCTGATAACCCTGCAGCCTCCGCTTCGTCCTGTTCACCTCTCGTTCTCACCCTCGCCCAAGTGGTATAGTGTAATCACTTCTAACTATATGCCAGGGTGTCAAATGCATCATGGACCGTTGTCCTCACCCGCATAAATTTGGCCTTTGTCCCCAGTACATCTATCATGATTTCTTACCTTAAGCCCAATTTTGCAATCATAAAAGGGCTTGTACCCTGCGTAATAAAAGAAAAACTGTCTTACAAGTGACCGAATTAATGTCTGCTTGAAAACAGTTTATGCCATTCAAAAAATGAAGAAATTATTGGGCCTCATAAGCAAGCTTATGCCCATCTTCGAATCCTTGAGCGAACCCTGCGTTGAACCCTTCGCTGTAAGCGTCTTTGTACCCCGGTGCGGCGATGTTTTCTCGCGGAGACGGGACACGTTTTTTGCGGAGTTGACGCTTCTTGCCCGCTGGAAGTAACCGTTTCTTTGCTCTCTTCTTGCTTGAGGTCAACTTGGTTGACTTCTTCTTGGTCACCCCGGTGACCTTTTTCTTCTTTCTGACGGATGTAGCGCGGGCACCAGCCTTTGTACCGGAACCCGTTACCCTCTTTTTTTTTCTCTTCATATTTAATCCTCCTGTGGACTTAATCAACGATGAAACAGTTCACGGTATGACGAATTGAGCCGTACTGCTCACGTATTTCGGAGCAACACAAACGCTGTATCCTCATCAGGATACCAGGGGGGAGCAGGACTGCCTTTCTTGATCGGCTCAAGTGAGATCCCATGGATGCTCTCTGCCATCTCCTGCTGACATTTGGCGATGAGGTCAATATGCTTCATTAACTGTGCTGCAGGAATGGCTGCCAGCTCATAGCCATCTGCTATCGTCTCCAGCATGCGAGAAAGTGCAGTCTGGCTTCTCGCAATCGACTCCAGCAGGGCAAGCTTCGCCTCCCTCTCTCTCGCTAACAGGCTCATCACTTACCAACATCAAGATCCATCATAGAATCAAACGAACCGCCATCCTGCTCTCCTTGGCTTAACAAGGCCTTCAGATTGCTGTTCAGACCGGCTTCCATCCGATTAACTCCCTCAAGAAGCTCAATTAAATGCTCCTGCAGCTTAAGCGACATATTCAACTGATCCTCATGGCTCTCGAATACTGCCCCGCTTAAATGATTAACAGACCAATTTCTTATCTTCTCCGCTTCCAGCGCCTTAGCCTCCAGAATCAGAGATATATTATGCTGCAGCTTAACGGCAGCGTCCATAATTTGAAGCATAGATTCCTCTCTGCTCATCACTCTCACCCGCCTTGTTGCTTCTATTCTTCATCCGATGCAGCCATTTCCCTAACGATATGCGTAATGGAATCGGCAATCATCTCTTCGAGATCAGCCAAATTGCTCAAATAGGTTACAATTCCTGAATTTAATTGCCCGGCTCCATCGATTAGTCCCTGCATATCGGTGAAATGAGGCAACATGTCCGGCATTACACTGATCATCTCTGCCATACGCACATTCACATGCCGTTCTGCTTCAAGAACTCTTGCGACTTGTTGATGAGCATGCGCTAGATGAGCGAGCACTTCATCGAGTTTTTGCTGCACTGGATCCAACCTCCCTCTTAAAATACAACTCAAGATCAAATTCCGGCCTCATCAGCATTTGCCTTCCATAGCATATGCATGGCCCCGGAACTCAGTGCTTGTTAGAGATGCATGTGGCCGTGGATATTTTAATGAACAGGGGGGATCAGAAATGCGTTGAACTAAAAAAAGCATTGGATGCTCTCATCCAATGCTTGGCCGCGGTAATATTGTAATCATGGCAGATTCACCATCTTACTCTCGATTCTGCTGAGCTCTTCGGATTCTTCGAAGGATCCATCTTACCAGCTGGTACAAGACAAAGACAATTCCAATCAGAATAAGAGTGCGTGTCAGCGACTTCTCCACCATGTTGAATACCTGCTTCCACTGCTCACCGAAGAGATAGCCGATGAGGAAGAACACGGTCACCCACAGTGCCGTTCCACCATATGCATAGGTAGCTACGGTTCGATACGGAAGTCGAATAATACCTATAAAATAGCCGATAAATTGTCTGACCCCCGGAACAAAAAAAACAAAGAGCAAAAGCTTCTCCCCATATTTGTCGTACCGTTTTCTTGTTTTCTCAAGAAAATCCGGATGAATGGACAGCCACTTCCCAAACCGATGCACCAAGGGAGACCCAAATCTGTATCCGATCGCGTAGGTAATCGTCACTCCGAGACAGGCTCCTGTCAGTGCCAGCAGATAGGCCGGGAGCCACTCCAGCAGTCCCAAATAAACAAGATATCCCGTATATGTAAGCGTGCTGTTGCCAGGGGGAATCGGCAAAGCGATAAAGTCCAGAGGCAGGCCAATTAACAATACATAATAGCCATATTGATCAAATAATCGTTCAACGACGTCAATTAAATTCATGTAATCTCCTATTTTTCAGGCCCTAATGATATTTTGGATAGGCAGACAAGGGCAGCTGCACTTTCTCTACTGAAAATATTATTAAAATTGGAAACCATAATCAAGTTTTAACCTTTCAAGCACAACATCCGAACCCTTTGAGATCAACTCAAGGGGTCCGGTTTGATTATGAATTAACGAATATCACCCTGACACTGATCTCCTGCACCCGCGTTTCATCTTATAATAGGGGACTGAGCAGTATAGGCGGAGCAATAATTGGAAGACCTAGTGGAATGGATTGCAATTGTTCGGTCGTAAGCTCATAGATGTCTTTCCGGTCAATGCCCCAGCACTCAGCTGCATGCGGCGTAATGAATTGCCTTCGCTTACCATCCTTCAATTGAAATAGATGCTGTGCTGCCTCAGCACTGCTGACAGTCATGATGCTCCCATCAGGAATTCCAATCGTCATCTTCTCTGCTTGCTGCAGCTGTAATTCTTCGGTTAAACGGAGCTGAATGATATCCCCGGTTGGGATGGACTGAAGCTCATAACGAGACAGCCGAACCGCTTCATCAAAGACCGCCGTTTGATGCGAATCCTGCAGTTCTAGAGGATGCTTATGACCCTGGTTTAACCAGTACAGCTTGTTGCCGCTTGTTTTGATCAGTCTGCCATCAGGATAAAATTGATAGCTCGGAATACCTCGCACTCCAAACAGATCATATGCTGCACCATACGTATGCAGCGTTTCCTGAATCAGCTGATGCGGATTTCCCCATTTTGCCTCATAAAACTTCGCATTCCGATGATTGGTTTCTTCAAACTGTGAATTCCCTATACTCTTCATGCTTACACTGCCGAAATGGTGAATAAAGCTGTCTCCCGCGATGCATAGTTTCCTCCCCGACAGCCTGATTCGAATCATCCAGTCATCATCCTCATAATTGCCAATGCGATACCCTTCATCCAAATATCCAATGTCATACAGCAGCTCTCTTCGGAACAATAAACAGAAGCCGACAAGACGATCGGTATATTTCCATTTCCCGGGATCAGGCTTATTAAACCTCTCTGCAAAAGGAAGCATATCCCTCACTTCGGTGTAGGGAACCTCTATTTGCTGTTCTCCTCCAATATAATTGGTGACAGGTCCTACAGCGGCAATTCCAGCATCACTGTCCAAACAGCTCATCATATTGGTGAGCCATCCCGGTGTCACCACAACGTCGTTGTTTAACACGACAATATACTGCCCTCTGGCCATCATCAGACCATGATTAACACCGCCTGCAAATCCCAGATTGCTATCCAGCACCGTGTATCTGACATTCAAGTCTAAAGACCTGAGGTATTCTGCCGTACCATCCGTCGATGCGTTATCCACGACTACAATTTCATAAGGCTGAGAGGTGTACGCCTGAATACTGGCAATGCAGCCCTTCAACATATCTATTTGATTATAGGTTGGAATGACGATGCTTGGTCCTTCCATCCACTTACCGTATGAATTAAGGCCATGAGCCACACCTTGATCGTATCCTTGTTGAAATCCTTCCTGAAACGGAGTCACCCGCGGCGTCTTCCGCATCTGCTTCTTGGTCTTTCGAGCCATCTTTGTTTTACCTCCTTCAAGAACAGCTGCATCACTGCTGGATCTCCTGTATCATTTGATCCGCTAGATGACCGATATCAATGGCGACTTTATTAGCTCCACTCGCTATGCGCTGACAAAGAACGACCGCAGGAACTCCCGCAGCGATTAAACAAATATCAAATTCATACCTCCGGCACTGCTCTAATACCCGCTCGATATCTTCAAATCCACGCACCGGGCTAATACTCCCTACAACGTTTACCCCCTGCTCCATCATCCTATCCGCTGTTTCTGCGGCTTTGTTTCCGATAAGAAGAACACGCTGCTCAGCGAGAAGAGGCAGGAGCAGGCCATGATGATGGAGCTGATAATTAATGAGTGAGTTTGTCAGCCGGTTCTGCGTTAAGCTCCAGCCATAATGTTTGCTAATGGCAAACAGCAGCATCTGGAATTCGGGCCGCCTGGACATGGGAACACCTACATAATCCGCCTTCTGGATGGAGTCCAGCAGGAGACTCTGAACAGAAGCATCAGGTAAAGGCACCCCTGCATAAGGTAGAAATGCCCCTAACTCATGGGCTTCTGAGCTGGCAATGATCGTCCCATATGCAAGGGTCAGCAGTTCTCCGTCTCCCAGCCGCACAAGCGAAAAAGACCGGCGTTCATCCAGCGCCGACCGAATCTCATCCGCTACCTGCACACTGTCTGTAATCTCAAGCAGCTCGGCTTGATGCTGCATGAGACCTGACTGAATGAGAGCTTCGGCCGTAACTCCTGGCAGTATTCTTCCGCTTGGAATGAGCCGCTCTACTATTGCCTCCCCGCCGTGGTACACCCCCTCTTTATACCCTGCCGCATAAGCCTTCTGAAGCGGACCCTCATGATCAAGCGGGAGCGGAGCCTGCGGCTTACGATGACGCGGATGCTTGAGCTTCTTGGTATTTGCTTTTTTCCTCAGGGTCGGCTTTAATTTCGATTCCTTTTTTCTGACAGAAGCCTTCTTCTTGGCGGTATAACTCTGCCGTCTCTTCTTCGCGGCGTGAATGACTGCCAGCCCGTCATGATTCAGCTTCCTGCTTCGCTCCATCTTGTTTGCTCCCTTAAGGTAAGATCTTCTTCATCTGAATGGCTGCATCCTGGAGAGATTCGAATGTCCCTGCATCGCTCCAATAACCAGAGAGAATATCGTACTCCAAGCTCTTCGCTCTGGCATAAGCATTGTTTACATCCGTAATTTCAAGCTCTCCGCGGGCAGAGGGAGATATGCCTGAAATAATGTTGAATACATCCGCATCAAACAGATAAAACCCGGTAACGCTGTAATTTGTCTCTGGATGCTCAGGCTTTTCTTCAATATATGAAATGAGCCCTCTATGCTCGGCATCAAATGCAGGAACCCCATATCTTCTTGGATCATCGACTTCCTTCAGCAGCACTCTGGCTGTTCCCGGCTTCTGATGCTTAAATGCGGTGACAAAAGGAGCAAGATCATCTGCAAACAGATTATCTCCAAGCAGAACAGCAAACTTCTCCTGTGGCAAAATAAAACCCTTGGCTAAATCCAGTGCCTCTGCGATTCCACCCGCTTCTTCCTGAATCCGATAGGTCAGGTTTACCCCATACCCGGCTCCACTCCCGAGAAAATCGATATAGAGTCCAGCAGACTGTTTGCTAATAATCAGCATAATGTCTGTAATCCCTGCTTTGCGCAGTGTTTCGAGTCCATATACAATCATCGGGTATTTGCCCACAGGGAGCAGATGCTTGTTAAGCAGCTGGGTCAAAGGCCGAAGACGCGTTCCTGTGCCTCCTGCAAGAATTATCCCTTTCAATTTCATTCCCCCTTCTATATAAATTGAAGTGGATCCACTTGCCATTTATCCATAAACAGCTGATGATTCCGCTTCACTAGCTGACTCAGGCTGTCCTCACCTGATTTTCGAAAACTGGCACTGCCCTCATGATGTACAAGTGTATCTCCACAGACGAGCAGCCTGTATCCGGCAAGCCTTGCCCTATAGCAGTAATCATCGTCCTCATAATGACCTGGGCTGAACCGTTCATCCAAATAACCGATCTTCTCCAGCAATTCCCGCTTGAACAAGAAGCAGAGTCCGACAATTCGAGGGACCTCTATCCAGCGTGAAGGATCATGCTCATTATGTGTTGCTGCAATATCTAAGAACTGAGCTTTGGAGTCAAACGGGATCTCCACCTGCTGTATGCCGCTGGCATAGTTTGTGACAGGACCTGCAATACCGACCGCGGGGTCGCTGAACAGCCCCTGTTTCAGCTGAGCCAGCCAGTTTCGTGTCACGGTCACATCATTGTTGAGCAGCAGCAGGCTGCCTCCCCTGGCGATACGCAAGCCGCTGTTGCATGCCTTTGGAAATCCCCGATTCTCAGGCAGAGAGATCACTTTGATACGTTCAGATACGCAGTACTCGTAGGTCCCATCCGTAGAACGATTATCTACGACGATGATCTCGTAAGGGTCTTCTGTCCACTTCCGTATTGAATCAATGCAGCTTCGCAGCAATTCAAGACCATTGTATGAAGGTATAATAATGCTGGTCATCTCCTGAACATTCATGGCGCATTTCTCCAACTGGCGACGGCCGCTCTATATTGAGTAGAAGGCTCTCCCCGTTCTGTACGGGCTTCAAGATATTTCGATAATGCTTCAATATGGTCGCCAATAATCATGCGTTCCACATCGTTGCCCTTGCCTGTATTGTCTTTTCTAAGGCGATTGCCCGTTATCACGTTCACTTTGCTGACTGCCTCAACCTTCATCCCCTTTGTGCAAGCCAGCATCTGTGCCACAGGGGGAACCATCAGGCTCTGATACCCAACCTCTCTGATGCAGCGGCTGGATAAAGCATGAGGTATTGCGACAAGCGAATTAGCCGCAAGATCACTCCGATCGAGCACCGAATTTAGATAAGTCTTCATTCGGGTGACGTCATCCTGATCTGGAAATGCGGGAATATAGGAGGTTAAATTATTTAACGCCATATCCACGCCTCGATCGACGGCCGACAGAAATGGGACCAATCGCTCAGCCTTAATCACAATGTCCCCATCCGTGAACAGGACAATATCAGAAGTCGTAAGCTCTGCTCCGATGGCGCGGCCGACATCGTGTCCTACCCGGTCTGGTTCATGCACAATGGTGACAGCCGGAAACTTTCGTGCTATCTCATAACTGTTATCTCTGCATCCATTCAGCACAACCACGATTTCCTGCAGAGGCAGACGACTCAGCTCCTTTAGTACTCCTCCGAGAGTTCCGGCCTCATCCGATGCAGAAACGACGGCAGAAGCTGAATTCTGTAATGTTAAGCGTACTGGTGCTGAAGCAGACAGCTTCCCCTTTGTGCCCGGTAATTTCGTCCTCCTGCTGCCTGGCTTCTTCCTCCCACGCGAACTCTTCATTCGTACAGCCCGGTTCTTCAAATGATCTATTCACCTCGCTCTTACCAAGTGCCTTGCCCTATGGAGATCCGTAAATCCGCCGCGGCTCCCTTGATGCAGCGTTAACCAGCGTACAGCTTCTTCATGATCGCTCAGAACAACGCCGGTCAATAGGTCTTGGTTTCGCCGATCCTTTCTTCTTAGCGGATTTAATCTCCCAACGGGCACGCGATGTACTGCTTTGACAAGGAGCCCCTGCTTGATCGCCATGGCTTGAGCTAAAGGAGGTATCTGTAATCCCCCTTCTCGGAGCATTTCAAATGCAGCTCTGCTGATCGCATGCGGCACGGCCGTCATGGAGGCTCCCTTCAAATCCGATCGACCGAGCATCGTATTCAGTGCGTGCTTTGCTTCCACGACCGGATGAACCGGCACTTTACGAACGGGGCCATTATAATCGTTTAATGCAATATCAATACCGGACAATACTGCACTAACAAATGGCTTCAAGTCCTGAGCAGGGATCAGCATATCTCCATCAATGAAGAGCAGCACCTGTCCTCTAGCCGCTTCAGCACCGATTTGCCTTCCGACATCATGACCGAGAGCTTCTGAGTAACTAATAATACGAGCTCCTGCTGCTATGGCTCTCGCCTCTGTCTGATCCGTGGAACCATTGACAACAACGATCACTTCCGTGAATGGATGGATCCTCTCCGCTTCCCGAATGATGCGGGCAATCAAGGCTTCTTCATTCATTGCAGGAATAATGACAGAGACCAGTGGCTCATGAGTGACAGATTCCTGCATCTCGGGTTTCAAGTGATTGCGCATGAATTGCTCAGAGATCAACGGAGCTGATTTAACCGGATTTTGAGATGTTGTTCTGCGATTTTTAATCATTCGTCTGGTTGATCGACGCTTCTTCAGCGGTTTTATTTTTCCGGCTTGCTGTATATGGCCTCCCTTGTCAAGCACCCGTTTCTGGCTACCGGACCGGCTGGGAGCTGTTCTGCTTCGCTTCATTTTTTGATTGTTGTCTCCCACCGTATGTCCTCCTTCTACCTTCTTTTCAGGCATTGCTTCTATTAAGGAGTATTCACGTATAGCATATGCATTCAGAGAAGGAGAGCAACGGCATCTGTCCTTGCTATCTTCGCTTGAACCTCACGAGTATATAAAAATAAGCAGTGCTCTCCCGCTGCCGATCCTTCAGGGATTGCACTGCTTATTTACTGAAATGGGGATTATGGCTGTGTGCCCAGAGCGATCCACGATACGGTGCCGTAATCACTGCTGTCCCCGCTCAAACGTCTGATTTTGAGCAATACGGATTCTTTACGCTGCTCAATCACGCTGACTTGGAAGTCTGTCGTATTACACATGGCGACGAATACATAGCCTGCGGATTCAAACTCTTCCCCGAAGGAGATCACCACTTCTTGCTCAGCTGCTTCTTCCTCTTCAAAAGCAATAATATACTGCCCAAACTGCTGTGTAACCGGGTGCTTCAATGCCGAACGTACCGGAGTAAAGCTCAAGTGCTCCGGGCACAGTGCTCCTTCTGCAACATGCTGTCCTTCAATCACTCGTTCCGCCAGCTGCTCTCCTGTAATCGATCGTGATTTAAGAACTGTAGCCGGAAGGCTCTCATCTGCCAGCTTATCGCCTGTGATGCTCTTATCTTGAATCAGCTCGGCTCCAATTGTCCCTTCCTCGATATGAGCCCCATTGATGCTGCGAAGCCGAATATGGTAAGGGAGAATCGCGCCTTCAAATATGTGTTTGGATTGAATAGCCGACTGCTGCAAATGATTGGAGCTAATGATCTCCGCCTGCAGATGTGAACCATTAATGGATAACGGCATCAAATGCTCCCATGAGATGGAGGATATGCCGTAATGCTCATGCTGAATCAGACCCGGCATGAGATGCATGGACTGCACTGCTTCACTAGCAAGGTGAGAGCTGCCGATTGCACCTTCTTTAATAAGTCCAGACGTGATGGACAGCGCCTGAATATGTTCGCTTTCAATCGTTCCAGGCTGTATATGGTAAGAAGAAATTGAATCTGGAGCAATGTGATGCTCACGAATAGCACTGTCCTGTACATGCCCTGAACCGATCGCGGCTTCTACAATATGCAGACCTTGAACACTGCCATGCTCTAAATGTTCAGTGGATATGGCAGCTGCCTTTATATGATGACGGTCGATAATCTGATTCTGAAGTGCGTCTTCATTAATAGATGCGCTCATCAGATGAACCTCGCCTATGCTCGCACGGGCAAGCTTGCTTCCTGTGATCGTCTCATCAAGAATCCATTCTGCTTGGCGCAGATCACTGGCCAAATGCTCGGCCGTAATGGTGCTCTTCTTGAGATGATACCCTTGAATGCTCCGCTCTGCCACATGCTTGCCGAACACGGACTCATTTGCAAGATGCGTATCGAGAATGGATTGAGGAGCTATTTTGTCAGACGTAATCGCATTCGCCTGGATCGACTCATGAGTGATGGCCCCTGGATATAAATGGCCGCTCAGCACACTGTGTGCCGCAAGCTTCGTTGCGGTTACACTGCTGTCTGCGAGCTTCGCTCCGGTCACGGCCAGATTGGCCAGCTTATCGGTCGAGACACTTTCGGGCGACAGCTTAAGCGATGTAACCGCATAGTCTGACAAGTGCTGAGGAAGCACGGCCCCATTTTTAATCAGCTGATCGGTTATACTTGCCTGAGCAAGATGCCTGGTGTTAATGCTGTTGTCTGCAATTGCAGCGGAGAGGATCGAGCCTTTCTTCAGGTGAATGCTGTCGATGGAATTAGCAGCGATATGCTCAGTGTGAACGGCCTGCTCTTGAATGGCCTCCCTGCCGACACTGCCAGCCGTCAAATGAATATTCTGAATAGACTTCTCTGCCAGATGCTCACTGCGAACTGCATTATCTGCAATAATTCCACTGTCTACCGACCCTGATGCCAGCTTGGATTCAGTTACACTCTTGTCGGCAAGCTTATCTGTAGTAACCGATGAGATTTGCAGATTCTTCGTATTCACTGCGTTATCACTCAAGTGCAGGTGCTGAATGCTGCGAGGTGAGATCGCTGCGCTGATGACAGATTCAGGTCCCAAATGCTGGGCAAGGATCGTATTATTGCCGATATGATGAGACTCAATGGCCTCCTTGGTCAAATGCCACGCATATATAGAGCCTTGCGCCAAATGAGCAGAACCTACTGCACCGCCTGCAATATGTCTCGTATGCACCGCCTGGTCTGCAATTTTGGCTGCGAGAATGCTCTGATCCGCAATCTTGGAAGAAGTTACAGCCTGCTCTACTAATTGGGCGGTACCCACGGATTGATCACTTAGCTTCGTGGTGCCTATAACCCCATCCGCCAGGTGATGCCCCAAAATTTCAGACTGTCCGATCTGCTCTTTGCCGATGGCACCTTTCTGAATCTGCTTCGCGCCAATCGTCTCTTCCGCTATATGAATCCCGGTTACCGCTTGCTTCTTAATGTGCGCCTCTCCGACGGCCCCTTCAGCAAGCAGATCGGCATCAATAATCTTTGCAGACAAGTGCTGCTTGCCAACAGCTCCCTCCGCGAGATGCTCAGAGGTTATGCCTCCCTGCACCACGTGCTGTGCAAGAACGGCGCGATCCTCAATTTTTCCAGAGGTTACGGCTCCATCTCTTATCTTGCGTGAGGTTACCGCATCATCGGCCAGCTTGGAATTATGAACGGCTCCATTCCCCAGCTGTCTTGTTCCTACTGCACTTCCTGCAATCTTCTCCTGTGTAATAGATTCTTCTTGAAGCATTTCACTGGAAATGATCAGATTGGCGAGGTGCCGTGTACTGATGGATCCATCCGCGATCTTGTCTGCATCGATGCTCTGGTCGCTTAATTTCCTGGAAGTGATGCTTCCGTCCTTGATCTTGCCGCCTGTTATCGACGCGTCCTTAACCTTCTCTCCCGATATTGCTCCATTAACCAAGTGCTCATCAAGCACAGAAGCCTCGGCCAGCTTGGAGGACACAATAGCCCGGTCCGCAATATGAATGGCAGTAACCGCATACTCCTGAAGAGCCTCGCTGCCTATAGCCCCCCGTTTAATATGTCCGCTGTTGATGGCGTAAGGGGCCAGCTGTGTACCTGTTACAGCATGCTCGCTAATGTCCTCCGTGTAAATAAAAGCTTCTCCTCCCGGCATCTGTTTCTCTGCCAGCAGCTCTTTCTTTGCAGTGATCAGGCTGTGACTGGGTGGAGTGTCTTGTTTTATATTTGATGCCGGGCTAGTGACGGTCTCCTGCAGCAGCGTTTGATCCGATTTGGTAATGGGTGGCGCCTGTGCGATAGGGACTGCCTGGGCGATAGGGGCTGCCTGGGCGGTTTCCTCTTCCTGTACAGGTACAGGTACAGGTACAGGTACAATTACCGTACCCGCAATAGAAGCCTTCTCTTTGGAGGCAGGCTCTTCTAAGGCAGTGGATTCAGCCTTAGCATTCAATTTACTCTGCTGCCTCGCCTTAGCCCTCTCCCTCTCTGCATTTAACCGGTCCAGTAGTGCAAGCTCACTCGTATCGGGGTCTATCCCAAAACGATGTTTGGCTGCATTCTGGCTCGTTTTGATCTTCCCTCTTTTTTTCAAAACCGCTCGCTCCTTTATGACAAAACAGTTATTTTTCCTGCATCCTATGCACAGCTATGGGCATGTGACACTCTCCGTACTCACTTTCATACAGGTCCATGCCTTGATTTTGGGCTTGTATACAACGGCTGGACGCGGGCTGTTCTCCCTATCGGGACGATTCCTGCAATCATAGAATAGAATTGAACCTTTCCTTAACGTATCCGGAAGGAGGAATCAAGCTTATGGAATATGTCGGTATCCTCCTGGACTCTTCCGTCTATCGAGGAATTCCTCATGCCAGAACAGGGCAGGAATCACTTGTATTATATGAGCTGGCAGCAGCTGCCTACGACCTCATTCCCTGTTATATGAGGCTTGAAGATATTCATTTACCCTCAGGAACGTGCAGAGCCTATATCCACTCCGAGAACACATATAAACTCAACACTATCAAGCTTCCCTATACTATCCATAATCGGGCTATGTACTTTACCACAGCCAGTCACCACAAAATGGCCGGACTGATTCAGCAGGGAATTCTCATCTATAACCTTAGAAATCGATATAAAAAAGTTCAAATTCATAGACTGTTATCCCGAAATTCAGAGCTTGTGCCTCATTTACCCGAGACAGAGCCAGCAACAAAGCACTCCTTAGCAAGGATGATGGCTAAGTATTCCGATTTAATTATCAAGCCCAGCAATGGGAGTATTGGATCCGGAGTGATGCGGCTTACACAGCGAAGCGCCTTGTGGCAGCTGTCCTTCCATCCGAAACCAGGCAAATGGAGACAAATAAGATTCAAGCAAGGGAGACTGCCAGCCTTTTTGCCGGCACGCCTTACTCGCAAAGAGCACCTCATTCAGCAACGAATACCTTTGGCTACTTATGAAGACCGACCTTTTGATCTGCGTGTAACCGTGCAGCGGGGAATAACCGGGGAATGGGGAGTTACCGGGATGTTCGCCAAACTGGCTGCCTCTAAGGATGCCTTTATCACCAATGTGGCTCGCGGCGGATCTGCTATGGCGGTAGACCGCATATTTTCTAGCGCGTTCCCTCATGTTGCAGCCGATAAACTCCAGAGCCGCATTCATCATTTGGCGCTGACTGCAGCGCACCAGCTGTCTGTCGAGCTGCCCCATATTGCGGATCTTGGCATAGATCTGGGTATTACGGCCGCAGGTGAACTCTACTTGATCGAATGTAATGGAAGAGATCAGCGCTACGGCTTCCGCAAAGCTGGCATGCCGGAAGAATGGGCCCAGAGTTATCGTGAACCGATGGCGTACGCACGTTATTTACTTGATCAGAAACCGTTTGCTGCTTCTCTGAACAACCTCAAGCTTATTACATGAACGTCATATTGATTTCGATCCGGTTCTGTGTCAATATTATGCAGAGTGGCCGGACTTTACGATTGTCCGGTCTAGACGCTCGTTTCCTAAGGGGGATATACATGTCGAAACCGTTGCTGCGCCTCATGACAGAGCTTTCTTCACGCAAATGGATCTCCCGGCTTACCGGCACTTTTTCCAAGAGCAGTGCGAGTAGGCTGCTAATTCCGTGGTTTATCCGAACCTACGAAATAGATCCTAATGAGGCCGAACTAGAACCAGGCGAATACCCTTCCCTGAACGCTTTTTTTACGCGAAGGCTGAAGCCCCATGCGAGGCCTCTGCATGAACACCCAGATTCTCTGCTCAGTCCGGTGGACGGCAAAATTACAGCAATGAGCCCGATAACCAAAGGCACCATTCTTAATATTAAAGGTCACGATTATACCCTTGCTGATCTACTGAACCAATCTCCTCACATGGAGAAGTATAAAAATGGATGGGCCGTCATTCTGTATCTGAGTCCAAAAGATTATCATCGAATTCACGCTCCGGTTACGGGTAAACAGGTAGAGAGTGAGCATATCCGCGGTAAAGTGTATCCGGTGAATGATTTTGGTCTGCGTCACATGAGAACCGTATTAAGCCGGAATGAACGGCTTATTACATATATCAAGCATGAGCATGGCGAGATTGCGCTTGTGAAAGTCGGTGCTATGAATGTAAGCAGCATTCAATATGCGGATGACAAAGTGAAGGCTTGGCAGCGCGGGGATGAGCTCGCTTACTTCGAATTCGGCTCTACTGTCGTGTTGCTGTGCGAGAACGGCACCTTTGTACCAAGGGAAGACCTGGCGGAAGGGGACAATGTCCGGATGGGTGATTCGCTTGGAGTCATTGTTTCAAAGGCAGCAGAAATAAGAAGGCCTTCATAGATGGACACAGTGAGTGAATCGTGTGCGGATCTAGATAGTAAAAAGCAGCAGTCTCTCGGAGAACATTTTCCAGAGGGCTGCTGCTTTTATCTTTTCAGGCTTTTGCATCATTCGATATGATTGTTCATGGGATGTATACAAAAACCACTGTATATGATGAGTCAATATATGGATTCAGTCCAACTTCATTTCAACCCATTCTAGAACCAGACGTCTTCCACCGGTTTACGGCGCAAACGATTACGGAACAGAGAACAGCCTTTGCCAAAGCAGCCGCGATTACGAATTCTGCGAATTCCGTTCAAAGTAGACCCTCCTTACTCCTGCATGTTATACATTAATGCATATACCCCGCAGCATGAGGTTTGAAACTTTGATTATCGATTTGCACCATTTTACACTCTTGAATCAACGGATCTCCGATGGACTTCTCCCCGTGTATTGCTTGAACTGCCTGCTGAAAAAGAAGATATCGCGATACCCGAGGGCATCCGCCACCTCTGTTACATTCATTCCTGCATGCACCAGCAGGTGCTCTGCACGTTCAATGCGCATCTTGATAATATAAGACTGGACGGATGAACCGATCAGCTCTTTAAATTTAATGGAGAAATAACGGGGGGAAAGTCCTGCTCTCGCCGCAAGATCCTCTACCCGATGATTAATGCCGGGATGCTGACGCACGTAGTTAGCAATCTCCTGAATCGCTTCAGCAAGCTGGTTGCTAACCTTCTTCTCTGCAGGGTGCTCCTCATATTCCAGACGCAGCAAATGAATCATCATCTGCTTCAAAATAAGCTTATTCTCTTCTTCACGTCCATAGGCTTGGGATAAAAATAACCTCACATATCTCGCAAGCATATGCTCAAAGTCAATCGTCTCTCGAAGCCGGTTATACGTACCCGGTACTTCTGTAACCGGCTCCTTGACATCAAAATGTATATACGTTAGTACAAACGGCTTCTGCGGATTATGAGTTGCGCTTGTATGGTCACCAGGACGGAACAAGAAGCAGCTTCCCTTCTGGGCATGATAAGGCTCATCATTTACAATGACCGTACCTTCTCCGCTCCACACATAAAATAAATCGTAGTTTTGCATCGGTTTTTCGCGTTTCTGCCATTTCCAGCCTGGCTCACAGACAATCTTGGCGACGGCGGGCAAAATCACAAAAGACGACGGTGACGCATGTAACATGTCGTCCTTCCTCCTTATTAAGTGGATCATTATCCCTTATTATAGCGTGAAACGAGGCGGAAGAAAAACGCTTCATCATGTAGATATAATTAACTATTTAACGTCCATCCAGTAAATTGCCGAGTCCCCCAAGAACACTGCCTTCCTCTTTTTTTCCCATGCCTGCAGACAGCACTTTATCAGCCAATCTTGAGAATGGCAGAGACTGTACCCAGACTTTACCCGGCCCGCGCAAAGTGGCAAAGAAGAGACCTTCACCGCCGAATAATGCAGTCTTCACTCCCTTGACGAACTCAATATCATAATCAATAGTGGATGTCATCGCGACAAGGCAGCCTGTATCTAAACGGAGCGTTTCACCAGGCTGGAGCGTTCTTTCGATCACTAAACCGCCGGAATGAACGAAGGCCAGGCCATCCCCTTCAATTTTTTGCATAATGAAGCCTTCACCGCCAAAGAAACCTGCACCCAGCTTACGACGAAACTCAATGCCTACCGATACTCCCTTGGCTGCACACAGAAAGGCATCCTTCTGGCAGATCACTTTACCGCCAAGATTAACCAGGTCGAGAGGGATGATCTTGCCTGGATACGGTGAAGCAAAGGTTACACTTTGACGGTACCTGCCTTCATTCGTGAATACCGTCATGAATAAGCCCTCACCTGTGATGAGTCGTTTGCCTGCCCCCATCAGCTTACCCATCATGCCTCTTCCCGCTGAACTGCCGTCTCCAAAGATCGTTTCCATACGAATATCCTGATCCATCATCATGAAGCTGCCTGCTTCAGCAACTACACTTTCACCCGGATCGAGCTGAATTTCTACACACTGCATCTCTGAGCCGAGAATGGAATAATCAATTTCATGTGCTGGCATTTGAATTCCCCCGTAATTTTAATTTATTTTCAAATAAGTCCTTATTAATGACTATGATTACGAGATATTAGCTTTACTGGTTTCATTTCACTTACTTTATTTTCCTTTTTCTTGTCCATATTTGATATCTTCAAATGCCAATGTCATCCTTAGGATGCCTTCTTTTATTTGTTCCTCGGATAGATGCGCGTATTTAAAAAAGAGAGAGGGTCTGGACGGATTGAGCTGGAATCGGATTCCGTCAGTGAAGTATACTCCTCGGCGTATACAGGCCCTTTTAAATGCAGCATAATTCTCATCGTTCCCGTTCCATAGCGCGTAAAAACCCAGCCCCGCATCCCCTATAAACACGGTGAACATGTGGCCTGCATGCTGCTGGATCCAGTGGGCAAATTTCTGATGTTTGGCCCCATACCTGCGAGTCAGCTTTCGAATATGCTTCGCATAGCCGCCACGAGACATCCAGACAGCCAGCGCCCGCTGTTCATATAGACCCGCAGATATGGGATCATAGTAGGCCTTGGCAGCAACGACCGGTGCTACAAGTGCTGGAGGCAGAACAGCATAGCCCAGGCGAAATCCCTCTGGCATCGTTTTGGAGAAAGAGCCGATATGAACGACTCTTTGCTCCTGATCCAGTACTTTCAGCGGCTCAATCGGACGTCCTTGAAAGCGAAATTCGCTGTCATAGCTGTCTTCGATAATAATTGCCTGCCTGTTTCTTGCCCAAGCCAGTAGAGCCAGCCTCCGCTCCAGATTGAGCACAACGCCCGTTGGAAACTGCCGGCTGGGCGTAACAAACAGAAGACGTGCATCCCAATCCTCAGGAATAATTCCATGATGATCTACGGTAGAGGGAATCACTTCGCCTCCGCACACCTGAACAGCCTGGGCAAACCCCTTGAATCCCGGACTTTCGACTACTGCCTTCTCGCCCTCATCCAATATCACTTGGGTAAGAAGCGCTATAGCCTGCATCGAACCGCTGAACAAGACGATTTCCTTGCCGCTGACCATAATACCCCGAGTTGCTCCGAGATGCGCGGCTATGGCTTCTCTTAAACGTATATCCCCTGCCGGGTCATACAGACTTTCATATTTTCCCTGTTGATTGCTTCTCGATAGGAGGCTCTTCCATTCCGCATACGGAAAATCGGTATCAGGCTGATGTGATCTGTCAAAACGTATTTCCTCTGTCTGCTTATGCGGGGGCTGCTCATCCGGCAGGAGAAGATGCGAATTGATCGCTGTTAGTGATTGATACTGCTTAGCTGCGCGTTTCCCCCACGCAGATAATCGAATGTTTGTATTATGTAATGCCTCTGGCGGTTCGCCCGGTATGCCGGCAAAGGCTACATAAGTCCCTCGTCCGGTCTCCGTGTGAATATACCCATCAGCCTGCAGCATGTCATAAGCGGTTGCAACAGATCCGCGAGACAGCCCGTATTGAACAGCTAACAGCCGAGTTGCCGGCAGCTGAGTTCCACTCTGCAGCGTTCCTGACAGAATTGCATCCCGAATCGCATGGTACAGCGCATGGTATTTATAACGGTATTCCTTGATATATCGATCCCAAGAGACCATAAATTCCATGTTGTTCGTTCCTCCGTTCATCTGCTGCTTCTGGTTTGAGTTTACATGCATTTTATAGATTGGACTATAAAAAATCAATGGTATTGGATCTTTTTTCATGACAATAGACGGACTAATATGTAGAAAAACATCAATATAACCCGCTGCAAGGAGGCGCACGTTCATGAGAAGAAAAGAATTTACCATAGAACAGGAAGAGGAGATCACTGAATTTCTGTCAACACAAACCTTCGGATTTCTTGGTACCGTAAGTATGGACAACAAACCAAGGGTAACACCACTTAATTTCGTTTACGATGAGGGCTGTTTTTATTTTCACGGCAGTCTTGCCGGAGAGAAAATGAAGCATATTAAGGCAAACAGCACGGTCAGCTTTACCGTGGCAGAAGAGTATTCCTTGATCCCTTCCTACTTTCAGGATCCCTTGCTGGCCTGCCCCGCTACCGCCTTCTTCAAGAGTGTGTCCGCCAGTGGTCATGCAGAAAAAGTAACCGACTTGAAGGAAAAAGCCCGGGCTCTGAACCGATTTATGGAGAAGCTCCAGCCGGAGGGAGGCTATCTGACCATCGATGCCGACGATCCAAGATATACAGGTCAATTAAAGGCTGTAGCCGTCGTCCGGATCGTTCCCGAAACGCTGAGTGCGAAGTTCAAATTCGGGCAGAACCTGCAGCAGGACAAGCATGAGCAGCTTCAGGAGCAGCTCGAGCAGCGAGGTGAGGCTAAGGATGCGGCAACCGTAGAAATGATGCGAAAATATTGCCCTTTTCACTCCTGAATATTTCCATGTTTTCTCTTTCCAGGAGCCGTTCATACTACAGCTGCAGCTTGTGCATGCTTGCTGCACAACCATTATAGCTCAGCAATGTAACGCGGTAATGCATTGTAAAGGTCATTTGTATTGTTTTTCCGTGACGACGGCTGTGCTTGGTGCTATAATATGAGGCAGTGTAAATGGTCTCTAATTTATTCAACGACTTGGAAGGATGAAAATCGATGAACCCACTGGCTGTACAGCTGAACGAAAGTATTCAAGCGGGCAGCGATCATGTGTACGACATGCTCTCGAGGCTCGGCAAAGAGCTATATTATCCGAAGGAAGGTATTCTTAGTCAATCGGCTGAAGCTTCAAGCCGTGCAAAGAAATACAATGCAACGATCGGGATTGCTACCGAAGGCGGCAAACCGATGCATCTGCAAGTCATCCAGGAGAAACTATCTGCCTATAAGCCACAGGATTTGTATCCTTACGCACCCCCGGCTGGTAAACCGGATTTACGAGTAGCATGGCGGAACAAAATGATTGAAGAGACGCCATCCTTACAAGGTAAAATATTTGGCAATCCCATCGCAACGAACGCTCTGACCCATGGTCTCAGCATTGTGGCAGACCTGTTTGTCGACGACGGAGATGCTGTTATATATCCAGACAAAAACTGGGAGAACTATGAACTCACCTTTGGAGTTCGAAGACATGCCCGTCTGGTCAATTATCCATTGTTTAATGATCAGATGAAATTTAACAGCACCGGACTGAAGGAAGCCCTCCTTGCACAGAAGGATCAGGGCAAAGCTGTTGTAGTCTTGAATTTCCCGAACAATCCGACAGGCTACACACCGGGCATTGAAGAAAGCAAGGAGATTGTAGCAGCTGTCAAAGAAGCCGCAGAGGCAGGAATTAATGTCGTTGTAGTCACCGATGATGCCTATTTCGGTCTGTTCTTCGAGGATTCCATTCACGAATCTTTGTTTGGAAGCCTGACCGGCATACACCCACGAGTTCTACCGATCAAGATTGACGGCGCAACGAAGGAAGAGTTCGTATGGGGATTCCGTGTCGGATTTATAACGTATGCCCATGACAACCAGGACATCCTGTCTGCACTGGAACAGAAGACGCTGGGTATTATCCGTGCAACGATCTCCAGTGGTCCGCATCCTTCACAGACCTTTGTGCTGGATGCGCTGAAATCACCTGAATTTGCAGCACAAAAAGAAGAAAAGTTCCACATCATGAAAGCTCGTGCCAATACCGTAAAAGCACTGCTCGACAGTGGCAAATACGACGGAGCATGGGAATACTATCCTTTTAATTCAGGATACTTCATGTGTCTGAAGGTGACGAAGGTACAAGCTGAAGAGCTGCGAGTGCATCTTCTGGACCGATACGAGATTGGTACCATTGCGCTCGGCGAGCATGATTTACGTATTGCCTTCTCCTCGCTGGAGGAGAATCAGCTTGAAGAACTGTTCGACACCATTTATCAAGCTGTCCAGGATCTGACGCAAGGTTAGATTCAGATTCAAGTATCGAACCAAGTAAGTCCAAATCACGAGAAAAGTATGAGCCCCTCTGACTTCCCTTAGGCAGTCAGAGGGGCTTGTTTGTGTGTCAAAATAAACGGCTTTTATTTCTGGGTTCATTTTTTTATGCTTCAAAAGGCAACTGCCCAAACACGAGAGGGATTTGCATCATAGGATACGTTGTACGCTTCGTAAGAGAAGCTTACCATTAAATGACTCGAAAGGGGTATGGAAATATGTCTGGAAAAGATGAAAGAAGCTATGGAGATTATGGAACTTACGGTGACCATGGAAGCAATAAACTTGGTGCAATCCTGGTATTGTTTATCCTTCTCGTAATCATCGTTAAATCCTTCTCCTCCTACTAATTTCAGGTAAGCAGCAGCTCATTGGATGGACGGTAAATTTCATACCTGATCTTACCTCGCGAATAAGTCACCAGGCCATAAAGGAAAGGGGCCTATCCATTGATAGACCCCTTTCCGCTAATCACCTTACACTTATTCCAATTCCTCTTCCTTAGTCCATTTCTTCAGTTGTGAGCTTCGGAACATACGGGCGATGAGTAGGCCAAGAGCTAATGTAATTAGCAGCTCTACCCATCTGCCCCACCCTCCGACGAGCAGTGGAATCCATAACAAGATGGTTAACGCCCACTGCAAGGTATATACAAACTTCAGTACCTGTAGTCTACGGCTCACTGCTGTTACCGGATAGATGTAGATCCAGAAGGAATCACGGTGATATCGGAGTAGTCCGGACAGCTGAATTCCCAGTACGAACAAGAAGAATAAGTATACTCCGCTTCCCCACAGGCTGCTTCCCGTCCAATACACGAACAGACCGCCTACAATGGCAAGCCTGATACATATTCCCAGCAGATCACTGCGGATGAAGGTCTTTGCTATTAAGTATTGAAAAGCTGTGTCCTGCCCCCATGATATACGTTCAGCCAGTGGTGCAAGCAAACGGCGGGAATGGACACGCTGCTTGAGTGCAGGGACTTCGACGAAGAATCCTAATGTCTTGATCACTCTCGCTCCTCTGATCTGCTCGGTCTCGATCAGATGCTCCCAATGAACCGGCAATCGTACGGGCAGACGAAGAGAGACGACATACAGCACAGTCAGTACAGCGATAAAGATTAATCCAGGTATAACCTGATGCCATATCCATGCATACAATGACAAGGTGATCACGGCATAACGCAGAAGCCGGTATCCCATCCGTGACGACTTGGATAGCATTTGCTGCTCGCACCAGCCTCCGAAACTGGCAATACATTTTAAGATCACGAGCAGGATGAGAAACAGCAGGAAGGGCTTAGGTTCTCCTTCACTCCGAATATAAAGCGGCCACAAGAGGATGAATAACATGATGAGTCCAACCGTTTTGTAGACGATACCCCGAATAAAGCTGTTCTTCAAATATAGATGCATCCGATATTCCTGAGGTCTTAAGAAGACAATATCGGCTTGACGAAGATAGGTCCGATAGCTGCTGAAGATGACCGGAGCAACGAGCACAACAAGCATAACCCACCGAATCGGAAAACCATTCGGTACATCTTGTACAAGCGAAGTGTACCATGCGGAAAACGCGATCAGGGAAAAGCCAAGGACGACGGCTACTCCGCTCTGCAATACATAGCCTAAATAAGGAGTAATTTGGCTCCAGAATGCACCTCGTCTTGATTTCCATAGCTGCTGCAAATCCATCTTCTAATCCCCGCCTTGTACGAGCTTATAGAATATTTCCTCCAGCGGCGCCTGTCTCATTCCGGACCCAGCCCGAAGCTCTTCCAAGGTCCCTTGTGATATAATCTTTCCGCCATGAAGTATGACGAAACGATCGCAATAATTCTCTATCGTGGACAGGATATGTGAACTGAGCAGAATCGAAGAACCCGAGGCGCGAATTTGCATCATGAAATCCAGCAGTGATCTGATGCCCAGTGGATCTAGGCCCAGAAACGGTTCATCAATAATGTAAAGTGGTGGTCTGGCCACAAAAGCGCTCATGATCATGACCTTTTGACGCATCCCTTTGGATAAATGGGCAGACAGGCTGTCTTTTTTGTCCCGCATACGGAACATGTCCAGGAGATGATCGGCTCGCTCTTCGAACTCCGTCTTGGACACATTATAGGCCCTTGCGGTAAATTCCAAATGCTCCATAACGGTCATCTCCATGAACAGCTCTGGTGATTCCGGAACATACGCCATGCCGCTCTGGTAAGCTTCTGGATTCTCATCCCGGCGTTTGCCTCCAATGAGCACCTCTCCCTGATGAGGCACCATCAGACCTAAGATATGCTTCATTGTCGTACTCTTCCCGGCACCGTTCAGACCAATCAGACCAACCATTTCACCAGGAGCAACGCGTATATCAATATCATGCAGCACCGGCTTCCTTGCACTGTATCCACCGCTTAATCCGTTAATTTGCAGGATAGGTGTCTGTTCCATGTGATCCCCGCTTTCTTCTAGGACTCGCTGTTATCATTACGTTTATTCTTGAGCCATTTCGGAGCTCCTTTGTTCTTCTTGTCTTGCGCCTTCTCATTCTTGCGTCTTCCGGCTGGTGCCGGCTTGTCCTTCGGACGACTTGGCGTATGGCTGATGCCCGCTTTTGGAGAAGCCGTTCTTGGAGCAGCCTCTGTACTTGATCCGCTTGATCTTGTGCCTTGACGGAATGCACTGCGCTTCGCTTGATCGTCCCGTTCCTGTATTTCTCCTCCGTACAGCACCCGTTCGATCAGCTCTATTCCGAGCTCTCTTGCGAATTTACGCATAATGAATGTTTCCTTCTCGCCCACAATGGAAATCACCGTTCCCGTCTTGCCCATCCGTCCTGTTCTTCCTGCCCGGTGAACATAGTGGTCTGAATCAAAGGCCGGATCAAAGTTGATAACCAGCGGAAGATCCTGAATATCCAGTCCGCGCGCCGCAACGTCACTGGCTACCAGCAGCTTGATTTTGCCCTCTCTAAAATTCGCAAGAACTCTACTCCGAGTCATTTTATCGGCATCTCCATATAAGGCCGCTGCAGACAGACCCATAAAGTTCATCTTGCCTTCTACTTCAGCAATAGTTTCTGCCGTATTCGCGAACACGATAGCTCTGGTCGGGTCAAAATGGCGCACAATTCTTCGCAGCATGTCCACCTTTTCCCGTTCCTCAGCTACAAAGTAGAGATGCGTCAGACCACTCGCTGTCATCTGCTCAGGTTCAATGCCTATGGTGACCATATCCTTCATTTCGCGCTTGGCAAGCTGCTCGGTCTCCTTATCCACCGTTGCAGACAAGAATACAAGCTGACGATCCCTTAATGAACGATGCATGATCTGCTCTACATCTCCGGCTCCGCCAAGCTGGAACACTTGATCCACTTCATCAATGACAATCGTATTAATCTGATGCATCTTCAGCTTGCGAATTTCGATAAGTTCACGCACCCGTCCCGGTGTACCTACAACCAATTCCGGATGTTCCTTCAGCTTCTCAATTTGGCGCTTGATTGCAGCACCGCCGATAAGTCCCAGTGTCTTAATTCCGCGGTAGGCACCGTATGTTTCGGCTTCGCGAACGATCTGCATCGCCAGCTCCTGTGTTGGAGCGAGGATCAGCTTCTGCGTACCTTTGACATCCGTATTTACCGTCTCCAGCACCGGCAACAAATAAGCCAGCGTCTTTCCTGTTCCTGTCTGGGAACGTGCAAGCACATCCTTGCCTTCCTTAATGACAGGAATGGTCTGCTCCTGTACAGGAGAAGGTGTCTGTATGCCCCGTTCCTCAAGTCGTTCTATCAAACCCGGGCTCAGCCCGAGCGAATTAAAAGTTGTCGTCATTCAAGTCCATCCTTTGTTATAAGTTCATTACTGTTCATTATATGCGAAAAACGTTCACGTACCAAATTACGGCTGCCAAAAAAACAAAAGAACGCTGCAGCAGTATCCATCCAGCTCACCAAAATTAATTGAAAACGAATCAAAAACCACACAAAAAAGCTCTTGAGCACAATTCTGTTCAAGAGCTCTCTATTGCTATTTACGATTTAACAAGCCATACGTAAGCTTGTCCGCCAGCCTGGGAAACAACTGATATAGCTTTATTCCCGCCGCAGCGATATGCGGAAGATTAACCTCTTCCTTCTGTTTAATGATCGCCTGAACCATCTTATCCGCTACATATTCAGGCTGCATAATAAAGCCCTTCAGGTTGCTAATGTAACTACCGCCTGGATCTGCCGTCTCAAAGAAAGGCGTATCAATCGGCCCCGGATTAATCGTCGTTACCTTGATCCCTGTCTCTCTCAGCTCCTGACGCAGTGCATTGCTGAAGCCAAGCACGGCATGCTTCGTTGCCGTATAAGATGCAGACTTCGCTGTTCCAATCTTGCCTGCCATGGATGCGACATTAACGATATGCCCCTGTCCGGAAGCAAGCATATGGGGCAGTACAGCCTTCGTCATTCGTACGATACCCATATAATTTACGTCCATCATTTGTTCAAAGGCCGCTACAGTCATGTCCTTCGTCATCTCGAATTGACCGTACCCTGCATTGTTAAGCACAACATCGATCTGACCGTACCTGTCGATCATCGTCTTAATCAGTGCTTCCACCTGAACATTATCGGTTACGTCCAGCGGATACCAGTCCGGTGTACCGGTGATCGAGGCACTGATCTTCTGCAGCTTGTCCTCCGACCTCGCCAGCAGCACGGGCAGAGCGCCCTGCTCACTTAGCTTCTGAGCACAGATTGCGCCAATACCGCTGGAAGCTCCTGTAATGAGTATTACCTTATCCTTTAATTTCATCTTTCTTACCTCCCGAGTGCAGTCCACTTATGTATCTGATCATAGTGTACCTGCAAATGGGTTTCAAGATTACAGTTTCATCATAAGATATAAGCTGCTCAAAGCTGATTCTAAGCTATTTAGCTTCTTACGAAATCATCACCTGAATATCAAGCTCTCCGATACCGTCCATCACAAGCGGAATGCTTAGCGCCTGGGTTACCGCCTCCATCGCTGGATGAGAGGACTTCGTTACTTGCGGCGGCGTAATATCAACGGCAATGCCCTGATTGTATAGAATCGTGCTTGCGTTCCCGCTGATCATATTGCCAAGCTCTGAAATTGCGCTTTGTCCCATCTCATCCATCTCTGAGATAACAAATCCGCCCATCATCGCAGAGACGATCCGCAGTGCCACCTGCTCCTGTATTCCGAACACGACCTTCCCGTTCAATTGTCCCGTCATTCCGATTAGAATCCAGATGTGGTCCTCGAGAAATTCAACTTGCTTAATACCCAGCTTGCCTGCGGAAGGTGAAATCTGAATCAATTGCTCAAATACGAGCCGCGCGGACTCCAAGAATGGATTAATTACTTCGGCTTTCAACGATTGTGCCTCCTTACTAGGTTAATGGTCACGAATCAAAAGTCCCATTATTTTAACAATATTATACTTGAAGCCACACCAAAATTCATTACGAATTCAAGCCAAAGGCCCATAACTATTGTTATCGACAAGTAAGAAGTGAATATTTATACCAAATCGCATTTAATCCATGTTTGATCCGCACGCAAGATTAGTTCTATAGGACTATAATGTTGCCGCAGGTGGTTTCCCTGGGTTTCTCGTTATTGGCGGCTCGGAATCCTCTGAAGCTTCAGCTTCCCCTTTGGCCAAATTAACCCGAGTCAGCATCCATATACCCGCAACAAAAAAGATAAGCACCGATAGAATCGCCAGTCTGCTCGTTCCCGTAGCGGCTGCCGTAAAGCCAAATACAGCGGGTCCGAGTGCCGCAGATACTTTACCTGACAAACTCATGAACCCAAAGAATTCCGATGTCTTATGTGCAGGCACCAGGCGGCTGTAAATAGACCTTGCCAAAGACTGAGATCCCCCTTGAACCATTCCCACCATAAATGCCAAGATATAAAAATGGAGGGCCGATTCCATAAAGAATCCAAAAATAACAATGACCACGTAAAACCAGAGTGACAGATACAAAGAACGCTTGGCCCCAATCTTACCCGCCAGCTTACCGAATAAGAAGGTAAAGGGAACACCCACAAATTGAGTAATGAGAAGTGCTGTAATCAGGTGGGTTGTACCGATTCCGATCTCAGCACCATAAATAGCAGCCATGCTGATAATTGTGCTGATTCCATCATTAAAGAACCAAAATGCAATGAGATATTTGAACAATTCAGGATACTTCTTCACATGAAGAAGGGTGTTCGCCACACTTTTGACACTGTGGAGCGCCGTCTGTCCCACTGAACGGCTGGCCGATCGTGAAGCCCCCTTATCACGCAGTGGAAATCTCCGGAGAAGAGGAATAGCGAACAGCAGCCACCATAAGCCTGAGGTCAGAAACACGAGCTGCATCGCCTGAATTTGCGACGTAAAGCCAATGCTTTCCCAGCCTTGGATCATAATGACATGGACAAGCAGCAGCAGCCCTCCTCCAATGTAGCCAAACATGTAGCCCCGTGCGGAGAGCATATCCCGTTCTGGAGGCGGGGCAATATCTCTCAGCATGGAATCATAGAATGTATTTCCCCCGGAAAAGCCCAGCGTAGCAATAATAAAAAGGATGGATACAAATATATAGTCCCCTGTTCCGGTCAGTGCCATTGCCGAGCTTGCGGCAGCTCCCACTATGGCTGCAATCATTAGATAGGTTCCTTTGCGTCCCCCGACATCCGCCGCTGCTCCTAATATAGGGGAGAGAACGGCGACAAGAATCATGGCGATCGTTTGGGAGAAAGCCCAATAGCTGGTAGCTATTGCATCATCCAGACCCTCAGCCGCCACATTTTGATAAAAGATAGGAAGTACAGCCGCAATCATGGTTGTTGCAAAGGCTGAATTCGCCCAGTCGTACATGACCCATGCACGTGCTTGCTTTGGATCCATTCGTAAACCCCTCCATCATTTATCTCGTTTTTTTAATATTAGTTAGCATGACTTTTGCATAGTTTGAGATTTCATATGATAACTTTACATGAGATATGTTAATTAAATTTGCATTTTACATAAACTATTGGACAAGCCACAGACACGATCTGCATTGCTCTGCCGCTTTCAATCGCCTATAATTTAATAGTGTACTTTCCTTTCATTAGAAAACAACGCGATAAGCGAATTATTATGCAACCTATGAAGTCAGGAGGCTAGTCATGAACATCAGTCAATTGGAGACACTGATTACGATTTCCAAAACGATGAGCTTCCGTAAAGCCGGAGAACTTCTTAATTTGACACAACCTGCCGTCTCAGCTCAGATCAAAAGCCTTGAGGATGAGTTTCGGACGGTGCTTGTTGACAGATCCCAGCCGGTCGCCCTAACGGACCGAGGTAAGGTATTTCTGAGCCACGCTGAACGGATTCTTGAAATTGTGGATGAACTGAAGCTCAAGCTCCTGGATCTTGATCAGAACCCACAGGGACATATTTTACTGGGCACAACCACATCTATCGCCATTCAAATTCTGCCACGCATTCTGTCTTATTTTCAAGATCAGTTTCCACAGATTAAGACAAGCATTCAATCCATGCCATCCTCACAAATCTATGAGCAAGTAGAGAGCGGGATGATTGACGTCGGAATCGGTTATCTTATTGAACGGAACCCTAATTTAAGCACCTCTACCCTGTACTATGACACATTTGAATTGGTTGTGTCCCCCAAGCATCCGCTGGCAAAGAAGAAACATGCTACGATTGATGCACTGGGTACAACGCCGCTCATCATGCTGTCACCGGATACAGTCGGCCGCCGGTTTGTAGATAATATCATGGATAAACACGGGATTGAGCCCAATATCGTAATGGAATTGTCCAGCAGTGAAGAAGTCAAAAGAATGGTGGAGCTGGATCTCGGCGCAGCCGTCATCTCCAAGCAGGCCATTGCCGCAGAGCTTCGTCTCGGGACGCTGGTCATGATCCCGCTCAGCGAGCTCGAGGTCAGCCATCCTGTTGGAGTCATTTATAAATCCAGTCGGTATTTAAATTCCGCGATGCAGCAATTTTTGAGCGATCTCAAAGGAATGCCGGAAACTCAGTTTGTAAGCTCGGAATAATGAAGAAGGAGGAACAGGAATGAAATTTGACCTGCATACGCATCATTTCCGCTGTGGACACGCCGATGGGAACATACGCGATTACGTGGAAGCCGGTATTTCCGCTGGACTTGCCGCCATTGGCATATCTGACCACACTCCCTATTTCGGCAGCGAAGAAGAACAACCCTTCCCGAAGATCGCGATGCCCAAAGCAGAGCTTCGTCATTATGTACAGGAAGTTCTGGACATTAAGAAGGAATATGAAGGGAAAATTGATGTCCTGCTCGGCATTGAATCTGACTTCTTTCCCGAAGTTGCACATATTTATCATGAGACGCTCAGCAAATATCCCTTCGATTATATCATCGGTTCTGTACATAGCACCGGCGGTGTGAGTATTTTTAACAAAAACAGATGGAAGGGATTAGACGATCAGACAAGCCTACAGGTAAAAGAGGCATACTATGACCTGATTCGGCAATCCGCGAGAAGCGGCATGTTTCAAATACTTGGACATATCGATGCCATGAAGGGGAATTACCCTGCGTTTGCCGACATTCCTGCGAGTAAGGCTATAGATGAGACCCTAAAGGTCATTGCTGAGGAGAAGATCGCTATTGAGATCAATACTTCAGGAAAGACTAAACTATGCGGGGGCTGGTATCCTGCTGACGAAATTCTGGAGAGGGCCCTTCATTACGGTGTATATGTTACGTTCGGATCTGATGCGCATAAGCCGTCTCGTGTAGGAGATGAATGGGAGGAAGTCCGTACAAGGCTGATCGACATCGGGTTTAAGGAATGGGTGTATTACAAACAGAAGCAAATGCAGATTGTTCCTCTATAATAGCCACTATAATAGCTGTCAGGCCGCATACTGCGGTCTTTCTTTATGTAAAAAGGCAAAAAAAGTGGACCCGCTTCTAAAATAAACGGGTCCCAACAGCATTGAATTTATATTATCAAAAAGGGGGTCATGTCAATAAGTTTACCCGCTCACTGTTAGAGTAAAGTTTCAGTAATATTTCATTTGTGTAACAAAGTACATTATTTTACATTACGAATGTTGTGTATCCCCTTTGGCTCTTGAAACCATCGTTTTAACCGTGACCGACCTGTTTACAATCAAGATTCCGCTGACAACGAGCGACAGTGAAATACCGACCCAGCCTGACATCTGCTCTCCAAGCAGAATGGAAGATAATATGACGCCAAATACCGGGATCAGGAACAGATACATCGATACACGTCCGACATCATTATATTTCATAATGGTATTCCAGATTCCGAATCCTACAGCCGACAATACGGCTAGATACAATAAATACATGAATAGAGTGCCGTTAATCGCAAAAGGAGCCGCACCGACCATCGGTACAGACACCACTATGAGCAGGATTCCGCCAAGTGCCATCTGTCTTCCCGTTAAAGATAACACAGGCTCATGTCTGCTCTCCTGCTTCGCCAGTACATTACCTACACCACCAAAAAGGGCAGAGCCCAGCAGCAGCAATTCTCCCCAGCCAAAGGAGAGACTGAGATCCCCTTTTCCAATGCCCACAGCAGCAATACCTAAGAATCCCAGCAGCAATCCGGTAATCTTCATTACAGTCAGTCGCTCTGCCGAATTTACGAAACGTACGGAGAGCATCTGAAACAAGGAGGTCGATCCGACGATGATGGACCCTTGTATCCCCGTGCTGTAGCTGAGTCCTACGTACAGCAGTAAATATTGAAGAAAGGTTTGAATGAGGGCTAGACGAGACAATCTGGCTTTGCCAAGCTTTTTACGATGTTCTGTTGTTGCTGTTCTTCGGGTGACCAAATAATGAAATATGATAAGCAGCAGACCTGCCAGTGTAAACCGATAACCTGCAAACAGCCACTGCGCCCCGTAATCTGCTGCACCAATTCCCAAATCCTCATATCCGATCTTTATAATCGGCATCGCACTTCCCCACAGCATGGTAGCGACGACTGCACTAATGACGATCCCTGCGGGGTGTCTAAACCATTGTTCTATTTTCATAGTGTACCTACTTTGATTATAATGTCTGTTCCTTTACATAAACGAGTATATCCTGTCCATTTTTTGGAAGCAGAGAGAAATGCTTATGTGTCCGCATATACGTCATTCCGTTCTTAATGAGAACCTTCTGGGAACGCTGATTATGTTCATGGCATTTGCCTTCAATTCGCTGAAGCCCAAGCTCCTCAAAGCCGAAACGGATCATTCGTCCGACCGCCTCCGTTCCATAACCCTGACCCCAATACCTGCGGTCAAACAAATACCCGATCTGTGCCTCCTTCTTATCTTCCTTCCATTGCTGGAATGAGATAACCCCGATCAGCTCGTCCGTTTCAAGGAGACATATACCATAGTGAACCGATTCAAGTCTCGCTCCGGATATCCATATTTCCTTTAGCAAGCGCCTAGCCCGAAGCTTAGTCGGCAAGTGTACACGATTTAAATACTTTATGACCTCTACATCATTCAAAAAGCGAAATATCGTCTCATCATCGCTCGGCGTAAGGCCTCTGAAGAGCAAGCGCTCAGTCCTCAGCACCGGCAGTCCTCGTCCTAACGCTTGCTTCGTGAACATGGTCGTATGCTCCTATCGTCCATTATCTTTATTTTTGTATACCGCGATAAACACCTGTGCGAATTTCATTAATGTAGAGATCCATATCCGGGGCACCCGAATTCAGTGCAATTTGAACTTCTTCCTCAATGCGATAAGGTACACGAATAAATTGGATATTAAAAGCTGCATCAGACGAGGACGACTTCTCTCCGAATTGCCCCATCGTAAGGTTCGTTCCTTCAAGAATACAGTAGGAAGCTTCCGGAATGTCCAGCGGGTTGCCTACGCTGCCCGCATTAAATAATACTTTGCCGCTGATATGCTGAAGATAAGCGTTATGCACATCTCCATAACCGACCACATCCGGCACGTCCTGCTCCAGCTCTTCAATGGATGCAGCAATCGGCGCGAACATACCGAGTCTCTCCTCTATGCTGTCCCAAGGCTGGACACGATGATATACGCTTACGGCCGAAGCATGCACCAATCGAATGGAACGCCCGCTGAGTCTGAAATGACAGCTAAAGGGCAATGAGGATAAATAGGATAGGCGCTCCTGACCAAGCCGATCTGCATGCCACTCAAAATGAAGCCCCTCCTGCCTTTTAGCCACAAGCTCATCCCAGTTGCCCCGCACAACGACTTCACAGTGTGCTCGGACACTGTCTAAGCAGGCTTCCGGATTCGGTCCTTTGCCCACCACATCACCAAGACAGAAGATACGCGTAATCCCGCGGTGGCGCATATCCGCCAGTACGGCTGTCCATGCGGTCATATTCCCATGAATATCGGAAACTATAGCGATTCGTTCCATCTCATCATTTCCTTTCTGTTATTGTTCGTCCCTATGCACTGATTCATGTGCAGATTACAAATGGATCATCGTCAGCTCGGGCTTGCATAGGAAACGGATGGGCAGCTGGGTCATACCCACACCCCGATTTACATACACCGGCATGGATGCCCCCTCTTCTCCGGTGTAGTACAGTCCTTGAATATATTTATGCGAGCCTCGCGGTGTCGTCAGAGCGCCGATAAAAGGAGCTCTCACCTGTCCTCCGTGACTATGCCCGGACAATTGCAGATCATAGGCGTATCCAGACGAAATATCGGCGTAATCCGGTTCATGCATAAGAAGAAGCGTAAATATATCTGCCTCCAGACCATCAAGTGCAGCTGCCGGATCAGGTACACCGTTCAAGGCATCGTCCAGGCCCGCGATGGCAATGATGTCCCCATTTCTTTCGACTGTAACATGCTCATTAACTAGTAATGTAAAACCCGCATCATGATACAGCTTTGCCAGCTTCTTATACTCCCGTCCACGATAATCATGATTGCCGAGCACCGCATACTTGCCCAGTGGGGCCTGCATAGATCGGAGCATGGGAACACACTCTGCCATCGGTTCGGCCTTCGCTTCTACCATATCCCCAGTAAAACAAATGATATCCGGAGATTGTTCTCTGACCGCCTTAGCCAATCGCTCCATATCCGATTTATCCATATGAAACCCCAGATGCATATCACTAAAATGGGCAACTCTCATCCCTTGAAAGCTCTGAGGAAGTCGGGGGAGCGTAAGGTTCACATGCTCCACTTCGAGATTTCGCGGCTCCCACAGCCAAGCGTACCCTCCCGTAAACAAACCGGCACCCGCGGTAAGTCCCAGCTTCATCACCTTCTTCAAGAAGCTTCTGCGGGAATGATGCTGCTTTGGTTTGCCAGGGAAAATGGCCGGAACTGTCTCACTTCCATCCTTGGGACGTTCAGGTTTATTATCCAGTTCCCTATTCGGGCGTGGTGTAAATTCCAAGCGTAATTTCCCCCTTCTAATGAAATGCTATAACTGCCTCTTTGACCTGAGCCACTCCGCAGCATAATCAACGAGTGCACGCTGCGGTGCCAGGAAGCAGGAGGCCTGCCTGATGTGACTTCTCGCATATATAGAGCCATCCGTCTGCTCATAATCATGTCCCAGCTTATCAAAATCATCGGAGCTGATATTATAATCACGATAAGTAATCCACTGCTTGCTGCCCTGCACAAGGACTGGAGCCTGCTGCTGGATTTCCTTCCTGCCTTTATATTCCGTTCGGTACTCAGCCAAATGCAATGAGGTATTTCGATCATGTCCGCAGCCGATTAACAAGACATAAGCATCCGCATCGTACAGCCGGGCAAGCGGTGATGACTCGCCCAGCGGATAATCATAGGCATGGTTCTCTAAAATATAGGGTGCAAGCCGTCCATGCGCCGCAAAGGACACATTCGGATGCAGACTACGCAGTACAGCACCGCTCTGCCTGAATGCATCAACAATAGCACCCATTCCAGAAGTCTCTGTCATATCCGGATCATATGCCGGCATTTCAGCACGAATAAGCTCCCACCACTTCGGGTCTGCAGGAGGGTTCATCCAAGTGGAGGGGTCCGTTAAATCCATTGACTGCGTCGGCATGACAAGAGTACCTTCCGGGCCCAGCACATCCTGGAGCGCAAGGACAACAGAAGGAGCGCCCCCTAGAATCCATCCTCCAAAGCTCTTTAGCGAGGAATGCACAATCAGCGTCATCCCGGGTCTGAGCCCCAGCTGGTAGAGCCCTTCGCTAATTTCGGTCCGGGTCACGGGTCTGTCTATTATGGGTTCCGTCAAAAGTATTGCACTTCCCTTCTTCAGTTAGTTCCGATTATAACACACTCCGGGTATCTGTATGGAGCCAAGGCAGGCATGGCTCTGCCAATATAAAGAAACTCCGTCTTCAGCATCAAGACGGAGTTCTTGCAAATCATATTACGAGGCGGGACTTTATGCGCCCAGCCAGCGTTTAAACATATGCTTGGTCGTATCCTTGTTCATCTCTGCAATGGAAGTTGTAAGCGGAATGCCTTTTGGACAAACTCTTACACAGTTCTGCGAGTTACCGCAGCCTTCAATTCCTCCATCCTCCATGAGCGATTCGAGTCTCTCTTCCTTGTTCATCTCGCCTGTCGGATGAGCATTGAACAAACGGACTTGTGAGATCGCTGCTGGACCGATAAAGTCTGTCTTGTCATTCACGTTAGGACACGCTTCAAGACAAACACCACAGGTCATACACTTGGACAGCTCGTAAGCCCACTGGCGCTTCTTCTCCGCCATTCGCGGACCAGGCCCCAGGTCATAGGTTCCATCGATCGGAATCCATGCTTTGACCCGTTTAAGTGCCTTAAACATGCGATCGCGATCAATAACCAGATCCCGTACTACCGGGAAGGTCTTCATTGGCTCAAGCCGGATCGGCTGCTCCAGCTGGTCCACGAGTGCAGCACAAGCTTGACGCGGCTTCCCGTTAATAACCATCGAGCATGCTCCGCAGACTTCCTCAAGGCAATTGGATTCCCAGCATACCGGAGCAATCTGCTTGCCCGAAGTATTCACCGGGTTGCGCTGAATTTCCATGAGCGCACTGATAACATTCATTCCGGGACGGTACGGAAGCTCAAATTCCTCAATATAGGAAGGAGAGTCCGGTTTATCCTGGCGGGTAATGACAAACTTTACACTTTTCACGGTTTGTTTATTTACAGCGGTTTCTGCCATGATGGTTCCTCCTTACTGTTTATAATTCATTCCTTGCTGCTCTTATTTGTCCTTGGAATAGTCACGGATACGCGGCGGAATCAGAGATACGTCAACAGGCTCATACGAAATTTCCGGTCCATCCGGCGTCCATTTTGCAAGACTCGTCTTCAGGAAGTTCTCATCATCACGATCCGGGAACTCCGGCTTGTAGTGCGCCCCGCGGCTTTCATTACGAAGCAGTCCGCCCAGCGTCATCGCTTCAGCCAGCTCCAGCATGTTCCACAGCTGTCTTGTGAAGGATGCACTCGTATTGTTCCAGCTGGATGTATCATTCACGTTAATGTTCTTGTAACGCTCTTTTAATTCCTTAATTTTGCCGATGGTCGCTTCAAGACGATCATTGTAGCGGACAACCGTCATATTGTCCTTCATCCAGTCGCCGAGCTCTTTATGAATAACATAGGCATTCTCCGTGCCTTGCATTTTGGTGATGCGTTCGTACTTCTCGGTCTGCTGCTTCTGATATCTGTCGAACACAGAAGAGGATACATCCTGCGCAGATTTCTTAAGACCTTTGATATATTCAACCGCCTTAGGACCTGCAACCATCCCTCCGTAAATCGCCGATACGAGAGAATTAGCGCCAAGCCGATTGGCCCCGTGGTACTGGTATTCACACTCTCCCGCTGCAAACAATCCCGGAATGTTCGTCATCTGGTTATAGTCGACCCACATACCGCCCATAGAGTAGTGAACCGCAGGGAAGATCTTCATCGGAATCTTGCGCGGATCGTCGCCCATGAATTTCTCATAGATCTCGATAATACCGCCGAGCTTAACGTCGAGCTCCTTCGGATCTTTGTGAGACAAATCAAGATATACCATATTTTCGCCATTCACGCCGAGCTTCTGGTTAACACACACATCAAAAATTTCACGTGTGGCAATATCCCGGGGTACAAGGTTACCGTAAGCCGGGTATTTCTCTTCAAGGAAGTACCAAGGTTTACCGTCCTTGTAAGTCCAGATACGGCCACCCTCACCCCGTGCCGACTCTGACATCAGTCTCAGCTTATCATCACCCGGAATTGCTGTCGGGTGAATCTGGATGAATTCTCCGTTCGCATAAGTCACACCTTGCTGATACACCGCACTCGCCGCTGTACCTGTATTAATAACCGAGTTCGTCGTCTTACCGAAGATAATACCGGGACCGCCAGTTGCCAGAATCGTTGCATCCGCTGCGAATGTAGCGACCTCCATACTGCGCAGATCCTGAGCCACAATCCCGCGGCATACGCCTTCATCATCCACAACCGCCTGCAAAAACTCCCAGTGCTCATGCTTCGTAACAAGACCTGCTGTCTCCCAGCGGCGTACCTGCTCATCCAGAGCGTACAGAAGCTGCTGACCTGTTGTCGCACCTGCAAACGCGGTACGGTGATGCTTAGTGCCTCCGAAACGGCGGAAATCGAGCAGCCCTTCCGGTGTCCGGTTAAACATAACGCCCATCCGGTCCATCAGGTGAATGATGCCTGGTGCTGCTTCACACATCGCTTTAACTGGAGGCTGATTCGCCAAGAAATCACCGCCATAGACGGTATCATCGAAGTGAACCCATGGAGAATCGCCCTCCCCCTTGGTGTTAACTGCGCCGTTAATACCGCCTTGGGCACATACGGAGTGAGATCTTTTGACAGGTACAATAGAAAATAGATGAACGTGGACTCCTGCTTCTGCAGCCTTGGTTGTTGCCATAAGTCCTGCAAGACCGCCGCCCACGACAATAATGTTGGATGTAGCCATTTCTAGTTCACTCTCCTCTTACAGCTTAGACTGTTACTTTCAACATTTCGATTACAGCAGATGCATCAAATTCCACAGAGCGGAAGGCAAATAGCGATGCAACAAACATAATGGAGCAGACTGCGAACAAGCTCATGCATACGTACGACGATACGCGCTGTGCACGAGGTCCGCGCGTAATTCCCCAGCTAACAAGGAACGCCCACAGACCGTTAGCAAAGTGATACGAAGCTGCCACGACACTAATCAGATAAATAATGAAATAGACCGGATTCGTTACAATGCTGTGCATCAGCGCACCGAGCTCATCATGGCTCACCTCACCCAGGAATACCTGAACGCGTGTCTGATAAACGTGCCAGATCACGAATACGAAAGTAATGACGCCGGATATACGCTGAAGCATATATCTCCAGTTGCGCTCATTGTTGAACCTGCCTACGTTCGGCTGGGCCTGATACGCAATGTACAATCCGTATACACCGTGATACAGCATAGGGACATAAATCACGAAAATTTCCATCAAAAGCAGCAGCGGAAGGCTGTTGATCAAATTTACTGCAGACTGAAACCTCTCCGGCCCGCCTTCAACAGCTGCAAAGTTCGAGAACATGTGCATAAGAAAAAACACACTCAGAGGGATGAGGCCTAGAAGCGAGTGAATCTTTCGGGCATAGTAACCTTTCATAAACTGACTTTCCCCTTTCCATGTACAGCGTTTTCATATTTGAATTTGGAAGATAAAATGAACGAAAGATCATGCACCCCGTCAAACAAATAATATATCCTATAGGGGAATGGTTCATGAAAGCTCATGATGTCTCCGGTTCAAATTATCTGGATCACACAGTGACCTGCTAGTTCACTAAGGCTCGACAAATTTCTAGTTTTTGCTTAACTTGTGAACAACCTGTGTCGCTATAATGTTACTCTTTTTTTTCTTATAAGGGAATTGCAATATAATTATTAAATGTTATAACTATAGGGTATAAGTATATATATGTTTATAAACGGTGAATAGGAGGATGAAGCATCTATGTATGAAGAAATGCAGGCATTTGCCACTGTTGTTGAGCAATCCAGTCTTAACCAGGCCTCCAAGCTGTTAAACCTGTCACAGCCTGCTCTGTCCCGCAAGATCGCCAAACTGGAGGATGAACTTGGTGTTACCCTTTTTAATCGGGTCGGCAAGAGATTGGAGCTGACCTCCATCGGAAGGCTTGCTTATGATTTTGCGATTGAACAGCAGCAGCAGCAGCTGAAATTTCTGCAAACACTGGCCCAATTCAAGGACGATACGGACAGCGCTATCACACTGGGGGCCAGTTTAACGACACTGCAGACGACGCTGCCTCCGCTCATTACAGCATTTATGGACAACCATCCGCATGCGGAGATCAAGCTTGTTACAGGCAAGACCCATGAAATTGTATCCAGTGTGCGCGACAAGCAGGCTGACGTAGGCATCGTCGCTTCTTCCATTAACGAACCCGGACTAAACTGTCTTCCTCTCTTCGACGACCATTTGGAGCTCGTTGTCGCCAGCACACATCCTCTAAGTGGACAAGCATCCCAAATGGATGATCTTCAAAAAATGCCAATGATCACCTTCTCCAAAGGTACCTGGTATCGCAAATTAACGGATGATCTGTTCCACAGATCAGGAGTCATGCCGGATATCCGGATGGAAATCGATTCCTTTGAAGCCATTGTACGTCTGCTTCCAACCTGCAAGCTTGCCGCCCTGCTCCCCAAATCCTATTTGAGGCCGCAGCTGCTCGCAGACAATGACTTGGTCACGGTTCATATTCCTGAGCTTCGACAAACAAGACGGACGACCTGCATGATCTATGGACAAAAAGAAGAGCTAAGCGCGACAGCCAAGCAGTGGATTCACGAAATACGTGAATTTTTCGCTGCAAAGCGCGGTTAGCTCAGGGAATATTCTTATTGGCTGATGACTTCTTCGTCAAAACGCTCAATGTTGTCATTGGTCCCGATAATAATCATGATATCTCCAGTGTGCACATGATCGAGTGCAGTTGGTGCAATAATGATGCCCTCATTCTTCTGAAGAGCAACGATGCTGCAATTGTATCTGGCTCTCGAATTCAGCTCGGAGAGCGTCTTGCCATCCAGACATCTCGGAACTGTCATTTCGACAATGCTGTAATTGTCAGACAGGTCAATATAATCGAGCAGATTCGGCGTGACAAGCTGGTGTGCAACCCGTTTGCCCATATCTCTCTCCGGATAGACAATCCGGTCCACGCCCAGCTTCTCCAGCGCCCTGCCATGCAGCAGCGAGATGGCTTTGGCAATGACCTTTTTCACACCGAGCTCCTTCAGCAGGATGGCCGACAAAATACTCATCTGAATATCGTCGCCAATCGCCACGATGCCGCAGTCGAAATTGCGGATGCCCAGTGAACGAAGCGTATCCTCATCCGAAGCGTCCGCGACGACCGCATGAGTCAGGAACTCACTCATGTCATTAACGATCTCCTCATTGCGGTCTATACCCAGGACTTCATAACCATTCTCTACGAGTTCCATTGCCAGACTGGAACCGAAGCGGCCGAGCCCAACAACAACAAATTGCTGATTTTTCATAACGTTAGTCTCAAATCTCCTCTTTAGCCAATAATAATCTTGCCTTCTGGATGTCTATACAATTCCTTGCTCTTTCGATTGAGCGCATAAGCGAGCGTTATCGGCCCAAGACGACCTGCAAACATCGTCAGGCAGATCAGCAGCTTGCCAATGGTCGTCAGCTCAGGTGTAAGCCCCATGGACAGCCCTACCGTTGCAAATGCCGATGTTGTCTCAAACAAGATCATAAGAAAGCGTGCATCTTCCGTAGTCGATAAAATCATTGTTACACCCACCACCAGGAGCAGCGAAATCATTGTAATGGTCAGGGCCTTAATAATTCGTTCCTGAGCCAAACGGTAGCGGAATATGACGACATCATCCCGGCCTCGTACCATGGATAGCACGGCACCGACAAGAATGGCAAATGTCGTAGTCTTGATCCCGCCCCCAGTCGATCCCGGAGAAGCCCCGATAAACATCAGCAGAATGATAAAAAACTGGGTTGCCTGGCGTAAGCCCGCGATATCAAGCGAATTCGCGCCTGCCGTCCTCGATGTGACAGACTGAAAAAAGGAAGCTAGTACTTTTCCTCCGGCATCCAGTCCGACCAAAGTCTTCGCGTTGCTAAATTCCAAGATAAATATAACGATAGCACCGAAGACAATCAGAAAGCCTGTGATCGACAATACTACTTTGGAATGCAGTGACAGGATGCGTTTTTTTCTTTTTCGAAGCTCCAGTACATCGGAGAGAACGACGAAGCCAAGACCACCTGAAACAATCAATACCATCGCGATGATGTTGATGAACGGGTCATCCACATACAGCGTCAGACTCCGATACTCACCAAAGATATCAAAGCCTGCGTTGTTAAACAAGGATATTGCGTGGAATACGCCAAAATATACTGCCTTGCCGATACTCATATCAAAAGACCATCTAAGCGCAAACAAAACAGCCCCTACTGCTTCAATCGTCAATGAGTAGAACAATACTTTACGGACCAGCTTAACAATGCCTTCAATCGAACTCTGGTTGAACGCTTCCTGCAGGATCAGTCTTTCCCGCAGCGAAATCCGCCGCCTGAATACGATGGCAATCAAGGTGGCCATGGTCATAAATCCCAGACCGCCGATTTGGATCAAAAACATAATGACGACTTGGCCAAATACAGAAAAGTCATATCCGGTGTCCAGTATGACAAGTCCGGTCACACATGTAGCCGATGTCGCTGTAAACAGCGCATCAATGAACCCTACACTTACTCCGTTCACGCTCGATACAGGCAGCATTAAGAGAAGGGTGCCCATCAGGATAATGCCGGCAAAGCCAAGCACCAAAATCTGCGGTGGATTCAATTTAAAAAGACGGTGCTGCTCGTTAAGCACGGGTTCACCTCGTTTTATATTCCTATCATCAAAAAAGAACCAACCTGCCCTTAAAGTCCAGGCACTATTGTATTGGTTCCCCTGTTTTCACTTTAGGATTCGGTTAATTGCTTCTCATTTGAAGTTCAACCACGATTATAAGACTTTCAGGAAAGCGTGACAAAATCAAAAACATCTTAATTTCACTAAAAAAGTGCAAAAATGAATATACTTCTTTAAAGTCAACATATTATGAAACATTATTGGACATTTTCATGCTTGTAAACCGCTTTCTCAAGGATTTGCTCTATTCATTGGCTTTGAGACAGCGGCATATGCTATCTTTACTGTAAGCTGAACAATCTCAAGTAAGAATGGAGGAATGACATTGAATCGACCAGGGCAGCCTTTAGTGCTCAAACCGAACTACAGCTTGCTCGGGGTGCTCGCGGCCATCGGCCTGATCTTGTTTTTTATTTTCCAGATATTGCCGGGAACGTCAATGCAATCTACTGAACAGCAGACAGCAAAGGTAATCAGCAAAGAGGAAGCATACCAAGCTGCGGTTCAATATGCCGAGCGTGAACTCGGGCTAAACGATAAAATTATGTTTGAGGATGTATTAGTTACATACCAGTCACGTTCCGAATTATACGGCTATCTGGCTAATCAGAAGCTGCTTGAGCAGTACGACAAAGAATTTGAGCAACAATATCCGTATGATGTATATCGGGTAAGACTCCCCGATCAAGACTCAGGAGGCTATCTAAATGTAGATATTCACATGAATACCGCGAAGCCTGTATCCTATATCCGGGAATTGCCTGATTCCGATTATACGACGAATGAACTGGTGCCTGAATCGGAAGGAAGAGCCGCATTGCTTCGGTTATCCGAAGGCGGAATTTCACTGGAAGATAAAGTGAGTCTTGCTGTCCCTGTTCTATCCGAATTGGGCTATGACGTAAGCGCACTAGAGCTTGAAACGACCGAAGCAGATCCCGGTCTGGTCTATGCAGATCACAGTAAGGAGCTCGGAGAAAGTACGCTGAAGCTTCATTTCACTTTTGAAAATGACGATATTCGATCATTCGAACCCGAGTTCTCTGTACCTGCCGATCACACAGCATATGTAGAGAAGGAAACGTCCAGAGCCAACCTAATGACGCTTGCAGGCTATGGATTATTCACCTTGCTGCTTGGTGTACTCGCTATCGTGTACAGTGTACTGACAAGAGCCTATACCTCATTCAAAAGAGGAATCTGGTTATCCATTCTGTATTTCCTGTTCTCCATGATTGGTACGATCAACTTGCTGCCAACATTCCAGGCGGAAGGTTATTCTACCCTTATGCTTGTCATCTTGTTTGGAATCCAAACGTTATTTACACTGGCGATGACCGCTCTTGTATACTTCTCTCTGGTTGCTGGGAACGGGCTCTGGCGGAAAGACGGCTACAATCTATGGGGACGGGCCAAGGAGCCTGGATATGGCCGCTATGTGCTTCACAGCATGTATTCGGGTTACCTATGGGCATTTATACTACTTGGATTGCAGTCCGTCATCTTCTTCGTGCTTGAAAAAGGACTCGGCGTATGGTCTACAACAGATGCCAGCCAGTCCCCTTATAACATGGTCTATCCGTGGCTTATGCCTATTCTTGCCTGGATGGCCGGCATTGGGGAAGAAGCCGTTTACCGTTTGTTCGGTATCCGAATCTTCAAGAAGATGGTACGAAGCACGGTCTTGGCCGCAGTGATTACGTCTCTCATCTGGGCATTCGGTCATACGCTGTATCCGATCTATCCTGTCATCACAAGACCGATTGAACTCACGATTATCGGCCTTGTATTCAGCTTCATTATGATCAAATATGGCTTCGTCACTGCTGTATTCAGCCATGTCATCTTTAACAGCATTCTCATGGGTATCAGCTTGCTCGCCATGCAGGATGCCGTAAATGTAGCTGCCGGAGTATTCTGGATGGTGCTTCCTGCCATCGTGGGTTACGTCATCTACCGTTTTCATTTGGGAACAAAAAAAGAGAAGCCGATATTTACGGCTCCTCATCCTGAAGAGAGTCAATAATAGTTTGGGCGAGCTTATCGCCAATGGATAGAGGCCGGAAGTCTTCAATGCTGGCCTCTTTAATTTTGCGCAGAGATCCGAAATGCTTAAGCAGCATCTTGCGTCGTTTCTCGCCAATACCCGGTATGGCATCCAGACGGGATACAACCATCGATTTGCCGCGCTGCTCGCGGTGAAATGTGATGGCGAAGCGGTGAACCTCCTCCTGAATTCGCTGAAGCAGGTAGAACTCCTGACTGTCCCGAGGCAGCTGAATAACTTCGAACGTATCTCCAATCATAAGCTGCGACGTTTTATGCTTCGCATCCTTCACGAGCCCGCACACGGGAATATACAACCCCAGTTCATTGTGAAGAACATCCAGCGCTGAGGATATCTGACCACGCCCCCCATCGACGATGATCAGATCGGGCTGGGTCAAATTCTCTTTGAGCACACGCTCATACCTGCGGCGAATGACTTCACGCATCGTTTCATAATCATCCGGCCCTTTAACAGATCGAATCTTGTACTTGCGATACTCTTTTTTCTCTGCCTTACCGTCAATAAATACGACCATCGCAGATACTGGATTTGCTCCTTGAATATTGGAGTTATCGAAGGCTTCAATACGGCGAAGAGAGGATAGTCCAAGCGCTTCTCCCAAACGCTGCGCGGCCTTTGAAGTGCGCTCCTCTGTCCGCTCAATCAAACGGAATTTCTCATCGAGAGATACCTTCGCATTCTCCGTGGCCATGGAGACCATTTGACGCTTCAAGCCCCGCTTCGGAATGAGAACTTTGATATCCAGCCATTCTTGAAGCAGTCCTGCTGCACTGACGGGATCATCAATTCCGCTCGACTCATGATCACCTGATGCCGTCTCGTCAGGAATTGGAACGGTCTCCTCCTCCTGCTCATTCTCCTCTAAACTATAAGCTTGTGCCTGCTCATGCGCTTCGTCTGCTTCCTGAGTCTGCTGAAGCTGCATGTTCTCTTCCTCAGGCAGCATAGGGAGAAGTATTTCCTTCGGCAAGGCCGGATTATCGCTGTAATACTGGGTTACAAAAGATATAAAGTCCGCATACGCATCTCCGTAAAAAGGAAACGAGGTGGAATGACGCTCAATCATCTTGCCCTGGCGTATATAAAGAATCTGTACACTCATCCAGCCTTTATCTATCGCAAAGCCGAAGACATCCCGGTCCTTGGTATCGGCGGTCGTGATCTTCTGCTTCTCCATCAGGGCATCGATCGCAATGATCTGATCGCGCAGCTCCTTAGCCCGTTCAAAGTATAGATCCTCTGCCGCCTCCTCCATCTTCTTCTGGAGATCCTTCTTGATCTCCTCGTGACCTCCGCTTAGGAAGGAAGCAATCTCTGTGCTAATCCCTTCATAGGTCTCTTTGCCAATCTCTTTGACACAAGGTGCCAAGCATTGACCCATATGATAGTACAAGCATACTTCCTTCGGCATAACTCCGCATTTACGCAGCGGATACATTCGGTCAAGCAGCTTCTTCGTCTGATGGGCTGCATAGGAATTCGGATATGGACCGAAATACTTTGCCTTGTCCTTCAGCACCCGGCGAGTGACCTCCAGCTTCGGATGTCGCTCATTCGTTATTTTCAAATAGGGAAAGGTCTTGTCATCCTTAAGCAGTACATTGTAACGCGGCTGATGCTTCTTGATTAGATTCAGCTCCAGCAGAAGCGCCTCTTTGTTACTGCTCGTAACGATGTATTCAAAATCACGGATATCCGCAACAAGCCGCTGCGTCTTCCCGTTATGGCTTCCCGTAAAATAGGAGCGCACCCGATTCTTCAGCACCTTCGCTTTCCCGACGTAGATGATCTTCCCCTGATCATTCTTCATCAGATAACAGCCAGGCAGATCGGGCAGCAGCGCCAGCTTGTGTCTGATCTGCTCCAGCGCCTTCTCCTGTTCATGAATATGGCTCAGATGTGATTCCATCTTCCTTCGTTCCCCCTCCCTGACAAACTGTATTATTAGATCTATATATAAACGGTAAATGGAAGTCTTAAAAAGTAAAAAGGTCTGAAAAAGGGATCAAACAACGAATGCATGTTCCCTATGTTATAGTATAACTTCTTTCTTCGTACGATCAAGTGCTATCCTATCCTGTATTCTTCGTCCAAACCGCAAAAACCATGAAAAAACGCCCCAGGCTGCAATGCCGGAGGCGTTATCATCTTCATTTCTTAAGCCGATTAGTGCTTGGAAATCAGATTTTTCAGGTTTTCCTTAGAGTTCAAACCAACCACTTTATCAACAGGCTGACCGTCTTTGAACAGGATCAGTGTAGGAATGCTCATTACACCGAAACGGGAAGCCGATTCAGGGTTCTCATCCACATTTACTTTAGCGATCTTTACATCATCGCCTACTTCACCAGCAAGCTCTTCCAGAATAGGAGCAAGCATTTTACAAGGACCGCACCAAGGCGCCCAGAAATCTACAAGAACCGTACCTGTGCCTTCAACCTCAGTGTTAAAGGATTGATCGGATACATTAACAATAGCCATGAATTATGTCCTCCTTATATATACTGCGTAGTTATTATTAAACTTCATATCGTTCTGGTAAACGATTGAGTTCATTATAGCACAACGACTCCCGTAAGGAAATACATGCATATGCATATATTTTGCGAATTCTTTACAAATGTTTCCGTATTCACGAAATCTTTACAAGTACTTCCTATAGTGGGTATACTTATATTGTTTTAGTACGTAAACAGAGGAGGGCAGCATCATGGAACCAAACATTGTGAGACCGTACGATCCAAGGTCCCATGTGAACGAAGAACCGCGTAACGATCTCTTCGATCTCATTGGCGGATTCGTCGGCATGTTCGTGCTGATGACCGTTATCTTTTTTGGAATGGTGATCATTAAGTTCCTGATGGCGTAGGCTTTCAAGTAGAAAGCCGCATGACCCAAGCCAAAGTCTGATTCGCCCGCTGTGACGGGATGATCAGGCTTTGTTTATTGTGCCCGATATTTATGATTTCATCAGCTCCATAACGTTACCGTTGTTTTCCACGCTGATTGTCTCCACGTACAGGAACCACGTCTACAAAAGGACGAATTCGGTCCATTAAGCGTTGCCCCTTATGCCGTTCTTCCCCGTCCTTGCTCGTAAAGCTCAGATGCTGTTCCAGGCTGTCCAGATTATAATTTGAAGTATAGAACGTCGGCTTGCGGTTCATCCGATAGTTCAGAATTGAACCCAGTACATGATCTCGTACCCAAGGGCTTAAGTTCTCTGCACCGATGTCATCAAATATGAGCAGATCGCAGTTCTTAAGCATTTCTGTCGTTTCCTTCAGCTTCTGCCCATCTTGAAACATGGATTTCAGATCCTCTACAAAGTCAGGCATATACACAATGACGCCAGTGAACCCTTCAAGCGCCAGCTCATGCAGCAAATATCCCATAAGGAATGTCTTTCCTGTTCCAAAAGAGCCTTCGAGATACAATCCATGCGGTGAAAGCCCGTTCTGCTTCGCTTCATTGACGTAACGGAACACCTGGTTCACGGCAGGGGCCCGCTGCAGATCTTTTCTTAAAATTTCGGCAACATTATACCCCTCGCTCAGAGCACGTTCATCCACATAGAAGCTCTGAATCCGCTCCTTGACCTTTTTCTTGTGCATCGCTGCAAGCTGCAGGTTGCAGGGGGTTTTTTTATCTATAATTTCAGGCTCTCCGTTAAAATGCTCCACGGACAATTTCGAATAATGTCCTTCGAAGTCATTCGGACAATTCGCAAGACCTGGGCAGTTCGCACAATTACTGCTGTCTTTGGCATACTGAAAAAACTTGGATAATGAGAGCATAAACCGGGTGTCATCGACCTCAGGGTTCTCTTCCAAGAACCGGCGAACGGAAGGATCAGCCTTCAGCTTGTCCGCAATGGCATGAGACTGTTGACGAAACGACGGATTCATCTGCTGTAATATTTGTCCTAGCGGTCCCATCCTTGGTTAATGCCCTCCTTTCTTGATTTAGAATATATATGCTGAAATTCATTTCTTGGTTAACGGAGTGATTTCTTCGCCTGCATTTCCTCGGCAAAACGAATCATCTCTTCAAGCTCCTCTTCAGTAACCGAAGCCCCGTCTCCTGTATCTTGAACAATAGGAATGTCCGGCTTAAGTTTTGCCTGCTGTGATGCATAGCCTCTCGTGCGCCCAGGTCGTTGAGCCTTCTCGTTCGTTTTATCCTTGCTGCCTTTGACCTTCGACTGGTCACGAATATACTGTACTGCTTTTTCATAAGTATTGACCTGCTTAAGCAGCATATTGGAAGCAATGGCTTCCACAAAATTACGATTAATACGCTGTTCACTCCCGGACACCAGCAAGGTCATTAGATAATGAATCAATACATTAATGACTTCGCCCGGAAGCTTATAGCTGAGGTCTACCTTTTCGAATATGTCAATAAGATTGTCGGGAACCGAACCTGGGAAAAAGGTTTGCAGTAAACGCAAATAGGGTTCGTTACGCAGCATCATATTGTACTGATGTATATCACATTTAGAAGAGAATTGAGGAGGTACTTCCAAATAATATTCCATCTCTACCCCATGCTCGACTGGAGGCTCGTCTGGCTGCTTGCTCTCAAGTGCCTGGCGCATGCTAACCACCTTAGCCGCATGGATGGATCTCTCTTCTTTCCGCTTCTTCCCTTGCCTGAACATGCTGCTGGCCAGCTCCTGCAGACGATCCAGTATAATCTCCCCACGGGTGTTAAATACGTCGTCCTCATCTAGCAATCGGCACACATCCTGAATCCCCAGGTCATATTTGTGCACAACATAATTCACAAGGCCAAGCTGATCCGGTTCAAATCGGAGCTGCTCGACATAACGCCGATTGGCAGATTCACGCGGGAAGCGCAAAATAATATCCGCATAGTTCAGCTGGTCATTCTCAGGCACAGCCGGCATACTTGCTTCAGATCTAGCACTCGACATTTCGGATAATGCCTGCTCAAGCTCATAATCAATGACATGCGTATTCAGCTCAAATATATCGTAAAACGGGACAGAGATATTCTCCTTGTTCGCTGATGGTAATCCTGCTTCCTCAGCATCTTCAGTCCAAATCTGCGATCTCAGTGCAAGGACTGCGAACTTGCCAATCTTATCTCTCAGCAGCAGCGTCAGATGCTGGGTCCGGAAAAATTCACCGGGAGACAAGGGAGGATACAGCTCATACTCATAGGTATATTCATCTGTCTCAGGTATATAAACTCGGGAAGTCTGAAGCAGCCCTACGGCTTCAAGCTTGGAGGTTTGCTCCATCAAATACTTGCGTCCTTTATCACTGGGTTCAAGTCCCAGCGCCAGGAACAGCTTGCGCTGCTGCTCCATTGTGGAGTAGCCGATTTGATCTGCTCTGACATGCTGGAATAACAGCCTGTACAAGCTGATCGCAAAGGCCCCCGCCATGGGCTGATATGCGGAGCTGAGCATCCGTTCGTCCAGGCTGCTAAGTCCAAACTCGCGGAAAACGCAGTATCGATGATTCTCGGTAAAGTGCAGCATGTTCTTCATGCGCATCGCTCATTTCTCCTTCTTCCGAATAATAATGTTTCTCTATTCTATCATAAAAGGCGGCCGCTTAAATCTTCAAAAATAGCCAATTTCCCTGCTTAATCTTTCCGCTATTTCATCTTATACGACATTAATCGACCATTCTTCTATTTTGAAAGCCACGGTTTACTATTGTACTCTATCACTCTATGAAAAGTGAACCCCTGATATGACAAAAGAGCCCCTTTCTTCATCCAGAAAGAGGCGTCCTTCAATAAGTATCCAGTTAATTACTAAAACATTCGATATCCACCAAGTCTCAGCTTCTTAATGGTCCATCCGCTCATCACGGCACCTACAAGTCCAGCAATCCCTGTTAAATAATCCACTAGCCGATATGTACCGAGATGTGCCCCTAGGCTCATGCTTGCCTGATCCCACATACTGAAGATCACAACAGGAATCAGCACGATGACAAACAAATAAGAAGGAAACCACGTTGTCTTCATCAGCATATTTAAAATGAAACCGATCCCAAACATCATGACAAAAAATAAAACCATGAGAACAAGCACAGGTAAAATCTGCATCCGTTCACCTTCCCCCTCTTTCTGCCAGTTCATGTATGCAAACCCATAATAGATAATCATTAGTTTAACTCAAATGAGAGGTACAGGCAATGAGATCGCCTCCAAAAATACAGGTGTTACCGTTCTCAAAAAATGAAATGAACAGGCTTTCGCCCAATTGTTCAAATTATGAGCATTTTGTTAAAACGGTGCACTTAATGAGATCTTCATTTGCCCAGCCGCTTTACGCTTTGATACAATAAAGCTGTATGCACCAGAATCAATGTCATAAAAGGGATTATGACATTGATTCACAACAAATGAAAAATTCTTTTACAATAAATATTCCAATCAGGAGTGATAAACAGATGAGCGAAGCGGCTTTAACTCTCGAGGGCTGGTATGCCCTTCATGATTTCAGATCGATCAACTGGGCGGCATGGCGTGCTGCTGACGATGAGACCCGTGCGGTTGCCACAGATGAATTACAGGAATTTCTTAATGCCTGGGCAGCGGATGAGGAATCCGGCAAAGGAAGCTCTACCGTATATACTGTAGTAGGTCAAAAAGCGGACTTTGTCATGATGCATCTGCGTGAAACGCTGGAGGATCTGAATGCGATCGAGAATGCATTTAACAAAACAACGTTTGCCCAATTTACGACGAAATCCTATTCTTATGTCAGCGTAGTTGAGCTTAGCAACTATCTGGGCAAAGATGAAGATCCGATGCAGAATCCACAGATTGTTGCACGTCTGAAGCCGGTACTTCCGAAGAATCAATACATTTGCTTCTATCCAATGAACAAAAAACGCGATCTCAGTGACAACTGGTACATGCTGCCGATGGACGAGCGCAAATCCATGATGAGAAGTCACGGTATGATCGGCCGCAGCTATGCGGGCAAAGTAAAGCAAATCATTACGGGCTCTGTCGGCTTCGATGACTGGGAGTGGGGAGTAACGTTGTTCTCGGACGATGCTCTTCAATTCAAGAAGCTGGTCTATGAAATGCGTTTTGATGAAGTCAGCGCACGTTACGGGGAATTTGGTTCCTTCTATGTAGGAAGCCTTCTGACACAGGAGTCATTTGAAGCAATGCTGAAGCTGTAAGCTTACACAAAGAGGATGTACTGCGGATCAACCTGCAGCACATCCTCTTTTTTGGGTAACAATGCTTTAATCCTCATCTTCCTCTTCGAGCCTTTTCAGTGACTCCAGGAACTCTGCCGTTGCACGGTCCCGGTCCCTGCTCTTCTCCTTCAATCGCTCGATAGCCGGCAGAATAAGAATGTCAACTTCCTTCTGAACAATATAAGATAGATCATAGCGGTCTTGTTCTTCCAAATAGCTGCCTACTTCCATCAGTGCATTATACCGATTGAGTTCATCTCTAGTGAGCAGCCCGCGTACTTGAACACTGCAATGTCTCATAAGTTAAAAGAACCTTCCTTTTTGGATGACGAGCGGGATTCCGCCGATCTTATATAAGTATCTGATATCTACTGCTTTTTTGAGCTGAGCAGCCTTCCAGCCTTTCCATTTCTTCCCGTTCACAACAGCGATTGCTTCGCCCTTGCCAAGTGAAGCTACCGTTCCTTTATGATTAAATCTGAATTTTTCCAGCGATTTGCCACGGATCAGCAAAGAAATGTTCTTAGCACAATTGACCCCTTGCTGCATCGCCATCTGCGCTGTAGGCGGGTAAGGACGACCCTCTGCACTCATAATGAGAGAGCTGTCTCCAATGATGAATATGTTATCGAAGCCCGGCGCCCGCAAATATTCATCAACGGCTACACGTCCTCGTGTGACCTCAAAGCCAGCCTGCTCCACCAGCCTGTTGCCCCTGATGCCCCCGGTCCATACGACCGTGGAAGCTTCAATGTGTTCCCCGTCTCCGATAATAACACCCTCAGGCAGACATTCTTTAATAGGAACACCTATACGCAGCGATACTCCCTTGTTCTTCAGCACTTTCATCGCATATTCGACCAGCTCTTTATCAAAGCCTGGAAGGGCCGTTGGGGCTGCCTCAACATTATAGAGGTGTACAACCCCTGGATCGACATCAAACTCCTTACACAGGCGTGGAAGACGGTCAGCAAGCTCAGATACAAACTCTACCCCGCTAAAGCCCGCACCGCCCACTACAAAATTCATCCTGCTGGCCTTGCTGTCATTTTTATAGCATGCAAATTGATATTCAATATGCTCCCGAATCAGCCTTACTGAATTAATGCTGCGAATCGTCAAAGCGTGCTCTCTCATCCCGGGAATTCCGAATGTCTCCGGTTCACCTCCGAGACCAATAACTAAGACATCGTATGACAAGGTACCATCTTCCAATATTACTTTTTTCTCATGCGGCCTAATATCTTTGACAGCCGATTTCACAAGATCAATCTTGAATTCATCAATCAATTTGGAAATAGGCACTCTTGCATGCTCAATCGAGTCCGTCCCTGCGGCCGGCATATGAAGATGTGTCGTAATATAATGGTAGTCATGCCGATTTACGAGTGTAACGTCTGCTTCGTTATAATTCAGTTCCTTTTGAAGTCGCTGCGCGGTCAATATACCCCCGTAGCCTGCGCCAAGGATGACAATCTTAGGAATGCTGCTCATGCGCTTACCCCTCCGATATTGTTTCAACTTCTATAGAAGGAACCAAAGTCAATATTATCAGGTTATAATAAGTAAATCTTCATAACAACTGAATCGATTTCATCCTATTAGTCCGCTCTATATTTATGGCCCATTCTTCCCCTGAAACGTACAAGTTCGCTATGGGCTCCTTATCCATCCAGCTGTATACATCCACCTTCGCATAACGTGCTAAAAAGAGGGTGTAATTCAATTCCTATTCATTAAAACGACAGCTTATGTCATTCGGTTGCAAAACTATTTAAAATAAGCCTAAAACCTTTAAAAATCAAGTTATTTTTTCATGCAACAAAAATGATAGCGATACGTATCAAAAATAGCAAGTGAAAATATAATCGTTTTCTGGGTGAAAATTATAGGAAAAGTTGTATATTGTTCTTTGCAACGAGCAAGAGTAGTGTCTATAATTGATAATGACTATCAAATAGAAGGACTAATGGACATATTACTTCCATTTACCCATTGGTCTATGAATCGAAATTCGTGGGATTTGAATCCGTGACGATATTGATTCGAATAAAACATGAAAGGTGTGTTTTACAGGTGACGACCCCAGATTCCACACAAGATATAACTGATTTGCTCATCATCGGCGGCGGTCCCGCTGGGATGTTTGCTGCATTTTACGGAGGTATGCGCCAGGCTTCGGTCAAAATCGTCGAAAGCATGCCTCAGCTCGGCGGACAGCTTGCCGCCTTGTATCCGGAGAAATACATCTACGATGTTGCTGGATTTCCAAAGATTACGGCTGGCGATCTCGTTGGCAATCTGCTGGAGCAAATGAAACGCTTCGATACCGATATCCGTCTGGAGGAGAAGGTACTTTCTGTTGAAAAGAAAGAAGAGCGGCATTTTATCGTAACGACAGATAAAGACGTTCATCATGCCAAAGCCGTTATTATTACAGCAGGTGTGGGCGCATTCGAGCCTCGCAGACTGGATCTTGAAGGAGCGAGCAAATTCGAACAAACGAACCTGCACTATTTTGTAAGTGATCTGCAGCGCTTTGCCGGCAAGAAGGTGCTCATCAGCGGAGGCGGAGATTCTGCAGTAGATTGGGCGCTTATGCTAGAGCCAATTGCAGAGCAGGTCACCCTGATTCACCGCCGCGATAAATTCCGTGCGCATGAGCACAGTGTAGAGAACCTTATGGCTTCCAAAGTGAATGTAGTTACACCAGTAGAGATTACCGAGCTTCATGGTGAAGACCGTATCACGAAGGTAACGCTCTCTCATGTCAAAACAAAAGAAACACAAGAAATTGAAGTTGACGATGTCATTGTAAACTTTGGATTCATCTCCTCTTTAGGTCCGATTGCCGAGTGGGGCATCGAGATTAACAGCAACTCCATCGTAGTTGACACACGTATGGAGACAAGTATTCCGGGAATCTTTGCTGCCGGTGATATTACAACCTATGAAGGTAAGCTGAAGCTGATTGCTGTTGGATTCGGCGAAGCACCGACTGCAGTTAATAACGCCAAGGTCTATGTGGACCCAAGCGCGAAGCTGTCCCCTGGCCATAGCAGCAATATGAAGCTGTAAGCGATAAATGAATAATATTGCAACAAAAAAGGGTATCTTACTCCTGAAACTAATCTCAGGAGTGGATACCCTTTGTCATATGTATGCCCAATATGTAACGGTCTAGATTCCGCACCCGTTTTACTATGTCCCAACTGCCATCAAGAAACCGTAGATTGCGGACTGCAGGAAGATTACGCAGGACCTTACAGTCCCTATGTCGCATCTTCCCACGCTCAAACGATACCAGCAGCCGCCAATCAATGCTTACACTTGATGCATTGTCCTCATTGTCTGACGGAATTCTCATATGCAGCTGATACTTGGTACGTGCCTGGAAGGATCTGACCGTCCACAAATCGAGGATTTCTAGTGCAGAACGGCAGATACGTCGGTATGCAATCTACGTTTGTGGATTTCTTCTAACAATAATGCTATGAAATCGACATCAAGCTGAAGCTCGATTGCCATATGGTAAGAATCGAGCAGCGTCTCATCTGAGAGCATAGCCATGTGTCCGACACAACCTTTCCTATTTATTCCTCAAAGCTATCATATCAGAGAATAAAAAGTAGAACAAGCGTTCTTGATATCCACATCCACTTGTGGAAATCCTGTGTATAAATTGTTAATAATTATGATAAATCTATATTTTTGGCAAGTGGATTATGTGGATAATATTTATACACAGGTCATTTCTTCTGAAAACCTTATCAAAAATTTTTTTTCGAGAACTATTAAATTTTGATAGAATGAAGAGAAAGCAGCATTCCATAAAGAGCAATTATTGAGGTCTTGTATTGACTTCCAGAATCCAGATCTTACCTGAGTGGTCAAGTCCATAATCAAAGCCCAATTGTCCGATTCCCGGGAACCTTTCTTCTAAGATGGCTGTACAAACAAGTGTTAAATTCCGCATCTCCTGCTGCTTTGACCGAGCACTGATATGGGGAAGTGATTGCTGTAACGCCAGCCGTCCTTTAATCAGGGTTCCTCCCTTGCATACATTCGTTATCACAAGGCCGGGTCGTGCTAGTCTTCCAAGCATTGCCGTGATCTTCCAGCCCGCCTCTTTCTTGACGAATTTGACACGATAATCGATCGGTCTGCCTCCGATCTGAGCCAGCTCAATTCCACGTTGTATTAGATAGCTTCTTCTCTTCTTTGCTCTCAAAAGCGAGGCATACATAAGATCAAAATTCGAAAACGTCAGTCGGCGCGACAATTTGGTGTATGAATAACCTGTCTGCTCTTGCTTGACACGAATGACACCGGCTCCCCCGCCTCCATGGACGGGCTTAACAAATACCATTCCGTATTTTTGTAACATATTTTTCAGATGCTGCTTGGTAAACAAGCAGGTTTCTGGGATATGATTAGCAACAGAGGCATTGCTCAGGAGCACTTGTGTTTTTAACCACTTACTTCCGATCGTCAAGCTCATTTTCTTCCTTCTCCCCTCTATTAAGATTTCAGGATGAACTTAAGCGTGGTATATACTACATATATATTGGCGGAAGTCTTGCTTCTCTTGTATGTATGCCTTTGTAGAGAGCCTGTTTTGGTTAAACTTATAGAAACATTGCAAGCAGATTATAACCCTGGAAGGGAGCACTAACTAAAGTGGTACAATTAATTGAAAGTCTATACGGGGTCGCTTATTTTGCCATCGTTCTCGTACTTGTTGCTGTAACGATCCTTACTTTCGTGACAGGCATTAAATTTATTCGTGACAAGAAACACATCGGGTTTGGAATCGGCTGTATCGTATTCTCTCTCATCTTTACAGGGATTTTCATCAGTGTCATTGAGTTCATTACTTCGTAATGCAATCAACCAAGTTTTACAAAATATCCGCTTTCTCCTATCTGGAGAAGCGGTTTTTTTGTTTATGCTGTCTGTTTAAGCTGTTACAATATAGTACATATATTTAGACATAGGCTTTATACATAACCTGGCACTGATTCGTTCGAGTATATATGTATCTAATAAGCGATAGGATGGTATTAATCCAATATCCGAATAGGAATCACCTGGGAGTCTCACAAAAAGGAGTGGCTTGCTGACATGAATCATCGAATTGGCATCATTGATATTGGATCGAACTCGATTCGACTCGTTATATACGAAGTACTTCATTCGGGAGAGCATAGGGTTCTCCATGAGAAAAAATATGCAGCCAGACTCAGTCAAAGAGTGAGTCCTGACGGCACCATCACCAAAGAAAATATAGATACAATCATTCCCGTTCTGCTGAGCTATCAGGATATCTGTTCAGCATACGATGTCTTACATATTCGGGCAGCTGCGACTGCAGCCATTCGAAATGCTGCAAATAGTGAAGAAATTACAGCCTGGATTAGAGCGGCGACCGGACTTACCGTGGAGCTTATTTCCGGTGAGGACGAAGGACGGCTTGGATTTCTCGGTGTGCGAGAATCCATTCCTCTTCAGGACGGATATATCATTGATATCGGAGGAGGAAGCACAGAGATCACACTATTCCTTAACCGGGAGTATCGAGCAAGCCTATCGATCCCCTACGGTGCGGTAAATTCTCATGCACGTTATGGCACAGCCGATTACTGGCGTTCAGAAACCGTGCAAGGATTCAAACACTCCATTCTTACCGCCTTGAAAGATGAGGACTGGCTGCTCGCGCATCCAAATCTTCCGCTGGTCGGTCTAGGTGGGACCGTTCGTGCCTTGGCAAAAATGGTTCAGAAGAGACAAGCCTATTCCCTTCCGCTTATGCACGGCTACATGATAAGCAAGGAAGAAATTCAATCCTTCTATGACACACTTCCATATATTCCATATGATCAGCGTAAGAAGACCCCTGGCTTATCCAAGGATCGAACCGATCTGATCATTCCTGGTGTGATCCTGCTGCAGACGATCTACGAGCTATTAAGGTCTACCCATTATGTTGTGAGCGGAGCAGGACTTCGTGACGGGCTGTTCTATGAGCCGCTTCATCGGCAATTCCCTCAGTTTATGGATCAGGATGTCTTGTACAAGAGTGTCCACAATGCTCTTGCCTTTGATTCACTTGCACCGCAGGAGGAGCTTGATCAAGTCTACAGCCTAATGAAGCGGCTTCACACTACACTTATAGGCCAAGGACAGACACAGGATGAGCGCATCATTTATGCTGTGTCCATGCTTTACAGAATAGGAGAGCGGGTACATCATCACCGGGCAAGCTCCCATTCCATGTATTGGCTCATGAACAAAGGCATGTGGGGACTCAGTCATCGAGAAACGGTCATCTCTGCAATGATCTGTGATTACCATAAGAACCGTACGCCAAAGCAAATCCAAGATCATTTGGATATACTGACACCAGCTGATGTGGATAAAATACACCAAATCGGCTCCCTTCTTAAACTCGCCCGAGCTCTGTACAGTGGAGGAAAAGCGATCCACAGGGTAGATATGCAAAAAACAGACGACGCCCTGCACCTGCAGTTAAACTGCAGCAGGGAGCCGTCTGTGGAACGGGTGGAGCTAGCGGAGGTTAAGAAAGATATTGAGAAGGCTTGGAAGCTTAGCTTGAAATGGTCTCTTTCTCTTTCTTCCACGTGTTGATCTTAAGTGCTTCAAATTGACTTCTCAGGCTCGGCTCATCATTCGTAACAGGAACATAATTCCCGTTCGATAGAAGGAGCCGGGCCTTCACATTGTCTTGTAACGACAATTCTAGTATATTGACGATCGTTTGCTTAAGCTGTGGATCATGTACTGGACACATCAGCTCAATCCGGCGATTTAGATTTCGAGTCATCCAATCCGCACTGGATAAGTAGACCTCTGGGTCTTTATGGTTCTGAAAATAAAAAATACGTGAATGCTCAAGAAACCGGTCAACGATACTGATGACCTGAATATTCTCGCTGAGTCCTTCTATTCCGGGACGAAGACAGCATACACCTCTAACGATCAGCTGAATCTTGACTCCTGCCTGTGAAGCAGCGTAAAGCTCGTCAATCAGCTCCTGGTTGGACAGGGAATTGATCTTGGCGATAATTTGAGCTGGTTTACCCTGAGCTGCATTCTCTGCTTCTCTGCGTATCATCTCAAACAGCCTTGATTTCAGTCCAGCTGGTGCAATATGAAGCTGCTGCAAGCCCTGAGCTGCGGAATACCCCGTAATTTCGTTAAATACCTCAGAAGCATCCTCACCGATCTGCGGATCTGAAGTGAGGAGTCCGATATCTGTATACACCCGTGCTGTACTCGCATTATAGTTGCCCGTGCCTACATGGACGTATCTCTTGAGCATATTTTGCTCTTTTCGAACGACAAGGATGATCTTGGCATGTGTCTTCAGTCCGACAAGGCCGTATACAACATGACAGCCCGCCTTCTCCAGCTTCCTCGCCCAAGCGATGTTTCGCTCTTCATCAAATCTTGCCTTCAGCTCGACAACAACCGTCACCTGCTTGCCCATCTCAGCTGCATGAGCAAGTGCCGGAATCAGTCTGGAATCTCCATTTACCCGATATAAGGTCATCTTGATTGCCATGACCTGCGGGTCCTCTGATGCCTCTTCTACAAAATCCGTAACCGCATCAAAAGACTCATATGGATGGTACAGCAATACGTCCTGTCTTCGCAAAATGCGGAACAGGCTTTCCTCCGTATTGAAGATATCTGGATAAACAGGCTTGATGCCGGGATATTTCAAATGGGTATATCCTTCGAGCTGATCCACAAATCCGCTTAGAAATCCAAGATCCATCGGCCCTTGAATTTCGAAGATTTCATCGGAGCCTATCGAGAATTCTTCCTGTAAATATTCAAGTGCATACGGATGAATTCCCTGCTCCACCTCAAGACGTACAGGCGCACCTCTTCTGCGTCTTCTCAGCTCTTTTTCAATCTCTTCGAGCAGATCCTCTGCTTCTTCCTCATTGATGTACAAGTCTGAATTCCGTGTTAGTCTAAAGCCATGAACGGCTTCTGGGATGTACCCGCTGAACAAAGATTGAATATGATGTTTTATCAGTTCTTCAATTCGTATGAATGATTTCTTCTTGCTATTAGACCGCAGCGGAACTGAGATAACACGCGGAATATTGGAAGGAACCTGTACAATCGCAAAATAATGATCATTCGCTTCCTTGCTATCTTCCTTGCGCAAAACTACGGCCAAATACACATATTTATGGTGTACGAGTGGAAAAGGCCTGCTGGAGTCTACAGCCATCGGTGTCAGTACCGGAAATACAATATCGTGAAAATATTGCTCCATTGCTTTTTGCTGGGTTGCATTCAGGTCCGTATATTCCATAAATACGATCCCCTTTTTACTCAGTTGTCTCAGCAAATCGCGGTATGAACGATACTGCTCACTGACCATTTTCATCGTTCGTTTCATCAGTCGTCGATATAGACCTGTTGCCGTGTACCCGGTAAAGTCCTTTTTCGTCAAGCCAGCCTTAATCTTCTCTCTGGTCTCTGCAACACGCACGCTCATAAACTCATCCAGGTTGGTCGTTACAATGGATAGGAAGCGGACGCGTTCCAGCAGGGGTGTATCCGGGCTTTGTGCTTCTTCAAGTACTCTTCTGTTGAATTCCAGCCAGCTTAAATCCCGATTCAGATATGGGTTCATGTCGTGATTATAATTCTCCTTTTTCATACTTCCCTCACTCATGAAGTGTATTGTTCGAAGCCTGATTGAGCTTACTCACTTTTTCTAAAGAGTTATCCATTTTTATTGTAAACTCTTTGTGTAAACGCAATGTAAAATCACCGCAAGGTTGACCCATATTACGATTCCTGAATGTGTAGATACTAAATAATATGAGAATGTTTCTACCAAATTTGACGGGATGCTTTACAATAGAGAATAGAGTAGGGTAAAGTGTTTACGTCAGTGCTATTATACGTGAACGTAGTTGTCACCTTACGAAAGAAGGAGGATACGATGAATTCCAATAAATCCAGAACGCTGCAAAAAAACATCGAGTTTTTTACTGCGGCCTTATCTCAAACCGTCGTTTCCGTTTGGCAGGAGGATTCTGCTGGCGTCTATTGCGAAATTGCCCGTGGTCTTGTAGAAATGTTCTCCAATGATAAAGTCCGGTTAAGAAGTGAAGACGGAAGAGAGCATCATTATTCCCGTGACACGGTCATTTTCCAAACGGAAGTTTAATATACGAGGACGACTACGTATTCTTTAGAATTCAGTCCATTTTTAGATGGGCCGAATCCTAACGAATAAGCAGTAGTCGTTTTTTTATATCGCTCGAAGCAGGCTCAGTGCCGGCATTTACGACGAATACGGGGCTCCGAATTCAATAATATTGTGGTCAGGGTCCAGAATGAAAATTTGGGCAAATCCTGCAACACTGTCGGGTCTTGCTTCATACGGGATGTTCTGAGACTCCAGCCATTCAATTGTCGCCTTATGACTCTTCACCCATATTGCAAAATGTCCATCCGTCGTGTCAATTCCACGCTCTCTCAGCGTATCTCCTGCAGGATGCTCCAATAAATGCAGCTGCTGATGCTCCCCGATCGCATACCATACTCCCGTGGAGTTAAAAGGGGGACGCTCCAGCCGCTTAAACTTCAGCTTTTCCGAATAAAAAGCATGAGCGCGCTCGATATCCCGAACCGCAAGACTGACATGGTGAATCCGTTCCATTTCAAGCATATTGTATACCTCACTCTTCATGATCTGGCTAAATAATGTCACCTGAGAATTCCATGTCTCTATGCTAACATATGTGCAGGTGAATTGTCATAAATGCCATTGAATACATGCGCGATAAAGTGAGATTTGTATAGAGGTATAGCGTTATTGCACCGGCTAATCTGCGCTGTGCTTATAATTGTCCCAGACCACTTGATCTGTACGCAGATCAATCAGTGCTGCATTTTTAACCAATGACGCCAGCCGAACTGCCTCCTTAAGATTAGGATAACGGTCAAAATACACTTCATTTACATAAAGAGCGACTCCTTCATTGCCCGCAATCGAAACCTCGCTGTCAACTGTGACGTCAGTGGATTCGGAGCCCGTATTGGAGCTTCCTGAACTGGGACCTCCATCACTCTTCCGCACATCCCCTTCTTCAACAACAGGAACAGAAGCGTCCGTCGTTATAAGGTTATCTTGCTCTCTGTTCTCTTGCTGCTCCATACCCGGCTCAAGCTGCATGGCATCCATGCCAGCCTGCTGATCTTGATCTGCACGGGTCTGTGCATATTGCTCTCCCTCTATATCCGCAGCCAGTGAGCTCGAAATCATCACATTCTCTTCATAAATCGGACGATTTGAAATCTCGGCCAGTGATGAAGATTCCATATCAATAAAGCCAAGGAGCGTTTCCTTGTAAGCAGCCGTCATGATGCCCTTACTATCACCAGATGCCTGCTCGTACTGAAGGGTTAAATCTGTAGAATATTGCACTGTCCCCTCCTCGGCAAGCTGCTGAGCGTACGCGATCAGCTCCTCCTGCGATGGAGGAAGAGGCAGATCCTCCAGTGCACCTCGCGCTATTTTATCGGTAATCGGCAGTGTGATCAGGTCAGAGAAGACAGGCTCGGATACCTTCCTCACGACTATAACTAGAAGTGCAATCACGACAAGTAAAAATAACGTGTTCCTTATCATTTTATGTATCAGTATGATTTCCCCTTTATGTGGTTCAAAAGAACGAGTGATATAGAACTAGTATCGGAAATTCGCCTCGAAACATGAAGTCATCCTCAAAACTCCATATGGAGGTCACATCCTTCTATGTACGGCTTTCTATGGGTGCCGATATACTAACACTGGATAACCTGTGTGAGGGGGATTTCTATGGCAAACGTAGGTATAAGAGTAGTGATTGGTTCTGGTGCATACAGCAATAATCCCGGCTGGATGGAGACACAGGAGTCGGAGTTGAACCTGCTGAATAAGGAACATTGGCGGAGCCAATTTCGTCCAGACTCCATCAAAGTTATTCTAGCTGAGCATGTATGGGAGCATTTAAGCTACGAAGAGGGGGTCCAAGCTGCGAAGACTTGCTTCAAATATTTGAGGACCGGTGGTTATGTTCGCTGTGCGGTGCCGGATGGTTTTTTTCCTGATGCAGCTTATCAACAAGCCGTCCAAGTTGGTGGTCCCGGTCCTTGCGACCATCCAGCAGCCAGTCACAAAATAGTCCACAATTACAGAACGCTTTCGTCCATGTTTGAAGAGGCTGGCTTTATAGTTTCTTTACTGGAATATTGCGATGAGCAAGGCGAGTTTCATGAAAAGGAGTGGAATGCGCAGGACGGATTCATCTACCGCTCCAAACGATTTGACCATAGGAATACAGGAGACCAGCTCGGGTTCGTGTCTCTTATCGTGGATGCCAAGAAACTTTAGAATCTGATAAAAGTAGTTACAATATTTTCAATACGTTGATTCCTAATAGAAACATTATAATGCTAATTCCAAAAAGAACAGTCCTTGCAAGCCACCAAGGAAGGATGCTAAAGAAGCCTATAATTAGCCCTGGAATTGAGGAAAAGATCACACCAAGAAACCACCCTGCTGGGGATTCGTTTGAGAAATGGAATGAAACGGTGCTGACCGAATAGTCTGTGCTCTTATGTAATTCTCTTGTTAAATTTAACCCAAAAAGGAAGGCCGATAAAGAAACCAGCCAAAAAACACCTGCAAAGAACCAACTCACACTGCCAAGCTCCCCTCTATGCTGACTTATCTGATTTTATAATTCATAATAAACGAAAAACCTTCTGAACTAAATAAGCATACTGCTTACATAGCTCAGAAGGTCCGTTTCATGGTTAGACACTATAAAGACACTTTAAATTCCCGTCTTAGCAAGGCTCTTCGTTCGGTTTACCCGCGTCCGTAGCTGTACGGAAGGAAGAACCACACCCACAAGTCGCAATCGCGTTCGGATTATGAATGGTGAACCCGCCCGTCATACCGGATTCTTCAAAGTCGATTTCAAGTCCGTCGAGGAAGCGAAGGCTGTCCTTCTCCACGACTACTTTCATATCTTGAATTGTCATATATACATCATCGTCTGTTTCGTTATCATCAAAACCCATCGCATAGGAGAACCCTGTGCAGCCTCCCGGTGTCACACCAAGACGGAGGAACATGTTCGGTGTTTCCTGCTGTTCAAGCATATCTTTCAGATGCTCTGCCGCTGTCTCGCTAATTGTAATCATAAGTCTTACCTCCTTCTTTCCTGATAACTAAATTATACTCCAGTGACTTTCGTACCTCAAGAGTTACCTATCCGCATTTCGGTATGCTTTTTATTAAGAATGCATTCTTTTTATTTCCAGATATTGAACCTAAGAAATGTGAGGTTTATAATAGGTAGGGTATTTGAGGCCAAACTGTCGATATTTTGTCACAGTGTATCCAGTTGCTGTCATAAATGTAGTTGTAACTTTTTTCACAACCATTCATTATTGAAGATTGATCTTGGGACTCCTACGGGTAAACCTATGTGAGAGCATGAATTAATGGTCACAGCACAAACCAAAAAAGTACGGACTAGGAGGAATGCGCATGTCCACCCTTATTACACCACATACGGACTCGAAGATGGCTGCCATCATAAAGAAGGTTCAGAATGGTCAGCGTCTTACGCTTGAAGATGGTGTTTACTTGTATGAGAGCGACGATCTGCTAACGATCGGACAGCTTGCTAACGAAGTAAATCTTCGCAAGAACGGAAAGAAAGTTTATTTTATCGAAAATATGAGCCTTTATTTCACCAATGTGTGTGAGGCACGCTGTGCCTTCTGCAACTTCCGCAAAGATCAAGGCGAGGAAGGCTCTTACACGCTGTCCGGGCAAGAAATGATTGATTATGTGGAGCAGCACATTCATCCGGGAGTACGGGAATTCCATATCGTCGGCGGGCATAATCAGCATGTGCCTTTTCAATATTATGTCGATTCCCTTGCTGCTTTAAACGAGAAATATCCGAATGTAACACTGAAAGCCTATACTGCCGCTGAGATTGATTTCTTCACCCGCATCAGCGGTCTCAGTATCCAGGAAGTACTACAGGAGCTCATGAAGGCGGGACTCCAATCTCTTACCGGGGGCGGGGCAGAAATCCTCTCCGATGAATATCGTAGAAAAATGAAGGTGACCAAGGCAAATGTAGACCGTTATTTGGAGGTTCACCGCACAGCTCATCAACTCGGCATGAAGACACACACCACGATGCTGTATGGATCTGTGGAATCCTATGAAGACCGGATTAACCATATGCTCCAAATTCGCGAGCTGCAGGATGAGACGAAGGGGTTCCTCGTATTTATCCCGCTATCCATGCAGCCGAAGAGCAAGAACGCCGGCATCATGCGCCGTAATTCCGCTTATGAGGATCTGAAGACCATTGCGATCTCGAGACTCATGCTAGATAATTTTGACCACATCAAAGCCTACTTTATTAATATTGGTGCTCAGCTGACTCAGGTCTCCTTAAGCTTCGGGGCCTCTGACGTACATGGCACAATTGTCCGAGAACAGATCAGTCACGCAGCAGGTGCTCTGACTCCAGCGGGACTCACCCGCAAGGAGCTGATCTGGCTCGTTAAAGGAGCAGGACGTGTTCCTGTTGAACGGGATACGTTCTATAACGAGATTGAAGTATTTGAATAAGATCGAATATGATCAGTCGACTCTCCCATTTACGTACTTCTTAATTATTAACGGATCAGTTCCCGAGCAGGGACTGATCCTTACTTATGCACGAACCAGCCCAAGCAATAACAACAAAGACGACGTTACCCATAATATTGGACTGTCGATTTTATATTCTTTAGTAATAACCAGACAACTGACAGCTTCTTTTTATGTGGGTGCACATCAGGAAAGGGAGTTTTTTCGCTATGAAGAATATTGTTGTACTTGGAGGCGGCTACGGCGGCCTCACTATTGTTAAACACTTAATTGAAGGTCCATTGCCAAAGGATGTCCATATCACGCTGGTCGACCGCATGCCTTTTCAGGGTCTGAAGACAGAATACTATGCACTAGCAGCCGGAACCGTGTCTGATTATGATCTTCGGGTACAGTACCCGGTTCACCATCAATTGGAATATCGATATGGTGAAGTGACGAGCATTGATCTGGATGCAAAATCCATCTCCATTCAAAATGAAGAAATGATTGAATATGATCAGCTCGTCATCGGCCTTGGCTGTACCGATCGATTCCATGGCACTCCAGGTGCTGAAGAGTATAGCTGCACAATACAAAGCTTCAAGAGCACTCGTGAAACTTATATGCGTCTAAGTGAGCTCAAGCCTTACGCCAATGTGCATATTGTGGGCGGCGGCTTAAGCGGAGTTGAGATGGCAGCGGAAATAAGAGAAAGCCGCGCTGATCTAAACGTAACCATACTCGATCGCGGCGAACGTGTTCTCTCTGCATTTCCACAGCGTTTGTCTGCTTACGTGGGTGAGTGGTTCAGTGAGCATCAAGTGGAGATCAAGAATCATATTTCTGTATCCCGTGTTGAGCCTGGCTCGATCTATAACCGGGATGAGGAAATTATGACAGATGCCATTGTGTGGACGGCAGGAATCCAGCCTGTACAATTGGTGCAGGATCTACCTGTTGAGAAAGATCCAAGCGGTCGTGTGAAATTGAACGAGTACTACCAGATTCCAGAATACAAAGAAGTCTATGTTGTCGGAGACTGTGCGAGCCTGCCTTTTGCCCCAAGCGCCCAAGCAGCTGAAGTGCAAGGTGAGCAGATTGCGCATGTCATTTCTGCTCTTCTAAGAAACGAAGAGCCCAAAGTCGAGGCACTTCGCCTGAGAGGCACACTGGGTGCACTAGGCAAAAAAGCCGGATTTGGGCTCATGGGTAAGACCTCCATGATGGGGCGTGTTCCGCGTATTCTAAAGAGCGGTGTTCTCTGGATGTCGAAACGTCATCTTGGCTAGCTGAAACCAAGCGGGTTAACTCATATATCCAAGTCATCCCATGCGTCAGCTTCAGCGATTTTGGACAAAATGGCTTCATGCAGTTCTTTAGGGCTGGCTGCGGTGATAACTTCACCATTGACCAGTACAAAAGGGGTAATGCTGCATTGTCCGCAATTGCTGAGGCAGCCGTATTCGATGACATCATAGTCCATGTTCTCTTCAAGCTCTTCAAAGAGCTCATCCGTACCAAAATGCATATTGTTGGTACAAAATTCTATAATCGGTCTCATTTTATTCACCTGCTTTTGGTTTGACCATTTTATTTTGGCGTATTTTATACTATAATAAAGGGAAGGAAAGGAGTTGATAATATGAGCGAAAACGTACAAAGCAGCACCATGTATGATGAAGTCTCTGACGTGCTCGATAAACTTCGTCCGTTCCTGCAGCGCGATGGCGGTGACGTGGAATTGGTCGATGTCGAAGACGGTATTGTGAAACTGAAATTGATGGGTGCTTGCGGTAGTTGCCCAAGCTCCACCATCACACTAAAAGCAGGGATCGAACGCGCGCTAGTCGAAGAAGTCGAAGGCGTAGAAGAAGTTGTTCAAGTATTCTAGTATCCCATACCATCATATAAGAGAGTCCCGAAGCTTCTGTCATGTGCAGAAGCCGGGACTCTTTTTTTTGAGGCACTTCTGACTTCTCCCGCTCATTCTCATTCCTTAATGGTCGGTCTTATCGGATCGAGTCCACCGGAAATATCCATAATATTGCCGGTAATAAAGTCCGATTGCTCCAGACACAAGAAATGAATGACTCTTGCAACGTCTTCTCCGCTGCCAGGTCTGCCTCGAGGAGTCTCCTTATCAACGAGCCCGCTGACCGCTTCAATCGTCATTTCCTTATGATCTCCTCTAATATCCCCCGGACAGATCATATTCACTGTAATTCCATAGGGCGCTTCCTCGACGGCCAGTGTCTTCGTGAAGGAAACCAGTCCTACCTTGGCAGCCGCATACACCGCCCGCTGCGGCCAGGATCTTGCCTCTCCTGTGTGACTGAATCCAAAGTGAATGATACGTCCCCATTTCTTGCGCCGCATTGAAGGCAGCACCCGATGATCAAGGAGCATCGTACCGACCAAATTGCCCTGCATCAGCATCATGATCTCTTCTTGCTTATATTCAGCAAACAGCCTCCGCTCACGAATGAACGGTCCTGCATTGTTAATCAGTATGTCCACTTCTCCAAGTTCCTTTTCAACCGTGGTGACGAGTCGCTCTGTATCATCGGCTATACAGACATCCGCTTGTACCGCAATACAACGCACACCAAGCTCCATGATCTCTGCTTGAAGAGCTTCCGCTTCCTTCCTGCTATGCACATAATTTAATGCAATATCGAAGCCTTCCGCAGCCAGCCGAAGAGCTGTCATCTTGCCAAGGCCCTTCGCACTTCCCGTAATAAGGGCGACTTTATTGTCCAAATCCCTTCCTCCTTCTAACAAGAGCGGTTACCTATTTCAGTATAATATAGGGAAGGACAGAATGAAAGGAACGGCATACGAAACAGTCCCGTCCGGCACTTTTTTAACATCAAAGTACCGAACGGGACTGTTTATCATCTTACTTTAATTAAAATGCAGGTACGATAGATCCAGCATAATTATCTTCAATGAACTGTTTAATCTCATCGGATTGAAGAGCATCATTCAGCTTCTGAATTGCCTCATTATCTTTGTTATCCTCGCGGGATACGAGCAGATTCGCATATGGAGAATCTGCATCTTCAAGGAAGAGTGCGTCTTCCAGCGGGTTTAGATCTGCTTCAAGCGCATAGTTAACGTTGATGACAGCAAGCTCTACTTCACCCAGCTGACGAGGAAGCATCGCTGCATCCATCTCAATAATTTCCAAGTTTTTTGGATTCTCTGCAATATCGCTGATCTTGGATTCAATGTTAGTGTTGTCTTTCAATTTAATGATACCGTTCTTGTCCAGAAGGATAAGGGCACGGCCGCCGTTGGTTGCATCGTTCGGAATCGCAATCTTTGCACCGTCCTGCAGCTCATCTGCAGAGGTAATCGTATTCGAGTAAGCACCAAGCGGCTCCACATGTACCGGATTGAGAGCCGCCAGCTTAAGACCACGTGTCTCTATTTCGTTATCCAGGTAAGGCTTGTGCTGGAAGAAGTTCGCATCGAGCTGGCCTTCATCTAGCTGTACGTTCGGCTGTACATAATCGTTGAAAGTAACAATTTCCAAGTTAACGCCTTGCTCTTCAAGAATTGGCTTGACTTGCTCCAGAATTTCAGCTTGTGGAACTGGTGTTGCACCGACCTTCAAGGTTACTGTTTCTTCTGTGCCTCCCGTGCCTTCACTTCCTGTTGTATCGGGAGCGGAATCATTGCCGCAAGCTGCCAGTACCAGAACCAGAGTTAGAGTTAATGCAGATAAGAACCATTTTTTCATTACAGATGACCCTCCTATATAATCTCGATATATGTGATAAAGGATGAACCATACAACGTCCATGCCCTAAATCCAAAGTAAGCTTAAGATTTCTCATTAAATACGCCTAAATAGGAACTTGCGATGAGTCTATTATCTCCGAGTAAAATGCTTCACCAAGCGATCCCCAATCATCTGCAGTGCTTGTACGAGCACAATCATGATAATAACAGCTATAATCATCACTTCATTCTCATAGCGGAAATATCCATAGTTGACGGCAAGAGCTCCCAGCCCTCCACCACCGACCATCCCCGACATCGCTGTGTAGGATACGAGCGTAACAATGGTCATGGTCATCCCTGCAAGCAGACCCGGCAGAGATTCCGGCATCAGTACCTTCCAGATAATCTGCCCTGTCGATGCGCCCATCGCCTGTGAGGCTTCAATGACGCCGCGGTCGACTTCACGAAGCGCAGTCTCAACAAGTCTGGCAAAGAACGGCGCTGCCCCCACAACAAGCGGAGGAATCGTACCGAGAACACCGATCGCCGTCCCTACGATTTCTTTCGTAATCGGAATCATCGCCACAATCAGGATAATGAATGGAACGGATCGCAATATGTTGACAATTACAGACAGCACATTGTAAACAGCCCTGCTGATTCCGGATGTGGAACGGGAAGTCATGAACAAAATAATGCCCAGCGGAAGACCAATAAGAATGGAAAATAATCCGGATGCACCCAGCATCTTTAATGTATCTAAAGTGGCCTTCTGGAATTCATCCCAGTTGATGACGGAAAAATCAAGCCCCATCATACCACCACCTCCACTTCTAGCCCCTGGGATACTAGCTCATCTATCGTACTGCGAATCAGCTCAGGAGGACCTTCAAGTCTAACCGTAAGCTGTCCGTAAGGCACTTGCTTAATAGTTGAGATAGTTCCTTGCAGGATGGCAAAATCAATACCAAGCCTTCTAGCCGTCTGCGACAGAATCGAATCATACGTTTTGCTTCCGAGAAACGTAATTTTGACCGTTTGGGAATGTTCCAAATGCGTCGCCATAATGGCTTCACCGAGCAGGTCGCCCGAATCTGTTTCCCGTAGAATAAAGTCCTGGGTTACAGGATGCTGCGGCTTGAGGAACACTTCCGTCACCGGACCCTCTTCCACAATACCGCCCTGATGAATGACGGCGACACGATCACAGATCGACTGAATCACATGCATCTCATGTGTAATCAGTACAATGGTCAAATTAAAGCGTTTGTTGATATCCAGCAGCAGCTTAAGTATGGAATTCGTCGTCTGCGGGTCCAGTGCTGAGGTTGCCTCATCACATAGCAGCACTTCCGGGTCGCTTGCCAGCGCACGTGCGATGCCGACGCGCTGCTTCTGACCGCCTGAGAGCTGAGAAGGATACTTCTTACTATGCTCGGTCAGGCCAACCAGCTCTAGCAGCTCCTTCACTTTACGATCAACTTCCGCCTGATTGGTCTTCACGAGCCGTAGGGGAAACGCGATATTATCATATACAGTAGCTGAACTGAGCAGGTTGAAATGCTGAAAAATCATACCGATCTTGCGGCGCTTCGCCTGCAGCTGATGTTTACCAAGCCTGGTCATGTTTATACCGCCGACCCATACCTCACCGGCTGTCGGCCGCTCAAGCAAATTAATTAAACGAATCAGCGTGCTCTTCCCTGCGCCGGAATGACCGATGACGCCGAAGATTTCACCCTTTTGAATGGACAGATTAAGCCCGGATAAGGCCGTCGTGACCTGTTTCCCTTTGCCATAGTCCTTTTTAATATTTTTTAGTTCGATCAAATGAGGTACCTCCTTACTTACTGCAATCCGTTCTTCTCTATGTCAGAGCTTCTATTTCTTTACACTTGTTTTACCCGTATGCCTTGCTTTCTACCCGAATCCCTCGTGGAAGAATGTCCGATAAAAAGAAAAAGCCGCCTTTTTGCTAGACAAAAAGGGGCTTGTTATCATTAAGCGATTCCTTCTCATCTGCCAAGATCGTAAGAAGTAACCTCACGGTCTTGAAGGATTTAGCACCATGTCATTCGGGTACAGCAGTCTTACTGACTACAATACAGAATCGGTTGCCGGGCTTCATAGGGCCTGTCCCTCCGCCACTCTCGATAAGAACATATATGCGATTGTGTGTTTAATTCACTTATTTATTTCAGCAATTTCAGAAACTAAGTGAAAGTATAAAATACTTTACACTACTTGTCAAAGGAAAATATTACATTATTTTTATCGGATTTCTTATGATGAGGATTTGACAGAGCTTTTGGCCTTCGGTGTGCTCTTCTGCCAGTTGTTATTAATGTAATGAAATGCCGCCGTCACGCTCTTGGATACCAGCTCCAGTCCCAGCTCAAGATCCTGTGTAAAGGACCTCAGATCCTCCAGCTCAACCTTGCCATGAAGAGTCTGATGCTTCTGCCACAGATCATCCACCATCTCTACATTCATGTGATGGATTTCTGTATTTCTTCGTTTACGAAGCCGGTTCATCGAGTCCGAATATTGATCCTTGAGATCGTTCAGCTCCTGAACAAGCGGCATATGCTGCTTCGAATATTCAAATTGACGAAGAACCGTAAAGTACGAGAAATGCACCTTCACCTTGGAAGTATGAAGCTCATACCAGTCATCCAGCAGGTTACCAAGCTTATCGAGGATAGCAAACATGCGAATAAAGCCATCCTTGTAAAAATAAACATACCGTGCGTAATCCGCCTTCTCATCCGGTTCCATATCTTCTGTTGAGGAGGAGTGAACTTTAGCGGCAAAGAAAGAAGCGGCAAAAGTGCTCTGCTCCAGTTCATCAAGTGAGGTCATCAGGCCTCGGGTCCAAATATCGAGCTTGCGATAATCATGTGAAGGGTCGTTTCCTCGATCTATAGCCGCTCCAAGCAGCTGCAGTGTCTTCGCCATGGTATCCATGGCTTCTTTTAGTTCTCCGGTGTTAACCCGGGCGGGCTCTCCCAATAAAGTTCGAAGCATATGCGTGTCCTCCTGTGCATCTGTGCAGCTTATATTTCCCGAATTCTGCACCTCACAACCATAACTTGATCCTGAAGGATAAAATGATGGATTAGAGGTGAGTTCATGCAAGATATGTACCCCGTTATCAAGCATGTTGAAAACAAAAGCCTGCGGAGAACATCTCCGAAGGCTTAACAAGGGCGGGACATACGTCTAAGTTATGTATGCCGGGCAGCAGAACGCTGCCCGAAAAAAACGGTTAGATTCCCTCTGGCTTCTGTTACAGCTTGTTACTGCCCGCGGGCTTGGCAAGTCTCCACACGACATAGCTCATATAGCACAGCATACCGAACAAGACGGCAATGATCGTCATATGTGCCAGTACGACAAACATATAGACTTCAGGACGATTCATCGTCAGCATTAGTCCAACACCAGAGAGCACTTGAAGTATAATTAGAACGATCGCTGACAGCCCAAGCACCTGCATTTCCCGATTATTCTTGTGGTGCCGGTAAGCATAGTGACTGAGTACAGCAACGACAGCTACCAGCAGAAATGCAGCTGCCCGGTGCATAAAGGCTATGCCGACTCCGCCAGACAACTGAGGCACAACCTCTCCATTACATAGAGGGAAGCCGGAGCAGCCGCCTGCAGAGCTCGTATGACTTACAAAAGCACCCGTATAGACAACCACGTAGGAATAAATCGCGGTAATCCATACCAGATTACGGAAGCCCTTACTGACGCGCGGCAGTCTGTCAAACCGTTCAAGACCTCCAAACTTCTCTTCCTGTCTGGCCCCAAGCGTTGTCATCAGTGCACTCGCAAGCGAGATAAACGCAAACCCAAGGTGCAGTGCCATCACGGGTGGAGATTGGGAGAAGACAACAGCGAGTGCTCCCATTGCTCCTTGGATAATGACAAATATTAACGTCAATAACGCAAATATCTGTAAATCACGGCGTTTCTTGCTGTACATCCAGAATAGTACAAAGGTCGCAACCGCAAGCAGCCCGGCTGTGGAACTTACTATGCGATGGGAATACTCAATAAGTGAAGCAAGTGTATGCGCCGGTACAAATTTACCATGACACAGCGGCCACTCATTGCCGCAGCCGAGACCGGACTCGGTCCGGGTAACGACTCCGCCGCCAAAGGTGGCAAAAAACATGAATATGGTCGTCACGAAACTGACCCATTTTAACAATTTGATATGTTTCAACTTCATTCACCTGCTGTTATAAAATATGGTGAAGCTATCCATCAGCTCTTTTTCAATTATACCGGATAAAAGAATCCGCAGCATAAACCGATTGTGACAAAATGTTAACGCATAAAATCTATTTCATAACACGCTGAGCTGCCAAATCAATCACAAATCATTGCACTCATCTCAGTATATCCATCATTACACAGCAAAACACCGCTCCCTTCGGAAGAAGGAGAACGGTGTATTTTTTGAGTTTCTTATTTATGAATGGACTTGTACACTTCAACCGCACGATCCAGGAAGGCCTCAATCTCCTCGCGTGATTTGCGGTTTTTATTAACGAAACGAATCAATTCCCGGCCATCCGTGTAAGCAACAAAGCTCGGAATGCCCAGAATGTTCTGCTCCTGACTGACCTCCTCCACTTTATCCACATCCACCTGAATAAGCGATAAGGAATCGGCATATTTCTCCTCAACCTCTGGCATAAATGGATTGATATAGGTGCAGTCACCGCACCAATCCGCCTTAAATACAGCAACGACCAGGTTGGAGGATTGTATAGATACGTCAAATTCAGCCTTGGAATTCATTAATTTCATGTGTACCATCCTTTCTGCTATTTACCTTTATCTTACCTTAGTGAAGCAAAGAATAGAGTGGAAGTCAAATTTTGTGTGCATACTAGTAAACATCGTAAGTAAGCATCGTGAGACGATTCAACGAAAGGGAGATATGATGATGGACCATCCAGATTACCAAGCGCAGGCCAAGCCTTCTATTTGGCAGCTGATTACAACGATTCCGGTCACGATCAAGGAAATGATCACTGGGAAGAGATCAGCCTGGGAAGCCTCCAAAAAACTGCGTCATCCACTTCTCTCCCTGACGTGGCAGACGTCTTCTGCCGTACAGATACAGCAACAGCTTGAGCATATGATGGCAAGTGTGAGAACGTCTGGTGTTCAGACAGCCTCCCTTCGGAGCAGCCAGCTTGACCCTTACAGTGTAGAGGAGCTGGAGCTCGTTCAGGAGATCAAAGAGCTGACGAAATATCACAACCGGAGCAATGTCTCAAGAACAGCAGCTTACCTCGCCTGCTACAAGTCTTATCCGGAGCTGCACTGGGCACTTCTCGCTCACTTCGTATCCCGGAACGGTGGATACAATATGACAGATCTACACAGCGGATTGCTGAAGATCATCCTGAATGACCAAGAAAAAGAAAGGGTATACCTGCTGCTTGAACGGTGCAACGCACTTATTTTTCAAGACGCTTACCCACAGCTGCTGCTATATATGAAAAGTAAGGAAAAGGGCCGGAGCTACTTTCATTTGCTATCGGAGTTTCACATTTCCTCCTTCATGGTTCCCTTCTGGGAGCATTTCTGGCTGAATAGGGACAGTGCACTGCTGACGGTTGGACTCATCATTAATGAACAGAATTATATTGAGTATCGCGTCATACGCAATTCGTTCTACCAGCACCATGTGACTTCTACTCTGTCCTTTCGTTCACATGAAATTGCGGGGCTGAACCATATTGTCATCCCGCTCGGTATCAATGAGGAGCTCGTTGGCTTGACCTTGTCGAATTTCAGTAAGGTGCATGAGCGGATTGCTTTTGGCAAGAATCTGTATGCGCTGCTATTTGGACACGAGCAGGTGCTGGACCGGGCTGCTGCTTATGCATATGCCGTCCCTCATGAAGGCTCAAGAAGTGAATACTGGCCTAAGTTTTTCACAGATCAAAAAGAGCTCTCTACACACGAGGCTCTCGTATCTCCTATGCTGAGCCGTAATGAAGCGCTCCCGTCAGGGAACAAGCTGTACAGCCCAAAACTATTAAACGTTTGGCAGGACTTGCCGTATGAGAAAATATCACGGGAAGACTGGCTGACTCAAACCGATAGTCTTGGTCATCTGACCGTTCCAAGACGACCCAAGCTGTTCGAGATCAGCCATGAGCATAGGAACAGTCTATCCAAGCTGGCCATGATGCATGACCTGGATCGATTGATATAGATAGCAAAAGGCATCGCTTCATGTGGTAATGAAACGATGCCTTTTTTTCTATATACGTAGTATTCAAACCCTCACTATGTTATCCTCTTGCTCCCTGATTACCCGAACGCTTCAATCGCATCAGCGGGCGGAGCACCTTCTGAATGATACGCGGATAACTCTTCAGCTCGTCCTCTCGCAATACGCCGAGAAGGATAAGCAGAACAAAATAGCTGATAAGAACAGCCAGTCCAACGATTCCGCAGTTAATCAAGTAAGCAAGTCTAGACGGCATCAGATCAGCCATTCGCAGACCCAGCTGATGAAGCCCGTACCCTATCCCTGCCGAGAGCACGACGGTTGCAGCAAATCCTGCCCACCTTGAGCCAAGGATGGAGAAGCTGACCGTTTTCTTCAGAACACGCACATTTAATGCCGTAATAATGAGGAATGCGAGACCTGTTGAAGCGATGATGCCATAGATGCCGAAGAACGGTGCAAGCGCAAAGCTCGCGGCAAGCTTCACCACGATTCCTATAAAGACGGTAACCATGGTAATTTTGGGTTTGCCGATTCCAAGCAGGATGGAATTCGACGTCATCATTGTAATCTGGAAGATTGTTCCGAACGTCAGCATCGCCACCACGCCGGCACCTTCCAACGAACTGAACAAGAGTCCATTGATGGAATATGCAGCAACGGTAAGTGCAATGACCATTGGCATACCTGTCATAATGGCAATTCGCATCGCCAGGGTAACCTGTCCGCGCAGATGACTTTCATCTTTTCTGGCATAAGCTGCGGCGATAATAGGAATAAGCGACTGACTAAGCGCAATAGCGAGAATCGGTGGAATTCCCGCAACCGGCTGTGCACGATTCGTTAAGATCCCGAGCAGATTGGTCGCTGCATCTGATCCGACATCACCGCTGATAAGCGGCTTAATGATGGAGGAATCAATGAAATTCACTACAGGCACAGCAAGGGATGACAGAACGATAGGAATCGATAGCGTAAAGATATCACGATAGATACGTGATAATGGAACCTGCGTGTTTGCATGCAGTGCCAGCCCCATCGACTGGTCCTTGCGAGACTGCTTGAATGCAAAATACATCATAACAGCAAAAGCACCGACGCTGCCCAGCACTCCTCCGAAGGAAGCACCTGCTGCTACCTCTTCATCGGCATATCCGAGCCGCAAGAGAATGAACGCAAGCAGAATCGCCGTTCCCACTCGGGCGAATTGCTCCACGATTTGAGAGATACCTCCGGCCGTCATGTTATTACGGCCCTGGAAGTATCCTCGCATCATGGCAATGGTCGGAAACAGCAGCAGTGCAGGAGCAAGTGCCCGAATCGCTGTCGATGCCTCCGGGACCTGAGCAATATAGGTGGCGTAGAATGGAGCGAGCGACCATAAGAGAATGGTCATGACGATTCCGGCAAAACCAGCGAAGATAAGCGCAGCCTGATATACCCTCTTGGCATCCTGCGGTTTGTCGAGTGCATACCGTTCAGATACCATCTTACTGAGTGTGCTCGGAATTCCTGCTGTCGCTACTGTAAGAAGCATAAGATAGACGCTGTTTGCGACACCGAACGAAGCATCCCCGACGGGCCCGAGCAAATGCTCAAGCGGAACCCGCTGAACTAGGCCCAGCACGCGCGCAACTAATGCCGCTGCAGCCAGAATCAGCGTCCCCTTAATAAATGATTCTTTCTTAGACAAAACGTTCTTTCCCTTCTTCCTTCCCCGTGCGAAACGTTAAGGCTGTATTTTAGTCGTACCTACCTTCAACATATGGTCACGAATGACCTCCACAATACCATCTTCATTATTGGAAGCGACGATAAGATCCGCTGCTTCCTTCACCGTCTCCTGCGCATTCCCCATGGCCACACCAAGGCCAACAGCCTGAATGACCGCAAGATCGTTCAAGCTGTCGCCAACGGCAACAACCTCTTCCATTGTAATACCGAGCAGCTTGCACACTTCGGCAACACCACTTGCCTTCGATATGCCCGCAGGATTCACTTCCAGGTTGGTCGGTGAAGAATTGGTGATCTGCAGCCCGCCGAGATCCTGGAGCTCCATGAGAATCTCATGACGCACCTGATCATCCTCTGTGGTGTAGCCAAATTTCAGCCATTCATGATCCATAATGGCATCCACCCAGCGCTCACGATTAAACAGCTGATCTACAGAATAAGCCCAGAACCAGCAGTCATGCTTCACAGCAATTTCATGCATCTTCTTAATCAATTCGGGGTCAAGCAGTGTGCGGATATGCAGCTCATTCGGCGATTTCCACACTTCGCTTCCATTCACCGTAACCATTGGTGTCTCAAGGCCCAGCTCTTGACCGTAAGGCAGCGCATGATGCGCGGCACGTCCGGTGGACAGACAGACATGAATACCGGCCTCCATCGCTTTATGAATCCAGGTAGACGTCTCATGGGATATCTCATGATTATCCGTCAGCAGTGTACCGTCCATATCCAGCGCAAGCAATTTATACTGATAATGATTACTCAAGCAGGTTCGACCTCCTTTGTTTGTTGCAACTCTTATCCAATGTTCTTATATCTCTATGAGGCAGAATCAATTAGATTCAATTTCATCATACCTTTAGCCGCCCTATCAAGAGGCATAGCGACATTTTAACATAAAACAGGATTGTTCAACAAAAATTACAATGCAAAAAGGACAGGGCGAGATTCCATCTCAGCCTGTCACTTCATCATTTCATTATGTTACATTCTCGTACACCTAATTCAACTATACTTCCAGCGGATCTTCTGACATGTTGCCCCGCTTCTGTTTCCATTTCCGAACGACAACTCCATGAAGTGGAGAGAACAGGAAGGCCAGCACAAACAAAATACCTGCGGAAGCTACCATGCATCCGGCAATGGACGAGTCCATGATCAAAGCGGAATAATAGCCGGCAAATGAGCTGATTACACCGATAATAACACTGATCACCAGCATATGGGACAGCCGATCTGTGAGGAGATATGCCGTCGCCGCAGGTACAATCAGCATGCCGACAACGAGAATGGCGCCGACACTGTCAAATGAAGCGACAGAGGTCATAGACACCATGCCCATCAGCAGATAGTGAAACAGCATTACCGGAATGCCAGTAGCCGCCGCTAGTGCAGGGTCAAAGGATACCAGCTTAAACTGCTTGTAGAACAAAGTTAGCAGCGTTAGAATAATCGCCAGGGTAATTCCGAGCATCCATACCGCCCTTGGCCCGAGATCCATCTCTCCGATGATTAGCCGGTCCCATTGAACATACGTAATTTCACCATACAGTACGTGGTCCAGATCAAGGTCGACATTCTGTGCATTTAAACTAATCAGAATGACACCAAAGGCGAACAGAGCTGTAAAGACAATCCCGATGGAAGCATCAGACTGTAGCCCGCTGGACTCCAGATGCTGAATCAGAAAGACGGCAAGCAGTCCAACCGCGGTAGCGCCGACAAGGATCCACAGGGATTCGCGGCCACTGATTAAAAAGGCAATAGCGATACCAGGAAGAACCGCGTGGCTGATTGCATCCCCAACCATGGCCATCTTTCTAAGCACCAGAAACGTACCGAGCAGTGCACAGGCCGAGGAAACCAGTATGGCAGTTAGCAAAATCCAAAATGTTGACATGATTGATTCCCTCCTTCCTATTTACTGACCTCAGCACGATTTACTGATTCCTGCTGATTGTTGTATTCCGTTTTGGTTCTATACTTCCTAATTTCTTTGGCGAGCAGCCCCCGCCCCGGTGCGATCAGCACAGAAACACCGAAGATCAGTGTAATGACCAGCACGGTAACCGGTCCGGTAGGGAGATCCGGCGTTGTTGCACTGATCAGCGTGCCCAGCGCCCCGCTAACTGCACCAAACAGTCCTGCCAGACAAACCATCAGACCCAGTGCATTCGTCCAGTATCGTGCAGCGGCAGCAGGCGTAATCAGTAAGGCTGCGACCAGCACGACACCTACAACCTGCACGCCGGCAACAACGGCAATCACGGTTAGAAATAATAACAGCTGTTCAAGAAAGGCTGATGGATAACCCATTCCCCTTGCAAAGCCGGCGTCAAAGCTGATCAGCTTGAACTCCTTGAATAGCAGCCAGCACACGATGAGCAGAAGAACCGATACTCCCAGCATCATGTATACGTCGCTTCTAACCATGGAGGCTGCCTGGCCGAACATATACTTATCCAGCCCGCTCGCACTTCCGTAATCGCCATGCTGAATCTTTGTTAAGAGCACAATACCAATACCGAAAAACACGGACAATACGATACCCAGTGCAGTATCCTGCTTGATTCGGGAATAGCGGGTTATGAGCGAAATCCCAATGGTCGCCATCCAACCGGCAACAAGGGCTCCAATCATGAATAAAAAGGTGGATTTGACTCCACTCAGCATAAACGCGATGCATATGCCCGGGAGTGCTGCGTGAGCAAGGGTATCACCGATCAGACTTTGTTTGCGAAGATAGGTGAAGGAACCGATCAGTCCGCTGCTGAAGCCGAGCAGCATTGAACCAAACAGAATCCATCTGACATTAGGATCAGTCACTACAGAAGCTATCCATTCGAACATGCGGGCTCACCTTCCATCTTTCGGTGCGGATGGGGAGTGCCCGATCATGGCAATCCGGCCTCCATAAGTCTGTTGCAGCAGGTCAGGGGTGAAGGTTTCTGCTGTCGGTCCGGCAGCAACCAGTCTGCCGTTCAAGAGCAGTACATGATCAAAGTATTCTTCCACAGTAGCCAGATCGTGGTGTACAACAAGAACGGTCTTGCCCTGATTTTTGAGTGCCTCGAGCAGTGCAATAATCGCCTTCTCTGTTGTGGCATCAACGCCTGCAAACGGCTCATCCATAAAATAAATATCTGCATTCTGCGCAAGTGCTCTCGCCAGGAAGACACGCTGCTGCTGACCTCCCGAGAGCTGGCTGATCTGACGATTGCTGAATTCAGCCATTCCTACCTTGCTCAAGCATTCATATGCAAGCTCTTTTTCTTTTTTACCCGGTCTCTTAAACCAGCCCAGCTGTCCATACTGCCCCATTAAGACGACATCCAGGGCATTCGTTGGGAAATCCCAATCCACAGACTCACGCTGAGGAACATATCCAATTCGTTTGCGCTGCTCCTTATACGGTTTGCCGTATATGCGGACATCGCCGCTAATTGTAGGAACAAGGCCAAGCGCTGCCTTGATCAGCGTAGATTTACCGGCTCCATTGGGACCCAGAATACCAATCAGCTTACCATCCGGCACGCTGAAGGTTACATCGCTCAGAACCGGTTTTTTATGATAAGCAACGGCCAGGTTCCGTACCGAAAACGGAATTTGCTCGCTGCCTTGAGAATGATCTCTTCCTGATTGTTCATACGATAGTGAGCTCATCCCCACTCCACTCCTTCCAATGGCCTTCGGCCCATTATAACTAGGCTTTCCTATTTATTTTAGTGCATCTACAATCGTCTTCGTATTGTGCTTTACCATACCAATGTACGTTCCTTCTTCTGTTCCTTCAGGACCCATTGCATCGGAGAACAGCTCCCCGCCGATCGAAACGGTATGTCTCTTCTCTTCTGCTCCGGCTACGATCGCTTCCATTGCTTTAGGCGAAATACTGGACTCTATAAATACGGCTTTGATCTTGTTCTCCACCAGAAAATCTCTCAGCTCGCTGACATCACTCGCACCCGCTTCAGCTGATGTACTGATCCCCTGAAGTCCCGCAACTTCAATGTCATATGCTTCGCCAAAATATCCGAATGCATCATGAGCGGTAACAAGTACTCTGGATTGTTCTGGAATGGAAGCAATTTGTGTCTTAACCTCTTCATGCAGTGCTTTCAGCTCTTCAATATAAGCATCCGCCTGTTGGTTGTAAGTGTCTGTGTTGTCCGGATCTTCTTCAATCATTGCATTGCGGATCGTATCTGTAACCTGAATCCATTTCTCTACATCAAACCAGATATGCGGATCTGCTTCCTCGCTGTCCCCATAAGGCACCATCAACAGCTCACTTTCGGGAATGTCCTTGGTTACCTGAACCACGGGCTTTGACTTGCCAATATTAATCAGGATGTCCGACATTTTACCTTCAAGATGTAAACCGTTATACAGAATGACGTCGGCAGATTCCAGCTTCTGAATATCTCCCTGTGAAACCTTGTATAAATGCGGGTCAACCCCTGGACCCATAAGTCCTGTCACTTCTACGAGATCGCCGCCAACCTCGCGGGCTGCATCCGCAATCATCCCTGTCGTGGTTGTAATCTGGAGCTTATCATCCGCTGATGCCGAGCTTCCCTCATCCGAAGCATTTCCGCATGCGGCCAATACGAGCATCGAGCTCACAACAGCCACGCTGATTATCATTTTGTGCAGCTTACTTCCTGTTCTACCTGTAAATCTCCTCATTTCTCTCATTTCCCCTTCACCCATTTTTTGTGCGGTTAGACAATGGTTAGACATTAGTTAGAGAGCAACTTAGCATTAGGCCAAGTTATTTACTTAAGTAAAATAATTTTGTACATGCACTCTTTTATTAAACCAGTACAATAATGTTTCCTTAGTGCAAATATTATTAGACTCCACAAAAAAAAGCAAGAGAAATTTTCTCCTGCTTGGACTCCTCTTTATGTTAATGCAGTAATAAACACTGAAGCAGCTAGTAAACATGAGGCATAATGGTCGCTCATGTTTAGTTCAAATTACATTTGTGGTCTTATTGCTATGATGCTGGCGTACCGTCCAGTCCGTAGTATTTGTCATACGCATCAAATATTTTGCGGGCGACAGGGGCAGCACTGCTTGCTCCAAATCCGCCTTGGGGAATGACCACTGCAACCGCGAGCTTGGGATTCTCACGAGGAGCAAAAGCGATAAACACTCCATTATCCACGTTGATGGGTCCTTGGCCGTTACCAGGATAGATCATCTGCTGTGAAGTCCCCGTTTTCCTCGCATAATCGTATGGAAATCCATTAAAGGCAGCACCCACATTCGTATCCATTCCGCGATGAATAATGCTCCAGTAGCTGTCATCAAATTTAGCTTCATTCAGCACCTTGGGCTCGATTTTCTTCACAACATTGCCTTCCGAATCCCTTATTTCCTTCACAAGATGAGGCTCCATCCGTTTCCCCTTATTAGCCAGCATTGACGCATATTGTGCAAGCTGCATTGTCGTATATTTGCCCTGCTGACCGAAGGAAGCAAACGCCAGTGATGATAGTGCTGTCTGTCCCTCCTGTCTATACTCAATCCGGCCGCGAAATTCATTGGGCAAGTCCACGCCTGTTGCTACTCCAAGTCCAAATTCCTTCATGTATTCATCCCAAATGTCGACTCCCTTACTGCCATATCTGCGGTACAGCCCTTCACCGATCAAATCAACCATGAAGGCGTTCGAGGAACGGCGTATTGCATCTTGTACCGTCAGTCTTCCCATGACAGCACCGCCTGAGTTCGAGACTCTTGATCCGTCCCGGCCAAATTCGGCTGAACCGAGGTCATTATACGTTGTAGAAGGGCTGATCAGCCCTTCTTTCAGGCCGATTAGAACGCTGAGCGGCTTTACAGTAGAACCGAGAAGAACGACCGACTCCGGCGTGTTTGTTTTATCCGAAGGGAAGAAGGATCGGATTGTACCATTCTGATAAATATGGCGAATCTGGTCATAGATTTCCGGAGATACACCGCCCTGTTCCCATACATTAGTATCGTAATCCGGCATACTGGCCATGGCGATTACATGCCCTGTATCCACCTCCATCGCTACCGCATAGCCGGTTGATGCATTCTTCGACTCGCTCTTGCCGCTTGAACGAAGGGCCTTAATCTGATCCAGAATCGCCTGCTCCGTTGCCTTTTGCACATCCTTATGCAGTGTGGTGTACAAATGATGGCCCTTCTTCGGCGGTACGAGCTCTGCCGGTCCGATCGGCATGTTACGAGGATCCACCGGAATGAGCCAATATCCGGATTCACCTCGAAGCTCTTCCTGATACTGGAGCTCCAAACCACCGAACCCGACATGTTCATTCTCCTGATAAAACAGTCCTGGCTGCTGAACAGCCATCTCAGCATTTCGGTGATCCATCTGCTCGTACAGCGGCTCTACCTTAGCTCCCTTGAATTTATACAAGTAACCCACCGTCTGTACCGCCAGCGAATCCTTATGATATCTCCGCACCGTTTCTTCAACGATATCGATACCTTTAAACCGTTCTTTATGCTGGAGAAAATAAGCCACTTCTTCCGAGGATAGATTACTTTTGATCAAACGAGGTACATATCCTCCGGCTTTGGAGTAGTTCAAATCCAGCTTATTGACAATATCCCCGGCAGTGATCTCCTCCGCATCCGCATGACCATGCTGTTTAAACACCGCTGCAATTTCCTGCGCCAGCAGGTTCATTTCGATCCGGCTTGCTGAGGGGATGCCGTCTGCGTTCCCGTAATTTTTATAGAGGGTGAGATATAACGAGTGCGAAGGCTCCGAATAAGCAAGCGGCGTATGGGTTGCATCAAAAATCGTCCCTCGTACAGGCATCATCGGCACTGCCTTCCGGTTCTCCCCATGCTCAAGCGCCGTCAGTTCAGCACCTTCGACAAACTGTAGAAAGGCCAGGCGTACGATCAGTACACAAAACAGCAGAAAGGCAGCAAAAAAGGTGAGATTAAGACGAAAGCTTCTTTTATTCGCCTTAAGCAGCCTTTCCTGTTCCTGCTCGTAACGGTTCATTAGATGAATCCTCCCCCATTGTCAGACCAACTTATGTTGAATGTTGAATCCCTTCGTTATATTGGATTCATAACTCTAATTATACTAATTTATTCCATATACAAGCAAAAAAAAAGCTGCCGAGATTTTTCTTACTCTCGGCAGCCTGTCAGTCTTATTGTTCTGTTGTATCGCCTTCCGTATTCTCTGGTTTTCCTTTCGGAACACCATCGAGTCCATAGGCCTGATCATAGGCATCAAAGATTTTACGAGCAATTGGAGCAGCACTGCTTGAGCCGAATCCACCTTCCGGTACGACGACCGCAACGGCCAGCTTCGGATTCTCACGCGGGGCAAATGCGATAAACACACCGTTATCTACCCGATTACGCGTTCCATTATAATAAAGATCCTGCTCGGACGTTCCCGTCTTACGAGCAAAGTCGTATGGGAATCCAGAGAATGCCCTCGACACATCCGTATTCATTCCACGGTGAATGGTTTCCCAAAGAGTATCACTGAACTCAACTTCGTTAAGAACTTTTGGCTCAATCTTCTCGACGACATTACCTTCCGAATCACGAATTTCCTTCACCAAATGGGGTTCCATTCGCTTTCCTTTGTTAGCCAGCATCGTTGCATACTGAGCAAGCTGCATGGTTGTATATTTACCTTGCTGACCAAATGAAGCATACGCAAGTCTTGCTAATGATGTTTCTGCCTCATTCGTGTACTCAAGGAAGCCTTCGTATTCTTTAGGTAAATCCACACCTGTTTCTACGCCAAGACCAAACTCCTTCATATACTCATCCCAGACGTTAACCCCTTCACTGCCATATTTGTTCCATAACTTTTCTCCGATTAAGTCAACCATAAAAGCATTGGAGGAATGCTCAATCGCAGTGGCAGCCGACAGCGGTCCGTATACATGATTCTGGGAGTTCCTTACACTTGAATCATCCCGTCCAAAATAGGCGATCCCTCTATCCTGATAAACGGTTCCATTAGGGGAGAAGAAGCCTTCCTTCAATCCAATTAACACACTTAGCGGCTTCACCGTTGAACCCAACAATACCGTCGACTCGGGATGTCTTCCCGTATCATCCGGCGGGAAGGACTCTACCGTACCATTCCGGTAAATGTATTTGACCTTGTCATAATCCCAAGGCTTATTCGGATCATAGTCCGGCATACTGGCCATCGCGACTATATTCCCTGTCTCGACTTCCATGGCGACAGCAAAACCTGTCTTGGCGTTGGGATGGAGCTTACCAGAGACCGGGTTACTGTGCAGCCAGTCCAGCTGATCCAAGATCGCTTGCTCTGTCGCAACCTGAATGTCTTTATTAATCGATGAGATCAGGTCATGTCCCTTCTCTGGAGGCTGAATCACCGTTCCCTCCTCCGGCAGGTTAAGCGGATTAATTGGAATCTGACTGTATCCGGCCTTACCGCGCAGCTCATCCTGATACTGTCGTTCCAAACCATCTACACCCACATACTCAAGCTCAGAATAGACAAGCCCTGGATCCGTTTGGCTGCTATTCTCCTTATCAATAGCATCATATTCCGCTAATGTCTTGGACGTTTTGAACGTCTTCAGATAGCCGATCGCTTGTACAGCGACAGAATCCTCATCATATTTGCGGACCGTTTCCTCAATCACACTCACACCCGGAAACTCCTTCTTATGCTGCATGAAGTAAGCAATCTCTTCTTTCGACAGATCGCTCTTGATCAGCCTCGGCGTATAGCCGTGTGTCTGACGATACTCTAGATCCATGGCGTTAATGATATCATCTTTAGACATTGGCTCACGGTCTGCTTCCCCATACTCAGCAAACACTTCCGCCAGCTTCTCCGCCATGGCCTCGGCTTCTGGACGATGCGGATTCTCTGGACCGCCCTCCAGCTGGCTGTAATTCTTGTACAAGGTGATGTACAGGGATTGAATCGGCTCCGAATAAGCGAGCTTGGTTTCTCCTGTCGCATCATAGATCGTTCCGCGGACAGGAAGTAATGGAATACTCTTCGTTACACTGCTGCTCTCCTGCTGAGCAAGCACGGGCCCCTCCACAAACTGCAGCACGGCCAATCTAATAATAATAATAGAAAAGATAATAAAAGAGCTAAAAAAGAAAAAGTTCAATCGAAAACTGAACCGGCGTTTGTTCGAAAGTTCTTCCTTTTCATGATTTTGCTGCTGTGCCATACGATACCTCGCTTTGTGTTTCTTTTGCTGTATTCCATTCTACCATAATCGGACAATAAATTTCCTCTTTGCTGGTTACAGTTTCGTCATTAAACGACAAAGAAACAGTATGCCTTATATGAACCTTTCAAGACATACTGTTTCATTCCATTAAATATTAATTAGAGCTATCCTCTTCATCCTGTTCGGCTGCCTCATTATCTCCCTTAGGCGTACCGTCCAGTCCGATATATTTGTCATAGGCATCATAAATCTTCCTTGCTACCGGCGCAGCACTGTTGGAGCCGAACTTCCCTTCCGGTATAACGACAGCAATCGCCAGCTTCGGATTGTCACGAGGCGCGAAGGTGATGAACACACCGTTCTCAACATCTACTCCACCTACATTCTGCTGAGAGGTTCCTGTCTTGCGGGCATAATCATAAGGGAAGTTGTCAAAGCCTTGCACGCTGCTGTTCATCCCTTTTTTGATCTCTTCCCAGTAAGCATCATCCATGTCAACCGTATTTAGGATTTCTGCTCCGAACTCCTTGACGACATTCCCATCCTCATCAGTTATCTTGCTGGCAATTTGGGGCTTTAATCGTTTCCCTTCATTCGCCAGCATAACCGTATATTGAGCCAGCTGCAGTGTTGTATACTTACCCTGCTGACCAAATGAAGCGTAAGCCAAAGCTGATTGTGTACCGGTGGTTTCCTGCTCATGGATATACTCGCGCAACCCATCCTGCTCACCAGGCAGACCGCTTTCCGTACTGACACCAAGCCCAAACTGCTTCATATAGCTGTCCCATACTTCCACACCACCGGTGTTGTATTTATCAAACAGCTTATTGGCTACCATCTCAATCATAAAGGCATTGGACGAATGTTCGATGGCAGAGGCGGGGTCGATTTGACCATATACGTGACCACTCGAATTACGTACCGTTGATTCATATCCCTTCTTCCCGAACTTGCCTACTCCCGTATCGTTATAGATCGTCGAGGTGGTAAACAGTCCTTCATTCAATCCAATCAATACCGACAGCGGCTTAATAACAGAACCGAGCAGCACGGTAGAAGAAGGATGCTTATAGCTCTCCTCCTGGCTTCCATACGATTGATACACTTCACGAATGGCTCCATTGGAGGAGAACGGTGATATCTTATTAATTTCTTCCTGGGTTTTACTGCCCTCTGACCACACATTAGAGTCGTAGTCAGGCATGCTTGCCATCGCAACAATCTGCCCCGTATCTACTTCCATGGCAACGGCAAAGCCGGTTTTGGCGTTGGGTGCATAGACGGCAGGATTGCTAGTTGTCTGCAAATATTCCAGCTGATCCATTATGGCCTGTTCGGTTGCCATCTGCACATCTTTGTTAATCGACAGCCACACATTATTACCCTTGTCAGGCGGGGTCAATGTCGATTCACCCGAGATCCGATTCTGCGAGTCCACCGGGAAGGTCTTCAGTCCTTTCGTGCCGCGAAGCTCCTCCTGGAACATCAGCTCCACTCCATCATATCCGACCTCTTCATTATCAAGATATTGGAGCGCCGGGTCCTCCTCTTCCTTGGCTTGAATATAGAAATCAATGCCATACTCTGGATCAATCACCGAACGGAAGGGCTTCATGTACCCAACGGTCTGTACTGCAACCGTGTCCTTGTCATAATGGCGAATATTCTCTTCTACCACTTCAACACCCGGGAAATCCTCTTTATGAGACAAGAAATAGGCAATCTCCTTGTTCGTCAAATCGGTTTTGATTCGCCTAGGCGTATATCCGTAATTTTGTCGATACGTAATATCAAGCGCTTCTTCAATTTCCTGTGCAGTCATAGTCGTTTCTGGATCGCCATATTCATCAAATACCGCTTTAAGCTCCGAAATGATACTGCTTAGCTCAGCCTTGTTCTCTTCAAGACTATAATTCTTGTCCAAGCTCATGTACAAGGATTGAGTGGATGAAGAATAAGCAATTTTGTTCTCGCCTGTCGAATCGAAGATCGTTCCGCGAATGGGCGCAATCGACACGCTTTTTGTTGCAATATTGGCTTCTTCCTTCTGCATTGTCGGTCCCTGCACCAGCTGCAAATAGGCCAATCTTACAATCAATACGGTAAAAATAAGAAATGTCGCAAGAAAAAACACATTTAAGCGAAAGTTAAAACTTTTCTCATGGTTTGTTTGCTGACCAAGATACGAAGCCATCTCCTCTTTGTTCATTATGCTACTACCCTTTCCTGCTATTCCGAAATATACCCGGCAGCCTATTTAGACAGTCTGATCTTTGATATGGGTGTCATAAAAATGAGGCGGATTGAACCAGTCACCGCTGCTTGCCCATGTCGGATCAAGAGGGACCCAAGTATCCTGTTCACTCAGGTATACTTCATTCCAGGCATGAGCCCCATAGCCGCCTTGACCGTTGTAACCAAGGCCTGTAACGACTCTCACCTCGAGATCCTGTGAACGAGCCATTACCGCATAGAGCCTCGCGTAGTCAATACATACCCCCATCATCGTATCGAAGGTATCTTGAGGCGTCTGCTCATTCCATATGCCGCGCTGCTCGTAATCCTCGACTTTTCCATAATCGTACTCAACTCGGGTTCCTACCCATTGATAGAGCTCTCTTGCCTTCTGCTCATCTGTAGCAGCACCCTCCACAATCTTAGCCGCAGCTCCTTCGATATCCTCAGGAATATTGCGGTCAATGACCTCATATCTGCGCTGCATCATGCCGTTAAATTCCTTCTGAGCAGCCTGGCTGATAACCGGAAGCTTGTCCTTAATCAGAGTCCCGGATATGGGCTCTATTACGGATTTCGCTCCTTGCTGATACATCGGTGATGACTCTACATAATTGCTGAAAGAACTGCTAGGATACAGACTGACTACAATGAACAGCAGTGCAATAACCAATACGCATCTTGCTGCTCCAACGACAGCACCGAAGCCCGCCCCCATTAATCGGCTGAGAAAGCCTGGATTGCGGCGAGCTTCACCGGATGGAATTCCTCTGATGAACCCGCCGATCAGACTTAGAATGGAACGAATGATGCTGTAACTGATAACGAACAGCACAGCAAACCGCAGCAGCGGAAAATCAGCCAGTGCCGTAATGACGGTGTAATATATTTGCTCCCATGTGTTTAAATCGCGATCCGGCATCGCCTCACTGTATCCCGATAGCCATGACTGTACCGCAGGAGACAGCTTCAAGGATAGCAGGAAAGCACCTGCGATCCCGACGATGGTGAACACACCCTCTGTAATCAGGTTCACCAGTGTGCCTGCCGAACGAGAAGCTCCCCGGATAAAGCCCTGCAACAGCGATATAAGGATAATCATCATTAGAACAAGCGTAATGAGGTTCCCCTCCTTCACGCTCCCTATCCAAGCATCAATCATAATTCACCTGCTTTCTTGCCTATCTAAAGCTCTAAAACTCTAAAACGCAGCTATTGATTCTGAGCGGTTTCCATAAACAATTGAACCGTATCGTTAACACTCCACTCCCCGAGCGATATGCCGCGGACAGACACTTTAACCTTATCCTCGCCCTGCTTGCCGCTCACTTCAACATTCGGACTTGTTATGGTGAAGGTACCGTCCGGATTCACTGTATACTCCGCTTTTTCCGCTTCCTTCTGCATGAGCTCCGCGGCCTCTGTTCGAAGTGTATCCATCGTGCTGGCACCAACATCAGTGACGACTGTTCTAATCTGTTCAATTGAAACACCGCTATAGATGATAAGTGCCGCAACAATCACGACAACAATGGCCCATTTGAGCACAGTTCTCAGCACATTAATAACGACGAACAACAGAATCAGCGCAATCACGATAACAAGCCAATTTTGCGAAATAAACTCTTTCCATATTTCAATATCCATCCACTTGACCACCTTTTTTTCACACTCTAGTTCTGTACCACTTTATCGGTCAATTTAAGATTGTGTCTTCATCGAGGTTACTCCTGCCTTGCTCTTGGTTCAATCTCCCGAATATTATACATGATTACCGATATCCCTGTCATATAAGCGCGAGCTTGTGGAAAAAAACGGTATAAGACCCGTTTGTCCAGCGTACAAGTATATCATGTGTGGTTATGCTTGTTCGACTCGAAAAAGGAGGTGCAGTTCGTTTGAAAACGGCCGTATGGCTCTATCTTTTTCTTTTTCTCGCCTTTTTTGATTTGCATGCTCAATATCCGATACTTACACCCTTTGCGCTCTCACTTGGAGCCGTACCTACATTTATAGGCTGGATGATGGGGATCTACTCGCTTACCCATCTGCCTGGTAATCTCATTGCAGGCACCCAGATTGACAAGCACGGAAGCCGGCGGTATATCATCTTCAGTTTAACTGCAGCTGGAATCGTACTGCTCCTGCAATCCCAAGTCGTTACGCCTTGGCAGCTGCTTGCCCTCCGGGCCATCAGCGGCTTTGTGCTTGCTTTTCTGTCTCCAGCCTGTATGACTCTTCTTGCCCAGCTGTCATCGGATCCCATCACACAGGGCAAATATATGTCTGGGCATGGCGTGGTTCACACTTTAGCTTCTGTTGTCTCTCCGGCTGCAGGAGCATTTATCGTCGCAGGTATCGGCTTCTCAGGCACCTTCCAGAGTCTCGGTATCCTGCTGATCATTACCGGAATTATGGCATACTTCACACTCCCGGCTGTAAAAACGAGTGCAGCAAATTCACCACCTGCACCGACAGAAGACAGCCCGAATCGTCGCTTCTTTCCGATTTCATGGCGTTTTTTCGTACTCCCGCTGGTTGTCGCATGTGCTCAAGGCATTCTTTTCTTTGAACTGCCGCTTAGAGGCAGCGGGTCGGCCTCCATCCTATCTACGGGTCTGTTATTTTCGATCATCAGTCTTGGTGCTCTCGGGACGCTGAGTATGCTCTTTCTCAATCGCTATTCACCAACCCTGAGGCTGGCAAGCGGTGTTTTGCTCATGGCGTTCAGCTTCTTTCTTATGGCCGCTGCACCCCAAATTCCGTTGTGGCTGATTCTGTTTATTCTGGGTACTTCCAAAGGAATTATCTTTCCTGCACTGGCTTCCATGCTTGTTCAGCTTAGTCAAGGTGTGCGGCTTGGCAGAGTGTTCTCTATCCAGTCGATAGCCACTTCACTCGGCTCCTTCGTCGGACCGATCGCTGCAGGACAAATTCGTATGGACGTATCACCGTACTTTCTTGCATTTATTGTGCTAATGCTTGGACTGCTCCTCCTTCCATTCCCTAACAAGTTTAAAGCGTCTACTCTGTCCCATCCGGAAGCCAAGCATGTTTAAGGATCCGATGGGAAGCATACATAAAGAGGCCTGCCGTTACGGCAGACCTTTTTTGCATCAAATTCCAAAATTGCGCTAAAATATAAACAAACATTTCCCGGGGAATTTCGATATTTAACATACTAGAGGTGAAGCATACGATGCCGATTCATGTCATTGTTGAAGGTAAGAACGACCGCAGCAAGCTCCGCAGGCTGCTCGATCCCGAAATATCCATCCTATGCACTTTCGGTACGCTCAACAGTGAGAAGCTGGAGACGCTTCGCAAGCGCGTTCAGGATGATGAAGTGTATCTGTTCATGGACAATGATAGTTCAGGCAAACGAATAAGGGCCATGCTGCGCGACACCTTTCCCGATGCAGAGCAAATATATACGAGAAGAGGTTATGCGGGTGTCGAGGGTACACCTGATGAGTATCTGGTCGCACAGCTGGAGAAAGCGGGCCTTGAGGCTTTTATTATTTATCCAGAGGTATTCTAGTCGAAGGAAGCTCTACTCATTTACCAGTGTCCTGACATCTCTTGCGATAACATCCGGAGCTGCCGCCTCCATATCTGATGCGTTATACACCTTCCGAAGATTGTTATCCTTATCCACAAGACCGATATAATTGGCATGGACGAAGTTATCTGCCTTGTCTCCTTCGATAATAATCTTGAAAGAGTCTCTTGCCAGCTGCTTCGTCTGTTCGGCATCCCCTCTCAAGAAATACCAGCCTGAGTAATCTGCCTTGAAGCGATCAGCGAATTCCTTGATCTTCTCTCTCGTGTCCACCTCCGGATCAAATGAGATGGAGACAAAGGACGCGTCCCTGCCAAAAGTACCGTCTTCCTTCAACAAATCCTGCACTTGCGACATGGAGAATGTCGTTACCGGGCATACGTCCGGACAGCTTGTAAAATAGAAATAAAATAGCCGTACCTTCCCCTCTGTATCCGCAAGTGAAACGTTGCTCCCATCTACATTTTCCATACTAAAGTCCGTTACTTCCCCTGCCACCGGAAATGCTTCTTCCCCCAGATCAAGCGCATTATAGATTAGATAACCAGCCATCGCTGCAGCAATCAGCAGCAATATCCAGGTCCATATGTATTTTCTAAGCAATGCCATAATATTCTCTCTCCTCATCTTACATTATCCCCAAAGCATGTAATAAATTTGAAGCCAACTTTACAAAAGAAGGAGTCCTTTCAACGGTACGCTTGACAGGGACTCCTATATGCTCATTGATTAAATTCTTCACTGAAAGTGTAATTACTGTTCATACCGGGCTCAGCAATGAATCTATTGGCGTACGGTATCGATAATCATTAGAATAAAGCTAATGGTTAAATAATTGATGGAGAAGAAAAACATCTTCTTGGCCCATGCATCGGTGTCTCTGGCCCAGAAGCCTTGAACGCCGAGGAACAGCCATATTAATGACAGTACTAAGGATACGCTCGCAAAAATGATGCCTGTATATCCATAGACATACATTAATATCGGCACGGGAACCAGAAGAATCAAATAAGGAAGCATCTGTATTTTGGTACGATGGACTCCTTTTACTACCGGAAGCAGCGGATAGCCGGCATTCTTGTAATCCTCCAAACGGCGAATGGCAAGAGACCAGAAATGTGGCGGCTGCCACAAAAACAGCATGGCACCGAGCAGAATCGCACCCATGTCTACTGTCCCCGTCACAGCAACATATCCAATGACAGGCGGCACTGCTCCAGAGAAGCCTCCCATGGAAGTACTCCAGGTTGAGGAGCGCTTAAGCCACAGCGTATATACAATTACGTATATGAGCATCCCAAATATGCCGAGTACACCTGCCAGCCAGCCGGAAAAAGCAAACAATAGGGCTAGTCCGGCAATGCCCAGGATGAATGCATAAGCGAGCACGAGCTGCGGAGTAAGCTTCCCGGTAGGAAGTGCGCGATCCCGTGTGCGTTCCATTTTTTTATCCAGCTCACGATCAAAGTAGTTATTGAACACACAGGCTGAAGCCATAACGAGAACCGTTCCGAGCATGGTTATTATCATTTTGAGGTAGTCAATGTCCCATTGAGAAGCAAGCCAATATCCGCCAAAAGCGGCAATCAGATTGCTCCGGAGGATGCCGGGTTTAGCCAATGTAACGAAGTCTCTCCAAGTGACAGACTCTTGCGGCGGTGTTTGCCGGGTTGAGAGCGCTGCCGTATCGGAAGAGGCTCGATATCGATTACTCACGCTTCTATAATCCTCCTTGCTTTGCGTCATATGGAGGGGAATTATGGCCTCCGCACTAAATTTTATCACAACAAAAAAAGAAAGTCTTTGACATTCATCTTGCAAATATGAATAGGATATGACAAATTTATCTAAATTTATGGCTTATCTTACTTCATCGAATACAGGATGTGTGAATAGGGCATCTACTAATTGAACAGATCATTTTTAGGAAAAACAAGTATTACAGCTATCGTTTATACCAATAACAAAGGAGAATACCTTAGATGGATACCGCTACACATTTTGTTATGGGCATAGGACTTGCCGGACTCAGCTACGTCGATCCGGTAGTTGCGGCTAATCCTGAGCTTGCCTTTGCCGTTATGATCGGAACCGTCGTTGGTTCACAAGCACCTGATATCGACACGGCGCTTCGTATGAAAAACAATGCCGTTTATATACGTAACCATCGCGGCATTACACATTCGCTTCCTTTTCTTGCGATATGGACTGTGCTGATTACTGCCGCCATTGCACTTCTATTCAGGGATGTTCCAATCGGGCATGTCGCTCTCTGGACCGGAATCGCCGTATGCGTCCATGTATTCACAGATGTCTTCAACACCTACGGCACACAAGCGCTGCGGCCGATTACGGAGAAGTGGATCTCATGGAATATCATTCACATCTTCGATCCGGTTTTATTCGGTACCCATATCGCAGCCATCCTGCTGTGGGCCTTCGGGGTATTCCACCCTGCTGAGATTTTCACTGTGCTGTATATATTTTTAGCGTTTTATTATATTTGGCGCACTTGGGTTCACTTCGCCAGAAAGGCTCATGTCAGACGGATGGACCCTGCTTCCAAATCCAGCGACAAATATTATGTCATCCCGACAATCCATTTGAACCGCTGGCATGTCGTTAAAGCCCATGTGGATGGGAGCTACGAAATCGGAAAGCTGGACGGAAATGAGCTCACTTGGAAAAAGCACGCCGTTTCTTCAGACCACCCGGCAGTCGCTAAATCCAAAGAACATCCTGATATTCAAGCCTTCCTCTACTTCACGTCCTTTGCCGTCGCAGAGGTGGAAGAGCTGAGCTTCGGATACTTTGTCCGTTGGGGGGATGTCAGATACCGGCATCGCAAGCAATATCCTTTTGTCGCCTGTGTCGTCTTGGACAAAAACTATGAGCCGATCAGCTCTTACGTCGGCTGGCTCAGTGAAGACAAAATGGAGAAGAAGCTCTCCATCAGCTCGAATATTTAGTACGATTGACATGAAACGGCCTGTGAAGGCCGTTTTTTGTTCTTGACGGAAAGCGGTTTATTCAGGCAAAATCAGCACAAAGGGATTAACACACAAAAAGCCTAAAACGGCTTGCGCCGCTCTAGGCTTATGACCTCAAATTATATCTGTCTATGTTACATGCCGCTGCGGCCAGACAGTTGTTGTTCAGCTAATTGCACAAGACGTTTTGTGATGTATCCACCAAGTGAACCGGTTTCACGGGAAGTGTAGTTACCATAGTAGCCGTCAGCCGGAATGGTTACACCCAGTTCTTGAGCCGCTTCCATTTTAAGCTGTTGAAGAGCTGCTGTTGCTTGTGGAACTACCAGATTGTTAGAACGAGATGCCATAATGTGTAATCTCCTTTCGCTTCTCATGCTGTTATTATGTGCTGTGCAAGCTTGCAAAAATATTATGTCTCTTACTATCTGACGCTATTCTCTTTTTTACAAAAAACTTTGATCTGGAGGTATTTTACAAAATGATGAGTAAAGGTTTGTCCGCTTGGTTCGCGATCTCTTCGATGCTTCTGCTTATGGCAACTGCCGTATCTCTCAGCCATTCCCTGTGGTTTGCTCTGCTGTTCGCTGTCTTGTCCGTTGCTAATATTGGATGGGGCTTTGTTATAAAGGCAAAAAAAAGAAGAGCATGATCTTTCGAGATCACAAGCCCTTCTTTGCTCTTTTTGTTAAAGTACGAATCCCATTCTTTTTTTGACTTCATCCAGTGTTTTGGATGCTTCCTCGCGAGCCCGTTCCGCGGAAGCGTTCAAAATGTTCATCAGCTCATCTGATTCGCGAACCTCACGGTATCTCTCTTGCATCGGTTCGATAACGGACAGCACGACTTCGGCCAATTCTTTCTTAAAGCCGCCGTACATCTGTCCTTCGAATCTTTTCTCTACATCTTGCAATGAGAGGCCTGAGCATTCGCTGTAAATGCTCATTAAGTTGCTGACTTCCGGTTTGTTCTCCGGATCAAAACGGACGACACTATCAGAGTCTGTTGTCGCACGGCTGATTTTTTTACGGATCTCTGCCGGTGTGTCCAGGAGGGAAATGTAGCTGCCTGGGTTAGGATTACTCTTGCTCATCTTCTTGGAGGCATCATCCAGTGACATGACACGTGCTCCTACCTTTGGTGTATAGACCTCAGGAATGGTAAAGAATTCACCATAACGATGGTTAAAACGATGTGCCAGATCTCTTGTAAGCTCAAGATGCTGTTTCTGATCCTCACCTACGGGCACCAGATCCGCATTGTACAGCAAAATATCTGCAGCCATTAATGAAGGATATACAAACAATCCTGCACCTACTGATTCTTTACCTTGAGATTTATCCTTAAACTGCGTCATACGCTCAAGCTCACCCATTGCGGTCAGCGTGGTTAGCATCCATCCGAGCTCTGCATGCTGGGGTACGTGGGACTGAAGGAACACATTAGCTTTTTTCGGATCAATGCCTGCTGCAAGATAGAGGGCTGCAACATCCTTGGATTGCTCTCGCAATGCGGCAGGATCTTGTGCAACCGTGATCGCATGCAGGTCAACGACAACAAAATGACAATGATATTCGTCCTGCAGCTTTACAAAATTTTTCATGGCGCCGATGTAGTTGCCCAGTGTTAATTTGCCGCTGGGTTGAATACCAGAAAAAACAGTTTTCATTTTCTTTTTCCTCCTAAACAAATCCTAATTTGGTTCATGAGAAACACAAAAAGGCCCCACATCCCATAAAAGGGACGTGAGACCGTGGTGCCACCCTAATTCACTGAAATTCATCAGCCTTTTATGTTCCTTAACGCGGAAACCATCGTCCGGCATACTAAAGAAGAACATTACTTCTCGTTGTGCCCGGGAGCTCTGAGGTCCATTCAGACAAAGCATGCAATACCGGTTCGCATCCACCACCGGCTTTCTGTACTTGCTAATGCTAAGCTTACTTATCCTCATCATCGCTTTAATTTGTATGATCTGGCGCTCGTCATCTTACAATTGAGCTTTGCTATATCATAAGCATCTATTGCTCTGATTGTCAATCGTGACTTTCCATTTCCCAAAGATTACATTATTTTCATTGGGAAATGACAGATCCTTTTTCACAGCCCGGCTTGATTATCTGATATGATAGTCTTAAGTTTGTTCTTACGAATTGTACTTAAGTTGTATTTTGATTTTTTGTGGGAAAAGGAGTAAATAAAATGAAACAAGTGACCAAAGGACTTTGGAACGGCTATGATACATACACCTTAAACAGCCGTGATCTTGAAGTCACCCTGCTGCCCCGCCTCGGTAACAACATTATATCCATCTATGATCGAGCTCAGAATCGAGAAGTTGTTCGAAGACCAGATGAACAGGATCTCGCTTTCTATCTTCAGAAACCTTACCATTTTGGCGTTCCGATGCTGATTCCTCCAGGGCGTATCTGCCGAGGTCACTTTGAGTATGCGGGCCACGAATACCAATTCGCCCAAAACTCCAACCATTCCAATCATATTCATGGATTACACCGCACACAGCCGTGGTGCGTCAGTGATATTGAAGAAGACGAAGAAGGATGCACCGTCACAACTGAATTCAAGACTCAAGAAGATGAGCTGTGGATGGAGCATTTTCCTGTACCGCTCAAGCTCGAGATGACATTTCGTTTACAGGGCTCCCTCCTGACACAGCAGCTTCGTATTACTCATCTTGGCAGCCATGCTGTTCCTTTTGGAATGGGCTACCATACCTGGTTCCTGCTTGATGGTGAACCGGAACGATGGAATATATCTTTACCTGTTACAGGCATATATACGCTGAATGAAGAACAGCTGCCCACAGGTGAATTAGCCAGTTTAGATGCTCAGGCAGAGCTTCCTGAAGGCATCAGTCTTGCAGGACAAAATCTGGACACCATCTACAGATCAAATATGGAGCAGGATACTGCTGTTCTGCAGCGTAATGATGGATATACGATTAAATATACAGCCAGCAAGGATTCCTTTAAGCATTGGGTATTGTTCACCAAAGGCGAAGCCAGTGATTATTTATGTATTGAGCCCTACACCTGGCTTCCCGACGCACCTAATCTGAACAAGGATACAGAATTCACTGGCTTGATTCATATGGAGCCTGGAGAGTCCGTCTCACTTCATACCGCAATTGAGATAATACAGCCTGAATACGCAAAATAAATGATCTGAATACGCACTAGCAGCTGACATATGCTTCAGCTGCTTTTTTGTTGTTGAACGATCTAAATCCTAGTTCCTCATCACTCTTGTGGCTGCTGTTGAGAGTACTCGAATTTTCCACTTGTTACCTTATCCTATTTTGAGTATATTTTATCTCTTTGAAACCATACTAAACTCACAAAGCACAAAGGAGGTGACAACACATGGCAAATGGAAGATCTTCTAACAACCTTGTCGTTCCTCAAGCAACTGCAGCTCTTCAACAATTGAAGATGGAAGCTGCACAAGAGCTTGGTGTAACTATTCCACAAGATGGTTACTACGGTAACTACACTTCCCGTGAGACTGGTTCTCTTGGAGGTTACATCACAAAACGTCTTGTTCAATTGGCTGAACAGCAATTGGCTGGTCGTCAATAATGATGCAATTTTCCTCATAAATCTAGCCTAAGCTGTTCTGACATGATTATGCACTGAAAAGTGTTGTTCCTGTAAGAAGAGATCTATGGCAGATAGACAAAGCGGTCTTCTAACCAGAGGGCCGCTTTGTTTCGTTGTAATTCAAGTTTCTGCTGGGTCTAATCTATTCGTTCTTCTGACACTTCCTGCATTAACCAGAAGTCTTCTCTTGATATGTATTTCGTGGATAGCGAATCATCAAGCTTGCTAAATTGTAATTGGACTCAAGCGTGGCGTCTACTACAATCATTCCTTGTCGAACTCCAAAATCATAGGTAATTTCTCCATGTGTCCAGTGTCTCTTCAGCTTCAAGGTTTCGAGGGCCATCTGTCGAAAAGAAACGCGCTGCATCTCCGTCAATCCGGTTGCAGGATGGATCTCGCTGCGCAACTGAACCGGATAATGCTTAATACCGAATTTACCAATCACATTATTCCGTATTTGCACAAATACAATTCCAGAATCCATTCCTTTCAGCTCTTCATCAAGCTCCTTAAATACCATATCCAGCTGTCTAGGCAGTGATAGTTGATCTAGTGAGATCATATGTTACCTCCTTAGCATATTAGACCTATTTTATATAGGGCTTGTGACTCAGTATATGACAATATTTTCCTTAATACAACAAATGGATATTAAATTAGGAATAATATACTAATTTTTGCGTTTATACCTAACAAATCTGGCAATATGCAGTCGTCCATCTTCAATATTCGACATATAGTTTATGGTTTTTCATCGAAATATAGAAAAAAGACCTCAACATAAATTGTCGAGGTCCTACTCATAAGTAATAACTTGAACTTCTTCAAACTTCTATTACACTCGATGCTGTGTCATACGTAAAAATTGCTCAATATCAGCAATACAGAGATCAGCAGCACCTTGCCAGAAAGCAGGTTTAGTTACATCTGTACCCAGATGCTTCTCAGCAAGCTCTTCTACCGTCATGCGGCCCGTATCCCGCAGCAACGCGTCATACTTCTCAGCAAAATCACTGCCCTCTTTTTGCGCTTGTGCGTAAATCCCCATACTGAACATGTATCCAAAAGTATATGGAAAATTATAAAATGGCACATCGGTAATGTAGAAATGTAATTTGGATGCCCAAAAAGTAGGGTGATACGTCCCCAGTGCGTCACAATACGCTTCGCGCTGAGCTTCCTCCATCAGTTCGGACAAATCGCTGCTGCTAAGAAGTCCTTCTTTACGTTTCTCGTAAAAGCGAGTTTCGAACAAGAAGCGGGCATGAATATTCATGAAGAAAGCAATTGAATTCTGTATCTTCTCTTCAAGCAATGCTATTTGAGCCTCTTCATCCTTCGCCTCTTTGATCAGTGCATCGGACACGATGAGTTCTGCAAAGGTTGACGCTGTCTCTGCAACGTTCATGGCATAATTTTGATTCAAGATCTCCATATCGTCCATCACATGCTGATGGTACCCATGCCCCAGCTCATGAGCCAAAGTGGAAACATTGGAGGCTGTGCCTGCATAAGTCATAAAAATGCGGGTTTCCTTGCTCACAGGAAGTCCTGTACAGAAGCCCCCTGGCCGCTTGCCTGGTCTGTCCTCTGCCTCTATCCACTGATGATCAAAGGCATGCTGAGCAAACTCTGCCATCCTTGGGCTGAATTTGCGGAACTGATTCACAATATTCGCAGCAGCAGCATCATACGATATCTTCTCAGTAGCGGAGCTTATCGGAGCATCCACATCTGCCCAAGACAGCTTCTCGACCCCCAGGAGCTGCGCCTTGCGTTCCAGAAACTTCACTAGTGTCGGTTTAGCCCGTGTAATCACGTTCCACATCGCATCGAGTGTGTCCTGAGACATGCGGTTGATGCTCAAAGGCTCCTTCAGTACGGAATCCCAGCCGCGTCTTTCATACAACTTGAGACGGAATCCAGCCAGGTGATTCAGCGTATCCGCACAGTAATCTGCCGCATCGCTCCACGCCTTCTCCCAGTCCTGCAGCAGCTTCTCCCGCACATTCGGGTCTGGGTCATGCAATTTGTTAGCTGCTTGGCCAGCAGATAGATATACGGTTTCTCCATTCTCTTCAAATGGAACCCGAACTTTGCTTACAATCGTATCATAGAATTCTCCCCAGCCGTGGTAACCATCAACGGCAAGATCCAGCGCAAGATTCTCTAATTCAGGAGACATCTTTTCCTTGGCCTTTAATCTGCTCTCATTTAGCACAAACGAAATTGGCTGAATTTCAGGGCGTTCCATCCATGCCGACCACACGGCATCAGGCGTTCTTTCAAAAAGGCTGTCAAACATCGTCTGAACACCGGCCAGTCTTGCGGATAAGGCAGCAATCTTACCGCTTAGCTGTACGGCCTTCTTGTCATCCTGATTCTGAGCTCCAAGACAAGCGGTAAATGAAGAGCCTTCATATAATCTCGCCGCTGCATCTTGAAGCTGGTCAAGCAAAGAATCCAAAGCATATGTATCCTCTATAGCCTTCGGCACTTGATATTCTTTAATTGCCTTGTCCAAAACAGTGATATCCTGATCCAGCTGCTTCAAATAAGCAGCAAAAGATGCTGAGGATGAGCCGCCGCTAAAAACGGATTCCAAATCCCAGGTTTGCGCAAGTGTATTACTCACTATTTCTCCACCTCATTCTCAAAAATTAAAATAAAATACACAAAACATGTTTGAAGTACGTTAATTCAAGGTGTATAACTAATACTATATCAGAATTTAGATTAACCTACTTTGATTAAATTGTTTATTACCGGAGGGAACTTGATGAGACCTTTACAAATATCAGCCGATACCGCAGTCACATTGTCCAAGAAGCTAGGAATTCCCATCGAGCAGCTGATGCATATGCCTCAGCACATTCTTATGCAGAAGCTGGCTGAGCTGTCCAAAGAGGAAGCCAAGCAGGAGCAGAATCAAGCAGGATCTTCTCCCAACAACGAGAAGGATACGACGACTTCATGATTCCATTTGAGAACACCTGGCCTTATGATATCGTGATGGGGGATATTTATGTCCAGTACTGTCCTTTCTGCGATCAAGAGAATGTGCTGCTCCCGCTTAAACCTAAAGAACTGATTCGCATTCGCGAAGGCAAAAAGAAACTTCTCGTCTTCCCTTGCTGCAATAATCGGGTCACACTGCTCGATAATGACCAGGATTACTTTCTGGCTGATCAGCCGCTTCGTAAATAATGTTCGCTTCTTTGCAATTATATGGCTAAGTACTCACAAAAGCCTGCTGGTATCATCAAAAAAACGCCGAGATTGGCGTTTTTTTTGATCCCTGTTTATGGTGACGGGGTATTAATGAAATGATAAGCCGGACCTGAGAGACGTTTCAGAGTAAACTCCCTTACAGAATCGGGCAAATCCTGCTCCTGCAGAGCTGCTGCCATACAGGACAGCCAAGCCTGAGCTCGTTCTTCCGTAACAGGAAAAGGAAGATGCCTTGCCCTCATCATCGGATGACCAAAAGCGTCTGAATACAGAGACGGACCTCCAAAGAATTGACTTAAGAACATATATTGCTTTTCCATAACAGGATCGATATCTTCAGGGAATAAAGGGGATAATAGTTCATTCTGCTGCACCTTGGGATAAAATGCTTCCACCAAAGCCCGAACTCCCTTTTCTCCGCCTAGATTTTCATATAGCGTTTTGTTAGGATCCATAACGATTGCGCCTTCTTTCTATAATCAGCTTGAAGCTATTTTATCATTTCACTCCGCATAACTAAATACAATCCCTCATTTACCTAGCCCTAGAGACAAAAAAAGACAAGAGCCTCTTCATTCATAGGTCTCTTGTCTTATAAAGATTACACCATCGAGTAACTCTTAGCAGCGTTGTTTGACGCATCCCTTCAGTTAATAGCTGCGCCAATCTTCTTCACCCGGATGGGTGTGAGCTTCACGCATCACATACACGATAGCGCAGACGAGTACACCGGCTATAATTCCCATCATGACATCACTCCATCCTCAAAAAAGTTGAAAATCCGACATTTGAAAAAGGACTTTAGTCTTATTTCTTATAATAAATATATATTATCATAGAATACTTTAAATTACAGCTAATTTGGAAACGCTTACTTTATTTTTTTGTCCTGTTTGTCCAATAACGATCATATATTAACTAGACTCAGTTGATGAGAAACGGAAGTTACGGGAGGAACTAATGCTCATGAAACGTCTAGTTATTCCGCTAAGCATCGTATTTGGCCTTTTCATTATATGCATATTCATGATGATTTATCCGACAGCGGTGTGGAATGCAGGGGTTCGTGGTCTCTCCATCTGGTGGGACGTTCTCTTTCCTTCCTTATTTCCGTTCTTTGTCATTTCTGAGCTGCTGCTCGGGCTTGGCATCGTTCATTTTACAGGCGCACTCCTGCATCCACTCATGAGACCTGTATTTCGTATCCCCGGTACCGGAGGATTTGTTGCTGCGATCAGCTATGCTTCAGGATATCCGATTGGAGCCAAATTGACGGCCAAGCTGTGGGAGAAGAAGCAGATTACCCGGGATGAGGGCGAACGTCTGGTAGCCTTTACGACAACATCTGATCCCATCTTCCTGATCGGAGCCGTATCCGTCGGTTTTTTTCAGCTTCCCGCCGTGGCACTTATGCTGGCTATTGCACATTATGGAGCTGGACTGATCGTAGGCTTGCTAATGCGGTTTCACGGAAAAAAAGATTCGCACTCGACTGCTGAATCAAGTCCATCCGATGTGAAATCCCATCGACTCCGTGCTGCCTTTGAGGCAATGCATGAGGCACGCATCGAGGACGGTAGAACGATGGGGGAATTGCTTAGGCAGGCGATACAATCATCTTTGCAGCTAATTACCGTCGTCGGTGGCCTGGTTGTCTTTTTTTGCGTTATACTAGAGGTCTTCACTCAAGCAGGGCTGATGGCCGGCATGTATCATACAGTGGAGCTGATGCTTAAGACTCTCGGGCTGCCGCCAGAGATTTCTCAAGCGCTGGTAGGCGGGTTATTCGAAGTTACACTCGGTGCTCGCTATGCAGGAACACTTGCAGACATACCTTTAATGTATAAAGTGGCTGCTGCTGCCTGTGTATTATCTTGGGGAGGACTCTCCGTTCATGCGCAGGTTGTCAGTATCCTTAACCCAACTCCATTACGATATGCACCTTTCTTGATGGCACGACTTGTCCATGCATTGCTATCCGGGATGATTGTCTTTCTCTGCTGGGAATTGGTCATGCCTGATCAGAGTACATCATCCTTCATGCTGTGGCCTGATCACTTTCATTCCCTTCCTTACCCATCGGCCATCTTCCAGGCTGTCCCTTATCAAATTGCACTCACCTTAGTAATAATATTCTTCTTGTTTGTGCTGACCTTAGTCTGCATCCTCCTCCAACGGCTCGCTTCAAGATTCAGGTAATGTCTAGAACTTTACGCATATTGATTGTTTTCTCTCCTGAAATTGGATATCATCGAGTTATACTGATGACAAAGGAGCTTTCATCTTGAGATATTATGTTCAGGACAGAGGAGACTCTTTATCCATTGATTTAGCCCAGCAGTTTCATAAATTGGCCAAGGAGCATGGGTTTACTCTCGATGCCAAATCACCGGAAATTGTGATATCGATCGGTGGAGATGGAACCATGCTGCAAGCATTTCACACCTTCACAGACCGGATTCCTGATATCGCATTCGTCGGCGTTCATACCGGCCATCTGGGCTTCTATGCAGATTGGAAAGCAGACGAGCTTGAGGATCTCATACAGCTTATGGCTGAAGGAAATAAGGATGCTGCCCGTTCCCCTCGTATCGTCGAGTATCCGCTCATTGATCTGGAGATTCGCCGCAAATCCGGTGTGAGTTCTATGATCGCCCTTAATGAATTCACGTTAAAAGGTGTAGACGGCACCGTGGTTGCCCAGGTCGATATTAACGATGTCACATTTGAAATGTTCCGTGGTGACGGGATTTGTGTATCCACCCCATCGGGAAGTACGGCGTACAATAAGGCCCTCGGCGGCGCCATGGTTCATCCGACCATTGAAGCGATGCAGATTGCAGAGATTGCATCCATTAATAATCGGGTCTACCGTACATTAGGCTCGCCAATCGTTCTACCGAAGCATCATCATTGCGACATCTTCTCTCGCAAATCTCAACGTCTGCTGCTGACCATTGACCATGTGAACTTAACAGTAGACGATCTGATCTCTGTGAAATGTCAGGTTTCTACTCAGAAGGTCAGCTTTGCCCGATATCGTCCATATCCGTTCTGGGATCGGGTTCGAACTGCATTTTTGGACTAAAATAAAAAGCAACTCCTTATAAGGAGCTGCTTTTTATTTTTTCCATATTCTCTTTGTCCTTGGTTTCTTTAGAATTCTTGGATTCCTTAATTTCGCTGGCTTCCTTAGGCTCTGCAGCTTCCTTGGACTCTCTTGCTTCCTTCACAGCCTTGGATTCTTTATGCTCCTTGCTGCTGTTATCTTTGTGTTCTTTGTTTTCTTTAGGTTCCTTAAGTTTCTGTAGCACAAAATAAGCACACCCAAAATTGCAGTACTCGTTAATATAATCAACCATTCCCGCTATCGATGTATCCTTGTTCGCTTTTGGATGGTTATCTCGGTAGAAGCCTTTGAGCCGGAGTTGATTGTAGCCCCAATCCCCAATGATGTAATCATAGCGTTCCAGGACTTCACTATACCGGTCACGAAAGGCTTCCGGATTCCAACCATTTCGATAGTCCTGTAATACTTCGTAAGTTTTCCCGCTAATCTGAATCAAAACCGTCTTCCTTCCTTTCTATCCAAACCGCCCATAGGTTCAGGCCTGCTCTTATCATACTACATTATTAGCATTCGCGGCAGACTTAACTTGTTCATGCGCATGGTAAGAACTTCTGACCATTGGCCCTGATTCAACATGGCTGAAGCCGCGAGCGAGGCCTTCGTCCTTAAGCTTGGAGAATTCTTCTGGTGTTACGTATCTTTCAACATACAGATGCTTGTCCGAAGGCTGCAAATACTGACCGATCGTCATAATATCACAGTCTACGCTTCTCAAATCATCCATCGTTTGCAGTATTTCTTCCCAAGTCTCCCCCAATCCGAGCATAATGCTGGACTTCGTTGGAATTTGAGGCTGCATTTTTTTGGCACGTTCAAGCAGCTGAAGGGATCGCTTGTACTTGGCCTTTGCCCGAACTTTGTCAGACAAGCGCTCGACCGTTTCCATGTTGTGATTAAGGATGTCCGGCTTAGCGTCCATCACGATCTTTAAAGCCTCTTCATTTCCGAGAAAATCCGGAATTAATACCTCTACACTGCAAAAAGGCAGTTTTCGGCGAATGGCATGAATGGTCTCTGCAAAGATGGAAGCTCCTCCGTCTGCAAGATCATCTCTGGCCACACTGGTGACAACACAATGCTTCAGGTTCATTTGTTCTGCTGCTTCCGCTACTCGCTCCGGCTCTTTCAAATCCAGCTCTGTAGGCAGCCCTGTATTAACCGCACAGAATCGGCAGGCTCTTGTACAAATATCTCCCAGTATCATAAAAGTCGCTGTTCGATTAGCCCAGCATTCGTAAATATTCGGACAACGTGCTTCTTCACATACCGTATGCAGCGTCTTTGAACGCATCATATCTTTAATTTCTTGATAATTATCTCCCGTCGTCAGCTTGATTTTGATCCAATCGGGTTTTGGTTCTTTTACTTTATTCGCCAAAAGAGACCCTTCTTTCTATATCAAGTTGGAAATTTCGCATGGAACACATTATAACATGGATTTATGGGAATAAGCTCCAAATTGAAATAATTTGTAGGACTTAAACTCCAGCTTTTTTCTGTAAAGACGGATAAAAACGATGCTGATGTGTGAACCTAAATACAATGAAAAATATGACGAAAGGAGGATTGGCTTTTTTGATACGGATTCAGAAGAAAAAATGGTTGAACCTCGGCGTCACACTGATAATATCCGCTTCCCTCTTTGCTTCGTCAGTAACCGATGTGTATGCAAAAAGTGAAGAGACGAAACCTCTAGCCAAAGAAGAGATCTATAAGGAACGCAAAATTCTGTATGACCAAATCAGCGCAGTCAGCGGTGTTCCATGGTATTACTTGGCGGCCATTGATCAGTACGAGCGTACGATGACGAAGGCACATCCGAAGGACCGCGCTCATGAAGAGCGGCTGACCGGGGTGTTTTTTGAACCTCAGCTCTGGTCCGGTATCTTAAATCCAGATTCTTTAGATCGAAATCCATTATCCATCGAGGTATTCGGCGGATATGGCTTAGATGGTACTGGTGACAATATCGCCGATCCCAACAATGACTATGATGTCCTCTACAGCATGGCCCGAATTACATCCAAGTATGGTTTATCCTCAGACGATCTAGGTATTGCCCTGTGGGAGTATTATCAAAATTCGAGATCCGTGCAGCGCATCCAGCAATTTGCGAGAATTTATAAGCATTTTGATACGCTTGATCTCGCTCAGCATGCTTTTCCTTTGCCGATAGGCAATTCCTACTCCTATCGCAGCACCTGGGGAACGAGCCGAAGCTGGGGCGGCCGAAGAATTCATGAAGGAACAGACCTGTTTGCACCTCATGGATATCCTGTTCGAAGTACATGCTATGGGGTCATTGAGATCAAAGGCTGGAATCCATTTGGAGGGTGGCGTGTGGGAATAAGAGACCTGGATAACCATTATCACTATTATGCACACCTCTCAGGCTTTGATAAATCGGTTCATGTGGGCAGTCTGGTCACTCCAGGACAAACCATCGGATGGGTGGGCAGTTCAGGTTACGGCAAGCCGGGTACGCAGGGGAAATTCCCTCCTCATTTGCATTATGGTATTTATCGTGACAGCGGCTTAACTGAGTGGTCGTTTGACCCTTATCCTTCACTCAGACAATGGGAGAATGACGAGTATCGGGCACGTAAAGCTAAGAAGAACAGCAAAAAATAAAAGCGACTCGCAGAACCAAGAGGAAAAGTACTCACTCCTGTTCTGCGAGTTCTTTCATTAGATGTGAATTCACTCGCATGACTGCAAGCTCTTTCATTAGATATAAATTCACTCGCATGACTGCAAGCTCTTTCATTAGATATGAATTCACTCGCATGACTGCAAGCTCTTTCATTAGATATGAATTCACTCGCATGACTGCAAGCTCTTTCATTAGATATGAATTCACTCATTACCTGTTGGCAAGGATAAGTCTGGCTCCTCCATGTACAGCTCGCTCTCTTCCTCCTCACTAGGGACAGTTGTTCCTGCGTCTGGAGTGGTTACCCCCGTATTAGGCACTGTTCCGCCTGGCAGGGATGGGATCGCAATACTTGGCGCGTTAGCTCCATTCTCTCCAACTGGATTGCCCTTGCCGTCGTAATAATACATGGGTACATCCCCTACAACTAACAAATACGAAATCGGAATTTCCGTGTCGACCACTTCCGGCTCCATATCCAGAGGGACGACAACAGCAACCTCTGCCACAATATGAATGTATACCTCGACCAGAATCATATTAATGCCGGCATTTTGCTGCCTTGTATTGAGGTCAACCTTGACTGCGCCTTGCGGCTCGATCCGAATCGGAACTTTGGGTCCGAAGGAGGACAGCAGTGGACTGCCCAGCGCTTGCCCTACAGGAACGTGATCCTCAATCGTCTCCATTTCCTGAAGTGTGGTCTGAACGACAGACAACGCGCTCGAGGTTATCCGCATATGCTCGTTATAGTTCAGCATGAATCCGCTGATTTTCCCCTCCGCATCCGTCTTCCAATCAATCAGCTCGTTAGAAGGACCCGCTGCAGAGATTTGACTCGTAATCGCTTTGTTAATGGCCTCCGTCCCAAGCTGCTTCACTCTGATTTTTGCCAGATGCATAATAGGGGGCTTCAAATTCCGTTCCACATAACTAATGGACTGGATGGTCACAATGACAATCACCAACAGTACAATCAAAATCCACTTTTTACGCTGACCCCCGGTTTTTTGACGCTGTGTACGCCATCTTCCTCGTTTGAATGCCATGCTTCGCATTCCTCCCTCAAGAGAGGTGTGTCCATTTATCCTTATGCAGTCAGGTTCCAAAAAAGAAGATCAAGCTGTAAGCCTGGTCATAAAAAACAAAAGAGAAGGAACCTCGCTCAAAAGCGAAATTCCTTCTCAGGATAAGTTCGTAGTGTATATGATACATCAACAGAGATCATTCTTCCATCCCTATCCATTCAAAGAGAACTACATTCTTATTTCTTCTCTACTGCATGTCCGCCAAATTCGTTACGAAGTGCAGCAACGACTTTACCTGTGAACGTATCGTTCTCAAGGGAACGGTAACGCATCAGAAGGGACAGAGCGATAACCGGTGTAGCTGCCTGCAGATCAAATGCCGTTTCAACCGTCCATTTACCTTCACCGGATGAGTGCATCACTCCACGGATTTCGTCTAGGTTTGAATCTTTGGAGAATGCACGCTCTGTAAGCTCCATCAGCCAGGAACGGATAACCGATCCGTTGTTCCATACACGCGCTACTTTTTCGTAGTCAAAATCATAGTCACTCTTCTCAAGCACTTCGAAGCCTTCCCCGATGGAAGCCATCATACCGTACTCGATACCGTTGTGGACCATTTTCAGGAAGTGACCGCTGCCTGCTTTGCCAGCATACAGATAGCCATTTTCTACAGAGGTATCTTTGAACAGAGGCTCAACGATGCTCCATGCTTCTTCGTCTCCGCCGATCATGTAACAAGCGCCGTTTCTTGCGCCTTCCATACCGCCAGAAGTACCTACGTCCATGAAATGAACGCCGTGCGCTTTGAGCTGATCATAGCGGGCAATGGATTCTTTATAGTGTGAGTTACCTGCTTCAATGACGATGTCCCCTTTATCCAGCAGAGGAGTAAGATCAGCAATAACACTATCCACGACAGCATGCGGAACCATGATCCACAGAATGCGCGGTGATTCCAGCTGATCAATAACTTCCTTGTAAGAAGAAGCACCTGTTGCACCGTAACCCTTCATTTCTTCGACAGCACCTGCATTCAAGTCGTAAGCCACGACTTCATGCTTATGATCAATCAAGTTTTTTCCCAGGTTTAATCCCATTTTTCCTAATCCAATAAGTCCTACCTTCATGTATGTTGCCTCCTAGATCTTCTCTGTTTTTTGTCCAACAATCTATGTCATCGGCTGCATATCAGCCGGATAACGTTTTAGAACAATGATTAATGCCAGCGATTTCCGTCCTGTGCAAGCAGTTCTTCCGCTGCCGCAGGACCTTCTGTTCCCGCCGCATAATAGTGAAGTGGAACTTCATTTGCAGCAAAGGCTTTAAGAATCGGCTCTACCCATCTCCATGACAGCTCTACTTCATCCCAATGCGCGAAGAATGTGGCATCACCACGAAGCGCATCAAAAATGAGGTTCTCATAAGCTTCAGGTACGTTGTCATACGAGGAATTGAAGCTAAGCTCCATCGGCTCAATCGTATCATGATGCATTGGGCTCTTAGAATTCAGCGTCAGGCGCATGCCTTCCTTCGGTCCAATATCGATGGTAAGCAAGTTAGCAGATACCGATTCACCATTAGACGTTCCCGCACTTAGCGGCTGCTTGAACTCAACTACGATTCGTGTCGATTTTTCACTCAGACGTTTACCTGTACGGATATAGAAAGGAACTCCTGTCCAGAATGGATCATCCAGGAACAAGCGTGCTGCGAAATACGTGTCGTTCTTGGAAGTTGCTTCAATACCGGGCTCTTCCAGGTAACCAACTACGGGTTTACCTTGTAAATCACCTGCTTGGTATTGCGCTCTTACAATATGCCGATCAAGTGCTTCTTCATCCAGCGGAATCAAAGACTGTGCCGTATTTCTCTTCTTCGCACGAACCTCATCTGGAGAAGATTTCTTCGGCAGGTGAAGTGAGATCATCATGAGCAGCTGCAGCATATGATTTTGGAACATATCTCTTACGGCTCCAGTATGGTCATAGTATTCTGCCCGCTCTTCGACCCCTACGGTTTCACTTGCGGTAATTTGCACATTCGAAATATAATGATTTCCCCACAATGCATGCATGACAGGATTCGTTGCACTTAGTACCTCAAGATTCTGAACCATGGGTTTACCGAGGAAATGGTCAATACGGTAAATCTCTTCCTCTGCAAAAGTACTGTTCAGCTTCTCATTCAGCTGTATTGCAGATGCCAAGTCATGACCGAATGGCTTCTCAATGATAAGCCGTTTCCAGCCGCGGCCTGAACCAAGCCCGCTCTCTTTGATATTTTCGGCAATGGGCTCAAAAAATTCTGGAGCAACCGACAAATAGAACATCCGATTTTGTGGAATGCCAAGCTCCTGCTCACGTTTTTCAACCACTTCAAGCAGCTTCTTGTAATCTTCAAGCTTGGTATTGTTAAGCGATGTATAACGAAAAGCGCCTAGGAAATCACGTACCTTAGCGGCATCCTCTGGAGAACGGCGAGAGAATGTATGAAGTGAGGCTTCAACTCTCGCCTGGAAATCCACATCGGACACTTCTCTTCTTCCTAGACCAATAACAGAAAATGATGATGGCATTTTTTGATCAACATACAGGTTGTATAGTGCTGGGTAAATTTTTCTCTTGGCTAAGTCGCCAGTAGCCCCGAACAGGACAAAAGTCATTGAATCCATTCTGATATGCCTCCCGTGTCTCTACCTATATTGTGCGCTAGTTATCATGTGAAAATTACGCAACGATAATACGCACTTATTTCCATAATCAACACCACATGTATTACCTATAAGAAATTACTATTTCCGTTCGATGTTGGTTATTATTTGTAACCAAATGAATTAACGTGATTATCATACACCCAGCTGACACCTTTCGTCAACAAAAAATGTCGAATCTGTGAACAATAAAATTTTTCTGTTATGATAGCGCTTTCCATGGTATTCTATAAATAATTCTAATAACTGTTTTTTCACTTTCTGGAATAGCTCCATGTACAATAGAAGTTACTTTTAATAATCAAGTGCATAAGGGGGCCTTGAAATGGATGAACAATCGACGTCAAATCATATGCAGATGTGTGAGAAAGTCTCGCGTTCGTATCAAATTATTGGTCGGAAATGGGTTGCGCCTATTGTTCACACCTTAATGGAGGAGCCCAAGCGTTTCAGTGAAATACATGCTGTTATCCCCGACTTAAGCAAACGCGTTCTGAACGAACGAATGAAAGAACTCGAGGAAGAAGGCATTGTCATTCGGAATGTCATTGCTGATCGACCTGTCCGTACCGAATATTCACTTACCCGCAAAGGGACAGAGCTTGCACGTGCTTTGAGCTCCATTGGACAATGGGCGAAGAAGTGGCTGTAGTCCTTAACGCAGACAAAGACGGATCCATGCAGCAATAACCCCCGTAAGCAGTTACGGGGGTTATCCTAAATTGCTATCTACCTCTTAGATCTTTATCTGAATTGAAGCGGTACAGTCAAACTTTTGGAACTGGCCATCAAACTTTCGCTAATACGCGTTACTCTACCTCAATGGCTATTTGCCTTGTTCCAGAAGATCATCATAAGTCAGCCCTCTTTCAGACTCCTCGGAATATTCCTGAACAGGATAATATCCTTCGGCTTGCCATTGCTTCAATATCTTCGGGCTGACAATGGTATTAGGAGGAAGCTTAAGACTGCCAAATCCTTTTAGCGCTTTTTTGGCCTCACTTATATTTTCAACTCGATCTAAACTAACCCCATGTGTAGACCCTGTCATATAGTCCTTATACACTCTATACTCCCGATAGAATACACTAGTATTTGGATTGTCCGGATCGTCATTCACAAGATACTCCTCGGTTAGAACCCGATATTCTATACCTTCGATGGGCTGATAAGGTCCATCCAATATTAGTGTCTCCAGAAGCAGCTTGATATCCTCTGCGTCAGTTCTGTACGTTATTATTTCAGATGATCGCAGCTGCAGATACACCTTATCAGGAAAGGTAATCGCATATAATACCTTGACTTCCTTATTCCGTGGTAATTGAATGGCCATTTGCACAGTTGGTATTAGCTCTAGCTGACCTGCCTGCTCCAGTGTTTCGGGTACTATACGGTTATACCATTCCAGGATCTCAGCGGTTTGCCATTCTTCAAGCTCAGGTCTTTTGTTTAAGTCTTCATATGACACTACATCTCTGTCGTACTCGATATATTCCAGTTCAACCTTATTGGTCAACTGAGCACGAGGCAGCTCTGGCATTGATTGGCTTGTCAATTCCTCGCGAGTGGTATCCTGATTAGGCGTTGCGACATGGTCCTCAAGCTGTTCCTGCTGCTTCTTATCGGGCTTGTGGATCTGCTGTGTATTATATGCATCCTCAGTCTCCTTCTCCTTATCAGCATGATCTGAACAAGAGGTGAGGAGGAGGACAGAAGCGATAACACATCTGGTGATCACTTTACGCATAACCTATGATCTTCCTTTCGAGCTGAGATTTATTTTGAGGCAGGTATTAGCAGGAAGTCCCATTTTCAATTCCCATATGTAATCAACAAGTTCAACTGCTGCTATGTTTTAAAATATTTTACTGAATAACAAAAAAGCACCCTTCCTCGGATGCCTGCATATGATTCGCAGCCATCCGCTGAAAGCAGTGCTCTCTTACAATATTCTATTCAATTAGGAGAACCAGCCTTTAATAATTTCGATCAGTCCTACAAAAAAGTCTTTAATCGCTGCCAGAATGCCTTGTCCCTGCTCTGACTCTATAAAATCAGTGAACTGCTGTTTGGCTTGCTCCAGCTGATCTCCTACTGCATTCCAATTAATATTCGCATCCTTCATGTTCATAAACAGATCGACTAATCCATTCAGCTGAGCTTCCGGAATCGTGATATTAAGATTATTTGCAATATTAACAATCATAGTTTGCATTTCTTCTCTCGTCTCAGGCTGATTTTGCGCGAGTTCCTCTTTGATGTTCGTCATCAGCGTCGTCGTTTCTTCCGCTCCGATGGAATCGGATAATTGTGCGGTCTTTACGATCTCCTCGTTAGCAACCTGCTTCTGCTCCTCCGGGATTTGGGTATCTGTCGTTGTTTCATATGCTTTAATAATCCCTGTCAGTGCAGCTGTACCTGATACATCAAATGGTGCGGTAATACTAACATGAGCATCCTTAACACCCGCTGTGATCATCGCATTAAGGTACATATCGTTGGTTACCCAGTTAATGTGATTGGAAGTTGCTGACACGCCGCTTCCGGGCTTGCCGATTACAATTTTAGCGGAACTTAGCGCCTTGCTTCCGATTTGTGCCTTAGACATATGACTGCCCAGATATTTATGTTCTTCTTCATTTGTCACCTGAATTGTCATCGCATCTGCAGGGGCATCCAGATCGGCTAGCACTTGTTCCTTCTGTGCCGCAGTCAAATCCTCCCCGAGTATAACAATAATATCCCCCTCTACCGCATCCGCAGAAGCAGCGGGGGCCATATACATACTTAGCAAAATAAGTGCAGGTATTAATAGAATTGCCGTCAGTTTGCGCAATTTCATCATCATGTCTCTCCTCATCCATAGCCGTTTCCAATATTTTAAACATTTCCATATTATGGATTAACCATTATCCTGTGACCCTCACTCCATCAATTTCATAACTCATTTAAGCGATGAAATTGAATTAACCTCCCTTTAAATGGATTTGCGAGCATTATACCATGGTTTCGATCCTCAATTTTTAACAGAATATTAATATTTTCTTAACCTTTATAAGCCTCTTAGAACGGTAATAGCCTGCTCCAATATGGTTTTATCTCTTAGAGTCATAAATTTACTCGAATACTCCCGACAATTCCTGAATGATCTGTCCATTGCTGTAAGAGCTTCATTCATTGTCATCCAGATCACCGTCAACCCGAGCTGCTTCTCCTTGGCTGTGAGCTTCACCGTGTTCTCCTCAACTGATTTGGCAATGAAGCAGTAGGATAACTGCAGGAACTGATTTTTGGTCTTATGCTCTTCAATGCGGCCCAGCGGATGCGTAATTTTTGCCCGATAGCCTGTCTCTTCCTCTACTTCACGCAAAAAGGCTTCTTCCGGCGTCTCTGTCCCTTCGATTCCCCCGCCAGGCAGCTTATATAATCTCCGTTTGGTCATATGCATCATCGCAATATTGAAATTCTCATCGACAAGCACCCCTCTAGCCCCATACCTGGACACGGAATGAAGAAGTTCCGAACGCTCACCCAAAATGTCATAATCTGTAATACGGCTTATCAAGTTCATATGTATTCTCCTAAATTAAATGGCAACGCCCCTTTGTAAACCAAAGGTTTCGCTGCCATCTCGATGTCTGTCCTATTTAATTCACCAGTCCGTTATCATGCAGAGTAATGCCGCTGCCTCATTGCTTCAAACATAAGTATGGTAGCAGCCATTGCGGCATTCAGTGACTCTGCCTGTCCGGGACTTGGAATAATAATGGCATCATCCACAAGACGGCTTACCTCCTCGGAGACACCGCTGCCTTCATTACCAATGACAAGCCACTTTGCTCCTCTAAAATCATAATCATAGCAGGAGCTCTCCGCAGCCAGCGATGTACTGACGAGTGTAACTCCTTCTGCTTTGGCTCTTGGTAGCACTTCAGACAGATCGGCTTCAACGACAGGCAAATGAAAAAATGAACCCATCGTGGAACGTATCGTTTTGGGATTATATATATCTGCACTCCCCCGCCCTACGATCACACCGTCTGCCCCGGCTGCATCTGCACTGCGGATAATTGTACCGACATTGCCCGGATCCTGAAGCCGATCCAACACGATAATCAAGCTGTCCTTTTTGTCTAAGAATATGCTCAACCCGGCCGCATCTTTTCTAACGATGGCAAACACCGGCTGCGGTGTCACCGTATCGGTGCACTTTTCAATGATTGCAGCAGACACCGGTATCCATTCGACACGGCCTTGTGAATCTGCATAGCCTGTCAGCTCTCCCGGTATTCCTTTGTCCATATCATAAGCTATACATTCGATATCAGCATCATAGCTTAACGCCTCTTGAACCAAATGAATGCCTTCAATCATGTATTTATTCTGCCGGGTTCGATACTTCTTGTCGAGCAGCTGCGCCCATTCCTTCACTCTCGGATTATGTACCGAAACGATTTCCATATGTCTTCAATCCTTCTTTATCTTGAATAGGCAAGCTCTAGCTTGGTCAGATCATCCTTGTGACCCACAATAATAAGCACATCCTCAGGCTGTATTTGATCACTTGCATCTGGTGAAATATTCATCTCTGTCCCTTTGCGGATAGCAATGACATTACAGCCATAACGGGCACGGATGTTGAGCTGTAACAAATTTTGTCCAATAATGTTCGACGATGCTTTCATTTCCAGAATACTGTATTCCTCTGACAGCTCGATATAATCCAAAATATTTGGCGACGCTAGATGATGTGCGACCCGCATTCCCATATCTCGTTCCGGATAAACGACTTTATCCGCACCAATCTTGGACAACACCTTGCCATGAAGCTCCGACTTAGCCTTCACAATTAAAGACTGGATACCCATATCCTTCAGAATCAGCGTCGTTAATATGCTCGCCTGAATATCTTCACCAATCGCAACGACCACCACATCAAAATTCCGAATGCCAATCGCTCTGAGCGCCTCCTCATCCGTGGAATCTGCGGACACCGCATGTGTCACTACATTGGATATGTCTTGTATTCTATGCTCGTCCCGATCTATTGCCAGAACGTCAAACCCCATTTCACTAAGTGCATAAGCAACACTCGATCCAAAGCGGCCCATGCCGATCACGGCATATTGTTTTTTGGCCATAATAGGGTACCTCCATATCATCTTAGGTATTAGAGAATTATTCTATAAGGTAGTTCTTCATTATTATAAGTGCTTTCAACCAATTCATCCTAAGTAGTATAGCACAATGAATGGAAAACTTGAATTTATACGCTCTGCTCAGGGAACAGTATATAGGCAGGAAAAGACTACTTTTGGAGGGACAAACACATGTCTATCGTACTGGATTTGCGCCAAGCGATCGTTCACAAGGTACATGGCAAGCCGGATAAGGATATCAGAGAGATGATTGAAGGATCCGTTGATGGACCCGAAGCAGCTCTGCCGGGACTCGGAACCCTGTTTGAAATGATCTGGAAGGATTTGCCGAAAGGGAAGCAGGATGAACTGATTCAGGTACTGCAAGAGCATCTGAAGAAGGTTAAGCCCGTTCCTTTAACCTAGAATCGATCCATCCATAGCCTTGAACTGCAAAAAATCCCCCGCCCATTATCGGACGGAGGGATTTCTTTTGTATGTGGTGCTCCGCATTCCTGTAACTCTTACAACCCTTACGGTGCAGTCTCCAGGAATTTAGCTGTCGGATTCTTCTCAATTGCCGTTCTCATCGCATATTCATTCTCAAAGAGGACCACATAATTGTCCTTCTTATCTTTAACAAGGGTAGAGTTAATCCGGAATTTGCTTGGATCGATCTTGTCGTCAATAATCCAGCGGGCAAATTGATACGGCATGCGCTGCAGCTGTACCTCAACGCCATACTCTGCCTTCATCCGATGCTCGAATACTTCAAATTGAAGCTGTCCAACGACTCCTAGAATCGTCTCATCGAAGCTCGCTGTACGGAACACTTGAATCGTCCCTTCCTCTGTCAGCTGGTCAATGCCTTTCTGATACTGCTTGTGCTTCAAGGCATTCTTTGCTGTCACCTTCGAGAAAATTTCCGGTGAGAATGTCGGAAGCTCGTCAAAGACAATTTCACTGCCTTGGCTTAAAGAATCTCCAATTCGGAAAATTCCCGGATCGAACAGACCGATAATGTCGCCTGGATAGGCCTCTTGTACAATGTCCCGGTCCTGAGCCAGAAACTGCTGGGGCTGAGAGAGCTTAATCTCCTTGCCTACACGAACATGCTTAACGCTCATGCCTCGTTCAAATTTACCCGATACAATTCTCAGGAATGCGACACGGTCGCGGTGTGCCGGGTTCATATTCGCCTGAATCTTGAAGACATAGCCGCTGAACTTCTCATTTGTCGGTTCAACTACACCTTCCGTGCTCTTGCGAGGTTCCGGCTTCGGCGCCAGCTCCAGGAAGTTCTCCAGGAAGGTCTGAACACCAAAATTATTAACTGCACTACCGAAAAATACAGGGGTAAGCTCCCCTTTCAGCACCTTCTCCAGGTCAAACGGATCACCCGCTACATCGAGAAGCTCAAGCTCCTGCTTTAATTGGTCATGCAAGAATTCACCAGCCATCTCACGAATCACCGGATCCTCATAGCTGTCGACCTTTTGCACATTAATCTTGGAATGATCATCACCTTGGAACAGCTCCACCTGATTTTTCATCCGGTCATATACACCGCAGAGTTCCCGGCCCATACCAATCGGCCAGTTCATCGGTACCGAACGGATACCAAGAACACGCTCCAGCTCCTCCATTAGATCAAACGGACTTTGTCCCTCACGGTCCAGCTTGTTGATAAATGTAAAGATCGGTATTCCGCGCTTTGCACACACCTGGAACAATTTAATCGTTTGTGCCTCGACACCCTTCGCTACGTCAATCAACATGACGGCACTATCTGCGGCAGTCAGTGTGCGATAAGTATCCTCACTGAAGTCCTGGTGACCCGGTGTATCCAGAATATTAATACGATGACCCAAATAATCAAACTGCATCACAGAGGACGTTACAGAGATTCCCCGCTGCTTCTCAATTTCCATCCAGTCACTTGTCGCATGCTTGCTTGCCTTCCGAGCCTTTACTGTACCTGCCAGGCGAATGGCGCCCCCAAATAACAGCAGCTTCTCAGTCAACGTCGTCTTCCCGGCATCCGGGTGAGAGATGATCGCAAACGTCCGGCGTTTGTCGACCTCCTCCTGCAAAATATTCGTGGTTTTGCTCATGTTCATTAATCCCTCTCATACTCATATATTCATCAAAAATGTAATATTCCAAAGTATAACATCATGCCTGTCGTAATCTTGCCATAGGACCTTCCGTCTAAATGGCTCAACTCTCCTATTGTACCACATTTGTTATTTATTTTTACCTGTATATTTTATCTCACCTAAAAAAGCAGAGTCCTCCTAATTTAGAGAGAGGCCTCTGCTTTTGCACCATTAAATGTCACGATGTGATTCATGTATCCAAGTCGGTTTATTCATCCTTCATTGTTCTTAATCCAGATCACGTTGTCTTCATCCTGTCCATTAACCGGCCACCAGTGATGTCCATCCTGCTCCAGCAGATTATCCGCTGCGGACGGCCCCCAGCTGCCTGCAGGATAATAGGCCAGACTCTCCGGCTGCTCTTGCCATACCGCTGCAATACGGTCTACGAAGGACCAGGCCGTTGCAACTTCGTCCCATCTTGTAAAATAGGTGGAGTCTCCTTCTGCAGCATCATGAATGAGCCGTTCATAAGCCTCCGGGGAGTTAATTCCAATCATGCAGCTCTGGCAAAAATCCATGGCAAGCGGCTCAATCTCTGAATCTGTGCCTGGCTTCTTGGCATTGATCTTGATATAAATACCCTCCATCGGATTTACACGGATGACAAGGAGGTTCGGCTCGAGCTTATATTTTTGACCAAGATACACATTGTTCGGCATGGATTTGAACTCCACAACCACTTCTGTCGTTTTGACAGGCAGTCGCTTACCGGTTCGGATATAGAAGGGCACTCCAGCCCATCGGAAGTTATCGACGAATACCCTCGCCGCAAAATACGTTTCCGTATTGGAACTGGGATCTACTTTATCCTCCTGGCGATAACCGGGCAGATGTACCCCCTTCACATCACCTTCCGTATATTGACCACGAACGACATTCGCGCTCACATCCTCACTTGAAGCAAACGGACGTAAGGAACGAAGCACCTTCACCTTCTCATCCCGGATATCCTCGGGCACAAGCCGGCTTGGCGGCTCCATGGCAATCATTGTGAGCATCTGCAGCATATGGTTCTGTCCCATATCACGAAGGGCGCCGGCCTGGTCATAGTATCCTCCACGCTCTTCAACTCCGACGGTCTCACCCAGTGTAATCTGAATATTGGAAATATGCTTGTTATTCCATAACGGCTCAAAAAAGGCATTGCCGAAACGGATCACCTCTATATTCTGTACCATTTCTTTGCCCAAATAATGATCGATCCGGTAAATTTCTTCTTCGCGAAATACTTCACGAATTTGCTCATTCAGCTGCTCTGCCGAGCTCAAGTCATAGCCGAAGGGCTTCTCAATGACCAGCCTGTGCCAGCCTGTACTTTCAAGCAGCCCCCCTTCTTTCAAATGGGAAGACACGCTTCCAAACAGCTCAGGAGCCAGCGCGAGGTAGAACAGACGATTACCGGGAATGGAAAATTCATGTTCCACATCCTCTGTGAAGGCATTAAGCTCACGAAACCCATCGACATGATGAATATCTAAAGACTTATATTCGAAATGCCGTGCAAACTCAGCCCATTCCTCTTGGTTCCCATCGCTTGGCTTATAACGACAAAACTCCTTTATTGAGGACAGCACATCTTCTCTGAACTCCTCACGCGTCCGCTGACGTCTTGCCAGACCAATAACTGCAAAGTGATCTGACAGCTTACCTTCCCGGTAAAGACTATAAATCGCAGGAAAAAGCTTGCGCCGGGCGAGATCGCCCGTAGCTCCAAAAATGAAAAATACCGCACTCGATGCCTGCATTGTTTCAACCTTTTGAATGTTCGCCATAGCTCCTTCTTTCCCTATCGAATAGTTTTATTTTTTGAACTAAATAGTGTTACCTGGATGTTGCTGACATTTTAGCACAACTGAACTTGCGAAGCTATGCCTTGAAATCCTCATCTCCTACTATTATAGGTATTCTCTTATTCTTATAACCGGCTTTTCAAATAATTGCTCATCTATCATACAGGGCTTGGTTAAAGGTCTATACCTGTTCAGCTTCAAGAGAATACTTATAAGTTAGACAGAATGAAGGTCTAAGCACTGCAATACTTTCATTCTCTCTATTAAATTACAAACGAGGTGAATGATATGTATCCTGTACGTCCGTTAACCCCAGAAAACATAGGCCAGCATTGTGGAAAAATGGTCTGTGCTGTCATGAAAGACGGAAGACGGTTTGTCGGCAGACTTCACAGCTGTAATGGAACCCATATTTTTCTTGCCGATGAACGCAAAGGCAAATATAGATCCTGCCGAGCTTACAAATCGAGTGTACTCGAGAGCAAACAAGCAGAGCAGCCGAAGAAAAAACAGAAAAAGTTAAAGAAGCAGGCCGTAGTTAAAGGCTTCTATCCTTACGGCGGCTATGGCTACGATTGGGCTCTCGGTCTCTCGTTCCTCGCTTTGCTCTTCCTCATCTAATTCTTTCTATAAAGTAATAGAAGGCCCCGGCTCATCTATCCAGAGTCTCGGGGCCTTACATTGTGCTGCACAGTTATATAAATTCAAATTTGAGAATTGTCCTTGTCACTCAGCCAGACCATTCTTATAAGCGTAAATCGCCGCTTGCGTACGATCATCGACTCCCAGCTTCGCGAGAATGTTCGTCACATGAAACTTTACCGTTTTTATCCCAATAATCAATGTGTCCGCAATATCCTGATTCGATTTGCCTTGTGCGAGCAGTCTTAGAACATCCATCTCACGTTCAGTGAGGCCTTCATGTGCCTTGGCCTGCTCTTGCGGCTGGCGGAAGCGGTTCATCATCTTGGAGGCTACCTGAGACTCTAGAACAGACTGACCGCGGGCAGCAGCGCGGATCGCATCCGCAATCTCGGAAGCGCGTGAAGTTTTAAGTAAGTAGCTAAATGCTCCAGCTTCAATGACGGGATACATCTTCTCATCATCCAGATAGCTGGTAAGTACGATAACCTTGCATTCTGGCTGCATCTTTAACAGCTGCTTGGTCGTTTCAATCCCATCCATTCCTTCCATCACCAGATCCATCAGAACGACATCGGGATGGTACTCCTGAGCAAGACGAATGCCTTCCTCTCCGCTCCCTGCTTCACCAACAACCTCGATCCCATCCTCGGTATCCAGCACAGCCGCCAGCCCAATCCGCACCATCTCATGGTCATCGACCAGCAGAACCTTAATGGCAACTTCCATACTTTCATCTTCCATAATACTATGCTCCCTCGCTTTCTTCCTCCATGACCGGCACCGTTATTTCGATTCGGGTTCCTTTGCCTGGAGCCGTAATCCATACGATCGAGCCGCCAATTTCATTTACACGCTCCTGCATATTGGACAACCCGTACGAAGCCTGCTTCTTGTCATCCAATTCAAAGCCCTCGCCATCATCCCGGATAATGACCCGAATGGCTTTATCCTTGCGTTGAATTCGAATCTCGATCCTTTCCGCCTTGGAATGCCGAAGGGCATTGGACATGGCTTCCTGAATAATACGAAATAGATGATTCTCTATCCCTTTTACCAGCTGAATGCCTTCATCCATCTCAAGCGAAATTTCCATCGGCACCTTGGACTGAAGCTCTCTCACAAGTTCCTTAAGTCCTTGTTCAAGATGCTTGCCCTCCAGATATACGGGACGCAAATGCAGCAGCAATGCCCTCATCTCCGATTGGGCAACAGAAGCCATTTCCTCGATCAACGCCACCTGTCGCTGTGCTCTGTCAAAATCCTTCTCCAGCGTACGTCCTACCGCTGTAGCTGTCATGGATATGGCGAATAGCTGCTGGGACACAGCATCATGCAGCTCTCTGGCTAAACGCTGCCTTTCTTCTACAATGGCAGACACTCTTGCTTGTTCAGCTAACTGAGCATTATGCGTGGAGAGGCGCTGAAGCGAGGTGACCTGCTCCTCCCACTTCTTGCTGATCCGGCCCAACTGTTCTCCAATTCGCCCGACTTCATCATAACCAAGCTCCGGCACAGCCCTCGTTACGCTTCCTTTCTCCCATTGCAGTAAGGTTTCCCGCAGTCTCTCTAGTTGCACCTTGGTTCTGTACATTTGGAAGAACCCATAAATCGCACCGAGTCCAATCAACAGTAATACAAGGGTGGCTCCAGCCTGAAACCAATGATCCCACTCATCAAACGGCATTAAGTATCCATAGGAGTAAAATATATAAAAGGTAACCAAGCCTAGCACCAGTGCAAGCAATATGCTCTGTCCCATACTACGCGTGACCATATTTTTTGTTTTATTGGATTGCATAAGGGAGTCCTCCCTCCTGTTGAGTATTACGTTAATCGTACGTTTAGGTCGCCAATTAAATAGGAAATGACAAACTTCACTTTATATTCACTGTTCTCATAGCCCGGAGTCCGATAAACAAGCCGATTCATTGCTCCGCCTTTTTGATCATTCCCGAACTGCTGCTTGCCTAGTAGTATAAATGCTTCGATCTCTACACCATAATCCTCTGGGATCGATAAATCAATATCTCCCATCACTCCCTGCAGATAAACAACGGTCTCCTTCGTCTCCGGAATAGCCAGCGATAAATCAGCATCCACTTCACCGATGACATGCCAGATCGATGTGTTTCTGAGCATCCATGGCTCCTCATCCCAAGCAAAATTGGACATAAAATTTTGATTGATGATGTAGCCTTCTCTCGGCTGGACTTTACGCCCCTTCCAATAGAACACGCCAAGTGAAATCAGGGTTACACCGACAACAAAGATCAAATTATCAAGAATGAGAATGGCTGCGCCGACTCCCAGATATGTGCGTCCTTTTTTGGCATTGCCCGATTGGAATTTGAAGTAACCATAAATCAATAAGAGAAGTGCGACAATCGTAAAGAAGCTGATAAAATCTCCAAGCAGCATCAGCAGACCGATCCCTATCGCCAGTATTGCAAAAAACTGCTTTTTGTTACTCATCTGTCGCACCCCCTCATGTCAATTTTCGACCACACTGGCCGATATGTATTTGGATAAATTCGAATCGCACTACTGCCATTAAAGCCGGCCTATGATCTTAAAAAAGGCCATACGGAACAATATCGCTCCCGTATGGCTCTATTCAACCTAGTTTAAACCACTGCTTGATTCTATCATAACTTCATGCTGACTTGAATAGCTTATTCTTTAGGCGCATCTTCAGAAGAGGCTTTGCCGTTCAGCTTGCTCTTCAATGCTTCCAGCTGCTCATTTACTTTGAATTGTTTCTCCGTTTCTACCGGATTATTCGTGTAGCTGCTTCGGTATGGAGCACGCATGACATCTGCTTCCGCTTCAAGCTGCATAATTTTCTCTTCCATACGATGGAATCCAAGAGATGCATTGCCGCTTTCGATCGTGTGAACACTGTTGATTTGGTTCATTTGCTTTTTGGCTTTGGCCATTTGTGCACGGGATACTAGCTCATTGCGTTTGTTACGCATTTTGTAGAACTCATCCTTCATGTCATGAAGCTGCTGCACAAGCTCTTTTGCTTGAGTCTCTGCTTCCACATGGAAGTTCTTATACTCCTCTGCCTTTTGATCATAGTAGATCTTCTCTTCAAGAAGCTTGCGTGCGACTTCCTCCTGCCCGTTAACAAGTGCTGCCTCAGCCTGCGATTCACGCTGTACACCAAGACGTTCCGCTTCTTCCAAACGATGCTTCATCCGGCGCTCATTCGCCATTTGCTTCGCGACAGTAACTTCTGCCTCACGAATTTCTGCTTCCATATCACGAATATATTGGTTCAGCATTACAATCGGATCTTCTACTTTGTCCAGAACTTCATTCACCGATGCTTTTGTCATATCTTTAATTCTTTTAAATACTCCCATTTTATAAATCTCCCTTCTCATACTTCGATAGTTTTTGGCGCAGCTCTTCTACTTCTTTCTTTAATGCCTTTTTCTCAATATCACCCATCATGGAGTCGAGATCATCCTGTTTGGGCTCATAAGCGTTTGAACTCTGATAACGATTGCCGCTGAATCGGTCTCTCTGCGGTTCTCTATAAGAAGCAAACCCGCCTTGGTTCGCATATTCATTGCCTTTTCCATAATATCCACCTGCACCTGGACCCGGCCCTGGACCATAAGGGTCATAAGGTGGTATATATTCCTTAGGTATAACAAGCGCAGCAATGAAGTAGAGGAAGATCATTACGCCGCCTGTGAAAAAGATGCTGACTACGAATATCAGTCTTGCTAGTGTGGAGTCTATGCCGAGTGTTTCGGATAGCCCGCCGAGTAGCCCGGTTACCATCTTGTCGCGTCTTGATCGATATAATTTACTCATCTAATTACTCCTTTCCTCCGTTTTCCAGCTTCTTCTTGAGCTTCGCCATCTCTCGTTCCAAGAGATCCGATACGGAATACTGGGTGGTTTCTCTTGACTGCTCACCGCGGCGCAGATCCCGAAGACTTCTCGCCTCGTACTCAAGATCCGACACCCGGTCCTCGAGACGATTGAACATTCCCGGAACATGTCTTCCGCCATATTGGCCAGAGCGTTCATTCATTCGCTGCTGCAGCTGTATCGTCTGCATTCTTGCATAGTAATATTGACGCTTGCTGTACACTGCTTGATATTCAGTCTTGAGATGGTCTAACTGCTCCTCCAGCTCTGTCAGTGCATCTCTGCTTTGATCGTACAGTTCGATATATTGTTTGTACTTTTCTTCGTAGAGCATTTTTTCCTGCAATGCCAGCTTGGCCAGATGATCTTCCTCTGCCTTGAGTGCCAGCAGAGCCTGCTCTTCTCTCTTCGCAATCATAGCTGAAGCCTCATCTACCTGCTGCTTTAATTGTCTGGTATGTCTCGAATATTGCTGGTGAAGCTTCTCAACCTCTCCAATCTCATTTCGTGTATCCATTAGAAATTGATCGATCAGCTTGACAGGATCTTGACTTTGTTCCAGATGTTCATTAATGGTGGCTGCGGTGATATCCCGCATTCGACGAAATACGCCCATTCTTGATCTGACCTCCCTTTCCAACTGTTGAAATTAATTAGTAACGTCTGCTGCTGTGATTGCTTTTGTCCTTCAGCATGTAAATCCCAAATACGATCAACCCGATTGCAATGAGGGGTCCGATTAACCATGCCAGCTTGCTGATCAGAACCAGCACACCAATGACTAGAATGATGTAACCGATTAAGGTGTTTCCTCTCTTGACACCGTAGTATCCAAGAGCGATCATCGCGATTGGAACCAGATAACCCATAATTTCTCTAGTCACTGCTCCAAGGAAGGGAAGAAACCCTCCGAATAGCATCAAGGCTCCCACGACGATCAGGATGATCGCTAAGCTTTTACCTTTACTGTATCTCATATGTTGTTATCACCGCCTTCTTGTTTGTCTTCCTTCTTTACGATTTACTTCATGTTTTGTTTCTTGTTTTTACTTCGTGTTCCTTATGACTTTATTTTAGGAGAATTCGCTTCTTTTCAAAACGGACCGGGGACGGTTTTTTAACCTAGACTCTGGTCGGGGATGAGCCAAGACCTTATAAGTACAGACATTATCGTGAGCATAATTACAATACAAAAACCGCCCCTCTGGTGAAGAGGAGCGGAATGACTCACATTTGATAACCAAAATTTCTAACAGCTGGCTCAGCCCTTAATCGAACCCAGCATCGCACCCTTCGCGAAATGCTTCTGCAAGAATGGATAAACCAGCAGGATCGGCAGTGTTGCTACAACAATTACCGCCATCTTCACTGCCTGGTCGGGCGGTGGAACGGAGGAATCCAGCTCTGAGCTGTAGTCCATACCGCTTGCGAGTACAACGATTTGACGCAGTAACACCTGGATTGGCCACATTTTACTCTCATTTAAATAGAGGATGGCGCTCATATAGGTATTCCAATACGTAACCGCATAGAACAGTGAGATGGTTGCAATGGCCGGCATCGACAGCGGAAGCACGATACGGAACAGAATTCCAAAATCATTCGATCCGTCGATCTTTGCCGATTCCTCCAAGCCCTCCGGAATGTTCTGAAAGAAATTTTTAAGAATGATCATATTAAAGGCACTTATGGCGCTTGGCAGAATCAGTGCCGCATACGTATCAATTAATCCAAGCTCCTTCACAACGAGAAACGTAGGAATCATGCCTCCGCTGAACAGCATTGTAAAAACGACCATAAACATGATAACCTTGCGTCCATCCAGATCCCGTCTGGAGAGTCCATATGCCATCAATGATGTAATCAGCATGCTGAACAATGTACCAATGACGGTAACCCCCATCGATACCAGCATCGCTCGAAAGATTGTATTTGTTGAGAATATAAACTTGTAGGCATCCAGACTCCAATCTGTCGGGATGAGCACAAACTTCTTGGCTGCCATCTCAGCACTTGTCGTGAATGAACCGGCAACCACATGTACAAATGGCAATACAGTAACCAGTGCTATGACAGCAAGCAGAATAAAGTTCACATACGAGAACATTTTTCCGCCCAGCGTTCTGTCTTCAACCATTTTCTCTCTCCTCCCGACGAGATTAGTAAACGCCCTCTTCACCCATTTTTTTGGCCAGCTTATTGGCAATTATGACCAGAATCAATCCGACAAAGGATTTAAAGAACCCAATCGCTGTACTATAGCTGAATTGCCCCTGCTTCATCGCAGCAGTGTAGACATAAGTGTCAATAATCTCTGCAACCTCCCGGTTCATGGAGTTCAGCAGGAGATATACATGCTCGAAGCCAAGCTCCAGCACATCACCGATCTTTAGAATGAGCAGAATAATGATGACACTGCGAATGGCAGGAAGGGTGATATGCCATATTTGACGCAGCCGATTCGCTCCGTCCATTCTCGCCGCTTCATATAGCTGAGGGTCAACAGAGGCAATGGCAGCAAGGTAAACGATCGTTCCCCAGCCTGCCTCACGCCAGATTACCTGAATGATATACGTTGGCCTGAACCACTCTGTGCTGAGCAAGAAATTGATTTTCTCGAAGCCAAAAAATACGAGCAGCTCATTCACAATCCCGCCGTCCATCGTCAGCATGACATAGCCAATCGACACGATAATAACCCAGGACATGAAATGCGGCAGATACACGAGGGTTTGGAATGTCTTCTTGAAGAAGGAGTTCCTCACCTCGTTCAGCATAAGGGCAAGAATGATCGGCACTGGAAAGTAGAAAAGCAGATTTAACCCGAACAGGATGAGTGTATTCGTGAGTATGTTTAGAAAATCCGGCTCATTGAACAATCGGGCAAAGTGCTCAAATCCTACCCATTCGCTGCCAAGTATCCCCTTGAACGGCTTATAGTCCTGGAATGAAATGACAAGTCCATACATCGGTAAATATTTAAAGATCATAAAATAGAGAATACCTGGGAGCAGCATGACGTAAATCCATTTATTTTTCCAAATTCTTTTACGCAGCCTGCTCTCCTTTTTACGCGTTGTTGCAGATGGAACGGCGATTTCCTGCATGGCTCTCTCCCTTTCTATCCGGTATGTCCGGCGGCACTAGAAACGTCTGGATGTAACATTATTCGGATGTTTTGGTGTTACTTATGCTTTGATAACTACTAATTACAAAGAACCCTATTGTTACTTCTTGGCTGCGTACGCTTCGTTAAATTCTTGAATAATCTGCTCCCCGCCCTGCTTCTTCCACTGCGCTACAGCAGCTTCAAATCCTGCTTGATCTAAGGTTCCATAGATATATTTGTAAGTCGCATCCGTAATGATCGTCTGCAGCTCAACACCTTTGGTTGTATAAGTCTCAGAATCAAGCGCTGCTGTAGGATCATGAACGGCAATCTCCTCGTTCGCTACCGTCAGCTCTTCTGCATGGATTCTGCCTGGCAGATCATGATACCCTTCGTACATTCCATTGGTTTCTGGTTCCCCGATAACACTGTCTTTGTAACCCTTCACTTCACGTTCGGTTTTTTCCTGATCCTCCGACGCTTTGGCCTTACCGTCCTCAACGGTATAATGTACGCCCTCCTGCCCCCAGTACATCAGATTGGCCACTTCAGGAGTCATCATCTTGTCAAAGAAGGCTAGCACCTGCTTCAGCTCTGCTTCATCCTTGATCGCGGAAGTTGGGAACAGAATGACATTGTTATATCCAGGAATTGCCCAGGTTGACGCTTCTCCTGTAGGTCCAGCAATCATGCTCTCCACATCCAGTACAGCATCCGGCGCATTCTTGATCAGATCCTTGTGCAGGGAATTAATATCCGACATTGCCCCGACATAAGCTCCTGCCTTGCCGCTCGTGAACAAGTTAACCTGATCCGTTTTACTCGTAGCCGCAAAATCCTGATTGATTAACCCTTCTTGATGAAGCTTCTTGAAGAAATCGAGGGTTTCCATATACTCAGGAAAAGTGAAATCCGGCTGGAGCTGTCCGTCCTTCTCCCCCCAGTTATTCGGAACCTTGTACCAGGAAGCAACGGTCTTGAATGCGCCATATACCAGGTCATTTCGGTCCGTCAGTCCAATTGTATTGTCCTGTCCATCTCCGTCCGGATCCTGCTCTTTAAACGCTTTCAACATAGTGTAGAATTCATCCACATTGGTTGGTGCTTCAATGCCCAGCTTATCTGCCCAATCCTTACGATAGATGAGTCCCTGCCTTGCTAGTGGCCTACCGATATATAGTGAATAAAGTTTTCCATCCACCTTTGTGTTCTCAAGAATGAGCGGCTTCAGTTTATTTAAGTTTTCAAATTCGCTTAAGTAAGGTCCTATTTCCCAGAACTGTCCGTCACGAATGGCTTCCTTCATTTGAATGAAGGTGGCCTGATTCTTCAAGTAAGTTACATCCGGCAGTGAGCCTGTCGCAAAGGAGGTATTTAATTTCTCTTCGTATGTGTCCGCCGGAAAAAATTGATACGTCAGCTTCGTATTTGTCAGCTTCTCCACTTCATTTTTAATCGTATCCGGTGGGGTTTCGGCTGTATTTAGAGGAAGCATAATCGTAATCTCTGCCGGTTGACTGGATGCTTTCTCCCCGCCTTGTGACGCCCCAGGTTCGCTGGAATTACCTGAACTGCTCTCTCCTCCGTCCCCACAGGCAGATAGGACCATACTGAATGACGTTAATAGACTGAGCATGGCGAATGTTCTTTTTTTCATATTTGTCATGACCTCCATTAAGTTGATGGATAACTTGCTTGCACTCTCACATTACATTTTAAAAACAGAGTACGAATACAATCATTTGCCCATATCACCTTACTCCGTGCGACATCTAATCAAATGATTATCCTGATTATCATCTATATTTCTGCTCTACTAGATCAAAAAAAACGCCCAATGTGTGTGATTCCTGCGAATCACCATTGGACGGTGCAAATTCCTCTATTCACTTGAAATAAGCAGCAGTATATTCTTGAATAATATCCTCTCCACCCGATTGCTTCCATCGTTCAATCTCACGGGCGAAGCCTTCTTGGTCAAGATTTCCCAAAATATAATGATAGGTTGCATCGGATATCAATGTTTCCAATTCCACATTTTTTTCGGCATACGTATCGGACTCCAGATGGAGGGTCGGGTCTTGAACCAGGAACTTCTCATTATCCATACTTAATTCCTCTGCTAATGCAGTTAAGGCTTCCTGCTTGGCAATTGGCATTACATTGGGGTTGCTGAGATCCGCAATCATTAATGTGTACAACGGATTTACTTCGTTAACCCGCAGAATGGACGTTCCTTCATCCAGAAGCACCTTTCCATCCTGAACCGTGTAGTGTATGCCTTCAATACCATAGCGCATCAAATTGGCAACATCCTCATCCATCGTTCTGTCAAAAAAGCCTAGGATCTTCTTCAGCTCCGCCTCTGTTTCTATGGCCTTCTTCGAAAATAAAAAAACACCGTTATAATTTGGAATAGACCACACTTTATATCCCGCCGGTCCCTGTATTCGATTCGAAAGTGTGAATCTTGCATCTGGATTCAGTACCTTAGTCTCATCATACAAACGCTGCACATCTGTCATGCTTCCAATATACACACCAGCTTTACCTGTAATGATCATATCTCTCTGTACATCCTTGCTAGTGACAGCAAAGTCCTGATTGATCAGCTTCTCCTTAACGAGCTTCTTCATGAAGTTCATCGTGTCCATGTAGGCCTGGGTCTCAAACTCAGGGATTAATGTGTTTCCTTTAACCAGCCAGTTATTCGGTGTTCCAAAATAAGAAGACAGTGTCTTGAAAGCCCCATAGGTGAGGTCGTTGCGATCTGCTAATCCAATCGTATCATGCAAGCCATTTCCGTCCGGATCAGAAAAAGTAAACGCTCTCATAACCTCGTACAGCTGGTCTAATGTTTTCGGTGTTTCGAGCCCTAGCCGATCAAGCCAATCTCCTCGAATGATGACGCCTTGTCTTGAAGAGGGTCTCTCTGTGTATAATCCGTAAATACGTCCATCCACCGCTGTCTGTTCAAGTATACCGGAATCCAGATATCGGAGATTCGGAAATTCTTCGATATAGGAGCCGATTTCCCAGAATGCATCCGTTCGTATCGCATTTTTGATAAAGGGATAATCAATATGCTTCACAAAGGTTACTTTCTTCATGGAATTGGTCGTGAGTGCCGTGTTCAGCTTATCTGTGTATATACCGTCTGTGATCCAATTGATCTCCAGCTCCGTATGAGTAAGCTGCTCAATTCGATCCATGATTTCATCACTCGGCGGATGGGGAAAATGAAGCGGGACCATCATCGATATTGGAAGCTTCTCCTCTGCTGGTACTTGCAGTTCTGCCTTAAGGGCACCACTATTACAGGCGGTAACGATCATCATGGACAATAGACCTGCCCCGGCCGCAATTATGCGTCTCCCCCATGCTACTCGCTTAAAAAGAACCATCATAACCGCCCATCCCCCTTGCCGAATTTTCCATTTATAGGCATAATCAATAAGAAGCCTCAATTACTAATCGAGACAGGTGATGTCCATGCGCTGGAACGCTTTGAGCTTTTTAAGCAAAATAACGATCTTCGTCCTCCTGCTGAGCACGATTCCTGTCATTTTCATCGGTGTATTTGCTTATGTTACCTCTACTCAGGAGATACAGCGGAACGTCAACAGCAGTAAGATGCAGCTTATTTTGCAAATTAATTCCGATTTAGAACAAAAGCTTGTGACTGTCAACCACACCCTTAATCAGGTAGTCAGCTCCAGTGTGCTTAAAAACGCTCTTCAAAGCCCACTTTTTGTAACCGATTTCAAAACCTATAATGATCTCCGCACCGAAGTCCGAAACATGCAGTCTTTTGAAACCAAGCTCGATGATGTTGTACTTATCAATTTCGACCAAAACTGGATGATCAAAAACTCAGGTCTCTACCGTTTCAATGATTACCCCCTGGCCGACGAGATTCAAGGTCTCCAAAATATGAAGGAGAATTCAGGCTGGACTCTTACTCCGTCGAAGTGGTTTTATAGTGAGGAGAATGCGAACGGTGCCAACTGCCAGTACAATATCAGCCTAGTTAAAAAGCTGCCCGCCACCGGAATTGAGAAATCCGGTCTTGCGATCGCCAATATCCCCTCCTGTGAGCTAAAGGACTTTATTCAAAAGGACGGTGATTCAACGGAAGACATTATCATCTTAGATGCCAATGAACGTATCCTGTTCCATTATGATCAGGAACTGATCGGGAAGCCCTTATCTGAGAGCGGACTCCATGCCGAAGGCAAGCTCGAGCAGCCGTCAGGACAGTTTACAACCGAATTGTCAGGTCAAGATTATGCGGTATCTTATTATCGTTCCGAGCTTAATGACTGGACCTATTTATCGGCAACCTCCATCCAGAGTCTTACTCAAAAATCTTCACAAATTGGAACCTACACTCTACTGATGTGTCTGGCTCTGCTGCTTATTTCCGTTGGAATGGCCTTTCTTGGATCAAGACGCATTTATTCACCTATCCGTAGATTACTGAATGAGCTAGGGCTTAGACCAGATCGTAACGAATTTGAGCATATCGGGGCTGAAGTGTCGGACTTATTCCAGTCGAAGTCAAGGCTTGAAAAGGAGCTGCATCAGCACATCCAGCAGGTTAGAACCTTCTATCTAACCAAAGTATTCACAGGCCAGTTCAAATCAAATGAGCTCCTTCACAAACTCGAGCAGTATGGTTATGGCAAACAAATGAACGAATGGCGCACGATGGCTGTCCTGACCATTCAGATTGATTTTACAGAGCAAACCCGATATGAGAAAAAAGACCTTGAGCTGCTATTGTTTGCCGTGCAAAATATGCTGGAAGAGCTTGTCTCACAGAAAGAACGTCTCACTCCAGTCATAATAGACCATACGATCGTTCTGCTGGTTGGCGGTGAAGAAACGGATGATACCGTATTTAATGCTTATCTCTACTCCTTAACAGAGGATGTTCAAAACCATATTGATCAGGTTCTTGATCTATCAGTGAGCATCGGGATCAGCTTACCTGTGGAATCTTTTCATGGTATTTCCATGGCATATCGGGAGGGGCTGGAAGCACTCAGACACCGAATTAAGCTCGGTAAAGGCATCGTTATCCAATATCAGGATCTTAATGATGGTAAGCACTACGTGAACCTGTCTTATCCTGCACAGCTGGAGAATGAGCTGATAGAGGCGATCAAGCTGGCAGATGAACGAAAGGCTCGGGACACTTTTGATCAACTGCTTAACTGTATCTTCGACCTTGAGCTCCTTCCCCATGAATATCAAATACCAATTACTCGGCTGCTTAATAATCTTCTGCTGATGATGCAAGAGTCTGGAATTAGCGTACATCATATCTATCATGAGAAGCGCTCTGTCTTTGAAGATATTCTGAAGCTGGACACCGTTGATGAGATCCGTAATTGGTTCTGGTTCAAGCTCATTCTTCCTATCGTTGGTGTATTCCGTAATCGCCAAAATACTCAATATCATCATATTTCTGAGAAGATCATTGACCTTGTACAGAATTATTATGATACAGATCTAACGTTAGAGGAATGCGCCCATCGACTTCACTACAATGCCAACTATCTCAGCAGTGTTTTTCGTAAAGAAACGGGCTGCTCTTTCAGCGAATACTTGACCAATTATCGTTTTAGTATGGCAAAAAAATGGCTGACAACGTCCGATATGTCCATCAAGGACATCGCAACCAAACTAAGGTACAACAATTCACAAAACTTCATTCGCTCTTTCCGAAAATTAGAGGGCGTCACACCCGGACAATATCGTGAAGACAGAAAAGCAATCTAGCGCTAAGGAGACGGATAGTCGTCTACTAGTGCTAGATTCTTTACAGTAGATGCTTAATATAGACAAAAACAGGTAAATTGTGATACTACTAGATGTATACTTTGAAATCTATTGGAGGTAGATATGAATCTTAAGTATCAAATGCTAAAATCTTTGATTGTAAGCATCCTTGCCTTCTGTCTTATCGTTTCTGTTGTTCTAATTCCTCGTCAGCTTGAACTAAGTATTCAGGATTATAAGATCGTAGCCGAGGAGCCCTCTCTTACTCTAAGTCAGTATACAGCCCATGTTAGTGAATTTTTCAAAACAGCGATCGAGAACGGAAGCTTGGGGGAATCGAGATATTCTGGCCATTCTTCAGAATCAGAGGCATTAAAAGCAATGGGCAGAAGCCTGCTGGTGATTGTGACAGCATTGTTAATTGGCTTGATCTTTGGGATCTTAAAAGGAGTTATGGATTACCGTCTCTCCAAAACCAGATTGAACTTGCTCGGCAATTGGACAACCTGGATCATCAATGCCATCCCCGATTTTTTCCTTATTTTACTTATCCAATGGTTTATTATCAAAAATGTTCCCTTTATTCGTTTCTTTGCAACCGATGGATGGCAGGGCTTTATCATCCCTTCCTTACTAGTATCCATCTATCCGATTGTCCAGATTGCACGACTTACCTCCGCTTCCTTAACCTCACAAGAAAATAAATTATACATCAAATTAGCCAGGGCTAAGGGACTTCGCGAGTGGGTCATACTGTGTAAACATATGTTAACTAATGGTATTATTACAATATTAACCCATCTTCCAGGGATGCTCGTATTCATTCTTTCAAATCTGCTAATGGTCGAAATCTATAGAAGTTACCCTGGGGCAGCGTACCGCTTATCCCAAGCTCTTGATTACGATACTCAAGTTGGAACCGGAAACAATTATGAACCTGGCGTCATTATCTATATTGTGCTTTACTTCATGCTGCTATTTTTATTGGTTCAATGGATCGCTGCTGCGGCTCGCCGATATTTCGATCGTCAATAATACATAAGAAAATATGAGATTTAATATTTAAGTTACATAGATAGTTAGAGTTTGAGGTGAGCAGATTGCGAAAGAATATTCCCTTGTTAATCGGTAGTATATTGTTAGGCTTGCTTCTATTTGTGATGTTTATTGGCCCTCACCTTCCATTTATAGATAAGAATTTGAGCCAGGAGAGATACCGTATGGATGCATTTAATAAGCTTGAACTTCCTGCGTTCGAAGCATCCGAGAAGAATTGGATCGGAACTGACAAAAAAGGAGTCGATAATTTAAGTAAGATTGTGATTGCAGCCAAAGAAACCATATTCATTGTTATCATAATTACTTTAATTCGCTATATAATCGCAATCCCACTTGGACTATTATCATGCAAAAAGAAAGGATTCTTTCACCATGTAATTAACGCATTGAATCAATGTTTTTCTTTCTTGCCACCTGTTTTTGCAACAGCCTTACTACTAGCTATTCCTTTTCTTCTCTTTACTGATCTCCGCCTGTTATGGTCCATTCTCATTCTTGCTGTCGTGGAAGCGGGCCGTGTTGCCTATACAATTCAACAACAGGCTAATCAATTGTCCAGGGAAAGTTATATGGAAGCTGGGATTGCGTTAGGACTAAGCTCTAGAACTCTAGTGAAGAATTATTACATACCTGCACTGTTACCAGAGTTGATCGTTAATTTCTGCATTGATTTAGGCAAAGTCATGCTTCTTATAGGACAGTTATCTATTATCAGTATCTTTCTTTCACATGAATGGAGAGAGGTCGACTATTATACTAACGAATTTGTCCAAACCGGCTTAAATTGGGCAGCTCTTCTTGCAAGTCACCGTCACGAAATTTTTCGAAGCCAATTTGGTTTTGTCTTTTACCCAGCATTTGCCATGATGTTCACCATCGTCACCTTTAATCTGCTTGGTGAAGGATTGCGACGCCATTATCAATCTACGCGTATATAGCAGGCAATCTTCCTTGATATCCAGTTTGTCCAATACAAAAAAGAGGAACATTACAGTAGTAATGATCCTCTTTTACGATGCCGGTGAAGGGACTCGAACCCCCACGGTTTCCCTCACGATTTTGAGTCGCGCGCGTCTGCCAATTCCGCCACACCGGCTTATTTAATTAAAGCGTGCCCTAAGAGATTCGAACTCCTGACCTTTTGATTCGTAGTCAAACGCTCTATCCAGCTGAGCTAAGGGCACATATTATCTAACATGCGGAAGACCAGACTTGAACTGGTACGATAGTCACCTACCGCAGGATTTTAAGTCCTGTGCGTCTGCCGATTCCGCCACTCCCGCTTAAGAAATGGAGGCGCCACCCAGATTCGAACTGGGGATAAAGCTTTTGCAGAGCTGTGCCTTACCACTTGGCTATGGCGCCTTATTATGGAGCGGACGACGGGAATCGAACCCGCGACCCTCGCCTTGGCAAGGCGATGCTCTACCGCTGAGCCACGTCCGCGTAAAAAATGGCTGGGGATATAGGATTCGAACCTATGCGTGACGGAGTCAAAGTCCGTTGCCTTACCGCTTGGCTAATCCCCAATAAAATATAAATGGGGCGATCGATGGGACTTGAACCCACGAATGCCGGAGCCACAATCCGGTGCGTTAACCCCTTCGCCACGACCGCCATATAAATTAAAAGGTAATTTGGCAGGGGCAGCAGGAATTGAACCCACACTAACGGTTTTGGAGACCGCTGTTCTACCTTTAAACTATGCCCCTATGAAACTGGTGGAGGATGATGGATTCGAACCACCGAACCCTTACGGGAGCAGATTTACAGTCTGATGCGTTTGGCCACTTCGCTAATCCTCCATATGAAACTGTGGTGCCGGCGAGAGGACTTGAACCCCCAACCTACTGATTACAAGTCAGTTGCTCTACCAGTTGAGCTACACCGGCACAAGGTGTTAAATGGTGGCTCGGGACGGAATCGAACCGCCGACACGAGGATTTTCAGTCCTCTGCTCTACCGACTGAGCTACCGAGCCATATTATATCATAATAATTCAAATGGCGGAACTGACGGGATTCGAACCCGCGATCTCCTGCGTGACAGGCAGGCATGTTAGGCCTCTACACCACAGTTCCATGTAATTCAATTGCGGGGGCAGGATTTGAACCTGCGACCTTCGGGTTATGAGCCCGACGAGCTACCGAGCTGCTCCACCCCGCGATATTAAGAATGGAGACTGAGGGGATCGAACCCCCGACCCTCTGCTTGTAAGGCAGATGCTCTCCCAGCTGAGCTAAGTCTCCATTATGTAAGTAATTAAAGAAAATGACCCGTAGGGGATTCGAACCCCTGTTACCTCCGTGAAAGGGAGGTGTCTTAACCCCTTGACCAACGGGCCTTGCTTATAAAAATAGTGGCGGAGAGAGAGGGATTCGAACCCTCGAGACGCTTTTGGCGCCTACACGATTTCCAATCGTGCTCCTTCGGCCAACTCGGACACCTCTCCATGGCTCCCCGAACAGGACTCGAACCTGTGACAACTCGATTAACAGTCGAGTGCTCTACCAACTGAGCTATCAGGGAATAAAGAACATATGATTGTTCCTTCAAAACTAGATACGAAACAATGTGCGATGTTAGAATCTTTGTTTACCCGGTTTTGTTCCGGGCCCCGAGAAAGTATTCGGATTCACCTTCGAAGCATTCGCTTCACTTTCTTGGGTATCTTTTGGATAAGCCCTCGACCGATTAGTACTGGTCAGCTCCATGCATTGCTGCACTTCCACCCCCAGCCTATCTACCTCGTCGTCTTCAAGGGGTCTTAC
>NZ_FNNT01000026.1:0-7237 GCF_900106725.1 Paenibacillus sp. PDC88 | reverse complement strand
GGGGTACCGCCAACAAAGTGCGGATTTTGTACGCTAAGCCCCGTTTGATCGAAAAAAGGCCGATATCCTGTACGCTAAGGATTACCGGCTTATTGGGGTAGTACCAGCGTCGCTGACACCACCCACAAACTAGATAAAAACTAGACTGGATATTGATTATTAACCTCGTTATATTCGTATTGAGCATCAGTAATTGTCAGCTTTGAATACACTTTTAGAGATTGAGCCAATGTTTTTTAATGTTTAGCATAAACAGAAGCAGCACTCCCTACTACATATAAGAGTGCTGCTTTTTATTACTGCTCATTATTTTATTTTACAACCATAACAGGGCACTGTACTCTCTTAACGACTTTATGACTGACACTACCCAAAACGAATTCCTGTAAAGAATTTAGCCCACGGCTTCCTATAATGACCAAGTCCACTTTCTCATTGTTTGCATACTCTACAATAGCTGGGCCAGGATCTCCGATAATAATCTTTGTTTTATGATTGATATTTTGGGTGGAAAGTTGCTCTGTTACGGGCATCAACTTTTGTTGACGTTTCAACTCTAATTCTTCATGATCTTGTGAATGCAGCACTTCGTTCTTAATTTTGGACATATCTTCCACGAACAAGATTTCTACTGAGGAATCCGGAACCAAAGATGCAATTTTAGCAGCTTCCTGTGCCGCACGAATTGAGTATTTTGATCCGTCAGCAGCTAGTAAAATACGTTTATACATCATCATATCTCCCTTTCGTTAGTGAGCTTTTAATTGCGCATTTGTGTCGTGATACAGTGCTAGTTTGTCTATAATTTTTTTGCTAGAAGAGTTGAGTCCGACGACTGTTACATGATTATTATTTTCACGAAACTTGATGACAACTTTATCTACCGCGCCTACAGCAGAATCGTCCCAAATATGTGCATTTGTAAAATCAATAACGATATCTTTTTTTGCTATCGTAAAGTCGAACGAGTTAACAAAGCCCTCTACAGAAGCAAAAAACAATTGCCCGGTAACATCATATTTGATCTTGTCGCTAGTCTGTTGCCTCTTAACCTCAAGTTTAGAAATCTTGGCAACAAAAAAGATCGCACTAAGAATAACTCCGGCAATAACCCCTTTTGATAGGTCATGTGTTGCAACAACAATAATCACGGTAGTTAACATGACAACAGCATCTGATTTGGGAGCTTTACGCAAATAGGAGAAAGATGACCAATCAAATGTGCCGATCGATACCATAATCATAATTCCAACTAGTACAGGCATTGGTATTTGTACTACTAATTCACCCAATACAAGAATGAGGAATAATAAGAATAGTCCTGCAATCAAGGTTGATAGTCTACCTCGACCTCCTGATTTGACATTAATCACAGACTGGCCAATCATGGCACATCCAGCCATGCCGCCAAAGAATCCGGTTACGATATTTGCAATACCCTGTCCTCTGGATTCTCGATGTTTATTACTTTCTGTACCTGTCATATCATCAACAATAGAGGCTGTTAGCAATGATTCCAATAATCCAACAATGGCTAAAGCGATTGAATACGGAAAGATAATTTGTAGCGTTTCCAAGGTAAACGGAATGTCAGGAATAAAGAAGGTTGGCAGCGATTGCGTAATTTTACCTAGATCGCCAACCGTTCTTAAATCAAATTGTCCCCAAATGGAAGCAGCTGTTAAGACAATAATAGCGATCAATGGGGCTGGTATCGCTTTGAAAAATCTAGGTACTACATATACAATAAGTAAAGTAATAGCGACAAATAGATAAGTCAAAGTCGATATTCCAACGAAATGAGGAACCTGCGCCATAAATATTAAAATGGCCAGCGCATTTACAAATCCAATCATGACGGCTCTAGGGATAAATTTCATTAGTTTTGCAACCTTACAAACACCAAATATGAGTTGGATAATCCCTGTGAGTATAGTGGCAGCCAATAAATATTGTAAACCATGTTCTTTTACGAGTGGCACCATGAGAAGGGCCATTGCACCTGTTGCAGCAGAAATCATACCTGAACGACCGCCTACAAATGCGATAATGACTGAAATACAAAAAGATGCATACAAACCAACCATAGGATCGACTCCAGCAATAATCGAAAAGGCAATTGCTTCGGGAATGAGGGCTAAAGCGACAACAATTCCTGCAAGCACATCACCCCTAATATTGGAAAACCAATCTCGTTTCATCTTTTCAAGCACGTTTACTCTCACTCCTTATCTTTATTATTTTTAGACTTATATAAGTCTTTTTCCGTGTTGAGCAGATTCATTGTATCATCGAACGACCCAAAAAGGAACCTTTTTGGAACTATTTTTGTGGTATGCTTCTACTAAGGCTTGGGCAGTTAGGAGTGAAAGTCATGTTAATTGGTTACATGAGGCCAAATGCAGATGATATTCAGTGTCACATTCAGTATCAGATTTTGACAAGTTTAAACTGTGATCATCTATTTACTGAGGAACATTCGTCCCCCAAAAAAAGAGTCGTACTAAAAAAAATGATGAGTGAACTGCAACCAGGTGATACGATTATAGTTTCTAAATTATTCTCATTGGCTGATTCTACTCGACATCTTGCAGATTTGTTACATCAGATAAGTGATAAGCAAGCTTATCTTTTATCTGTCGGAGAAGGGATTGACACTCGAAATTCTACTGGCTATTCGTTTCATGATAGCGTAAATCACTTGTTGAGCTTTCAAAGAGATGTTATTAGTGAGAATACCAAAAAAGGATTATATGAGGCGAAGCAAAACGGAATAACGGCTGGCCGTCCACGTAAACCTGACGAGAATGTAAAACGGGCAATTAGTATGTACGAAAGTAAAAAATACAGTCTTGCACAAATCAAAGAAGAAACGGGAATAAGCAAAACTACACTCTATCGCTATTTGGAGAGTTGATCGTGACCGTTCTTGTTCATCACAGACACTAGAAGCAAGACATAAAATAGTAAAAGCCGATAGTTCCTGCTTGAGGAAAAATCGGCTTTTTAACATATCATTTGTGGATAAACACATTCTACTTTGCGGGTGGTGTCAGCGACGATGGTACTACCCCTAATTCTCGCTTGCTGATGGCCAGGAAAACTCTCCTCCGAGAAATGTCCGCTAATTAATATTAGTGGACATGATTGATATTTAAAGCCAACCATTGATGTCCGCTAATGTTCTCGTTAAGATAAGATTATCATGTCCGCTAATGTAAGACAAGAATTTGGGGGTTCTCAAGATGACAGGAAACGGGATTTCAGAACAAGGAGAAAAAGTCATTGCTGACTTTATACATATGCTCGAAACGGAGGAAGATTTGAAACCAAAAACAGTTAAAGAGTATGGTGGGGATCTGAAACATTTCATCGGATGGTTTGAATGCGAACAAGTATCTGAAGAAATTATACCATTTCGTATGGAAGATGTAGCAACACCCACCATCACAAGATACCGCGATGTGATGCAAAAGGAAATGAAGCTAAAACCGGCCACGATTAACCGTAGGTTAATTACGTTGAAACGATTTTTTGAGTGGGCTTCAGTTCAAGGTTTAATTCGCCGCGATCCGTCCAAGCCGGTCAAGTTGGTACCAGAAGAAAAGGCAAGCCCACGGCAGATGACCGAAAGAGAAGAAGCAGCTCTCATTGCTGCGGTGGAGCATAGTGGATCGATTCGAGATCAAACGATCATTACTTTAATGCTGCATACGGGACTACGAACGATGGAAATCTGTGATCTTGCTCCTGGTGATGTAATCATTGGAAAACGAAGTGGTCAGGTTACAGTTCGATCAGGAAAACGAAACAAGCAACGAGAAGTACCGCTAAATGCAACTTGCCGGGCCATCTTGGAAAAACATATGGTGGACTTGTCTCCAGATAGTCCGTATCTATTCCCTTCAGAAAAAACAGGTGATCGTTTAACTGAACGGGCTTTACGACATCTCATTCAAAAATACATGAAATTAGCTCGCTTAGAAGGATTAAGTGCTCACGATTTGCGCCATCGATTCGGCTATGTCATGGCCGACAATACCCCATTACATCGGTTAGCGCAAATTATGGGGCATGACAGCTTAGACACAACAATGATCTACGTCAAAGCAACACGAGCTGATTTGCAATCCGAAGTAGAAAAAATAGCTTGGCAATAATCTGAAAGGATGAGCAGTTTATGCCGGTTAGAGGAAGAGAATTACTAACACTAGACGAAAGAAATGAACTCATGAGGATTCGTCCAGACATGAGTGAATGGGAACTCGCTACTTGCTATACCTTTTCACAACATGACATAGAAATCATCAACAGGCACCGAAGAGATCATAATCGTTTGGGCTTCGCTGTTCAATTATGTACTCTTAGATACCCTGGTTGGTCATTGTCTGATGTGAAAGATATTCCTGAGACTGTCTTACGTTACATAGCCAAGCAAATTGATGTTGATCCGGAAGTCTATCCTTTGTATGCTCAACGGGACCCGACCAGACGTGAACATCTTGAAGAGATCCGTCAGGAATATGGGTATCGTAATTTCTCTTCGCGTGAATACCGTAGTTCATCCCAATTTTTATTACATTATGCAATGGAGAATGGAAATCCGACACATTTGATTCGCACCGTCCTGGACGAACTACGAAAGAGAAAAATTATTCTCCCGGCTATGACGACAATTGAAAGGCTGGTCTGGGAAACCCGCCATCGAGCAGAGGAAAGGATTTTTAAACAGCTAACAAATTCCCTGTCTATTTGGCAAAAGCTGAGATTAGACAAGCTGATCGATCCATTTATAGAAAACGGAAAAACACTTCTAGCATGGCTTCGGGAGGTACCTGGCCAATCCTCGCCAGAGGCATTTCTAAAAGTGATTGAGCGTCTGGAGTATATTCGGGGAATTGAATTATCGATAAACACGGGTGAGATCCACCCTAACCGATTCATACAATTGGCCCGTTTGGGAGCAAGATACGAGCCACATTCATTCCGACGATTTAACGAGACAAAAAGATACGCCATTCTAGTCGCCTATCTTTTGAATGTAAGTCAAAATTTAATCGACCAAGCGATTGAAATCCATGACCGGCAGATTATGATATTGCAATCAAAGGGACGTAAAGCACAAGAAGAAATACAAAAACAAAATGGAAAGTCCGTCAATGAAAAGGTTATACATTATGCGGATTTAGGTGCAGCTCTGATCCGAGCTAGAAACGAGGGTCTTGATCCATTTGCAACCTTAGAGGCGGTTATGCCGTGGGAAAAGATAGTCGCTTCGGTTGAAGAAGCAAAGAAATTGGCGCGGCCAATGGATTATGATTATTTGGATTTATTGGAGAATCGATTCTTTTATCTCCGAAAATATACACCTACTCTTCTACGAGCACTAGAATTTCGTTCTACTCAGTCAACCGAACCGTTATTACGCGCATTAGATACCATTCGTGAAATGAATAATTCAGGGAAACGTAAGGTTCCAGATGGAGCACCATTAGACTTTATCCCGAATCGTTGGCAAAAACATGTGTATGACGAGGATGGCTTAATCAATCGACATTATTATGAGATGGCTGCTCTTACAGAGCTGCGTAATCATATTCGTTCTGGAGATATTTCCGTTGTAGGAAGTAAGCAGCATAAAGATTTTGATGAATACCTGGTATCTAAACAAGAATGGGATACTGCCCGTACCTCCGGTACCAGACTTGCTGTTAGCTTGTCGTCAGAAGAATATCTTCAGGAGAGATACGAAGCGTTATATAAGCGTCTGCAATGGGTATCGGATCATCTGCATGAGCTTGAAGGCGTAAGTATAGATAAAGAAAAACTTCGTGTTGATCGGTTGGAGAAAGACGTACCGGATGAAGCCAGATCGTTCAGTTTATCTCTTTATGACATGCTGCCCCGTATCAAATTAACTGATTTGCTTATGGATGTGGCCAACTGGACTGGATTTGATGAAATGTTTATTCATGCTTCTACTGGTCGTCCACCTAAAGCCGAAGAAAGAACGATTGTGATGGCCACTCTAATGGCAATGGGAACGAACATAGGGCTGACAAAAATGGCTGAGGCCACTCCAGGTATTTCGTATCATCAAATGGCAAACGTAGCTCAATGGAGAATGTATGAGGATGCCATGAATCGGGCACAGGCCACTCTGGTAAACTTTCATCACAAGCTGGCTTTAGCTTCTTATTGGGGAGACGGCAGCACATCTTCATCAGATGGTATGCGTGTTCAGGTAGGTGTTTCGGCACTACATGCTGATGCGAACCCGCATTATGGCTCAGGAAAAGGAACAACAATTTATCGATTCGTCAGCGATCAATTTTCTTCGTTCTATACGAAAGTCATCAATACGAATGCTCGTGACGCGGTGCATGTCATCGATGGCCTTTTGCATCATGAATCTGAGTTGTCTATTGAAGAACATTATACGGATACGGCCGGCTACACTGATCAAGTCTTTGGTTTAAGTCATTTGCTCGGATTCCGGTTTGCTCCACGGCTTCGGGATTTGTCTGATTCCAGGTTATATTCTTTTGATAAGGTAGGTGAGTTTCCAAAGATAGAAAACCTACTCCGCGGTCGTATCAATACGAAGATCATTCGGGAGAACTATGATGACGTTTTACGTTTAGCCCACTCTATTCGAGAAGGGAAAGTTTCTGGATCTCTTATCATGGGGAAACTTGGATCTTATGCTAGACAAAATAGTCTAGCTACAGCTCTACGGGAAATGGGACGGATCGAAAAGACAATCTTTATTTTGGATTACATCTCTAGCGAATCGATGCGTCGTCGCATCCAACGTGGTCTAAATAAAGGCGAGGCAATGAACGCTCTTGCCAGAGCACTCTTCTTTGGAAAACGCGGAGAATTACGTGAACGTGCCTTACAAGATCAGCTACAACGGGCCAGCGCATTGAATATTCTGATCAACGCAATAAGTGTCTGGAATACAGTTTATCTTACAGAAGCAACGAAACTCTTGAATCAAAAAGGATCGCTTCAGGCAAATCTATTAAGCCACATTTCGCCTTTAGGATGGGAACATATCAACTTTCTTGGCGAGTACACATTCGATCAAAAGCGAAATGCCAGCCTAAACGCATTGTTACCACTTATTCAATGAAGAATCGAAGCCGGTAATCCTTAGCGTACAGGATACCGGCCTTTTTTCGATCAAACGGGGCTTAGCGTACAAAATCCGCACTTTGTTGGCGGTACCCCA
>NZ_FNNT01000003.1:0-603838 GCF_900106725.1 Paenibacillus sp. PDC88 | reverse complement strand
AGAGAAGAACCTATCCGGTATTAGCTACCGTTTCCGGTAGTTATCCCAGTCTTATGGGCAGGTTACCTACGTGTTACTCACCCGTCCGCCGCTAAGCTAGGTGAAACAAGTTTCACCTAGCTCCGCTCGACTTGCATGTATTAGGCACGCCGCCAGCGTTCGTCCTGAGCCAGGATCAAACTCTCCAAAAAAGAGAGCGATTAAGCTCAATTAGAAAAACTGACGAGAACGTAATGTTCTCTTTATTTTGCTCGGTTACCATACCGTCTGACGACTTGTACCATAACCTCGCGTTTAGAATTTTGCAGTTGCAAAATTCTGCTCACTCGTTGTTCAGTTTTCAAAGATCAACTTCGTTGCGTTTCAACTCTCGTCGTCAGCAACTTTTATATCATATCATGTCCGGTTTAGAAATGCAAGCTTTTTTTTAAAAGTTTTTTTCAACTTCTGATCGAAGCTTACTTGCCATGTTCTTGTTTCAAACGGCTTATTTCTTGGCCGGAATTAGAATATACCATGTATAAAAATATAATGCAAGCTTTTTCTTTAAGTAATTTATTTTCTATTGTTTTATCTACTATAGAAGGTATCTCTTTCTACAATTGAGATGGAGATACCCCCTGATATGTTACTCATTTATTACTCTCTTGATATAGAGCTGACGCTCTGCCACTAGATTTACAATGGCTCCCTCTACAGCTACCATTGGACGCGTTGGGTGATCTCGATCGGTAAATATGATACTCCCCCTGCGATGATCGCTCAGCTCGACTACCGCTCCATTATGAAATTGTGTCACTTTACGAATAAAGGTTTGTACGATCTTCGGATCAAGCTTCCCGAAAGACTCTTGCATAATCTGTTCCAGTACCAGGTAAGGTGATTGCGAGCTCTTATACGGTCTCTCGAGCGTCATGGCATGGAATATATCTGCCACGGCAACAATTTTCGAATACGTATGGATCTGATGCCCCTCCAGCCGCAGCGGGTAACCCGAACCATCGATTTTTTCGTGGTGCTGAAGTGCAGTTAATCTTACCCCGTCATTGATCGCTTTTACGTTCTTAAGAATTGTATATCCGTGGGTCGTATGTTTTCTTACTTCTTCCTCTTCTGTCTTACCCAGCGGTTTAGTACTGTACAAGATCTCAGGTGACACTTTAATATTACCGATATTATGAAGCAGGCCTGCGAGTGCGACTTGTATCCAGTCCCTTTGAGGCAGCTCACACCACTGTGCGATTAAATAGGAGGTTAGAGCTGTCAATACAGCATTGTGGTACATATAATCATCTCTTTTTATCGACCGTGGACTAAAATGAAGCACTTGATCGTTTTTTAAATGTAGTATAAGAATCGAAAATTGGGTACGAAGCTCGAAAACAGGAACCTCAAATGCCATGGCCTCATTAAAAGCCTTCTTCGTCAAAGTGACCATACGCTCATACTCTTCCTCAAAAGAAGTAACATCTGCTGTATTTATAATCTCTGCGATCTGCTGGTCTACCTGTATCTGTTTCTCCTGCTCTTCCTGCGTGCTATATGCAGATCCTCCTTCTGAAGAATCCACTGTATTCATATCTACTTCTACGGTCTGTACAAGAAACGCTCGCAAAATTTCTAGATCTCGTGGAAGGATCACTTTTCCTTTGGATAGAAGGAGTCCCCCCAGCGGTGTATGTACATCCTTGGCCAGCTTTGTCCCTGGCTTTAATTCGATAATTGACATCATAACCATTACGCTAACGCTCCGTTCCTAACACAGTAATCTAGCAGTATTAAAAATATTATTCTATTTTCCATTATATCCCTACAGGTAACTTGTGTATATTGCGAGTTTATGACCTAATTATCTTTTATTTAAGGTCTCACCTTTAGCATTTCTATATGGTTAATCTAAAAAAAGAGACCCCATTATGGGATCTCTCTTGATAACCTATTCTTCGTTCTCAGAATCCGTTTCCGGATCAATAAGACTGCTCTCTTCACTGTCTTCTGTAACCGGTTCTGCAGCATCTTCAGACAAGGCACCCGATTCGGAAATAAGAGCTACATCCTCAATAGCCTCTAATTCCTCTTCTTCTGTTTTATCTGTTCTGCATACCGTTGCTACTGAATCATCCTCGCGTGTATGAATGAGTCTCACCCCTTGAGTGTTACGACCCATCGTGGAGATTCCCTCCATACTCATGCGCATCAGTGTTCCGCTTGTTGTTATAATCATCAAGTCTTCTTCGTTCTTCACGACCTTCAGGCTGACAACTGGACCATTCTTCTCCGTAATGTTGATCGTCTTGATCCCTTTACCACCACGGCTTTGAATACGATAGTCCGACACCGGTGTACGTTTGCCGTATCCGTTAGCCGTAACAATGAGAACCTCAAGCTCTGAATCGACAATATCCATACCGATGACCGAATCCTCTTCGTCCAGGTTTATGCCTTTGACCCCTGTCGCGCTTCGTCCCATCGAACGGACATCCTCTTCAGAGAAACGAATCGACATACCTTGAGCTGTGCCGAGAATCATCTCTTGTTTGCCATCGGTAAGCTTCACTTCAATAAGGGAATCGTCCTCACGCAAGTGGATAGCTATAAGTCCGCCCTTGCGGATATTTACATAATCTTCGAGCGGGGTCTTCTTCACAACGCCATGCTTGGTGGCGAAGAACAAGAACTTCTCGCTTTCGAACTCTTCAACCTCAATTACCGCGTTGACAGTCTCCCCTTGCTCGATCTGAATCATATTAATGATTGGCGTTCCTCTAGCGGTACGGCCAAGCTCAGGAATTTCATAAGCCTTGAGCCTGTACACCTTACCTTTGTCCGTGAAGAACATCAGATAATTGTGAGTATTGGTTACAAACAAATGCTCTACGAAATCCTCGTCCTTGGTATCCATACCCACGACACCACGGCCGCCTCGCTTCTGTGAACGGTATGTGGAGACCGGAAGACGCTTAATGTAACCGGTGTGGGTAATCGTAACTACCACATCCTCGCGCGGAATCAGATCCTCATCAAGAATGCTTTCTTCGCCTACCGTAATCTCTGTGCGGCGCTCATCATTGTAACGTTCTTTGATTTCCTGCAGCTCATCACGAATAATCTCAAGCACCAAATGCTCATTCGCCAGAATCTCGCGATATTCTGCAATCTTGGCAAGAAGCTCGTTATATTCGTTCTCAATCTTCTCGCGTTCGAGTCCTGTAAGACGCTGCAAACGCATATCAAGGATAGCCTGTGCCTGATCATGACTAAGTTCAAAGCGCTCAATCAATCCTTCTCTCGCAGCATCTGTCGTTGCAGAAGCACGGATCAAAGCGATGATCTCATCAATATGATCGAGTGCAATCCGCAATCCCTCGAGGATATGGGCACGAGCTTCTGCTTTGCGAAGTTCGAATTCCGTACGACGGCGAATAACCGTAATCTGATGCTGTAAGTAGTGATACAGAACATCGCGCAGACTCAGAATCTTAGGCTCGTTATTAACGATGGCCAGCATGTTTATACCGAAATTGGATTGCATGGAAGTATGCTTATACAGATTGTTAAGTACCACGTTCGGATTCACATCGCGGCGCAGCTCAATAACAATTCGCATACCGCTACGGTCGGATTCATCCCGAAGATCTGTAATACCTTCAATCTTCTTCTCCCGTACAAGCTCTGCGATCTTCTCTACAAGACGTGCTTTATTCACTTGATATGGAATTTCATGCACGATAATTCTTGCTTTGTTATTCACTTCTTCAATGGTCGTTCTTGCACGCATCGTAACCGTTCCGCGGCCCGTTTGATAAGCCTGACGAATACCAGAGCGGCCAAGAATAAATCCAGAAGTCGGGAAGTCAGGACCCTTGATATATTCCATCAGCTCTAGAGAATCAATATCAGGATTCTCGATCATTGCGTGAACCCCATCGATGACTTCTCCCAAATTATGCGGTGGAATATTTGTCGCCATCCCTACGGCAATACCGCCTACACCGTTTACGAGCAGATTAGGATATCTAGCAGGGAGAACGACAGGCTCGTGCTCTTCCCCGTCATAGTTAGGTATAAAATCTATCGTATCTTTATTAATATCACGAAGCATCTCCATCGCAATCTTGGACAAACGTGCTTCCGTATAACGCATTGCCGCCGCCATGTCTCCATCAATGGAACCAAAGTTACCATGGCCATCAACGAGCATATAACGCATTGAGAAATCTTGGGCCATCCGTACCATAGTTTCATATACGGCCGAGTCTCCATGCGGGTGATACTTACCGATAACTTCGCCGACGATACGCGCTGATTTCTTGTAAGGCTTGTCAGGTGCCATTCCAAGCTCCGACATTGCAAACAGAATACGACGGTGCACTGGTTTAAGCCCGTCTCTAACGTCAGGCAAAGCACGGCTGACGATGATACTCATCGCATAGTCCATAAAGGACTCGCGCATTTCTTCGCCAATATCGCGGTCTTTAATTTGCGAGTTATTTTGATCCGCCATGCTGGACCTCCTTCTTGTCTATCAAACAACATTGTTAAGCTGAAAATGTATTTGTGAAAAGCCTAACAAGGCTTTAACGCCCAAATCTTCTAATGAATTTCTCTCTATTACTAGCCTAGACAAAAAGTCCATTATTAAACGTATTCACGCTTCTAATTGGACCTATCTATAGGGATATGCCCTTCCTGTTTTGAAGAGCAAACCATATACTGTACAAATTCAGAATGGACATTCAGCTGCACAATATTACTCATATCCACACAAAACGCCATATTCCTCTATTATACCACTGATTTTTCTCCTTGTCCTATGGATTTCCTCCGGCAGGTATGATACTTCGCGAATTTATTGACTACATTTGATTAAGTAATAAAGGAGTGGTTAAGTGAGCATCCGACGTGTCTCAAGCAAATGGAAAAAGACAGCTGTTCTCTTAAAAGATCCTCAGATCGCTGTCTATGTTCCAGAAACTCGCAAGTACAATCAGAATAATCTAGAGAAAATGCTGAACTCCCATCGTACGGTATATGTGAAACCAGAGCATGGATCTCATGGCAAAGGAATTATGCGGGTAGAGAAACCAAATTCTAGCAGCGATGAGACCCATTCATCAAATGAATCCGAGCATGTTCTCCATTATGAAAAAACGAAAAAAACGTACACTACCGTTACAGCCCTGCATCAAAAGATACAAAAGCGAATGAATGGAAAGTCATATTTAATTCAGCGCGGGATCAGACTTCTTAAGCATCAAGGCTGCCCATTCGATCTAAGAGTGATGGCTCAGAAGAACCCTCAGGGCAAATGGGAAGCCACCGGCATTATCGGTAAAGTCGCTGCAAAAGGAAAAATTGTGACTAATATTAACGGCGGCGGTCACATTGCTTCTTTTGAAGCTTTGTTAAAGCCCTATCTCGGAGAAGCCGGGACAAAGAAATTCAAGAAAGAACTGAACTCTCTCGCTCTCAAAACGGCAAGACAGATGGAAAAGAACTATCCCGGCATTAAGGAGCTCGGCCTCGACATTGCTCTAGATGAGAAAGTAAGACCGTGGATTCTTGAGGTTAATACGTCTCCTGGCTTGTATGTGTTCGGTTATTTACCGGACAAGAGCATTTATCGAAAAATCAAAAAGTACGCTAGAGCCTACGGTAGAGTACGAATGTAGACATTCGCAGCAAAATCTAGCGTTCGCTCCTAATCACTCTCTGCCATAGTAGTTATTCAGCTGCAATCCCGTCTACTGTAAAATCAGAAAAAGGGGCCATACCGGCCCCTTCTGTAAAACACATTGTTTATATGAATACTAAACGTCGAGATTCTTGACGTATCTTGCATTCTCCTGAATGAAGTCGCGTCTAGGCTCTACGTTGTCTCCCATCAGGGTATCAAACATGGTGTCCGCGATCATTGCGTCCCCTATAGACACCTGAAGCATCGTGCGGCTCTCTGGGTCCATCGTCGTCTCCCACAGCTGACCGGCATTCATCTCTCCAAGTCCTTTGTAACGCTGTACATTGACCTTAACGCCCTCGCCGAACTCCTTAAGAATGAGGTCACGCTCAGCCTCTGAACCTGCATAGCGGACAGTCTTATTGCGCTCGATCTTGAAGAGCGGCGGCTGAGCGATATACACAAAGCCCGCTTCAATAATTTTGCGCATATAGCGGTAGAAGAACGTGAGCAGAAGAGTTCGGATGTGGGCTCCATCGACGTCGGCATCGGTCATAATAATCACTTTATGATAACGTGCCTTCTCGATATCGAAATCATCGCCGATCCCCGTACCGAGCGCTGTAATAATCGCACGAATCTCGGCATTTGAGAGAATTCGATCGAGTCTCGCTTTTTCTACGTTCAGAATCTTACCGCGGAGCGGCAAAATCGCTTGGAAATGGCGGTCCCGTCCCTGCTTCGCCGATCCACCTGCGGAGTCACCCTCAACGATGTACAGCTCACTGATCGAAGCATCCTTCGATGAACAGTCAGCAAGCTTACCAGGCAGAGCACTCACTTCAAGAACGCTCTTACGACGAGTCATCTCACGAGCTTTACGCGCTGCTTCTCTCGCTCTAGACGCTTGCAGGGCTTTATCCAGAATCCGGCGGGAAACAGAAGGGTTCTCAATCAGGAACTCCTGCAGCTTCTCTGCAAACAGGGATTCCACAACTCCGCGCACTTCACTATTGCCAAGCTTGGTTTTGGTTTGTCCCTCAAACTGCGGTTCCGGGATCTTGACAGAGATAATAGCTGTCAATCCTTCACGCACGTCATCCCCTGTTAGATTGCTGCTATTATCCTTGATAACGCCAGCCTTACGAGCGTAGTCATTAATGATCCGTGTCAATGCACTCTTGAAGCCGGATTCATGAGTACCGCCCTCATGGGTGTTAATATTATTCGCAAAGGAGTAGATATTCTCTGTATAGCTGTCGTTGTATTGGAGGGCTACCTCCACCTGAATGTTCTCACGCTGCCCTTCGACATAGATTGGCTGCTCATGAAGAACCTCTCTCTTGCTGTTAAGGTATTGTACATATTCCTTGATCCCGCCCTCATAATGGAACGAGCTTGAATCACCGGAGCGCTCATCCGTAATGCTGATGCCAATTCCTTTGTTTAGGAACGCCAGCTCACGAATACGAGTAAGCAGGATATCATACTCAAATACGGTCGTTTCCGTAAAGATCTCAGGATCCGGATAGAACGTTGTCGTTGTTCCCGTTTCGTCGGTATCACCGATGACTTTGACATCATACTCTGGAACACCACGGCGGTATTCCTGCTGATAAATGTGCCCATCACGTTTAACAATAACGCTAACCTTGGTGGACAGAGCATTCACGACGGAAATACCTACACCATGGAGCCCCCCAGAAACTTTATATCCGCCGCCGCCGAATTTACCTCCAGCGTGAAGGACGGTCATAACAACCTCAAGGGCAGATTTCTTCATCTTGGCCTGTTCTGCTACAGGGATCCCCCGACCGTTATCGACAACGGTAATGCTGTTATCTTCGTGGATCGTCACATCAATCTGATCACAGTAGCCTGCAAGAGCTTCATCGATACTGTTATCCACGACTTCCCATACGAGGTGATGCAAGCCTTTCGAGCTCGTAGAGCCGATATACATCCCTGGACGTTTTCTGACGGCCTCAAGTCCTTCAAGGACCTGAATCTCATCTGCACCATATGTCGGTTGATTCATAGACATGCCTTTCACCTACTTCACTAGATTAGAGTGGATCTGATAATTGTGTTATGACTGTATATAAAAGTGCCAAATGCGTTATAAAAGTACCGCCTCCTTGCTCTTATCGCAAGATGACGATACTCCTCAATAAATCATTATATATCGCTTAGAACATTCGCTCTTTTCTTGAGAGTGGTCGAAGAGATTGGGGAATAGTAAACCGTGCTCTTGGTAACGACAATCGACTTCGCTTCTTCTTCTCCAATGATCTCCAGGTTTTTTTCTTGTTTAGAGTAAGTAATGTACTGCTTCGATATTTTGGACGATTTTTCAATCGATATATCAAAAATAGCAACGAGCTCGGAAGAGCGGATAATCTTGTCTCCGCCCAGGTGGATATACATTGTCCGTTCATCTCCTTAACGTTCCACGTGACCAGCCTGTACATGATAGATATGAGCATCATGGAGCTTGCTGGTATTTAGTGTCTCAACCCCTGTTGCGGTTATAAACGTCTGAACTTTGCTCTGGAACGTTTCAATTAGCTGCGTCTGACGGTATGGATCAAGCTCAGATAGTACGTCATCCAGAAGCAGAACCGGATATTCACCAATCTCCTCGCAGATCAGCTCGATCTCTGCCAGCTTGAGTGACAGAGCGGTCGTTCTCTGCTGCCCCTGTGATCCATAGGTTTGTACTTCATGGCCGTTAATAAAGAAGGATAGATCGTCGCGATGAGGACCGGTTAGCGTTGTGCCTCTTCGGATCTCCTGATCCTTGGTTTGTGATAATTTTATCATAAAAAGGTCTAATAAAACAGCTTCATCTTCTTCGAGGGCATCGGCAAAGGATGGAACATAAGCAAGCTCAAGCTTCTCTTTGCCCCCTGTAATGCCTTCATGAATCGTTTCCGCCCATTTTTGCAGCTTCTTTATGAATTGTTTCCTTTTTTTAACGATTTTAACACCATGCTCTGCTAATTGCTCATTCCATACGCTGAGCATCACCTGCTGAGATTCCGAAGCACCCCATAACTGCTTCAGCAGATTATTTCGCTGGACCAGAATCTTCTGATACTGCTGGAGATGATAAATATAGCCTGGAGCGACCTGTCCAATCTCCATGTCAAGGAACCGGCGGCGAACCCCCGGTGTCCCTTTGACGATCTCCAGATCCTCCGGCGCAAACATGACCACATTCAGGCTGCCGATAAAATCACTGAGCTTACGCTGCTCCAGACCGTTAATCTTTGCTTTTTTGCCTTGCTGGGATAACGATAAATCAAGCTGAATTGTTCCGTACCTTCTATCCACATGTGCACTGATATGCGCGCTCGAGGCATTGAATCGAATGAGTTCCTTGTCTTTAGAGGTCCGATGACTCTTCGTTAGTGCCAAAGCGTATATCGCCTCAACCAGGTTCGTCTTGCCCTGAGCATTCTGACCAATAATCAGGTTAACCGGTCCGAAGGACTCGAGCTTCAAATGCTCGTAATTTCGGTATTGATTCAGTTCAATGTCACTTACAAACACACTTTACATCCTCCCTTGCCTCTCGCCTCTTGAGGAAGCAGCAGGTGTTCGCTCTTCTATTTCGCTTCTTCGACCTGGAATTCGCCTTCCCCATCAACGGCTACCAGATCTCCAGCATACAGCTTACGGCCCCGTCTCTCTTCGATCTCACCATTTACTTTGACAGCCTGCTCCTGGAGCAGCGCCTTCGCCATTCCACCTGTCGGAACACAATCGGCCAGCTTTAGAAACTGATCGAGCTTAATATATTCACTGTGGATAACTATTTTTTTCACGGAAAACTTCCTCTCATGTGAATAACTTTTTATTTCAAAAAAAATAATACACAGCTCTAGTTCGTTGTACGGTATGGCAGAATGACATACTGGCTTGAGCTGTTGTCCGTCGGTTTTAGGATAATTGGGCTCATCACGCCGGTGAAGGAGATCATAAGCTCTTCACTCTCGACCACTTTGAGCACATCAAGCATATATTTCGAGTTGAAGGAGATTTTGAGCGGCTCCCCTTTGAAATCTTTTACTTGTAGCTCTTCACGCACCTTACCTAGCTCAGAGGAGCTGGATGAAATTTCAATATCACCGTTATCCAGTGTCTGCATACGAACGATGTTTGTTTTTTCCTCACGGGACAGCAAATACGCGCGATCGATCGATTCGCTGAGCTTCTTTGTTTCTAATACGAGTTCTGTTTTGTAGGAGCTCGGAATAATTCTAGAAGTATCAGGGTAAGTTCCATCCAGAATGCGGGTATAGAATAATACACGGTCAATCTTGAACAGCACCTGGTTGTCAGCAACGACGATATCAACGAGTGAATTTTGATCAGGGATAATTTTACTCAGCTCATTTAGTGTTTTTCCTGAGATTACAATATTGTGGAATTTGATCTCATCGGCTCCTTCGATATGAGCAGAGCGGGTTGCAAGGCGGTGGCGGTCAGTTGCCACAAATTTGAACTCATTATCATTCAGACTCCATAATACGCCAGTCAAAATAGGTGTTGTCTCATGAGTGGAAATGGAGAATACCGTTTGCTTAATCATATTCTTGAGCAGATCACCAGGAATGGACAAGGTTTGATTCTCTTCGATGCTTGGAAGAATAGGGAATTCTTCGGGATCGAGTCCAACGAGCTGAATTTCTGTTGCTCCGGCAGAGATAAAGGTATTGAAGTTGTCTTTGACTTCCATGTGAACTTCCTGAGATGGCAGCTTCTTAATAATTTCGACAAAAAACTTAGCGGGTAAAACAACACTACCTGCCTGCTCTACAGAAACAATGGTCTTTCCATCCTCTTCTAAAGGGATAAACGATTGAATAGAAATATCTGTATCACTTGCAGTAAGCGTAACGCCTTGATAATTCACATCAAATTTGATGCCCGTAAGAATAGGGATCGTGGTTCTGCTGGAGATCGCCTTGGATACATGTTGAATGGATTCATTCAGGTAGTTTTTCAATATGCTGATTTTCATAGTTTCACTCCTTGGGGAATATAAGCTTGATGTTGCTGACTAACGTACTTAACTTTTTCGAAATTTGGCGTCGTTAAGACGCATCTATATTGATGTAGTATTTATTAAAAAATAGTAGTAATAGTAATAGGCGCACTGAATATGTGGATAAGCCCTACAAACGGCATAAAATTAAGCCTATCCACATGTGTACAGATTGTGCATAGGCTTTGTACTTGTTAAGTTGGGTTTTTGATTTTCTCGATAAGATTGTTGATAACTTTAAACAGTTCCTGATCGCTCTTTATCGATTGTGTTATTTTCTCATGCGCATGAATGACGGTTGTATGATCCCGTCCCCCGAATGCTTCTCCGATCTTAGGCAAGGAAAAGTCAGTCAATTCTCGAGAAAGATACATCGCAATCTGCCTTGGGAAGGCCACCGCTTTGGTTCTTTTTCTAGCCTTGAAATCTTCTAGCTTCAGATTGTAATATTCGCCAACCTTCTGCTGAATATCCTGAATGGTAATAATCTTCGGGCGGCTTGATGGAATGATATCCTTGAGTGCTTCCGCTGCCAGATGTGTTGTTACGTCCTGATTGGTCAGAGACGAGTATGCTACCACACGAATAAGGGCTCCTTCAAGTTCTCTGATGTTCGTATCGATCTGATTGGCAATATACATCATTGCCTCATTTGGAATATCGAGATTCTCTGCCTTGGCCTTTTTGCGAAGAATGGCGATTCGCGTCTCAAGATCCGGAGGCTGGATATCGGTGATAAGTCCCCATTCAAACCTGGAGCGCAGCCGTTCTTCAAGTGTCGGAATTTCCTTCGGCGGCCGGTCACTAGAGATAATAATCTGCTTATGTTCTTCATGCAGTGCATTAAACGTATGGAAGAACTCTTCCTGTGTCGATTCCTTACCGGCCAAAAATTGAATATCATCAATCAGCAAAATGTCGACATTGCGATATTTATTGCGAAAATTCTCACCACGGTTGTCGCGGATGGAATTAATGAATTCATTCGTGAATTTCTCCGATGAGAGGTAAACGACCTTACTGCTGGGGTTATGCTCCAAAATGTAGTGCCCTATGGCATGCATGAGGTGTGTCTTGCCGAGTCCAACTCCTCCATATAAGAAGAGCGGATTGTACGCTTTGGCAGGGGCTTCTGCAACTGCAAGTGATGCTGCATGTGCAAATCTGTTGCCCGGGCCGATGACAAACGTGTCAAAAGTGTACTTCGGATTAAGCATATGTGCCATTGCCTCTTCTTGTGGTACTGGAGGAGGCGTGATCACTTGCTGCGGATCCGGCTCAGCCGTCTTGTGTTCTTCTATGACAAACTTAACGTCCACTTGTTTTCCGAGCAGTTCATAAACGGTTGAACCGACAAGTTTCGTATAGCGGCTCTCCAGCCACTCTACAGCGAACGTAGTGGGTGCTGATATGACGATAGACTGATCATTCAGCTTAATGGCTTTGGTCGCCTTAAACCAGGTGTCATAGCTGGGTTTGCTAAGCTTGGTTTGAATTATTGATAGTATTTGCTGCCATAGTTCGGAAGTATGGCTGTCCACAGACTGTCACTCCTTTTAATCGTCCAAATGTGGCCCAGAGCCATGAGCGGAATGTCGAAATAAAATTTATATTGTAGAATTTATCCCCAGTGTCCAAAAGACCTCAGACAAAAAAAGAATGAACAACTTAAAATTGTTCACAACTTTATCCACAGGCTGTTGATAATATTATGGATCAAAACATATATTCACATCCAAAAGTAATATAATCATAGCAAAAGAAAGCTTATATTTCAACGGATCTCAGGATTTTATCCACAAATTCAATAACTTGTGTATAATTTTTAATCACAACACTATATATTGTTTATAATCTGTTTAGTTTTCGACAAGAATGCCCAAAAGGCGATAATAATTATTCACAGCTTGTCCTCTAGCATTGAAGAAATCTGTTGAACAATTGGAGGCAGCCTGTGTATCTCTAGTGAAGTTAGGTCTGTGGATAACGAAGGAAAGTGAGTAAATCACTCTGAGGATATTTTTGAGGTTGTAATCATAGCCGATCAATTTATATAACGATTCATTAATCGTATTGAAACTAGGATATGCAAAAGAGCCGATCATTATGATCGGCTCTTTTGCCAAATGTTAAATCTATTCGGTTGCGGTAATATGTTCTCGCTGGAACTTCGCAATATCCTCATATTCTTCCGTCAGCTTACGGGATATACGGATAAAGATCGGAAGCAGCTCCTGGTAGATCGCTACATGGTTTTGATCCGGCTTGTGGGCATGAGTCGTTCCCACCATCTCTGAGACAATCTCAAGCGAATCTGTGCGTCCTGTAGCATATAGACCAAGGACAACAGCGCCGAGACATGAGCTCTCGAAGCTCTCAGGTACAACGACTTCCTGATCAAAGATATCGGCCATCATCTGACGCCATAGTGGAGAGCGTGCAAATCCGCCTGTAGCCAGGATCCGGCTTGGCTGACCCATTTGTTCCTTCATGGCAAGCAGAACCGTATAGAGGTTAAAAATGACGCCTTCAAGTACGGAACGAATCATATGCTCCTTCTTATGGTGCAGTGTAAGGCCAAAGAAGGAGCCTCTGGCATCAGGATTCCACAGTGGGGCTCTCTCGCCGGCTAAGAACGGATGGAAGAGCAGTCCGTCTGCACCAGGGCTGACACGTGCAGCGATACGAGTAAGTACATCATACGAGCTGATACCGAGACGTTTGGCTGTTTCTATTTCGCTGGCTGCCATTTCATCACGAACCCAGCGGAAGATCATGCCTCCATTATTGACAGGCCCGCCGACAACCCAATGCTTCTCTGTCAAAGCGTAGCAGAACGTACGTCCTTTTGGATCAGTTACCGGCTTGTCTACAACGGTGCGGATTGCTCCGCTTGTCCCGATCGTAGCTGCCACTTCACCAGGGCGTATGGCGTTTACACCGAGATTGGACAATACACCATCGGTAGCTCCTACAACGAATGGAGTGGAGGCAGACAAGCCCATCTCTGCCGCATATTTTTCACTTAAGCCTTCGAGAATATGTGTCGTAGGTACAAGCTTGGACAAGCGTTCTGGAGTAATTCCTGCAATCTGCAGCGCTTCTTCGTCCCAATTCAGCTGTTCAAGATTCATCAGTCCTGTTGCAGAGGCTATAGAATGATCGACCACATATTCATTGAACAGCTTGAATGTAACGTATTCACGGATCGAAATGAATTTGGCTGATTGATTAAACAGCTCGGTGTGATCATGTTTGAGCCATAGCAGCTTGGCCAGAGGGGACATCGGATGAATTGGAGTTCCGGTGCGGCGATAGATCTCGTGCCCGTTCAGCTCATCCTTTAATTTTCTAGACCATTCGTTACTGCGATTATCTGCCCAGGTGATGCATGGAGTAAGTGGGTTCCCTGCTGCATCCATGGCGATCATACTGTGCATCGCTGTACTGAAGGAAGCAAACATTACTTGATCAGGTGTAACGCCGCTTGTCTTCATGACTTCTTTAACTGTATGGATGACGGCATGGAAGATTTCCTCCGGATCCTGAACTGCTGCATCGGGAACAGGGGTATAGAGCGGGTATTCCTCACTTGCTTTTGCAACCACTTGTCCATTCTCTTCAAACAGGACCGATTTCGTGCTCGTTGTCCCGATATCAATACCAAGCATGTATGATTTCATAACGTAAGAGCCTTCTTTCTAAAATGTATTTAGTAACGCAATTTGCCTAACACGAAGCTAGCAGTTCAGCTTCGTGTTAGGCAATTCTCATTGAAGTGTACATATATCCAGTGTACTATATGGAGTTTTTAGATGACAAAGCTTAATAGCAAAATAAGAATCAGTGCCACTACAGAAAGAATACATTCCATAACGGACCAGGTTTTTAACGTCTGGGATACAGACATATTGAAGAATTCTTTGATCATCCAGAAACCGGCATCGTTGACATGGGACAAGAAGAGGGAACCTGCTCCTGTTGCCAGAACGACGAGCTCGACACTTACATCTGGAGACATTCCAAGAACCGGAGCAACGATGCCGGCTGCTGTCGTCATCGCAACGGTTGCAGAACCGGTTGCAACGCGGATCAGAGCCGCCACGAGCCATGCAAACAGAATAACGTTGATGTTAATGCTTGTCGCAAGCTCAGCAATCGCATTACCTACACCGCTGTCGATCAGCACTTGCTTAAATGCACCGCCGCCGCCGATGATCAGAATAATGCTTGCTGTAGGGGCCAGACATTCGCTTGTAAACTTCGAAATTTCGCTTTTGTTAAAGCCGCGTGCAAATCCGAGAGAGAACAGTGCAAAGACGACAGAAATCAGGAGTGCAACAATTTCGTTCCCGATAAAAGTAAGGAAATGGGTAAGACCATTTGTAACTGCTGGATCAACAATGATCGCTACTGAACCGGCAAGCATTAGAATAACCGGCAGCAGAATAGTCAGTAGAGTAATACCAAAGCCAGGGAGTTCGCGTTCGCTTTTTAATGAGAATTGTTCAGCAAGCTCTGCTGGCGGCTCAACTTGTACTCTTTTGCTAATAATATTACCGAATACAGGCCCTGCGATAATCGCAGTAGGCAAACCAACCAGGAGACTGTAGAAAATGGTCATACCTAAGTTAGCATCAAATGCATCGATCGCAATCATTGGAGCCGGATGCGGCGGCACGAGACCGTGCACGGTTGATAGACCGGCCAGAATAGGAATACCAATCTTAATAATGGACAAACCCGTTTTTCGAGCGACAGTAAAGACGATCGGGATAAGCAGGATAACACCTACTTCAAAAAATACAGGAATACCGACAATAAAACCAACGATCATCATCGCCCAGTGAACACGTTTTTGACCGAACCGATTAACCAGCGTTGTAGCAATACGTTCAGCACCGCCGGACTCGGCCATCATTTTACCGAGCATTGTACCAAGACCGATAACAATAGCTATCGTTCCGAGTGTTCCGCCAACCCCGCCGGTTATGGAGCCGATGACATCTTCTGCGTTCATTCCTGTAAGTAATCCGAGCATTAAGGCGGATATTAACAGGGAGACAAATGGATTCCATTTATATTTAGAAATCAATACGATAAGAATAACAATCGTAATTAGTGTCCATATCAGCATTGTTGCCGTATGACTAAGTCCAAAAATACTATCCATAATTCAAAATCTCCTTTGCAGCCAATTAAAGTGAAATTCTAAAGTTGTGTAAAACGAGAAACGCTTACAAAAGTATTTTAAAGCCTTTTTATCGAGTACGAGTATACTTGTCGACAAGTTTGAGCGAAAAAGAGAAAGTACAGCGCTTGCACATTTCTCAATTTGAATACCTTGGTACTTATCTTGGAGAAATCATAATGCTTTATGCAAAGTTTGCCGTGAATCGTCAAAATAAAGCTTAACCTCATCCGCAACAACCTCAGAATTACGAGACTCAAGTCCACGTATAAGTCTGCGGTGCTTCTCAATTACTGTTTCGATCCGCTCATGACCATGAGAGAAAACTTCCTCTGTCGTAATCAGCAGAACTGTCATAATAATCTGCCGGATGCTCTTCCATAAATGCAGCATTCGAGTGTGGTTTGCTTCTATTATGATCGTTTCATGGAAACTTAAGTCTTGGTAAGCAAATTCGACATGATCCTTATGTTTTGCCGATAGCTCCATCTTATCAATGATCTGCTGCAGCTTCATGATCAGCTGCTCTGGCAAATCTAACGATAATCGCTCCTGGACAAAGCTTTCAATAAGGTATCTAACGTCATACAGCTCATCCATATCACGTTGACTAAGACCAAGCACAACAGCGCCCATTCGTTCCAATCGAAGCAAGCCTTCATTTGAAAGCGTTTTAAATGCATCTCTAACGGGAGAACGGCTGCTGCCAAATTGAGTGGCGATTCGATTCTCGGACAAAACCTCTCCTATTGGAATGGCGCCATCAATAATTTGCAGTCTTAATTCGCTTACAATATATTCACCAAGAGACTCTCCTTGTAACCAAGCAGCAGGATATCGCATGACATGACGCTCCTATCCAAAAGTATACTTGTATACAACTAGCTGAGACTTATCCTACACTATTATTGAATGTTTTGTAAACGATTAATTTAGGATATATAAGAAGAATTTAATTCAATTTCCTAATTTAAGCGGATCCCGTTAAGCACACATCCGCTTTTGCAGCCAACAGCTGGAGGACCTCTAAATAATAGGGGCTGGATGAGAAAACACAAAAAACAAATTGGTTATCCACATGTGTATAATTTATATATATTGAAAGATATTATTTGCTATTGTGGACAATTATTTAAAGATCATTATATATCTTGTAAGTAAAACATGATAAGCTGTATGAAGTCAGTTGACTTTTTGACTTGATCATGTTTAAATGTATAAAGGCATTTTCTGTGTTTATGAAAATGATTAAATTTCGATAATGTTATGGATTGCGCTAAGCAAATTAATACAGTTCATAAGCTCTACAAGATAGTTCAATCTGTACAGGATTCCTTTAAGGGGGTGCATACACATGAGACCAACATTTAGACCGAACGTAAGCAAACGTAAGAAAGTTCATGGTTTCCGGAAAAGAATGAGCACGAAAAACGGCCGTAAAGTTCTGGCAGCCCGCCGTCTAAAAGGCAGAAAAGTATTAAGTGCGTAATGCGTGCATAAAGACCACTACGGTGGTCTTTTTTTCTTAATGTCGCTCATTTGATTGATAATATAGAGGTATCAATACACTTTGGGTCGATTCGTTTATGTTTTTGGCGGATCGTCTATACTAGTTATATTCATTTTTTTGAGGATTGCCAGGTAAGCAAGGAGAAGATTGCTCGTGCATAAAAGATTACGTTTACGAAACCGGGACGACTTTAATCGCGTATACCGTTATGGAAAGTCCTTTGCCAACTATCAATTTGTGGTATATGGATTGCGTCGCAAAGATGTCGATCAGTTTCGAGTCGGCGTATCTTGCAGCAAGAAAATAGGCAATGCTGTTGTTCGCAATCGTATTAGAAGGATTATTAAAGAAATCATTCGTCATCATGAAGCCGAAATAGTAGAACATATGGATCTGGTTTTTATCGTAAGAAAAGGCGCCGCTTCCATGAGTTATCAGGAGATGGAGAAGAGTATCCTTCATGTCTTGAGAAAAGCTTCGCTGCTCAAGAAAAATCGCTTGAAATAGCGTTTTCTTTGTTCTTCTAATTATGGTATTATTTACGGTGGAATGGAAAGGTTAAGAGAGGGGTTATGAAGTGTCGCGATTCATGTCAATGAAGGGTAGAAAATGGCTCCTTCTTATCGCTGTCATCGCTTTGGTCTCCGTGTTAGCAGGCTGTTCTACGAATCCGTCCGCACACTTGACCACGGAAGACTTAAAAAACAGTGATTCATTTTGGAGAAGTAACGTTGTTTACTGGTTCTCACTCGCTCTAGATACTTTTGCGAATTGGTTTAATGGAGAGTATGGTCTAGCCATACTGGTCTTAGTGCTTATTGTTCGTACATTGATTCTCCCATTAACCATTAAACAAGTTAAAAGCTCTAGAAACATGCAGAGGGTTCAGCCCCTAATCAAGGAGATCCAAACAAAGTACAAGGATAATCCTGAGAAGCTGCAACAAGAAACAATGAAGTTGTTCCAAGAGCATAAAGTCAATCCGATGGCAGGGTGTCTACCTTTGATCATCCAGATGCCAATATATATTGCTCTTTACAATTCAATCTATATGAATTCCAATATCAGTCAGCATACGTTCCTATGGATGGAACTCGGCTCACCGGATACATCATTTGTCCTGCCGATTCTCGTTGCTGTATCGATGTTCTTCCAAACCTGGTACATGATGAAGCAAAACCCAAGTCAGCAGCAAGGTCCTATGCAATTTATGCTGTGGGTATATCCGATTCTGATGTTCGTTATGTCTTACCAGTTCGCATCTGCTTTGCCGTTGTACTGGTTCTATTCCAACATTTATACCATCGTACAAAACTTCTTCTTGTATCGTAATAACGATAAGCATTTGGCTGCCGCTAATGTTCAGGCTGCGACGAGCTCCAGCAAGGGACAAGCTAAATCAGGCAGTGGTGCTAACAGATCGCAAGGCAACAAGAAAAAGAAGAAGAAAAGAAAGTAATCAGCTTGTGGTGAAGGAGGCAGGGCGTTCTATATGACCACCGTCATTGCGACAGGTAAAACGATAGAAGATGCTGTCATGAAAGGATTAACTGAGCTTGGTGTCAGCCGGGAATCGGTTACGTTAAACGTCTTAGAGCAGCCATCCAGAGGATTTCTTGGACTTATCGGCGTTAAGCCCGCTAAAGTGGAACTAACCCTTATACCTAAACGCAAGAGCGAGTCCGTCGTAACTGAGCCTGACCGGATCCAAATTTCAAGCTTAACAGAATCGATATCTTCTGTGTCTGAGGCAGACCCCTATTACGAAGCAAGTGAATTCATTAAAGAAGTAGCTGCTGGCATGGGGCTAGAGGTTGATATTGATATAAAGAAAAACAGAGACGGAAAAATCTTTAATATAACTGGCGATAATTTAGGTCTGATCATCGGCCGTCGAGGGCAGACGCTGGATGCACTTCAATACCTTGCAAACATCGTTGCGAATAAACACTCTACAAGCTTTGTTCGAATTGTGCTGGACGCAGAGAACTTCAGGCAGCGGCGCCGCAAGACGTTGGAGGAGCTGGCTGAACGTCTCGCATTACAAGTTATTCGTACAGGGAAAGAAGTAATACTTGAACCGATGTCGTCTCAGGAACGCAAAGTTATTCATGCGAAGCTGCAGCATCACCGTCAGATTAAGACTTACAGTAAGGGCGAGGAGCCTAACCGTAGAGTAGTGATCACACCTAAATGATGTAATTCAATGAGAAATTTTGCGAATACGCAATGGCTTTCTGCGGGATGCAGGAGCCATTGCTTTTTTCATAGTATGGGCGAGTCTTATTATAAATGGTAAAGAAGGTGAACCTCTTGATTAGTGATAACATAGCTGCGATCTCCACGGCCGTTGGTGAAGCGGGGATTGCAGTGATTCGAGTAAGTGGTCCGGATTCAATTACAGAAGTGGAGAAAATATTCAAAAGTAAAAAACCTCTTCATCTTGTAGATTCCCACACCGTTCATTATGGACACATTATAGATCCAGACAGTAAAGGGCATATAGAAGAGGTGCTGGTTACTGTCATGAGAGCTCCGCGCTCTTTTACAACGGAAAATGTAGTTGAAATCAGTTCTCACGGCGGCGTTATTTCCGTTAAACGGATTATGGATTTACTTCTTCAGCTGAATATTCGGGTCGCCGAGCCTGGCGAATTTACGAAGAGGGCTTTTTTGAATGGCAGAATTGATCTGTCACAGGCCGAAGGCGTTATGGATCTGATTCGTTCGAAGTCAGACCGGGCATTCTCTGTCGCATTGAAGCAGGTAGAAGGATCGCTCTCCACCAAGATTAAAGATTTGAGACACACGCTGGTAGAGACGCTTGCTCATATTGAGGTAAACATCGACTATCCAGAGCATGATGTGGAGTCACTCACCTCGGAATTCATTAAAGAAAAATCATCTTTTGTGATGAATGAGATTGCCAAGCTGTTAAAAACAGCAGAACAAGGAAAAATATTAAGAGAAGGTATTACAACAGCGATTGTAGGAAGACCAAACGTCGGCAAATCCTCGCTGCTGAATACACTCGCCCAGGACAATCGTGCGATTGTAACAGATATTCCTGGAACGACACGGGATGTCATTGAAGAATTTGTTACGATTAACAACATTCCGCTGAAGCTGCTCGATACTGCTGGGATTCGGGAGACGATGGATGTCGTTGAGAAGATCGGGGTCGAACGTTCGAGGACGGCTTTTAGTGAGGCAGACTTGATCTTAATGGTAGTCAATGCGAGCGAGCCGATTCACGATGATGAGATCGAACTGCTTGAACAGATCAAAGGACGACAAGCGATCATTGTCATGAATAAGATCGATCTCCCAACTCAGGCTAATCGAGAGATTCTAGAGCGCTACGTCGATCCTGAACTTATTGTCCCGATGTCTGTAAAAGCCGAGGAAGGGATCGATGCACTTGAAGCAGCGATATCCCAATTATTTTTCAGCGGCAGCCTGGAATCAGCCGATCTGACGTATGTGAGCAATGTGCGCCATATTTCCTTGTTGAAAAAGGCAAACCAATCTTTACGTGATGCCTACGAGGCCGCTGAGCAGTATATTCCGATTGATATGATTCAGATCGATGTACGAATGGCATGGGAGCATCTAGGAGAGATCGTGGGGGATACAGCACATGATGCGCTGATTGATCAAATCTTCTCTCAATTCTGTTTGGGTAAATAAAGGGTAAGCCGTTAGCCTACAGCTGACAATGCTGTTCACATTATGCACGAATCACGAATGTAGTAAGCTGCATCTTAACTTAAGCAGAAGGATTCGTTATAATGAAGGATGGTGCTTGAGAAGAGCATTCATATGCTCAGTACTATAGCTATTATCGATCGGATGAATTGAAGCCCGATTTAATTGTATAAGAATCAAACAAGGAAGTATTTCCTGATTATAAGGAGGTAAGGACAATGGGATATGATGGCGGAACGTTTGATGTCATCGTCGTTGGTGCCGGTCACGCAGGTGTAGAATCAGCACTGGCTGCTGCACGGATGGGTTGTAAAACGCTGATGGTAACCATCAATCTGGACATGATTGCATTCATGCCGTGTAACCCGTCGATTGGCGGACCTGCCAAAGGGCATGTCGTTCGTGAGATTGATGCACTCGGCGGTGAGATGGGTCGCAATATTGACAAGACCTTTATTCAAATGCGGATGTTGAATACAGGGAAAGGACCTGCCGTTCATGCGCTGCGAGCGCAGGCAGATAAATTCTCTTACCAGCATACGATGAAAGAGACGATGGAGAAGGAACCGAACCTGACGATGCGTCAAGGCATGGTGGATCGTCTGATCGTAGAAGATGGGCAGTGTGTTGGTGTGATCACCCAGACAGGAACGGAATACCGAGCTAAATCGGTAGTTATTACAACAGGTACGTATTTGCGTGGGAAAGTCATTATGGGCGAGCTGATGTATGAGAGCGGTCCTAACAACCAGCAGCCCTCCATTAAGCTGTCAGATCACTTGAAGGAGCTGGGCTTTGAGCTCGTTCGTTTCAAGACGGGAACACCGCCGCGGGTGCATAAGGATACGATTGATTTCTCGAAGACAGAGATTCAGCCAGGGGATGATGAGCCTAAATTTTTCTCTTATGAGACTGAAGGTTCAGATAATGAACAGCTCCCATGCTGGCTGACATATACGTCGACTGTGACCCATCAGATCATTAATGACAATCTTCACCGTGCTCCGATGTTCTCTGGGGTAATAGAAGGAACAGGACCAAGATATTGCCCATCTATTGAGGATAAGATTGTTCGTTTCAGCGATAAGCCGAAGCACCAAATCTTCCTTGAGCCGGAAGGCAAGAATACGAAGGAATATTACGTTCAAGGTCTGTCCACCAGCTTGCCAGAGGATGTTCAGCTGCAAGTGCTTCGTTCCATTCCTGGGATGGAAAATGTAGAGATGATGCGAAATGGATATGCGATCGAATACGACGCCATGGTACCGACACAGCTGCTTCCTTCACTGGAAACGAAGCGTCTGCCGGGTCTATTCACCGCAGGCCAGATTAACGGTACATCCGGTTATGAAGAAGCAGCAGGTCAGGGAATTATGGCAGGTATCAACGCAGCACGCAAAGCCCAAGGTAAAGAGGCAGTGGTGCTGGATCGTTCGCAAGGCTATATTGGTGTCCTGATCGATGATCTGGTCACGAAGGGGACGAATGAGCCATACCGTTTGCTCACTTCACGCGCCGAATACCGTTTGCTGCTTCGCCATGATAATGCAGATCTGCGTCTGACTCCATTGGGCAAAGAAATTGGCTTGATCTCAGAAGAACGTTATGCGCGATTCCTCGATAAGAAGGAAAAAGTAGATCAAGAAATTGAACGTCTGCGCACAACGAGAATCCGCCCATCGGAAGTGAATGAGCTGCTCGCAAGCCTGGATTCGGCTCCGCTTCAGGATGGTACAACCTTGCTTACGCTGATGAGACGTCCTGAGATCTCCTACCGCATTATTGAACAAATCTCTCCTTCACCTGAAGATTTAAATGCAGAAATGAAGGAGCAAGTTGAGATTCAAATTAAATATGCGGGCTATATTGAGAAGCAATTAATCCATGTAGAACGACTTCAAAAAATGGAGAAGAAAAAAATTCCAGACTCCATCGATTACAATGACATACATGGTCTGGCTATGGAGGCGAAACAGAAGCTTGAACAGATTCGCCCGATCTCCATTGGTCAAGCATCCCGTATTTCAGGTGTGACACCTGCTGATATTTCGATCTTGCTCGTGTATTTGGAACATTACAATCGGGTAACGGCATCTAGGGGGTAACGATGGATCAAATACAGCAGCAGCTGCAGGATCGTTTAGATCCACGGGGTATATCTCTTACGGAGAAACAGTTGGAGCAATTTGAGCTTTATTATAAAGAGCTGGTATCCTGGAATGAAAAAATGAATTTGACGGGAATTACGGAGCGGGAGCAGGTCTATACGAAGCATTTTTACGACTCCGTTTCCCTTTCTTTCTATGTGGATATGAACAAGATTCAGACCATTGCAGATATAGGGTCCGGAGCCGGATTTCCCGGTATCCCATTGAAGATTTGTTATCCGCATTTGAAGCTTACGATTATTGATTCATTGAATAAAAGAATCAATTTCCTTCAGCATATCGTAGATACGCTGGGCCTTAACGGCGTAGAGCTTATCCATGGCCGTGCAGAAGAGCTGGGAAGACGGACAGGCTATCGAGATCATTATGATCTGGTTACTGCACGAGCGGTTGCTCGTATGGCTGTACTGAATGAATTTTGTCTGCCTTTTGTCCGGAAGGATGGTATCTTTGCCGCGATGAAGGGAAGCGATCCGACGGAAGAATTGCAGGATGCTGAATTCAGCCTGAAGGAGCTGAAGGCGAAAGTGATCGACACGCATGCTTTCCAGCTGCCGGTTGAAGAATCGGCGAGACATATTATTGTCATCGGCAAAACAAGCAGCACACCGAAGAAGTATCCTCGCAAACCAGGAACTCCACTGAAAATGCCGCTTGTAAAATAGATAGAAAGAGAATGTTTCACGTGAAACATTCTCTTTTTTTTGTGAATGGATAGTACACGATTTGACGAGGTCTCAAGCAATCACATTCTAGATACAAGGAGTAGGTAGATCATCTAATTCCTATTCAAGTTCATGTTCATGTTCATGTTCCTATTTCATTCCCATTTGGTTCCGGCTTCTTATTCAAATGCATAGATCCCACGCCGCAGCTCGATTTTGAGCTATCACCTGCCACCAAGCTTACCTCTTAGGGAAATACATGAAGTTGTTCTATCATGCTGCTCTCCACTAATCATGTTACCACTGATGAAATCTCTTTTATTAAGTTGACCATTGAATTCTAACTTGTTTAACAGAAAAAAGAGTAGATTAGGCATAAAACATGTTGTGTTTTCACAGCTTATTTTCATAGCGGAAAAGAAAGAAATAAATCGATTGTTGAATAGGATTATGCGAGAAAAAGTGATAGAATACATAGTAGAATGAATGGGAGATTCAGACATCAATTTGATCTATGCCGTATTAAGATGTCGGAAGCTTCATTGTAGTTCAGTCTATTTATATATCGTGAGTTTATGTCGTATAAAGTGGAGCATCAACACCATTCCTACTGATATTTTTAACTTTTACATACTCAGGTGTAGCATGCTGTAATTCTTTGTATACCGAAGCGAAGGTAAGACAGTGAAGTGTCCTTCAAGGCACTATTATGAAATTAGGTGGTAATATACGGAATGAAAGAACAATTTTCTAAGTTATTTGGTTTGACGGAACGCAGTGGCGGGGATGAAGTAAAGCAAATTCCGATTAACGAAATTGTCAGCAGCCCGTATCAGCCCCGTACGATTTTTGATGACGAGAAGATTGATGAGTTATGCCAGACGATCAAAACGCATGGTGTTATTCAGCCGATTGTAGTCCGTATTCGTAATTCCCAGTATGAGATTATTGCGGGTGAGAGACGCTGGCGTGCCGTGAAGAAGCTTGGAATGGACCATATCCCAGCGATTGTAAGAGAATTTAATGATTCTCAAGCGGCTTCTATTGCTCTCATTGAAAATCTGCAGCGTGAAGGGCTTACGGCCATAGAAGAAGCAGTTGCCTATCAGAAGTTAATAGACTTACATCAGCTGACACAAGAGAGCCTTGCACAGCGTCTTGGCAAAAGTCAGTCTACGATTGCGAACAAAATCAGACTCCTGCAGCTTCCTGAAGAAGTGAAGAATGCACTGATGGAACGTAAAATTTCGGAGCGACATGCCAGAGCTTTATTGTCACTGGATCAATTGGAGTTACAGCTGAAATTGTTAGAAGAAATCATCAGCAAAGAGCTGAATGTTAAACAAACCGAAGCAAGAGTTGCTTTTTATAAGGAAGCGACAACCGTTAAGAAATCCAAACGTATCTCCTTTACAAAGGATGTGCGACTGGCACTAAATACGATTCGCCAATCCATAGATATGGTGTCTGGTTCAGGCATGGATATTAAGACGAAGGAATCGGATCATGAAGATCATTACGAAATATTGATTCAGATCCCTAAACGCAAGTAATGAATAGTTCTTGAGCGGCAATTCAGCCGCTTTTTTAGATAGCAGAGTAGAGTAGAAGGCTTACTGAGTTTGAGACTTTTGTCTGCAAATCTAGTATGAAATGACAAACTTACAAATGAAGTGGTCCAGGCTATCTATCTGAATCATGTATCTCATACCCCAAGGAATGACTTCTATATTTGAGGTGAACGAAGTGTCGAAGATTATTGCCGTAGCAAACCAAAAGGGCGGAGTAGGGAAGACCACGACTTCTGTCAATTTGGGCGCGGGAATGGCCTCGTTAGGTAAACGAGTGCTTCTCGTAGATATAGATCCCCAAGGGAATACAACCAGCGGAGTTGGTATTAACAAAGCAGATGTAGCTCATTGCATTTATGATGTGCTTATTGAAGAGATTCATCCTAGAGAAGCGATAGTCGAGACAAGTATTCAAGGCCTGCATATTATTCCAGCAACAATCCAGCTTGCAGGTGCAGAAATTGAGCTTGTATCAACGATATCGCGTGAAGTCAGACTTAAGAAATCACTGCAGCTCGTTAAGGACGAGTATGATTATATCCTCATTGATTGCCCTCCATCCTTGGGCATGCTCACCATTAATTCGTTAACAGCTTCCGATTCGGTCATTATCCCTATTCAGTGCGAGTATTATGCGCTGGAGGGACTGAGTCAGCTGTTAAACACCATTCGCCTTGTACAAAAGCACTTGAATACCTCACTGCAAATTGAAGGTGTCTTATTGACGATGTTCGATGCACGTACTAATCTAGGTATACAAGTGATTGAAGAAGTGAAAAAGTACTTTCAACAGAAAGTATACCAGACAATTATTCCGAGAAATGTACGTCTAAGTGAAGCTCCATCACATGGACAATCCATTATTACTTATGACCCTCGTTCAAGAGGAGCTGAAGTATATTTAGAGTTGGCAAAGGAAGTGATCTCATATGAGTAAGCGTTTGGGTAAAGGCTTGGATGCACTTATACCTTCGCTTTCGATTAACGAAGATGACAAGATTGTGGAAATACCACTGAGCCAGCTGCGAGCAAATCCATACCAACCTAGAAAAACGTTCGATGAAGATTCTATTCAAGAGTTAGCTGAGTCGATTCGACAGCATGGTGTAATTCAACCCATTATTGTACGAAGTGTACTGAAGGGCTATGAAATTATTGCAGGAGAACGTCGTTTTCGCGCATCCCAATTCTGTGGCAAATCTACCATACCTGCGGTCGTAAGAAATTTTACGGAACAACAGGTCATGGAGATTGCTCTGATCGAGAATTTACAACGAGAGAACTTGAATGCGATGGAGGTAGCTGTTGCATACCAAGGGCTGATGGATCAATTTTCTCTCACCCAAGAAGAGTTATCGATGAAGGTAGGTAAATCAAGATCCCATATCGCCAATTTTTTACGATTGCTCGCGTTGCCTGAGGAAGTAAAGGAGCATGTTTCACGTGGAACATTATCCATGGGACATGCGAGAGCTATTGTGGGAATCAAGGAGCAAAAGGTTGTTAAAGAATTGGCAAAGCAATGCATCCAGCAACAGTGGAGTGTACGGGAGCTAGAAGAAGCCGTACAACAATTGGATCGCAAGAATGAAGATCAAAAGGCAAAGGTAAAACAGAAAAAGAGAGATCCATATATTGAAAATGTAGAAGAAAGCCTGCGTAATCGATTCCAAACGACAGTAAAGATCAAAGCCAACAAAGACAAAGGTAAAATCGAACTGAACTATTACAGTCAACAAGATCTGGAAAGATTACTTGAGCTGTTGCAATTGCAGTAGGTAGGTGCGACCAAAAGATAGGCAAGGTAATGAAGGGTGTTCGTTTGAGGTGACATATCGTCCTCTTACCGTAAGGGAAGATGAGGTATGTCATTTGTTGTGTTTAGGGAGGACTGACATATGAAGGGGAACAGAGAAGGTATCGTCTATTTAGACCATGCTGCCACGTCTTGGCCGAAGCCGGAATCAGTGAAAGAAGCGATGCTGCAGGCGATGGACATCGCAGGGGCCAACCCAGGTCGGGGAAGCCATTCTATGGCTGTACAAGCCAGCAGAGTATTATTTAATACGAGAAGGAAACTGGCAGAGTTGTTCCATATTCATAACCCGAATGATATTGTGTATACTTTTAACACAACACTTGCCTTAAATATGGCGATCAAGGGAATTGTGAATTCAGGGGATCATATCATTACCACGATGATGGAGCATAATTCTGTCCGAAGACCGATCGAGTATCTGAAAACACACAAGCAGGTAGAAGTAGACTATCTGCCTCTTGATGATCAGGGACAAATCTCCATTTCCATGTTAGAACAAACCATTCGACATCGTACGAAGCTGATCGTTGTATCCCATAGCTCGAATCTATTAGGAAGTATTCTTCCCCTTGAAGAGATAGGACGAATAGCTAGGAAACATCAAATTCACTTTCTTGTCGACGCTGCGCAAAGCGCTGGAGTTCTAGATATTGATGTGGAACGAATGAGTATAGATATGCTGGCTTTTCCTGGGCATAAAGGATTGCTCGGTCCGCAAGGTACCGGAGGGCTATACATTCATCCCTCGATTGATTTAGAGCCCTTGATCCATGGTGGAACCGGAAGTCAATCGGAAGCGATTGATCAACCAACCGTAAGACCGGACCGTTATGAATCGGGGACCCCAAATACGATAGGTATTGCTGGATTAGGTGCAGGTGTAGATTATGTACTGGAGATGACGACGGAGCAAATCTATCAGCATGAATGGAAACTAACACAGCTGCTAATGGAGGGCTTAGGTACAATTCCTGGTATTCAGACGCTGGGTCCAGACCTGGGAGAACCGAGAAGTGGACTTGTTGCATTCTATAGTGAGAAGATAGATGCTGCAGAGCTTGCCTTTACATTAGATAGGCAGTTCGGTATTGCAGTTCGTGCAGGGTATCATTGTACTCCACTTGCCCATGAAAGCGCAGGTACAGCGAAGCAAGGTGCAGTCAGGGCTAGTTTTGGTGTAAACTCTAATGAGAGAGAAGTGGCCATATTGCTTGCTGCTGTTCGTGAGCTGGCGAATAGGTAAGTAAGGATTCTGCATGAGTCCCAAAAGAACCAATGTAAAAGACGTTAGGAGTAGGAGCAATAAATGACAGAAATGAATGAGCTGATTCTGGAACAACTGCCTTTGATTGTGTTTGGGATTGTATTGGTGCTGATCATTTTATTGATCATGTTGATTGTGCAGACAGCTAAAGTCAGTAAGCTGCGCAAAAATTACAACAAGTTTATGTCCAGTACGGGCGTAGAAGATTTGGAGTCCCTACTATTGAACCTGAAGGTGCAGATGGATGCGATTGAGGACGAGCAAGGTGCGAATAAAGACATGGTTGCCAGAATGAATAAAAAACTTGATCGAATTCAAGGGAAAATGGGTATTAAACGTTATAATGCTTATGGTGACCGTGGAGCCGATCTGAGTTTTTCCATTGCTATGCTGAACGAGAAAGAGGATGGGCTTGTCCTGACTGGACTCTACAATAGAGATGGCTCCTACGTATATGCCAAGCCCCTGCAAGGGGGAGAGTCCACATATACGCTCTCAAACGAAGAGAAGGAAGCCATTACTCTTGCACGGCAAGCAGAGTAGAACGATTATGCCATTCTACTAGCGCAGCATACAGGCTGTGTGCAATGATGTTGGACATCCGGACAACAAGACTTAGCCGAGTATTCTGCAGAACGAAATATTCCATGAAGCCGCCGACATTGACGATCCCTGTTAAGTGGATATCGCCTACCGGCGGCAGTTCTTTATTTACACCTGCTCCTGGTTTAAGCGGACCTGACGCAACCTGAATGCAGCCCACACTGGAGGCTTGACCTAAACAGGCGTCAATCCCGATAATATAGGGATCTGTGTGCTTGCTGTATATCATTGTGAGCGTATCCTGAAGATTCATGGCGTGAACCGGATCTTCCAGCGTCCCATAGAGATGGAAGAAAGGACTGTTATGCTCGGATAATGCGGTTCCAACAAGTGGGCCCAGGCAGTCGCCTGTAGACCGGTCGGTGCCAATGCATACGATAACGATCTCTTTGTGATTAGGTGCCTCAAACAGGTGAAATAATAAACGATGAATAATAGCTGAATGTACTCCCGGATCGGTATGCTGTAGCTTTAAACCAGGCATGTCCTGTAAATTTATCGCTTTTGGAATCCGATTCATAGCGCACTATCTTCCTTTCGTGCTTGGATTAGTAGTAAATAGTATATGGAAGAAGCTTGGTTTTTATACTTCGTACCATTCGTATTGATAGACTGGAGGTAGAGGATGGAGTTGTGGCTGACCATCGCATTTGATTCAACGCAGCAGGCACTTCGCGCAGAAATGCTGCTCGACTATGCAGGAATTGATATCGATACCTATCCAACGCCGAAGGAAATAACGGCAGGCTGCGCACTGTCCATCCAGTTTCCATCGGAGGATTTAAGACAAGTCCATCAAATCATCGTGAGTGAAAAAGTGGAGATTCGCGGCATCTATGAAAAAAAAGGTGCTGAGTATATACAAGTCGATTGTTGTGAACACGAAGGGGAGGAGTATTAATGTGGTTTGAAGCATCAGGAACGACTCCTGAAACGGAAACAAATGAAACACCGGAAGAGACTTCTGGAACGGCCGGCACAGCCCCGACGGAGGAAACTACCGATACCGGAACAGATACAGGAGGAACCGCTCCTGATCCAGCGGCTACCCCCGATGACGGAACACTCACTGAAAATGTAGGGGAAGCCGTTCAAGGGACCGTTGATGAAGCCAAGCGTTTAAGTGATGTCTTCTGGAATTGGGTCACGGACACCAATATGTGGATTCATTACGCAGGAATTGCACTACAGATCATTATTGTATTTATTCTGACCCGGATTGCGATTAAGGTGCTTCATAATGTCATTGATCGGTCGCTGCTGAATCGGCAGTCAGAGAGAAGAATCAGAATCAATAAAAGACGTGTAAACACAGTAGGCGAGCTGCTCAAAAATGTGGTATCTATCGTATGTAACTTCATTCTTGTACTCCTCATTTTATCTCAAATGGGTGTGAATCTCGGGCCTGTACTCGCCAGTGCTGGGGTACTCGGATTAGCGATCGGTTTCGGTGCGCAAAGCTTGGTCAAAGACATTATTACCGGATTCTTCATTATATTAGAGGATCAGTTCGCGGTGGGTGACGTTGTTCAATCAGGGACGCTGAAGGGAACAGTGGAGGTCATTGGTCTTCGAACGACGAAGATTGTTAGTTTTACAGGAGAAGTGCATATCATTCCTAATGGAACCATTACGACGGTAACCAACTATTCGATGGCCAATTCCCGTGCGGTTGTGGATATCCCGATGAAAGGCGAGGAGCAGCTGGGAGAGAGCATGAGAATGGTGAAGGAAGCTGTTCAGAACCTGCCTGAGCGTAACAGCAATGTCTTAATGGTTCCGGAGGTGGTTGGCATACAATCCATGACAACCGCTGAATATGTAATTCGAGTAGTGGCGGAGTGTCTGCCCAATGCCAATCATGAAGTGGAACGTCTAATTAAAATGGATGTAAAAGAAGCACTGGAACATAAGGAGAGCGTAAGGCTTGCTGAACTAGAAGCCGCCGCAGCTACTGAAGATAATACGGGGGATGGTTCGAATGGAGCGTAAAGTGTTTAATCTGGGGGACATCGTTCAGATGAAAAAGCCGCACCCTTGTGGAAGCAACGAGATGGAAATTATTCGTATGGGCATGGATATCCGAATTAAGTGTGTAGGCTGTAAACATAGTGTACTTGTACCACGCGCTAAGTTTGAAAAAAATTTTAAGAAAGTGCTCCGCTCGGCTGAGGATCCGCAAGGGCAAGCGTAGGCTCAAACAGTGCTTGCCAACAGACAAGCAAAAGTGTATAATATAAAGTGCTGCGGAAAGGTACCCAAGAGGTTATAAGGGGACTGACTCGAAATCAGTTAGGCGCCTTGCGGCGTGCGAGGGTTCGAATCCCTCTCTTTCCGCCACACCATTTAACTGTTAACTATATAGAGATTAGGCCCTGCATTGAATGCAGGGTCTTTTGTCGTTATGGACGTGAATGTCAAGGGTGCCTGATTGTTGCTTGTTGTCTATAGTCACCAAAAAAGGACCCTTTCGGGTCCTTTATGGGGGGCAGTGCATTTTTTTTAAAGAAAACATCTTCTACGACAGCTTCAGTTAGAAGCTCGGTGTACTGCTACGCAATACCAGTGCATCTGAATCCATAATTACTTCATCAATTGCACATTACCTTCCGCTTCTATCGCCACGTTAAAGACCCTCCTTCAAATGAATAAGTCCGGCTCTGTCTTCAAATCATCCAACGGAACCACACCTCTCTGTGAAGCACTGCCTTGATTGTATTATATCCGCATCAGCGAATTATAACCGGGAATTGTATTGGTAAAGCTTGGATTTACAAAGATCGAGCTTGCTTACGTATAACATGACCATTCTGATCCCTTTTTCTGCTCATCGCCTTAGTGAACTCGGGCTTTGGTCAGCTTCTTCCATTTTCGATTATGGTTTGAGGTTTCAGGGAAAGTCTCCCCTTTTTTGAGATTGATTCGCTTCGGATCGTTGATCTCGGTATGGAAGCTTCGTTCACCAATCTCCGTGTACTCTCCATCATTAGGTGCTTTGTCTCCTGGTTCAAACTCGGTTTTTTCACCCATTTGAAATGCCCTCCTTCAATATTCTGATTGAAAAATTGTGTCACATTGGCTATTGTGCGCAGTCTCTTGGAGGAACATGTCTGATCAACATTGGTAAAAGAGAACATGTGCTTGCACTCGTTTATTGAAAATGGTATATTGATATGGTGCGAGTTTAATCTCGTTCCTTGCTCTTAAGCGATGACTTGAGGGCCTTAAGTCCATAAGGAGGTGCTAGTATGCGCAAATACGAAGTGATGTACATTATTCGTCCTGACATTGAACAAGAAGCTGTTCAAGCTGCAGTCGAAAAATTCCAAGGCATCATCTCCAACGGCGGTGGTGAAATTACAAAACACGACGTTATGGGTAAACGCCGTCTTGCGTATGAGATCAAGAAATTCCGTGATGGTCATTATGTGTTGGTTAACTTCACTGCTGAACCAGCTGTCGTTTCTGAAATGGAACGTATCATGAAAATTTCTGACGAAGTAATTCGTTATCTCATCACGAACGACGTTGTTGCTTAATTCGTTTCAAGTGATTTTGTAAGAACTACGCTCAGAAGGAGGGGATTAGATTGTTAAACCGAGTCATTCTGATCGGCCGGTTAACTCGTGACCCAGAATTGCGGTACACACCTGCAGGGGTAGCCGTAACGCAGTTTACCATTGCTGTAGACCGTCCGTTTACAAGCCAAGGCGGGGAAAGAGAAGCTGATTTTATACCGGTCGTTACCTGGAGACAGCTGGCGGAGACTTGCGCAAATTATTTGCGTAAAGGCCGTTTGACAGCCGTCGAAGGGCGCATCCAAGTAAGAAACTACGAAAATAACGAAGGAAAGCGTGTATACGTAACCGAAGTTATTGCAGATAACGTTCGTTTCTTGGAATCCAACCGTGATGGCGGCAACGCGAATAATAACGGTGGTGGTATGCGTGAAGAGCCTTCTTATGGAGGCGGTGGCCGCGGGAATAATAGCAATAACAATTTCTCACGGAACAATCAGGATCCTTTTTCCGATGACGGAAAACCGATTGATATTTCGGATGATGATTTGCCATTTTAATTAGGAAGGACTGAATAGCATGAGCTTCAAACAAAGAGAAGGCGGAGACAACGATAAAAGACCGGCTCGCCGCGGCGGCCGTAACAAACGTCGTAAAGTGTGCTTCTTCACTGTTAACAAAATTACTCACATTGACTATAAAGATACGGATCTGCTTCGTAAATTTATCAGTGAGCGCGGAAAAATTTTGCCACGCCGTGTAACAGGCACAAGCGCAAAATACCAACGCATGTTGACGATTGCAGTTAAACGCTCCCGTCAAATCGCATTGCTTCCGTACACAACTGAATAGTTAACGATTCAGTGAACGGGAAGGACAGTCTGCTACTTAGCAGGCTGTCCTTTTTTTGTAGGGTTGTTCCTGGAATGGTAGAACGAATATAATAGAATACATAGCTTTCATCATTCATCTAAAAAGCTTGAGGAGTGGTTATGAACAGACAGCGGCAGTATAAACAGAAGCGAAGATCTAGTGGGCCTATTTTTTTTGTTTTTCTCGTATTGGGCCTTATCTATTATATCTCTCAAACGGAATCATTTAATATAGATTGGGGGAGTCCTAATCTATTGTTTGAAGAGGACGAGCCAAAACATGTAACAGAGCTCCATCCTGAAGTGGCAGCGAAGAAATCTCAGCTGGTAGAACTTGCGAAGCAAAAAGGTATACAAATCATGATCACAGAAGGTCATCGCAGTGAAGAGAGACAAAATGAGCTGTATGAGCAAGGTAGAACGACGGAAGGACAGATTGTCACCTCTGCACGTGGAGGGGAATCATATCATAACTATGGCCTTGCAATAGATTTTGCAATTCGGGTATCCGAAGACAAAGTGATATGGGACATGGAGTATGATGGGAACAACAATGGTGAATCCGACTGGATGGAAGTCGTCGCCATTGCCAAAAGTCTTGGGTTTGAGTGGGGCGGGGACTGGGCCAATTTCCCTGATTATCCGCATCTGCAGTATGACTTTGGCTATAGTATTGCTGAACTACAGCGCGGGAAGAGACCCCCAGGTTATGAGATCGAGCCAGAGGATTTGGAAGCAAGCGAATAACTCAATTAATTATCAATCTTACACTAAGTAAGAAAATAAGAAATATAAAAGAAGTAAGCTCTGCGCATGATAGAGCTTACTTCTTTTCGTAGTATGTGATGAAATGGTAGCAGCCCCCATCATTTTTAGAATTATTCGTGGGATTCATCATTTTTGACTTGAAATTAATAAAGATAATTGTATAATAGGAAAAAAGTTCTATTATAATCAACAAATATAATAGAACTATAAAGCATATGTTAATTTACTTTGAAGAACCTGAACCACGCTAGTTATCACACCAATCCACTTTCCACCTCATTTCAGAATCATCATAGCAGATAAATCCAAATCAACAAAGTTAATTTTGTGTTATATAATATAACATATATTAACACATTTTAAGCTAAATCCAGCTAAGTTGTGTGAAAGGCATGTCATGTTTAGAGTTAAAAACCGATATTTTAAGAAGAAAGTCCTCAACACAATCTAGAAGTTTAGATCTATATAATCAGGTCTATATACCCCGTCACAGGTCTTTTAAACAACATTTTTAATGAAAATATGAAAAAATTATTGACGTTAGTAATATTTACACGTATTATTACAATAACTTATTTAGATTTGAAAATGTAGGTTCATCTTACATTTATTGACCTTTGGTCTAAAACTTCCTATCCTTTTCACATTTTGACCTCATAGACTTAGCACTAAGACCATCGATTTATTTAGATCTACTCCACAACTAGAGAAGCTCACATCTTACGAGACTAACCATCAACGTTTAAACAATATTCACTCTACACATCGTCCTATCATTTACAAACTAGCATTTCGCTCTATTTCTTTCAATACACAACAGTGCATCATGATTAAATTTACTCACCTCTGTAATTATTCATGGATAAGTATTCATACATAATTATCCTGATAATTTATAAGCAACAAGCATTATAGAATTTTACGAGGAGGATTTTCATGAGAAAGAGATTTTCGCTAATGCTTGTGATCATGCTCATGCTGGTTACTGTGCTGGCAGCATGCTCCGGCGGATCAACAGCTGAAGAACCAACGACGGGGGAAACACCTGCAGAAACAACTGAACCGGCAGAGACACCAGAAGAGCCGGCAGAAGAGCCAGCAGCAGAAGATGCTACGCAGAATGATGGTTTGTTTGAAGCGACGGATATGTCGATGAATCCAGGAACAGCAACAAACCGTACCGACACTTTAATTGTAGGGGTTACATCCCCTGCAGGTATTTTTAATCCTCTCTTTGCAAGTACAACCTATGATATATGGGTAAACGATCTTATTTTTGAATCCTTCCAAGGTATTAATGCTGACGGCACTTACTCTCCTCGACTTGCGGAGAGCATCGAGGTTAGTGAAGATGGTTTGCAATACACCTTCAAGCTGAAGCCAGATCTGAAATACACAAACGGTTCTCCAGTAACCGTAAATGACTATTACTTAGCTCTTAAAATGTACCATGACAGCAGCTATGATGGTCAGTCTGATCCACTCTCTTGGAAGATCAAAGGTGGACAAGAGTACTATGATGGCAAGGCAGATGAAATCTCTGGTGTAACCATTGTTGATGATCACACGGTTCAAGTTGAAGTTACAGAAGCAACAGCTTTGACGCAAGTAAACTTGGCAGGAGTTCCATTTATTCCATCTGATTACTATGGTAAGTCCTATACCCAAGGCAACCTGGATGGAGTCAAGGCTCTGAATGACAAGCCAATCGGTTCTGGTCAATATGTATTGAAATCCTTTGCTCCCGGTCAAGAGGTTGTATTTGAAGCAAACCCGGATTACTACTTGGGAGCACCAAAAATTAAGAATGTAATTTACAAAACGACTACCGACGAAACAAGACTTGCGATGCTGGAATCCGGTGAAATCGACATGGATATGCTCACAGTCGATGAAGATAACGTTGAAATGGCTCAGGCCCTTGGATTCTTGGATCTGAACATCTTCCCAACGAACGGATATGGATACATCGGTATGAATCATACAAGTCCGAAATTCTCTGATGTGAAAGTGCGCCAAGCCTTGGTGTATGGCCTTAATCGCGCTGAGATTGTAGAAGCGGTATACGGCAAATTTGCTGATGTTATCAATATTCCACAATCCAAGCAATCCTGGGCTTATACCGAAGAAGGCATTGAAGCCTATGCATTTGATACCGAAAAGGCTAAAGCACTTCTAGACGAAGCAGGCTGGACTGTAGGTGCGGATGGTATCCGTGAGAAAGACGGTGAAAAATTTAAAATCGACTTCTCCGCGACAGCGGATAACGTCGTAGTAGATGCACTTCTTCCAATCATGACTGCGAACTATAAAGACCTTGGCATTGAAGTCGTAGCTGAAGTGCTTGATTTCAACGCTATTACTGAGAAGGCTGAATCAGGAAACTTTGAAATGTTCTTTATGGCTTGGGGCTTGACTCCAGATCCAGATACAACCGTTTATACAACTGACGGTGCTCAGAACCGCCTTGGATACTCTCATCCAGCCTATGATGAGCTGGCAGCACAAGGTAAAGCAGAACTTGATCTCGAGAAGCGTAAAGAAATCTACGCTAAGGCATATCAAGAGCTTAATGCAACGATTCCGGATATCTTGATGTACCAAAGACGTGACGGCTGGGCGATCAATGGACGCATTAACGGCCTAGAAATCACACCTTACAAAGACTTCACTATTGATCTGTACAAAGCCGAAATCGGAGAATAATTAAATCAGCATGATAACGATAAGCTCAGCTCTGGCAAGAGCTGAGCTTATCTACTTTTCTAACCGGGAGGAATATTATGAAGCAGTACATTATCCGGAGGCTGCTGCAGATGATTCCGACGATGATCGGAATCACCATTATCTTGTTTGCCATAACAGCATTGGTGCCTGGAGATTTCATTACCTCACAGCAAAACCCGCAGATGACAGAAGAAAGAGCGGCTCAGCTTCGTGCAATATATGGTCTGGATAAACCCCTAGTAGAGCGGTATTTTACTTGGGTAGGCAATATGCTTACCGGGAACATGGGTGAGTCACTTCAGCATAAGCGGGCGGTAACAGATGTTATTGGAGATTATGTGTGGAATTCTTTCGTGCTAGCCTTTTTCAGTATGATCTTCAGCTGGATTATTGCCGTATTTACAGGCGTATTCTCTGCTAAATTTCAATATTCTTTCTTTGATAAAGTGGTAACTTTACTTGTGTTCCTATGTATGTCGCTTCCTTCCTTTTTCATTGGACTCGTATTAATTAAGTTTCTTGCTGTTGACCTGGGATGGTTCCCAGTGGGGGGAATGAGTTCAGCAGGGGCGTCAAATATGTCAATTTGGACATATTTTTTAGATGTTGTAAATCATAGCTTCCTTCCAATACTCGTACTAACCATGCTAAGTACAGGAACTCTGACTCGTTATTTCAGGACAAGCATGCTGGAGGTTATTCGGCAGGATTACGTTCGAACGGCCCGTGCTAAAGGGTTGAAAGAGAGAACCGTTATCTTCAAGCATGCGCTTCGTAATGCCATGCTTCCTGCTATTACGCTGATGGGATTTGAACTTCCCGGATTATTTGGAGGAGCCATTATCCTTGAGAAAATATTCGTATGGCCTGGTGTTGGACAAGTGTATATGGAGTCAATCAATATGCGGGATTATCCATTTATGCTTGGTTTCACCGTCTTCATCTCGGCACTAACCTTAATAGGTACGCTGCTGTCGGATGTACTATATGGAACCGCAGATCCTAGAATAAGGTTAAAGTAGGAGGAGATTACATTGGCGATTGAGGCTGCACCCCTTAAGTCGAATACTCAAGTTCCAGTTAAGCGGCCAGATTCTCCGTGGCGTATATCATTACGTCGATTTACTCGCAATCGGCTCGCGGTAATGGGACTTTTAATTTTAGTCTTTATGGTTTTGTTCTGTGTGTTTGGTCCGATGATGTCCCCGTATAGCTTGTCAGACTATTCTGTAGCGAACAAAAATCAGCCGCCGAATGCACAGCACTGGCTGGGTACGGATAAGCTCGGCCGCGATATTTTGCTTCGAATTATGCTGTCTGGAAGAATATCTCTTTTAGTTGGATTTGTAGCTACTTTTGTTGCTGTTGTGCTTGGATCTGTACTCGGTGCCTTGGCAGGATTTTATAGAAGATTTGTAGATACGATCATCATGCGTGTTGCTGAAATCTTCATGGCAATTCCGTCGCTACCGTTGTTGATCATCATGGGCGCGATTTTGTCTGATTTGAAGGTCCATCCGGATTATCGAGTTTACTTCCTAATCCTGATTATGGGTGTCATGGGATGGACAACTTTATCAAGAATGGTACGCGGCCAGATTCTTTCTCTCCGCGAGCAGGAGTTTATGCAGGCGACAGAAGCGCTTGGACTTCGGGATAGTCGCAAGATCTTCAGACACCTCATTCCGAATACAGTACCGATCATTATCGTTACTTCTACACTGCTTGTGGCGAGCATGATCTTGAGTGAATCAGCACTCAGTTATCTGGGTCTCGGCGTAGTGCCGCCAACTCCATCTTGGGGCAATATGATATCCGATGCCAATAGTCTGATTGAATTCCGTAAGAGACCTTGGGTATGGATTCCACCAGGGGTTTGTATTCTGGTAACAGTAATAGGCATTAACTTAATCGGTGACGGGCTTCGTGATGCGCTCGATCCTAAAATGAAAAAGTAGGGAGATGCGAACATGGCAAAAGAACTTGTAGAATTTCGCAACTTAAAAACGCATTTTCATACATCCGCCGGGATCGTCAAAGCCGTAGATGACGTCAGCTTTACTATACGAGAAGGCGAGACCGTATGCGTCGTTGGGGAATCTGGCTGCGGCAAGAGTGTTACTGCAATGTCACTCATGCGCTTGCTCGATACTCCTTCTGCCGGAGGAGAAATCTTGTTCGAAGGCAGAGATCTATTGAAACTGAGCAATAATGAAATGCGCAAGCTTCGAGGCAACGAGATATCGATTATATTCCAGGAGCCGATGTCTTCCTTAAACCCGGTTCTCACGATCGGGGAGCAGATTAGTGAACCGCTCATGCTGCACCAGCTGCTCGATAAGAAGGAAGCACGCAAGAGAGCCATTGAGCTGATTAGTCTGGTGGGTATTCCGCGTCCTGAGGTAATTGTAGACTCCTATCCTCATGAACTGAGTGGAGGTATGCGTCAGCGGATTATGATTGCGATTGCCCTCAGCTGTAATCCTAAGCTGCTGATTGCCGATGAGCCGACCACAGCGCTTGATGTTACGATCCAAGCTCAGATTCTCGATCTGATGCGGGATATTAAAGAGAAGTTCAACACTTCGATCATGCTCATTACCCATGATCTTGGTGTTGTAGCCGAAATGGCAGATTACGTTGTCGTTATGTATGCTGGAAAAGTCATCGAGGAAGCTTCCGTATATGAGCTGTTCAGAGAACCGAAGCACCCTTATACCAAGGGATTACTTAAAGCAAAGCCAATTATTAACCAAAGACAAGAGCGTCTCTACTCTATACCAGGCCAGGTACCTAACCCTGTGGACTTGGAGAATAACTGTCATTTCCATGATCGCTGCGAGTTCTGCATGAGCATTTGCCGTGAGAAGGAGCCGCCGCTTCGAAAGAATGAGCAAGGACATAAAGTGGCTTGCTGGCTGTACGAGGAGGAGGCGAAGGTACGATGACAGAAGTAACTAGTGCGACAGTAACTGAAGTAAGACCAAGTAAATTAGCAGAACCGCTTATGGAGGTCAAAAACCTCAAGAAGTACTTCCCGATCACAGGCGGTGTATTTCAGCGCCAGGTTGGGAATGTAAGAGCGGTAGATGATGTATCATTTACGATCTATAAAGGCGAATCCTTTGGACTGGTCGGCGAGTCTGGCTGCGGCAAGAGTACGATTGGCAGAACCATTCTTCGTCTACTGGAGAAAACAGAGGGAAGTGTTCTTTTCAAAGGCCAGGATATCCATAAGCTGTCTAAACAGCAGCTGAGAAGCATCCGTCCACAGATGCAGATTGTATTTCAAGATCCCTTCAGCTCCCTGAATCCACGAATTAAGGTTGGAGAAGCAATTGGTGAGGCACTGCTGGATCATAAGCTTATTCCCAAAAAAGAGCTTCGGGAGCGTGTAGAAGAAATTCTTCGGATCTGTGGTCTGTCGAGCTACCATTATAATCGTTTCCCGCATGAGTTCTCAGGCGGTCAGCGTCAGCGTATCGGGATTGCGCGCGCGCTCATCCTTAACCCTGATTTTATTGTGGCGGACGAGCCTGTATCTGCTCTGGATGTATCCATCCAGGCTCAGATTATTAACTTGCTGAGTGATCTGCAGGCAGAGAAACAGCTCACTTATTTGTTCATATCCCATGATCTTAGTGTTGTCGAGCATTTGTGCAACCGAATCGGAGTCATGTATCTGGGCTCGATGGTAGAGATGGCTAGTAAGGATGATCTATTCCAGAATCCACTTCATCCTTATACCAAAGCACTGCTGTCTGCTGTGCCGATTCCAGATCCGACAATCAAACGGGAGAGAATTGTGCTGAAAGGCGATATTCCAAGCCCGGCGAATCCGCCTTCGGGCTGTAAGTTCCATACACGCTGCCCGCTCGCTTCGGATATTTGCAAGCAGGAAATTCCAGAATATCGCAACATGGGCAATGATCACTATGTTGCATGTCATTTTGCATAAATAACGTTACAAGCTTGGGTTTGGGGTCCTGCTTGCGAACGGACAATATTATCAGTTGAATTGTTAAGGAGCATCATTTCCATATCCGATAGGGTAGAGGAGATGATGCTCTTTTTTTTATTGGATTATATGGAAGCAGGGCCAAGGGAGGACCAATGAATCAAGATGCATAGTTCCATAAAAAGCAGGTGTTTTTGAAGCAGTAAAAAATTGGAATGAAAAAAAGAGAAAAAATTTTAAAAAAGTGCAGACAAAATTGTCATTTCATACGTCTATATATATAGAAGTGTTTAATAAAAACTATAACGAGAGTCAAATACATAGAAGAAAACAACATCAACATATGAAATGCGGCGTATTCAGGAGAATGGGGGACAAGCTATATGAAAAAGTGGATTTTGCGAAGCAGTGCTATAGTCGTTATTCTTGCGCTGTTTGTGATTATCATCAGACCGGGAATATTAGTCGGGAAGCCCGCCATTCAATCGAATGCTGCATTGTTGATGGACGCAAATACAGGAGAAGTCATTATGAACATCAATGGTGATGTTCCGTTGCCAACAGGGAGTATTACCAAATTGATGACCCAGCTGATCATCATGGATGAGATCTCAGCAGGACATATTTCCTGGAATGATCAAGTTGAAATCAGCCAGAATGCTAACGATGTCGAAGGACAGCAGGTGGCGCTTAGCCCAGGAGATCAGTTTACAGTAAGAGAGCTGCTTGAAGTTGTATCGGTATATTCGGCGAATGATGCGATGGTTGCTCTCGCTGAGCATGCTTTGGGATCTGAGGATGTATTCATTGATCGAATGAATGACAAAGCCAAGGAATTAGGGCTCTCGGTCCATACGATATATCATAATGTGACAGGAAATACTTCCTCGGCAGGTGGCCCTACAGACAATTATATGACTGCGAGTGATATTGCGTTATTATCAGCCCATCTCATTCGGGAGCATCCGGAAATTCTGAAGATGGCAAGTCGTCCGCAAGTGGAATTAAAGGGTAAAGGCCTCTACATGAGTAATACCAACTGGATGCTGGAAGAGATCAGTGGACCTTACTCCTATGAAGGGGTAGACGGACTCAGAACAGGATATACAGAGGAAGCCGGATACAGTTATGCAGGGACTGCCGAGCAGAACGGCAAGAGGCTCGTTGCTGTCGTGCTTGGAGCCGAGTCACAGGAACAACGATTTAACGAAGCTAGAGATTTGCTAAACTACGGATATTCACACGGATACACGGCGGGAGGTTGGCATAAGCAGTGGGCATTGGCACTGCGGCAGGCCGTCGACCGAACCATATAAAATTGAGTTAGCCAAAACCAAGGACAGACGGATAGCCGCTACAATAGAAAGGCATGAGTAATGAAGAGCAGGGAGACAACAGATACCTTGCTCTTTTTTATTTTTCAAAGCGAGCTGAGGGTGTTCAATTTACAATATATATCATATTAGAAATATAAATACCTAAAATATATGTTTATAGTTACATAATTTTATCTTTACTTTTGAATTTATAGGCGTATGATAATAATTGACTCTTGGGTTAATTATAGATCTTGAGTTGGAATCCTAGGTCTCGGAGGGATATGAATGAAAAAGCAATTACAATGGCCGCTCATTATTTTTGCGGTCGGTGTGTTCATGGCTGCCTTGGATAATGGCATTATTACTTCCTCTTTAACAACATTGAACGCTTCATTCGGGGTATCACCGAACTGGGGAGCATGGACAATCACTTTATACACACTGGGCCTCGCCATAAGTGTACCGATTGCAGGCAAGCTGTCGGACCGATATGGGCGGAAGAAGCTGTTTATGATCGAAGTGGCTTTATTCGGGCTTGGATCATTGCTCGTGGCATTAAGCCCAAACTTTGTAATGTTCTTGGGCGCAAGGCTAATTCAGGCCCTAGGGGGCGGCGGAATATTCATTATTGCAAGCTCTTATGTGCTCAGTACCTACCCTAAAGAGAAACAGGGTGGAGCACTAGGGATGCTGGGTGCGATGAATGGAGTAGCTGCCGTACTGGGACCCAATGTCGGTTCTCTGCTGCTTCAGCTCACGGGCAACTGGCATTGGCTGTTTCTCATTAATGTGCCCATTGCGATACTGCTACTACTTCTGGGCTACAAATTCATTAGCGAGGAGCAGGAGCTAAGTACTGCGAAGATGGACTGGATCGGTGTCAGTCTGCTCTCCTTAGGGGTACTGGGAGTCATGTTCAGCTTCACGAACCTTGAAGGAGTCAGCCTATTGACCAGCATGGGCGAACCTGGATTTTATGGATACTTTGCTGGCGGGCTGATCATGCTGATTCTGTTTTATTATTGGGAAAAAAGAATGGAGCTTCAAGGAGCTAGTCCGGTCATTTCCACCCAAATGCTTCGAGTACCGTCTTTTTTGTGGACGCTGCTCATTGCCTTTTTCTCGGGCGCGATCCTGGCATCGGTCATTTTCATTCCCGGATTCGTGGAACAGTATCTTGGTGTATCCAGCACGGCTTCCGGGTATTGGTTCACTCCGCTTGCCCTTGCTGCTGGTGTAGGTTCGGCGCTTGGCGGGATGTACGTAGATCGCAAAGGTCCGATCTGGACACTTACGGTAGCTGGTTTAATAAGTGCGTTTGGCTTCCTTCTATTTGCGTTATGGGTCGACAGCTTATGGGAAATGGTCATTTCAAGCTTGTTTGTCGGGCTTGGATTTAGCGTAATGCTGGGAGCACCCGTCAATGTTCTTATTACGGAGGATGCGAAGGAGTCAGAACGAGGCATTGCGCTGGCAACCAGTTCGTTATTCAGGCAGATGGCGATGGCTATTGCGCCAACGGTCTTTGCCGGTTTTCTCGCACGTTCCTTCTCAAGCTTTGGTGCCAACATAGAGGCGAGTTTCGCAGAGGAGGGGATTCAGGCCGATCCTTCCGTACTGCAGCAATATATGGGGGAAACACAGATGGCTTCAACGGATGTGAACTCTATTCGTGAAGCTTTCGCTTCCATCCCGGATACCTCCATTTCGGATGCATTAACACAGGCACTGGATTTGACGGTGAACCAAGGATACAGCAGTTTATTCTGGTCTGCTCTGATCTTCAGTATCCTTACGGCAGCGGCATCACTAGTGACGGGAAAGATTCGCAGCAAGAAGAGGAATCAAAGGGAAGAGAATAGACAGGTATCACATTAATATCAATCATTGAAATTGTAAGAAAAGGAGCTCTTTCTGCGGAAAGGGCTTCTTCTTCGTTTAAATATGACAATTTGCAGCATCCCTAACTTCTGATTATTATGGTAATATAGCAAAATGTACAAGTTGCAGGATGAAAAATAATAGGCCATCATAATAGAGGGATACATTCTAGGGCAGAATGTGCCGAAAATAATACTGTTATGACGTTGCTTTCACATAAGACGAATCTACAAATCTAATAGAGAAGGAATGAACTATGAGATCTAGAAGCAGAAACAGGCATCGTAGAAAAAGGAGAGGAAGAGGCTTACTCATCACCCTCCTGACTCTTGTCGTTGTAGTCGCGGTCGCTTATCCGTTCCGTCAACAGATTGCTATAGCCGCATTTGATCTATTCTTGTCAGGCACGGTCGAGAACCAGCTTGAAAAATCATATAAACCATCCGGGAGTGCCAGCGCAGAGCCCGTTGTATATCAGGATGAGCCCTTCTCTGTACTGCTGTTAGGTACGGATGCAAGACCGTATGAGAAGACCCGCGGTCGTTCAGACACCGTCATTTACGCTGTAGTTCGCCCTCAGGAATCCCGGGTACTGCTCGTCTCTATTCCACGTGACACTTATGTGGAGATTGTAGGACATGATGCAGATGAGGACGGCATGAATGATTACGATAAGCTTACCCATGCTTTTGCCTTTGGCGAAGAGGAGATGGCGATCAACACGGTTGAGAAATTCCTGGGCTATGAGGTAAACAATTACGCAACGGTCAACTTTATGGCCATTCAGCAGGTTGTAGATGCTATCGGCGGGGTAGAGCTTCCGATTACCGAAGATATCGTTAATAAAAATCCGAATCATGTGCAATTTACTATCGAAGGTGGTAAACCAATCTATAGTGGGGAAGAGGCATTATACTATATCCGTTACCGCGAAGACAGTGATTTTAAGCGTGCAGAGAGACAGCAGATCTTCTTGAACGCTGTAGCAAACCGTATGCTGAATGTGAAACAGATTTCCCAAATTCCAGAGCTGTTTGATATTATGGGAGAGAATTTCCAGACGGATCTGCATCCGACATCTATTATTAACCTTGCCAAGCAGGTTCTTACACAAGGCAACCCGGAAATTTTAAGTTTCACGATGATGGGTGAAGGGGTAAGAAAGGATGACGGTATATTTTATACCGAAGTCGACGAGAAATATTATGAGTATTCAAAAGAAATGATCGCGAACTGGCTCGATCCGAATACGACGGAAGAAACACTGCTCAAGCCGGAGGATTTTAATAAAGAAGACGAAACCGAGAGCGATGTTACAGAGAGCAGCGAAAATATACCTTCTCAATCTCAATAACATAGACGTACGACAATCAGCACTGACGACATTCTTTTGGTCGGGTGCTGATTTTGTTGTCTTATATGAATATAATGGAATAAGAAGTTATTTTTCGCAAAATCCCATACTAATGGGTTGTTCTTATAATTGTGTGTAAAGAGGAGGAATAACTCGATATGAATATTGCTTTTTTCTTGCTTCCGAAACAAGAGGTGGCCACGGTAACCTCGGATGCAACGCTCAGACAGACACTTGAACGGATGGAATATCACAGATTTACAGCGGTACCGATTCTCAGCAAGGACGGTAAGTACGAAGGTACGGTGACAGAGGGAGACCTGCTGTGGCATATGAAGAATTCCAGAGGAGAGATTACATTTGAAAACGCTTCAAAATATGTGCTGAAGGATGTACCCCTGCGCTTACATATCAAGCCTGTATCGATTGATGCCAACATGGAAGACTTGATCAAGCTGGCGAAGGTTCAGAATTTTGTTCCTGTCGTGGATGATATGCAGCGGTTCATCGGGATCGTAAGACGGAGCCAGATTATTGAGTATTGTGAAGATGTCATGTCTAGAGGTTCTGTGAAATCTGATGCAAATTTATAACTAGCAGGCATATTCATTAGAGATTGACTGCATCCTATAAGCTGTAGGGCCGCGGGTCGCCTTTTTATGGGTATTCCCTTATGCTATAATGGAGAATAAAGCATTTTACGGGAGTGTGACGAGCATGAGCATGCCAAAAGAACTAGATGTCGCGAAGCGCGCAAAAGTGATTGAATGGCTCAAAACCGAAGTGCTGGATCAAGTGTCACGATTGTTCAAGGCTCTATGGGAAGGAAGCAACGCTCGAATCAGTGACAGCCTTGCGAGTCTCATCATGAGTAGTTATATTCTGGGACGGAGGCTCGGCATATCGTTTAGAGATATGGATGACCTGCTCGTTGAGAAGCTCAAGAAGCACAAGAAGGAAGGTCACCAGCTTGAGGACTGGTACCAGGACATTTCCGCTCTCGAAGACCATATGCGTAAGAGGTGAACATTTTGAAATTCCGCTGGAAAACAGCTGTTTGGAGTCTGATTTATCTGCTTCTGTTATTATCTCTGTTAACTCCTTTAACAGCGATTAGTGTGTTTCTGATTATTTTACCAGGGGTTATACTTTATACCTCATTAAATTTGAAGTCATTCTTAGTACATGTTATACCCGTACTCTTGATTGGGCTGATCATAAGTCCGATTTATTTAATATTTGGTATATTTTTCTTAATTCCAGCGATTCTTATCGGTCATTGTTATAAGAAGCAAAAGCCTGCGTTAAACACCTTGGTGCTTGGAACAGGCACAATTCTGGCCGAATTTCTACTACTGCTCTTAATCAGCACAACTTTGTTTCAAATTGATTTCTCTGAATATATTCGTGAAACGATCGAGTTTACGATGACACCGGTAACTGAATCGGGCGGTAACAACGCCTTGACGAATGGATTGGTAATGGATGAAGAAATGGCGGAGGCAGTGAGCAACGCGACCGTTCAGATGATTCCTTTTGCGCTCATCGTCACTTCACTGGTGATGACTTCTCTAACCCATGTTATTGCCCGTCCTATTCTTGGCCGAATGGGAATCCGAGTGAACCGGCTTAAGCCAATCCGTGAGTGGAGACTGCCAAGATCCTTGATATGGTATTATTTCTTGGGCATTATTCTTCAGCTGGTAGCTGGCAATACAGACAACAGCTTTCTGACGATGATTGCACTCAACTTCTCACCGCTGATTAATTTCTGCTTCATGATTCAAGCCATCGGATTTTTCTTTTTTGCTGCACATGCGAGATCATGGCATCCGGTCATTCCGTATCTGCTCGCTGTTGCCACGTTTCTGATTGGACCCATGCGGATTATCGGAATCATAGACCTTGCCTTCCCGCTCCGTGAAGCCATTTCGAAACCAAAACGATAGGATGAACCATGATGCCTAAATTTCTGTTAAAGCGTTGGCACGGTTATCAGACCGTCTGGGCGTTTGCTTTATTATTAATACTGGATGCATTTCTGGTTGCATATAACTGGCCGCTGGGTCTGGTTTGCTTCGTTCTTATCGCTGTACTCGGATTTATCATGGTCAAGAAAGAGTTCGTATTCCGAAGAGAACTGGTCAATTACATGGGTAGTCTAAATCTTCGGATCAAAAGAGTTGAAGGCGAAGTGTCTGCGAGCATCCCGCTTGGCATCGTGCTGTATAGTGAGGATCGTTCAATTGAATGGCATAATCCTTATGTATCCAGAATGTTTGAAGAGAAGACGCTGATCGGGAGTGAACTGACTTCTTTTTTTCCGCAGCTTCCATTCAAGCAGAAGGATAAGAAGGATGGCAGCAAGGAAAATACGCATGGAAACGCTCATGAAATCAGATTTGAGTATCAAACGCTGGATCGGGTCTATGAGCTGTTTCATTACCCCGAGGAACGGCTCATTTACATTTATGAGATAACAGAGCTCGCTACCTTACGGGAGAAATACGAGAATGAGAAGATTGCACTCGGCATCATCATGCTTGATAATCTGGATGAAGCATCTCAGGGGATGGATGATCAGCAGCGAACAGCACTCATTGCCCGTGTTGCCAGTGAAATTACAGCTTGGGCTAAGGATTATCATATCTATCTAAGAAGATTATCGTCCGAACGATACCTTATGGTGCTTCATTACAGCTCACTTCAGCAGCTGGAGATGAGCAGATTTGTTATATTGGATAACATCAGGGAGATGACAGCAGATCTGAAGGTGCCGATGACGCTGAGTGTGGGACTCGCCTTTGGATCAGAGAATATCCGGGAGCTGGGCGAGCTGGCTCAATCGTCTCTTGATATGGCACTTGGCCGGGGCGGTGATCAGGCAGCGGTGAAGGCGGGACAGCGGCTCTCTTTTTACGGCGGTAAGACCAATGCAGTGGAGAAGAGAACCCGGGTCAGAGCCAGAGTGATTGCCCATGCCCTGCGTGATTTAATGCAGGAGAGCGATCGTGTCTTCATCATGGGGCACAAAATGCCAGATATGGATGCGATCGGTGCTTCCATAGGACTATGGAAAGCTGCTAATCTATATCATGTAGAGTGCTATATTGTGCTGGATTGTTCGAACCCATCCATCGATCGCTTGATGGAGCAGGTGAAGAAGGATGAGCGGCTGCTGGAGGCATTTATTCTGCCTGAGGAAGCCATGCAGATGATGACCGAGCACAGTCTGCTCGTTGTCGTGGATACACATAAGGCCTCCATGACCATTGAGCCGAAGCTGGTGGACTCCATTTCCAGAGTTGTTGTGGTGGATCATCACCGCAGAGGCGAGGAATTTATTAACGATGCTGTGCTGATCTATCTGGAGCCGTATGCTTCATCAGCAGCAGAGCTGGTCACAGAGCTGCTGCAGTATATTCATGATAAGCTGCAGCTCACTCCACTGGAGGCGACAGCATTACTGGCTGGAATAACGGTGGATACGAAGCATTTTGCCATGCATACCGGTTCAAGAACGTTCGAGGCAGCGGGGTATTTGCGCAGAAACGGTGCCGATTCGATGCTGGTTCAGCGGCTGCTGAAGGAAGATTTACAGGAATATATTGCGAAAGCAGAAATCATAAAACATGCTAAAATGATGTATGGGCATATTGCGGTCGCTGTGACGGAGCCGGGACAGGTAATTCCGCAGCTTCTGATTGCACAGGTAGCCGACTCGCTGCTCAACATGACGGATGTCGTTGCTTCATTTGTGGTTAGTGAACGACCGGACGGCGTGATTGGCATTAGTGCCCGTTCACTCGGCAAGATGAATGTACAGGTTGTCATGGAACGCTTGGGGGGCGGAGGTCATTTGACCAATGCTGCCGTACAGCTGGAAATGTCGATTGGGGAAGCAGAGGAAAAACTGCTGGAAGTATTGGCTGAAATCGAGAAGGAAGAGGGGTTGTTCGAATGAAAGTCATTTTTATAAAAGATGTAAAAGGTCAAGGAAAAAAAGGTCAAGTGAAAGAGGTATCCGAAGGATACGCTTCTAACTTTTTGCTGCCAAGAGGTTTAGCACGTGCGGCTACGGATGGCAATATGAAAACACTAGAGAATCAGAATGCGGCTGAAGAGAAGCGCAAGCAGCAGGAAAAGGACGATGCGGTAGCACTCGGCAAGAAGCTGGAAGAGGCAACCATCGTGCTGAAGGCAAAAGCCGGAGAAGGCGGACGTCTATTCGGAGCGATTACGAGCAAGCAGATCGCAGAAGCACTTGCAGGGCAAGGCTTCAAAGTGGATAAACGCAAAATTGAACTGGACGAGCCAATCCGTAACTTGGGAGTGACTCAGGTTCCGGTTAAGCTCCACCCTGATGTCAAAGCTACGCTCAAGGTCCAAGTAACGGAGGAATAAGATGGGCGGCGAGATTTATTTTGATCGTGTTCCGCCGCAAAACCTGGAAGCCGAGCAAGCGGTTCTAGGTGCAATTCTTATTCAATCGGAAGCACTCATTACCTCTATGGAGCGGGTGACAACCGATGATTTCTATGACAAGCCCCATCAGCTGATCTACGAAGCGATGATTGAGCTTGGAGAAGGCAATCAGCCCATTGATCTCATTACACTGACCTCACTCTTGCAGGACAAAGGGCAGTTAGATGAGATTGGCGGGGTAACCTATTTGGCCAAGCTGGCACATGCGGTGCCGACCGCTGCTAATGTTGATTATTATGCACAGATCATCGAGGAAAAATCGATGCTGCGCAGACTCATTCGTACAGCGACGCAGATCGTAAGCGAAGGATATGCCGGCGGGGAAGACGTATCCGGCATGCTCAGCGATGCAGAGCGTCGCATTCTGGAGATCTCCAACCGCCGCTCAAGCAGTGGGTTTATCGCCATCCGAGATGTCGTTATGGAGGTCTTCGAGAAGGTAGAGTCACTGTATCAGAACAAGGGGAATACGACAGGAATCCCTTCGGGCTTCGTTGATCTGGACAAGATGACGAGCGGATTCCAGCGGAATGACCTGATCATTGTGGCTGCCCGTCCTTCCGTAGGGAAGACGGCATTTGCCCTGAACATTGCCCAGAACGTAGCGGTTAGAGCGAACGAGACCGTAGCGATCTTCAGTCTTGAGATGTCCGCCGCACAGCTGGTACAGCGTATGATCTGTGCGGAAGCCAATCTCGATGCAGGCGTAATGCGGAACGGGGAGTTCAAGAGTGATGACGACTGGTCCAAGCTGACCATGGGCATCGCTGCTTTGTCAGAAGCCGAAATTTATATTGATGATACACCAGGAATTACCGTGGCTGATATTCGTGCTAAATGCCGCCGTCTGAAGAAGGAAAAAGGGCTCGGGATGATCGTCATCGACTACCTGCAGCTGATTCAGGGACGAGGCAAGGCTGGGGAGAACCGGCAGCAGGAAGTATCAGAAATCTCCCGTACCCTTAAGCAGATTGCACGGGAGCTGGATGTGCCGGTCATTGCTCTGTCCCAGCTCAGCCGGGGTGTCGAGCAGCGCCAAGATAAACGGCCGATGATGAGTGACCTTCGGGAATCCGGTTCCATTGAGCAGGATGCCGATATTGTAGCCTTCTTATACCGCGACGATTACTACAATCAGGAGACGGAGAAGAAGAATATCATCGAGATTATTATAGCCAAGCAGCGTAATGGTCCGGTGGGCACTGTCGAGCTGGTCTTCTTGAAGAACTTCAATAAATTCGTTAATTATGAACGCGTGCATTCGGATGCCTTTGCCGGGTGACGACGCATTCTTACCTATTAAACTATCAATCCACTTCTCGTGTGCTGATTGCACCGTGGGGAGTGGATTTTATCATTTTAAGCGGAGTTGTCCAGCAAATCCCGAACGATAAATTTTACTTATAATTTAATGTTCGCTTTTTTATTTGACTTTGATAGGAGTGACTGGTACACTTGAATTGCTGCTTTTTGAGGTAAACCTTACAGCAACAGTCATTTCCTGAGGGGAATGGCGATTAAGGTAGGGCTTTTTGCCGTGATATGAGGGCGGTTCGTAATCTTGTGAAAATCTAGGACATTCGAATGTCTGCGAGAGCTGCAGTCATGAAGTGGCTGCGATATAGAAATCGTTAATTAATGTATATTTAAGTTCAAGTGTTAAGAAAATAAGGAGTGCAAAAGACACTCACGGGGGAATGAACATGTCAACAGTAGTCGTTGTGGGTACACAATGGGGAGACGAAGGCAAAGGCAAAATTACAGATTATCTTGCGGAAAGCGCCGATGTGGTGGCACGGTACCAGGGTGGTAACAATGCCGGTCATACCATTCTGATTGACGGTAAGAAATACAAGCTCAGCTTGATTCCATCCGGTGTTTTTTATGAGGATAAGAAGTGTGTGATCGGGAACGGTATGGTTGTCAATCCAGCCGCTCTATTGGAAGAGATCAATTATATTCATGAGAACGGCTTCTCCACGAAGAATCTGGTCATCAGTGACCGTGCTCATGTCATTATGCCATATCATATGGTGCTGGATGCACTTGAGGAAGATCGCAAGGGTCCTAATAAGATCGGAACGACACGTAAGGGAATCGGCCCTGCGTATATGGATAAAGCAGCCCGTAACGGTATCCGTATTGCTGACCTGATGGATGCTGAGGAATTCGAATTGAAGCTTCGCCATATGGTGAAGGAGAAGAATCAAGTGATCGAGCAAGTGTACGGTGCAGAGGCGCTGGATGTAGAAGAGATTTTGCAACAGTATCTGGAGTATGCGGAACTTATTCGTCCATATGTAACGGATACTTCCGTTGTTCTTAACGATGCGATTGATGAAGACAAGAAGGTGCTCTTCGAGGGTGCACAAGGGGTTATGCTGGATATCGACCAAGGTACTTATCCGTATGTAACGTCCTCCAACCCATCGGCTGGCGGTGTATGTATCGGTTCCGGAGTCGGCCCGTCGAAGATCAGTCAAGTTATCGGGGTAGCGAAATCCTACACAACACGTGTCGGAGATGGACCATTCCCTACAGAGCTGAATAACGAAGTAGGAGACTATATTCGCGAGAAAGGTCATGAGTATGGTACCGTAACTGGACGTGCTCGCCGGGTGGGCTGGTTTGATACGGTAGTGGTTCGTCATGCTAGACGTGTCAGCGGTATTACCGGGCTGTCTCTGAATTCTCTTGATGTACTTACAGGTCTGGATACCGTTAAGATTTGCGTCGGATACAAGTATCGCGGTGAGTTCATTACTCATTATCCGGCAAGCCTCAAAATGCTGGCAGAATGTGAAGCTGTATATGAAGAAATGCCAGGCTGGAGCGAGGACATTACCGGAGCGAAGACACTCGAAGATCTGCCAGAAACGACTCGCAATTATGTGAATCGTGTATCGGAGTTGACAGGTATTCCAATCGCGATCTTCTCCGTTGGCCGTAATCGTGAGCAGACGAATCAAGTACTGCCAATCTACGTTTAATCTATAGACAACTAAAGGTTTACTTCATATCTAGATCCAGAATCCCCATCCCTTCTTGTATAGAAAGGATGGGGGTTTTTGGTATGCTTTCCTGAATTAGCGTTAGTACTGCTGTGAAAATATGAAAATTCGAAGGATAGAATAGAGAGAAATACGTCAATACTGAGGCTATAGCCTTCTTCGGGATGAATCAGACAACGTAAAATTAACGATTGACTGAAGCATCCAGCTCATCTGCTAGATTAGGCGGCGAAGAGGGGAGATAGATAGGAGGAGGCGTAAACATAATGAAATGGCTAAAATGGACGGGGCAGCTCCTGCTGACCGTCATCCTGGTGAGCACTCTGACTCTGCTGACAACAGGACTAATTGTGCAATCTTATATTTCATCACTGCTGGCCAGCTTCAATATCACGTGGGAAGGCGCGCCGAACAATCTTGCTGCGGTGTTTCAAGGTGCGATGGGTATGAATCAGACATCAGACACTTCCGAAAGCACAGAGCCTAATTCGGATACAGCTTCTGTTGGCAGTATGAGCCCAGATCCATCCCAAAATGGAATGGATGGCAAAGCAGATTCTGATGCTAGTGCAGGCGATGAACCGAGTCAAACAGACGGGACGGATACAAGTCAGGCTGATCCGAACAATCCCGAATTAAACAGTGAGGAAGAAGGGAGCAGCGAAACAGACAGTGAAGTTGCTGATGGAGGGGAATCAACAGGCAGTCCATCAGGAAGCTCGTCTGAGACTCCTGAGACCCCTTCCTCAAGCACAACAGAAGAAGGGGCCGAGGCAGGTACAGCTGAACCGGATGACCAGATGGTCATGACACCAGAAGACATTACAGATCAGAAGGACTCCATCTCCACCGAGGATAAGACAGCGGTATTCGAGCTGCTCATGAATAAGATTCCTGCCGATGAAATGCAGAAGATCTCTAGTACGATGGAAGGCGGTTTGACAGAGACAGAGCTGCAGAACATGGAGCAAGTGATTGCAAAATATTTAACAGAGGAAGAATATAATGAGCTGATGGCCGTATTGACACCTTAAAGGAAAGTTCAGGAAACCCGCGCTTTGCGCGGGTTTTTGGTATGTTTTGGTGAGTTGATCTAGGACTTCCGGCTGTGGTAAAGTAAACAAGTAAGCAAAAGGTTAAATTTTTGATACTATTTAGCAACCTTTTATTCATATATCTAAGTAATCAAAGCGATAAGTGAGGACTGAACGTTCGATCAAATCATACATATCGTTTACCGCTTGGATTGTAACTACGAATAAAAAGGCTCATAAGTGATGTAATGGAGTGCAATAATATAGCTTGAACTTTTAAAGGGCAGAGAAAAGGAGAAAATCATGAGCAGTATGAAAGACAACATGAAGAGCTCTGACAACTCGTTACCGAAAAAGGAGTTATCCAAGCCACGTAAATGGCTTCTTGTAACGGCAGCAGGATTATTTGTTACCATGTCAGCAGGCTTTGCGAGTGAAACGTATGTAACTGCAAATACGATCCCTTATTACAATGTTTATGTTAAGGGAGAGCATATCGGAGCAGTCAAAAGTGAAAATGAGCTATCGAAGCTGTATGAGAGTAAAATAGAACAGCTTCAGCAGCAATATCCCGATGCTCTTATGCAGCTGGACATCAGCGACGTTGAGCTAAAGGAAGAGCAGGCATACAAGCCTGAGATCGACAGCGAAGCCACACTCAATAAGCTGAACGGGTTACTGACCGGTTATGCGGAAGGTGTTAAGCTTAAGATTGATGGCAAGACGATAGGGATTGTAAAAGACCAGAAGACAGCGGATCAAGTCATCCAGAATGTTAAAAATAAATATATTACAGCTGAAGAAAAAGCAGCTGAGTCCGCTTCTAAGATCAGAACAGTAGCTGCGCTATCTTCCGATAGTTCACAAGCTCCTGAAGGGGAGCAGGTCAGCCTGGAATCCGTCGAGCTTGAAGAGCAGGTCGTGCTTAGTGAAGTGAAGACCGATCCGAGCAAGGTCCTCTCCAGTGACGAGGCGATTGAACGACTGACGGAGGGACAAGAGCAGAAGACGGTGTACGTGGTGAAGGAGGGGGATACCCTGAGTTATATCGCCCAGCATCACAACACAACGATCGCTGCTCTCAAGCAGCTGAATCCTGAACTAGAAGAAGACAGTCTTCGGATCGGGGAAGAGCTGACGCTTGTAATTCCAAAACCACCGCTTACGGTAACGACGGTCGAGAACGTAGTCGAAGAGATCGAGACGGAACCACAGGTAGAGATCCGTCAAACAGACGAACTCGAGTCAGGTGTTACCAAGGTCGTACGGGAAGGACAAACCGGGCTCAAGCAGGTCGAGTATCGGATTACTAAAGAAAATGGCGAATTGGTAAAAGAAGAATGGCTCGGTCAGGAAGTTATAGAGGCTTCAGTATCTAAAGTCGTTCTCCAAGGGACCAAGGTGACGGGTGAAGGCAGCGGCATCTTCAAGTGGCCAGTAGTCAACGCGACGATCACCAGCGGCTTCGGCGAACGCTGGGGCAAGCAGCACAAAGGCATTGATCTCGTGGGTAACAGATCCATTACCGCTTCTGACGAAGGAGTTGTAACCTTTGCAGGACAGCAAAGCGGCTATGGTAACGTCATTATCATTAATCATCGTAACGGATATGAGACGGTGTATGGTCATCTGGACAGCATTGGAGTCAAAGAAGGACAGATTGTTGATCAAGGCCAAAACATTGGAATTATGGGGAATACGGGACGCTCCACAGGTACACATCTTCACTTTGAAATCAAGAAGAATAGTGTAGCGCAAAATCCGATGAAATATCTCCCTTAAAATAGGAAAGCATGATCTGTATAGACACAGATCATGCTTTTTTGATGAGCAGAGGAAAGAGCCCTTTTCACCTAGTGAAGTTGCCAGTTTAGGTATGTTAGAATGAGAATACGATTATAAAAAAGGCGGTTATAGAAGACGCAAAATCAAAGGTGGGGCGAACGGATGCAGGGAAAGATTCTAGTGGTCGATGATGAACAGCCGATTGCAGATATCCTGAAATTTAATTTAGAGAAAGAAGGATACGAGGTTATCTGTGCATTTGATGGCATTCAAGCAGTTGAGCTCGCTCTATCCGAAAGACCGGATTTAATCCTGCTTGATCTGATGCTCCCTGGCAAGGATGGAATGGATGTATGCCGGGAGGTGCGGGCTCAGCTGGAAACCCGGATTATCATGCTCACAGCAAAGGACTCCGAGATTGATAAAGTGCTTGGGCTTGAGCTGGGAGCAGACGACTACGTGACGAAGCCGTTCAGCACACGCGAGCTGCTCGCAAGAGTCAAGGCACAGATGCGAAGACAGCAGAAGTCAGAGACAGCAGCGGAGCCTCCGCAGACAGAGGAAGAGGCACAGGGTCTGAAGCTGCACGATCTTTATTTTGATACAGATATGTATACAGCCTACAGAAATGGACAGGCTCTTGATCTTACACATCGAGAGTATGAGCTGCTCTATTATATGGCCAAGAACGCAGGCAAGGTCATGACAAGAGAGCATTTGCTTCAGGCGGTATGGGGATTTGAATACTTTGGCGATGTCCGCACAGTCGATGTGACGATCCGAAGGCTGCGGGAGAAGATTGAAGAGAATCCGAGCAAACCGGAAACGATTGTTACCCGCCGAGGACTGGGGTACTTGATTCGGGGATCGAAGAACGGAGTCTTGTAGATGAAATGGACCTCTTATTTCCGCACGGTGCAGGCGAAGCTGATCATTGTATATGTGCTGCTTATTCTGGTGGCGATGCAGCTGATCGGGGTTTATTTTGTCAGTGCGATGAAGACTTCACTCACGAGCAATTTCACAGAGGATTTGCATGCGCGAGCTGAAATGCTGTCTGTTCTGGTTGCTGAAGCGCTGGTTACAGGTGACAGTGAGGGAGAAGAGGACAGCACAGAGAATCTGGGCACGCTCGTCAACAATCTCTTTAACATCAACGGAGCCGAGATTCAGGTGCTGGATGCAAGCGGACGGGTATTAACAACGACGCTCAGCTCACATAACGATTATATCGGACGCAAGAACACGCAGACGGTGGTAAGCCGTGCATTGCAAGGAATCCGCGACAACGAAGAAAACATAATTGACGAAGATAATGTCCGCAAAAAAGTCGTAGCCAAGCCCGTTTCCTCTGGGGGCAAAATCGTAGGTGCTGTGTATATCGCGGCATCGATGAATGAGCTGTATACGACAATGGAGCGGATTAATAACATATTTATCTCCGGGGTGCTGATTGCACTTGGACTGACCGCTGTACTGGGCGTCATTCTGTCACATACCATCACAGCCCCTATCAAGGAGCTTACACGCAAGGCCAACGCCGTGGCAGAAGGGGATTTCAGCACCAAGATGCCTGTGCTCGGCAAGGATGAGATCGGGCAGCTCAGCAGCACCTTTAACTATATGACGAGCCAGCTCAGAACGGCACTGTCTGAGAATGAAGAGGAGAAGGACAAGCTGTCTTCTATTCTGGCAAATATGAGTGACGGCGTAATCGCTACCGATGAGCTCGGCCGGATCATTCTGGTCAATAAACGGGCAAGCATGATGCTGGGCCGGGATGAAGCTGCGATGAGCGGCAGGCATTTTGCAGTCGTACTCGGGCTTGAGGTTGAAGAAGCAGAGACGATGCTGAGCGGAATTACCGCGTCAACACTGCTTCAAATCCAGCCATCTGGTCAGAACGATTCGGTGGTGATTCGGGTTACCTTCACACCGGTGCAGCGGCGCGATCAAGAACGAACAGGGGCCATTATCGTGCTGCAGGATGTTACCGAGCAGGAGGAGCTGGAGGCATCCCGGCGAGAATTCGTGGCCAACGTGTCTCATGAGCTGCGTACACCGCTGACGACGATTAAGAGCTACGCAGAAGCGCTGGATGATGGAGCCATTGAAGATCCGGAGCTCGGAGGACGATTTGTTGGGGTTATTCAAAATGAAACCGAGCGTATGATTCGGCTTGTCACGGACCTGCTTCATTTATCCCGGCTTGATTCCAATGAAGCACCGCTGCGGAAGCAGCCGACCGTGATCATGGATGTGCTGGATGAGGTAGCCGACCGGTTCTCCTTCCAAATGCAGCAGAAGTATATGAATGTGGCGGTTATCGTGGACCAGGATGTACCGGAGGTGCCGCTGGACCGGGATCAGATCGACCAGCTGCTGGATAACCTGGTATCCAATGCGCTGAAGTACTCGCATGAGGGCGGCAGCGTTACTTTATCCGCGACTCATATGGGAGATACGGTCGCTATATCCGTGGAAGATACCGGAATCGGCATACCGAAGAAGGATATTGACCGTATTTTTGAACGATTTTATCGGGTTGAGAAGGGGAGATCGCGCAGTATGGGTGGAACGGGTCTTGGACTATCTATTGCACGCGAGATCGTCAAAGCCCATGGGGGAGACATTGAGCTGGAATCGGAGCTGGGCAGAGGGACGAAGGTCACCTTTACACTTCCGCTGGAGCAAGAAGGGAGTGAGCTGTAGATGAAGGAAAGATTCAAGACGATCGTACTCGCAATCTTGATCACCGCAAGCTTGTTTCAGAGCTATTTTCTCATCTACCGGCTGCCAGGCAGCTATTCGGTTGTTACGAGCGATTCCAATTATATCAAGACGGAGAATATGGGTCAGGAGCAGCGAATCGAGAATCTGATCTTCCCTGATCACATGGTTATTCATATGGGTGAAGACCGGCACACACTTTTCTACCCAGAATCGACCTTCTATCAGCTGATTTATTCGCGGCTTGCCGGGCGCAGCTTCGGAGAATTTCAGAGACAGAGTGTGAGCTCGGAGAACTGGAATGAGCTGAAGAAAGAGAATCTGGGAATTGAGCTGTCGTTCGAAGGCGGGATGCCGGTGGCACTGCTGCAAAGAGTGATGCAGCTCAGCAGTGATCCATTATTTGAAGCTGAAACAATCAATAAGATCTGGATATATACAGATAGTGATGACAAGGCACGTGCCTTGTTCTTTAGTTCACAGGGCGACGTGGTGTACGAAGCTGCCGATGTGGATCTTACAGTTCAGGATATTAAGCAGCATGTCGACTTCGGGGCAGGCTGGACTCCCTACAAGCTGACTAGTGGAGGATATTATCTTCCTGAAGAAGCACTGGAGATGGTTCAGGCCGAGCTGGGGACCCAGCAGTACACGGTGGAGCAGATGCAGCGAAGCCTGTTCTTCGATCCCAGCATGACACGGAACATCCAGGAGAAGGATGGATCAGAAATCTATACGGACAGCAAGCGTAGTCTTCAGGTGAATTTCAATCAGCGCTGGGTCAGCTATAATGACCCGGCAGCCGTACAGGCGAGCGAGGGTGATCGGACAAAGGATACTCTTGCGGCGATTGATTTTGTTAATCAGCATGGGGGATTTAATGGCACGTACCAGATGCAAATTGACTCAGATGGAGACAGCACGGAGGTCCATCTACTCCCCTATTACGAGAGTTATCCGGTGCTCGATTTGCCGGAGTATGGATATGAGCATATGCGTCTCGAGGTTCAGAAGGAGCTCGTATCCACATATGAGCGTTCACTGCTGTATCTTAATGAAGCTGAGGAGCTCGGCAAGGAGATGGTGCAGCTTCCTTATGGGGACGAGCTGGCTGAACAGATCAAGGCGGCAGCAGGCGAACAGCAGGTTATCAAGCTAAATCCGGCTTATCAGCCGGTCGTATCAGAGGCTGGAATGAAGCTGGTTCCCGTATGGGAAATCACGCTGGCCAGCGGTCAAGTGAGTACGATTCCATCTTCTTGATGTGCTTCCACTACCCTGGACTTGTGCTGTCAAAGGTCTATAATGAAATGAGGTGAGGAAATGGATTGGGGCCGTGCTAAGAATGTGTTAATCTATGCTTTTTTACTGCTGAATCTGGTACTCGGATATCAGCTCTGGATGGATGCGCGGGAAACTGCGGGCTCAAGTCTGGACTTCACCTCGCTGGGAGAGAGCACACAGCGGCTCATGGAAGAGAAGGGAATCGAGATTCTCGCTCCCATTCCAAGTGAAACACCTGCCATGCCCAAGCTCACCTATCGGTATGTGAATGGAAGCAAGGCAGCAAAGCCGATTCAGCTGGAAGAGCCGATCGACAGCAAGCTGATCTTCTCTGAGCAGGAGATGCAAGCAGCGCTGCAGCCATTTATTAAGAACATTGCGGAATATAAGCTCGATCCGCTGGCCAATCCAGACGTGCTGGATCGTTTCATCCTGCATCCGCTGGCTGAACAGAAATGGCCGTTGTTTCATGTGGACCTGGCACTGTATTATTCCAATCAAAAAATAACGGCTTATGAGCTGTCACCGATTGAAATGTCGACATTTGAAGAAGAACAACAGGTGCTTCCGGCTTCGAAGGCGCTTGGCACATTGGTTGAATTATTCTTGCCCGATGAAGCCGTCGTTCAGGATATTGAGCTCGGATATTATGGAGAGGAGTTCAACTCGGACAGCCAGGTCGCAGCCCCTGCATGGCGATTCGTGCTCGAGAGCGGGCAGCAGTATTTTGTGCAGGGCATTAGCGGAGAGGTTATTAGTCCGAAGTCAGATAAACCGTAAGGAGTTTTAAGCTATGGGGATCGCTTTTACCGTATTGTCGAGCGGTTCGACAGGCAATGCGACTGTCGTGCGTAATGAGGATACTGCTTTATTAATAGATGCTGGCCTGAGTGCCAAACGAATAGATGAGCTGCTGCTTGAACGGGACATGCTTGGGTCTCAGCTGGATGGAATCTTGGTAACGCATGAGCATTCTGACCACATTCGAGGACTAGGCGCAGTGGCACGTAAATATAATTTACCGATCTATGCAAACACGAATACCTGGAAGGCGATGCACAAGGCGCTTGGCAAAATTCCAGAGGAGAACATCAGGATCATGGAGAGCGGAGAGGTCCGTGAGTTTGAGTCACTGCGTGTGGAATCTTTCGGGATCTCTCATGATGCAGCCGAGCCGGTGGGTTATTCATTTTATGATGGCAAGGAGAAGCTGAGTGTAGCCACCGATCTCGGTTATATGAGCGACAAGGTTAGACTTGCCATATCGGATGCAGATGTGCTCGTGCTCGAATCCAATCACGACATTGACATGCTTCGGATGGGACGGTACCCGTGGAATACGAAGCGCCGTATCATGAGTGATCTGGGACACTTGTCTAACGAAGCGGCAGGTGCGGCACTTAGTGAGCTGCTGAACGGCCGAACCAAACGAGCGTATTTAGCACATTTGAGCCGGGACCATAATATGATGGAGCTGGCGAAGTTGACCGTTCGCGGTGCGATGGAGGACCGGGGCTGCTTCTACAAGGACAGTGAATTTCAGCTGTGCGAGACGTATTATGACCGGCCTACACCGTGGGATAAGGTGGGCTCTCCATAAAGCTGTCGAGCTCGGCTGCTTTTTTCTCCACCTCTTCACGGGTCAGGATATTCTTCTCGACGAGCAGCTCGATGATTACACTGAGGGCGAGGGTATTGCGATAATGCTCTTCCTTCAGATCAGCCAGCTTGGCTGCCATTTGGATCTCTTCCATTGCAGAGTAGACACGATTCATGTGTAGACCTCCTTCTATTAATCTCTTTAATTCGGCTTGTATTCTATTGTAGTCAGGAGAGCATAGAATCATTCCTGTTTTTTCCTCTGTAACGAAATATAGAGCCGTGGTATGCTAAAAAGGCTGTTTGAATTGAACGAAAGACTGCTTGAATCTTCTAATTTTTGGTGAAATTAAGGTATATGTCTTATTGTTCGTTCTAGACGGGTCGTTGTGCTGGAAAAAGTTCCTAGAAACTTTTTGTGCAACGGAGGTGTCTAATATAGTAGTGTCTTGATTCATACATTTGATGATTTGATATATAACCATGTAACAAGTGTTAAGGCGAGAAGAACAGGTCTTGATGCGTAGTGATACGAAGGGGAGAGGATTTAATGGGTTTGTTTGATGACGAATTTTATTCCACCAAAGTATCGAAACGGGCCGGAAAATCGATAGGGCGGGTAAGATTCAGCCGTAAGAAATTCTGGCCAAAAACAGTAAGTACATCAGGGTCCTCCTCTCTTTCCATGCTTCAAGTTGCCATTATTAGCTCGGTGATTAGTGCGGTTGTATCTGTTGGTCTATTCGCTCTCGTTGCGATGCCGGGGGATGCTCAGACGGCCTTCTCCGGTACTTCACTTAGAACAGCGCAAGGTGATCCGTATGAACGCATTATTACTGCCGGTGACAAGGTAAGGCCTGCTGTTGTCAGTATTGTCAGCCATCGTGAGATCGACGGCTCCCGCATAGAGGATGCAGCTCTGGGATCAGGAGTCATCTTTAAGATTGAAGGCGATACCGCCTATATCATGACCAATCATCATGTTGTGGACAGTGGAGATAATCTGGAGGCTGTTACAGTGGATGGGGTATCCAAGGAGGCACAGCTCATCGGCAAGGACCGAATCAGCGATATAGCCGTACTGTCCATTGACAGTAAAGGCATCAATACAACGGTTGAGATCGGTGACTCGAAGCAGATTCGCCGGGGAGAAACCGTACTTGCGATCGGCAATCCGCTGGGGCTTGGCGGTACGATGACTTCGGGGATTGTAAGCTATACGAACCGAATGATCCCTGTATCGATTAACCAGGACGGAGTATATGACTGGGAGCAGAATGTTATTCAGACCGATGCTGCCATCAATGAGGGCAACAGCGGCGGAGCGCTGATCAACATGCAGGGTGAGCTGATCGGGATCAATACGATGAAGATTGCAGACATGGGGGTTGAAGGCCTTGGCTTTGCGATTCCGACAGAAGATGTGATGAAGATTGTGACCGATCTGATGGAGGATGGCCAAGTATCAAGACCCTTCCTCGGTGTGTACACAATTGATCTGTCGAGCTCCTATGCACCGCTTGACGAGGAGCAGCGCAAGGAGCTGAAGCTGCCTGATTCGGTAGAGGAAGGCGCTCTTGTACTGGAGTCATCCGGACCAGCGGGCGAAGCAGGACTTAAGCTGAATGATGTCATCGTTGAATTTGACGGAGAGCCGATCCAATCGACGATGGATGTGCGAAAGTATCTGTATGATAAGAAGAAGATCGGGGATGAGATGGTCATCTCTTATTACCGGGATGGGAAGCTGCAGGAAGCAACGGTGAAGCTGACCGATAAGCCGGTGGAATAATAGTGGAATGAGTGGTGAGAGTAGAAGTTTAGACAGCTTGCTCCTCACCATTTCGCTAGAGTCCGACATGATGATGTCGGACTTTTTTTATGTGGATCAAGATGTGAAGTCTCATAAGAATTGAATGAAGCTGCCTAGGCTGAGCTGCAGCTGGCTTAGTGGTAGACGACGAAGGCAGTCACGGTGTAAGCAGCACTGAAGATACATAAAGACAATGAGCGTAAATACTCTCTTGAGGGTCGATTGAGTTTCCATTCTTTAAACGCATTATAGGCATGAATCAGGGTAAACGCGAAAAATAGTAAGGCATTTGGCTGTTCCATGATATACACGCTAACCATGACAAGAGCCATCGAAATTATCGCACTTGCGATATCTATCCTCTTCAAGGTGGTTGTTTTCTCTATAGGCTCGGATCTGACTACTTCAAAGCTCCAGGAGAACAGAAAGTAATACAGCGCATTTAGAATAAAGAACGTAACTATCAAGAGAGAATTAAGATCGGAATGGATAGGTTTTCCCTCCTTTCGGAAATGGATCATTTCCTATTTTACAATAACTGGAACGGGATTTGAATTATCTGAATGTAGAACGAAGCACAGGTTGGAATAGGATATCTGTATGACATTGGGTGCCTGCGGGGAAAGATAGGGATAGGCTGGAACAGAATAAACAGATTAAGGGTTTATTTTCTAGGACAGGTATGGTAGAACAGGAGAAGGGGTTATTAATTTATGTATTGCATGAAGACAGAGGATGACCCCATATAAGAAAGGCCTCAAGACAGAAAGGATGCTTGAATGAATGTACACCGTATGTAAAGAGCATGTGGAGCATGCCATTGATTTGTTCGTCGATGAGTTCGAGGACGCACCGGATATTGTCGATCTGAAGGAAACCGAATTCTCGGATTGGGATCCGCCGGTGAAATGCTCCGAATGCGACAACAATGCGGAATTTCTGGTCGTGTAGCATCGTAGGAAGCTAGAGCTTGATGTTCATTATAGGGATGGGAGAAGAGCGTGTTACTGCGCTCTTTTTGTGTTTTATAGAGACCTTGTGCCAAAGTAGTTGCTTTAGCACACGAAATGTTCATTTATTATCCGTTCACGCCCGGCGCCCCCATTGATATATTATTTATAAAGCGCTTACAAAAAAATTCGATAGATTAATTACTAGGATCAGCATGAGTGTGCTTTTATTTTATTGGGATAAATGATGGGGGATGATTGAATGGGAAAAAGGATAGGCAGTCTTATATTGGCTGCGATGATGGGGTTTACGGGATTCAGTATACCGACTGGAATCGGAGGATCTGTGGCACATGCGAACCCACATAATGCGTACCTTATGAATGGCGGATATGAGTCTGATTTCTGGACAGATGGATCATGGAATATCGCTACTGACAATTGGAATACCGTGGATATTCAGCGGTTTGCCTATCAGGATGACTCCTATATTGAGGGGTTTGAAGGAGAGCATGCCTTTAAATACTGGATCAAGGATACGGCCACTGGGGAGCAGACAATTACGCTAACACAAACGGTTTCAAGCCTGCCTTCTGGTACCTATGAGTTATCCATTCAATCGATGGGTGGTGATGCTGCAGAAGCTGGCAGCGTAACCTTAATCGCTGGTCAGGATATGGGGGATGAAGTGCTTACGACGGGCTACAACGAATGGGGGAAGCTGCGTCTGCAATTCATTCTGGAAGAGGAGACTGCGAATCTGAATATAGGTGCAATCATCAGCGGTGCACCAAATTCCTGGGGATATCTCGATCAGGCCGAGTTAAGACAAGTGAGCACGGATACGACGAAGCCGGTAGATGCAGATATTTTTGTGCAAAAAGTAGAGGGGCTGTCTCCCGACTTCATCAAGGGAGTGGATATCTCCAGCATTATCGCGCTAGAGGAGAGTGGTGTCCAGTTCTATAATGAGGCTGGTCATACACAGGACATATTTACAACACTGCATGACGCAGGCGTCAATTATGTGCGTGTTCGGATCTGGAACGATCCCTATGACGCATCAGGCAATGGTTATGGCGGCGGTAATAACGACCTCGCTCGGGCGATTGAGATAGGTAAGCGGGCAACGGCTAACGGAATGAAGCTGCTGGTGGATTTTCATTACTCCGATTTCTGGGCAGACCCGGCGAAGCAGAAAGCGCCGAAGGCATGGGAAGGCCTGACCTTTGAAGAGAAGAAGGAAGCATTGTACCAGTATACAAAAGACAGCCTGGAAGTGATGCTGGCCGAGGGCATTGACATTGGAATGGTTCAGGTTGGCAATGAAACGAATGGACAGTTTGCAGGGGAGACGGAATGGTCACATATCAGCGAGCTATTTAATGAAGGAAGCCGGGCCATTCGAGAGGTGGATTCGGAAATTCTAGTTGCCCTGCATTTTACGAATCCTGAAACATCAGGAAGATACATGCACTATGCGGAAGAACTAGAGAGATATAATGTAGATTATGATGTGTTTGCAAGCTCCTATTACCCATTCTGGCATGGTACGCTGTCCAACCTGACGGCTGTCCTGACAGAGGTTGCCGACACGTATGGCAAAAAGGTCATGGTTGCCGAAACCTCATACACCTATACGGATCAGGATGGGGACGGACACGGTAACACAGCACCAAGCAATTCAGGACAAACCCTTGAGTATCCTATTACGGTTCAAGGACAGGCTACCTCGGTACGTAATGTCATTGAGGCAGTAGCCAAGGTAGGGGAAGCCGGCATTGGGGTGTTCTACTGGGAACCGGCATGGCTTCCGGTGGGTCCCAAGGATCAGCTTGAACAGAACAGAACGATCTGGGAAGCACATGGTTCAGGCTGGGCATCCAGCTATGCAGCGGAATATGATCCGCATGATGCCGGGAAGTGGTATGGCGGAAGCGCCGTTGATAATCAGGCGTTGTTTGATTTTGCAGGACATCCCTTGCCATCACTGAATGTATTCAAATATGTTCATACGGGTGCTGTGGCCCCGATTGTCATCGATGCCGTTCAGGACGTACACCTATCGGCTATCGCGGGCGAACCATTCTCATTACCTAGTGTAACAAGTGTAACCTACAATGATGGAACAACAGGGACCGTGACGGTAACCTGGGATGAGGCGCAGCTGGGTAATGCCATAACAGCAGGCCCTGGCAGCTATGTGATCGAAGGCACGGCAGAAGGCGGGCATAGCGTACAGGCATTTCTGCAGATTAAGAAGAGAAATTGGATCGTTAATGGAAGCTTTGAACAAAGTGACCGGAGCATGTGGAGTATTACCTATCCGGAAGGTGCAGTACCGCACACGGATTATCAGAATAATGCAATGGATGCCAAGACGGGCAGCTACTCGCTGCATTTCTATTCTGCAGATCAGGTGGATTTCAAGGCCCAGCAGACAGTAGAAGGTCTTGAGCCTGGTTACTACAATGTATCTATGAATCTTCAAGGCGGCGATGCGGCTAATCCGGAGATGTATTTATATGCGATCGTGAATGGGAATGAATTGAGAGCTGACACAGTGGTGAATGGATGGGTACAGTGGAGTACCCCTGAAATTAAGGACATTCTAGTGACAGAGGGCGAGATCACGATTGGTGCAGCCATAAAAGCGGATGGAGGCGCGTGGGGGACCTTGGATGATTTTTATTTGAGCTTCGAGCGTGCTTATGAACCGGGATCGGGGTCAGGATCGAATCCAGATCCAGAACCAGATCCAGAACCAGAACCGACACCAACTCCACAGCCGGCCGAAGATGCTGGAACAGGGACTTTACCTATACCTAACGGCTCCGCGGGTGAGAATGGGAATAGTCAGAACGACGATGAGAAGGAAACAGACGGAGATCTATCGGAGACAGAGGATAAAGAGGATACTCCTTTCCGGGATGCATATATAGCAGGTTATTCAGACGGCACGTTCCGCCCAGGTCAGGCCGTTACCCGAGCTGAGATGGCAGCCATGCTGTATCGGGTTCAGGCTGCAACAACTCAAACAGAGTATGCTGTGAGTTACAAGGACATCGATACATTTGGATGGGCTGGCACAGAGATAGAACAAATAACAAAGAGTGGTTTGATGTCCGGGTATCGGGATGGCACCTTTAAGCCGGGCCGCTCGATCACAAGGGCAGAGATGGCAGCGATTGTTGTTCGCTGGGCAGGTCTGGAGTCGAAGCTGACTCAAGGCAGCACAGCCACTATTTTTACGGATGCCATAAATCATTGGTCTGAATCCAACATCGCATTGGCTGCCGAGGCAGGATATATGATCGGAACAGCAGGCGGACCCTTCCATCCGGATCAGTATTTGACCCGAGCGGAAGCCGTAACGGTGATTAATCGCGTGCTCGGACGTTCTGGAGTAAACGATGTGCAGCAGCAGTTGTGGACCGATGTTCCGCGAAGCCACTGGGCATACCATGCGATTCAGGCGGCTTCAAACCGCATTCCGCAACTCTAATATTCTATGAAAACGCCTCTAATTATTCGGGTAGCCCCTATATGGGATATGTCATAAAATACGCTTGAGGGAGTCTACCCGAAGGAGGATTCAATATGTCGAGTACAACACAATATCCATTCCAGAACACTTCCCTTCCACTTGAAGAACGGGTAAATGACTTGGTTTCTCGCTTCACTTTGGAAGAAAAAGTGGGACTTATGATTCAATATCAAACGGCAGTAGAACGCCTTGGTGTGAAGGCTTACAAGCATGGTACGGAAGCAGCTCATGGTATGGCATGGCTTGGAGAAGCAACCGGATATCCGCAGCCGATCGGTCTCGGATGTACGTGGGACACGGACCTGATGCAGCGAATTGGAAGCGCAATCGGTGACGAAGCACGGGGCTTTTATAAGAAAAATCCAGAGATCAACGGTCTGACCTTATGGGCACCGACGGTCGATATGGAACGCGATCCTCGCTGGGGCCGTACAGAGGAAGCTTACGGTGAAGATCCGGTACTCGCCGGTAAACTCGCATCCGCTCTGGTTAAGGGAATGCAGGGTGATCATCCGAAGTATATGAAAGCGATTGCGACACTGAAGCACTTTATCGCGAACAATAACGAGGTTGGCCGCGGCGATGCATCAGTCAGCATTGATCCGCGTAATATGCGTGAGTATTATTTGAAAGCGTTTGAGATTCCGTTTAAAGAGGGCGGCGCTCAGTCCATGATGACAGCGTATAATGCTATCAACGGCGTTCCAGCTAACCTTAGCCCGGATGTCAACGCGATTGTGAAGCAGGAATGGGGCATGGACGGATTTGTTGTCAGTGATGCGTTTGACGTATCCGGTACGGTCCGTGATCATGGCTACCTGGAGACTTACAAAGAGGCTGTTGCTCGTTCCGTTAAGGAAGGCGGTATCGACAGTATTACAGATGACGGCGAGCTCATTAAGCAGTCACTTCGTGAAGCCTTAGAAGAAGGTCTGCTCAGCGAGAGCGATCTAGATGTGGCACTGCGTAATACGTTCCGCGTTCGTTTCCGTCTTGGTGAATTCGATCCAGAGGAAGGCAACCCGTATGCAGCGATCGACGAGTCGGTCATTATGCATCCAGAGCATGCCAAGCTGTCGAGAGAAGCAGCTGGCAAAGCCGTAGTTCTGCTCAAGAACGAAGGAAATATGCTGCCGCTGCAAGCAGATAAGCTGAAGAAGGTCGCTGTCATTGGCCCGCTCGGCGGTACGGTATATCGTGACTGGTACAGCGGCTCGCTGCCTTACGCAGTTACTCCGCTCCAAGGTATTCAGGATAAGCTGAGCAGCCATGGCGGTGAAACGACGTTTGCTGGCGGCACTGACCGCGTGAAGCTGAAAGCGAAGGACAGCGGACGCTATGTGCAGGTACGCAAAGAGGATCAGTCCTCTCTGGCTGCTACGGGTGAAGCGGCTGATCAAGCAGCCATCTTCGAAATGACCGATTGGGGCTGGGACAGCCACACGATCATCGCTGAAGACAATGGCCTCTATCTGACCACAGACGATCGTATTGTGAAGGCATCTGCAGATCAGATCTGGGAATGGTTTACGAAGGAAGTCTTCCTTGTTCGTCCTGAAGGAGAGAATGCCGAGCAGGTTACCTTCTCCACATGGAACGACACACCGGTTACCGTGAACAAAGACAGCGGTGAGCTGCTCGTGGGAACAGGCCGTGCGGAAGAGACTGCGAACGAGATTAATGTATCCGGCGCCGCTTCGGTAGCAGGCGGAGAAGAGAAGATCAGCGCAGACATCTTCGAGGTGGAGACGGTGACTGATAAATTTGCTGCAGCGAAGGAAACCGCAGCCGATGCAGACCTTGCTGTTGTATTTGTCGGTAACCATCCGCTCATTAACGGTAAAGAAACGATTGACCGTCCGGACATAACGCTTCCGGCCTCTCAAGAGCAGCTGATTAAGGAAGCACTATCTGTCAACCCGAATACGATCGTTGTTGTTGTCGGCAGCTATCCTTATGCTCTGAACTGGACAGATGAGCATGTTCCAGCGATTGTGTACACGACCCATGCAGGTCAAGAGCTCGGAAATGCAGTAGCGGATGTTCTCTTCGGTGATGTCAATCCAGCAGGACGTCTGAATATGACTTGGTACAAGTCGACAGATCAGCTGCCTGAATTCATGGATTACGATGTGATCAAGGGAGATCGTACGTATCAATACTTCCAGGGCGATGTGCTGTATCCATTCGGACACGGCTTATCCTACAGCTCCTTCCGCTATGATGAAATCAGTCTTGATCGGAATACGGTATCAGCAGATCAGGATCGCGAGGTAGGCATTACGGTGCGCATTACAAATACAGGAGAGCTTGCCGGTGAAGAAGTCGTGCAGCTGTATGGACATGCGGAGCAGTCTCGTGTGAAGCGTCCACTGAAGCAATTGCATGCGTTCGAGCGTGTGCAGCTGCAGCCGGGTGAATCTGCCGATGTAAGCTTCAAGCTTCCGCTGAGCGAGCTGGCGATCTGGGATGTTACCCGTGAGCGCTTCTGTATCGAGAGCGGCAGCTATACGTTCATGGCAGGGGCTTCGTCTGCGGATCTGCGAGTGAATACGGAGCTTAAGGTAGAAGGTGAAGTCATTCCACCGCGTGATCTGAAGCAGCCTGTAAAAGCGCTCAACTATGACGATTACGAAGGTGTACTGATTGGCGAATGTCATGAAGGTGGCAGCGCGGTTGAAGTGAAGGAGCAGTCCGGCTGGATCGTGTTCCAGGATGCTGAATTTGGTGAAGGTGTAAGCAGCGTAACTCTGCGTGCAGCAGCCCAAACGGCGGCAACAGCCGAGCTTCGTCTGCAAGGTCCGGAAGGCCCGGTGGCAGGAAGCGTAGAGCTTGATTCCACGGGAGCACAAGGATGGCGTGATTACACGGTGACAGTGGAAGGCGTGAGCGGGCGTCAAGACGTATACATCGTGCTGAGCGGCAAGACATCTCTAAGTACGATTCAATTTCAATAAATAAAATGCATAAGCCAGATTTCCTCACGATGAGGAGATCTGGCTTTATTTTTGTATAATTTCCCTAATATTTAAATAATGAGTTTAATTTACTTGGAAGGAGTAATTGGAGTAATATATTCAAATATAACATAGACATGCTATACCGATGAAAGGAAGTAGCCCCTTTGCTCGAAACGCTGTTGTTAAACTTTTTGATTTTGCTTTTTCCGGTCGTTATTTTCCTGATCTTCTTTGAAAATAAACCGCTCGCTTACAATAAAAAAGTGATGGTCTTATTATCCGCTGCGGCGATGTGTCTGTGTATGCTGATGCCTTTCAGATTGGAGTATGGGTATACATTTGATCTGAGGTATATTCCTTTTCTACTCGTTGCTTTGTTTGGAGGATATCGCTGCAGCTTCCCGCTATATGTGGCGCTCATCGTGTGCAGATTGTATGTTGGTGGAGAAGGAGTCTTACCGGCCGTTCTATTTGCAACCAGCATATTTATAGCGGCTCCCATGTATAGCAGAAGATTTCTGGGATTGAAGCCTAAGAGACGCATTGCAGGTGCGGCTGCAGCGGCTTTGGTGACAATGATCTGGTACTTGATCACCTTAATCATTGTAATTGAGCAAGTGAATCATACCTTCTGGGACTTGGCTGGACATGCGCTGACGACATATACCGTCTTCATGGTCATTACGATGCTTCTGATTGAAAAATTGATAGCCAATGTCCATTATCGGGATCGCGTGCTGCAGTCTGAACGATTGAACGTGGTCAGCGAGCTCGCGGCCAGCGTATCTCATGAGATCCGGAATCCGCTGACCGTCACGAGTGGTTTCTTGCAGCTGCTTAGTAAATCGGAAACGATGACGGAGAAGGAACGGGGATATATTAAGCTGTCACTCGAAGAGCTGAAACGAGCCGAGAGGATTGTGAGCGACTATCTATCCTTCGCCAAGCCGCAGTCCCAGAACATGGTGTACGCAGACTTAAGCGAAGATCTGGAGTATACAACGAATATTATTTTGCCGTATGCGATGATATATGATGTTGAAGTGGAGACCCATTATGACAATTCACTCAGCACAAACTACGATCAGCACCAAATTCAGCAATGCCTGATTAATTTATATAAAAATGCGATTGAGTCGATGAAAGAAAAGGGCGGCGGCAAGCTGATCATTCATATCTCGGAGCATAAAGGAAGCATTGTTATTCGTATCGAGGATACAGGGGTCGGTATGGATAAGGAGGAGCTGTCCAGACTGGGCAAGCCGTATTACTCCACGAAGCAGGAGGGCACAGGCCTCGGGATGCTCATGGTCTATAGCACGATCAACAAGCTGAAGGGCAGAATTGAAGTAGATAGTAAAAAAGGACAGGGCACCGTATTCCGGCTGATTATTCCGGCTGCATGATACAATGGTCATAAAGGGATATCATTATTATAGAAACTAGATCCACAGATAAAAGTAACCATCAATTTAAAGAAGTTCAAATATAAGCAGGAGGCAGTACAGCATGTTAATCCAGATTATAGGCGTAGGAAAATTAAAAGAGAAATACTTAGTGCAGGGCATTCAGGAGTATGCGAAGCGGTTAGGGCCTTATGTCAAATTCCAAGTCATTGAGGTGCCTGATGAGAAAGCGCCGGATAATATGAGCGAAGCCGAAGTACGAGGTGTCAAAGAACGCGAAGGTGAGCGCATTCTGGCGCATGTGAAGAGTGAAGCACATGTGATTGCACTTGCGATCGGGGGTCAGCTGTGGAGCTCAGAGGATCTCGCTGCCGAGATGGACAAGCTCGGCACGTACGGGACAAGCCATATCGTATTTGTGATTGGCGGCAGCCAAGGGCTGTCCGATGCGGTGCTGAAGCGTGCGCAGCAGAAGCTGAGCTTCGGCCGTATGACCCTGCCGCATCAGCTGATGAGACTTGTGTTAGTGGAGCAGATTTACCGGGCGGTGAAGATTAATCGGGGGGAACCGTATCATAAATGACAAAAATTTTTTGGTCCTCCAGATAAAAGTTTTTGAGAAGAAGTATTCCTTTGGAACCACATATTTAGAAAAGTTAATGCCTTTGCTAACTTCCGTTACATAAGAGATGTTAATATCTGAAAGGCATACAATTTATTTGACAATATAATTATTTTTTGTAATTACATCAGCATACTTGATTCCGAACAAATGGACTTTGGTTGCTTGTCTGCCATGCGGGGCAATGCAGATACATTTCTCTTAGGATAGACCGGAGTTCAGCAATAGTCATTTTTATGCTTGAAGACAATTTTAGTGAGGATTCTACTCAAAACTAAAGAAATCCTTCTTCCCAATTCAATTACATCATAAATATAAAATAAAGTTTCTTGGAAACATTGAGCTTTCATCAAAGTATTTCAAAATTTAGAAAGTGGTATTATATAATCTGTTTTGTTAATGAAAATGATTAAAAGGTTTTTGAGAGCATTGGACTAACTCCAAGTTTGAGATAAGGGTTAAAACTTTTGAAGTATGCACTTTATAAAAAATAACTCTAAGGTGTACGTATGGTGGTAAGTATTAGGAAACTAATTACTAAGAAGAATCCTAAATATAATTCATAAATTAGGCAGGTTATCATTTTCTTTTTAATGAAAAGATATAGCGATCTCAAAAAGAAAGTGAGCAAAGAGGATTCTCTAAACTTCATATAAACAGAATTCTAGAGACTCATTTGCATTAGAAATCAAAGTTACGGGGGATTTCAAGAGGGAAAATCTGCTTAAAAATGTTGTTAGTATTTATCCACTATAATGAGTAGACACTACATTCCGTAACATGATATAGCCAAAAAAGAGGAGAGAGTTAGATTTTATACATTCTAGATGCAACCTGATATTTATCAATATCTCAAATCAGTACCAATGAGATACTTATACTGGAAAATAGATAGACAGATTGATTAATAATTATAAAATTAAATATAGTTTGAATAAAAGAATAAGGGGGAATAAACTTGCAAAAAATTAACTGCTTTAGCTCTATGCGAGTGGAATACTATAATAATTGGATTGAACCAAAAACGGACTCGAAAACACTTAAATTTCCAGCAGAAATTTTATACGCTGAAAGGTTAGAACTCTTAAAAACATCTACCTTTGAACCGCAAAAATTTGAAGAGAGTGAGGATCCAGAAACCCATATGATTGTATCCTACTTAATGGATACTATTGATAGTCTACCCGGTCGGCCTGATCTTGCATTTGAAAAGTTGTGGAGTGCAATCAACTATTTTCTTGGATTTTTAAATACCCAAAACTCGTGGTCTATTAGAAGGGAACACAAGCTACTTGATAAGGTCACCAATGAATTTTGGTGTGATCTTATTGATGAGGAAAAACAGCCCGACTTGGCACTTTCCTTTTTAAAACTGATGAACCTAATTCCTAAACAATCGGGCGAGTATCTGGTAAGGCGATTGTTTGAGGATGTTACTAGATCGACAATCATTAATCAAAGTGCAGATCATCAATTAAACATTCAGAAAAGGGTAAAGGATGCTCTCGGCAATAGCCTTTATAATGAGCTAAGTAAGAAATACCTCGAAAGTAAGAGTAGAATTAAAAAAAATGGAGAGTTATATGGTGAAAAGAGTGCCAACTATTTAGTCGGACAACTTTTCTGTAAAATCTTAAGAGGTGATATAGTTACTCTATCTGGGAAGACATATCAACTAAACATCAGACAACAAATTAGATTAGCACTAAATGGGTATTTGTATACTTATCGAAATGAACGTTTTCATGGAAGTGTATTCTCTTCAACCTTTAGAAGCAGCAAGGCAAACTTAAACACGTACGCTCATTCTTTTTACATGTTCCATATATCATACATATTATTAATGGTTTTAGTAGTGAAGTTATTACCAGTAGGGGTATCATTTCAAGATATATCAAAAAATTTAAACAATAATTTTGAAAAGTTTAACACAATCTTTGAAAGTCAGATTTATAAGTAAACCTTTTAGATAAAATATCAGGATTTCCTCTCAGGCGGCACAACATTGTAAGTTTTTTTGTTAAAAATATAATCTTATAATAAGTGTTGTTCTAGGCTACTTTCAGTACTGCAGCTATAAAAAGGACGCATATGAAGACTTGATAATATTAAATATCCAGAGGGAGTTGTGCTATGATAACAGGAGAGATAATGTAATAAAGAGAGAGTGTATAAATACCTATTCCTTAAAGGAATAGGTATTTTACTGTCGTTACAAATATTAGGTTTCTTCGGGTTTAAACTTCTAAAGGTACTTTGTCTTTGTGACTAATTTCCAAAACACCATTTGTGACAGTTTCCTTTGAATAGCTATCTACTACTTGAGAAATGTTATCCAAGATAGGTTTAAAATCATTGAAGTTAATATTATTATAATTTTTTAATATATATTTAGAGAAGATATCTTTTCCGTAATATTTGGAGACGTCATAATTGTCTTCTTTCGTGAAAATCCTACCACTAATTGTATGTGATAGAACAGTATTATCGAATAAGTCTTCTACGTCACATTCCTCTTTTCCCTTAACAAGGGGAACAGTTAAAAGATACAAATTTCCTATTAGCTTAACAATATAATCTATTTCCAGTAAACTTTTTCTTTTTTCAGTTAGGCTTATATGATTAAGAAATTGCCCTATAGGTTTCTTAGATTTACTCTTAATTTCATTGTCAAACAATAGGAACACGGGATTGCTTGGTGATGTGTTACTTATGTTTTGAAAATATTTGAGGTAATCAGGGAGAGATTTCTTATGATCATAGAAATTATAAATATTGTTTAGCGCACTACCTCCGTCTCGAAAAATTCCCATGAAATATTGTAGTCGCTTTGTTTTATTAAGAAAGGATACTTTCAACTGAAAGGCTCCGTCTTTATTTTTTGTAATCAAGTTTGGATATTCTTTATAAAGACTTTTTAGAGCAGACTTTAGATAAACAACATCAGTTTTACCTTCGGTTACAATTAATGGTTTAGGATTCGCAAAGAAGTACTTATAGAATAAAAACTTTTGATATTGAAGTTCTCTAGAACTTAGATTATGAAAATTATGCTTGCGGTCATCAATTTTATTGTTATACCAGGTTAGCTGATTTATAAAGGAGAATCTACCTTCAAGTTGCAATAAGGTAGCTTTATTACCATTAACTGTAAACTCTCCTTGCTTATAAAGTTGATGAGCCATTGCTCGGGTCTCTTTATAGTAAACTCTGTTAACATTTAATTTCTCGTTAACAACAAGCCCAGTAACTTCTTGTCTTGAGCTATTTAGTTGTAGTCTTTTCTTTTTTTCATTGATTTTAAACCCTGATTTCTCCAATTCTGTATATAGTATATTGTAAAAATCATCTTGGTTATTAACAAAATTATTGTCATTAGTGGAAAATGTTAAGTCATCAGCGTACCGTGTATAGTTCAACTTATATTTTTTTGCAATTTTGAATAATCTGTAGTCAAGAATCTCACAAATTAGGTTTGAGATAATTGGAGAACTAGGGGCTCCTTGAGGAAGTTTTCCTTCGTAGCATGACAACTGAGCTACAATTGTGGCTACTTCAATTGGCAGCAAAAAGTTTTTGTTTTTGTTAAAGAAGCCTCGAACTCGTCCGAAATGTATGCTTTCAAAGAAGTTCTCTAGATCAATATTCAAAACAAACCTTTTTTTTCTGTGAATCCTAGCATTTGTAATGATACTTTTTTGTTTTTCGAAAGCATGAGAGAATTTATTTCCATTTCCGCTTTTTCTATGCTTATATAGAGCCTCCACAAGTTTTTTCTGAACAGCCTTAAGTTCATCTGAAGGTGCACTAATTTTACGAACACCACCACTTTTTTTCTGTATTTCAAACGTTGTATATGAATTATTAATTTTTTTAATATATAGTAAATAACTAAGCTGTTTTCTAGGTATATTTAAAAAATCAGAAAATTCGTTACGTGACTTTAAATTGTTGAATTGTTCCAATTTTATAACACCTCCATTAATACACGTGTGGCTACTCATTATGCGATTAATCCGATCAAATTAGCGAATATCATAAAACGATAAAAATAGAATAGAGAGAAGCAAATCCTCCCGACATTTTTGTTAACGCCTGCGAAACACAAGCGAAAGATCTAGCCACACGCATATAAATTGTACACTATTTTATTTAAAAATAAAATTAAAAACTATTACGTAGCAGCTACCTCACTAATCTTACGTATGTCAGCATTTGTGGATTTTGGAACCTGACAATGGTAGTCGATCTGTAACAATAATTATAATTCCAGGACTCTGCTTAAAAAGCTCAGTTAGGACTCTGATTTACTTAGTTGCCCTTACACTTATACTATTATCTTTGTTGTTGTCCTTTAGCCTAGCTAGTTTCTTTGATGCTTCTAAAAAATAAACTGGATGCGGTTTTGTTAATGCAGGATTTAATAGGAAGGGACAGCTGCAATAGATATTGGGTGTTTACAGCACATAAAAGGAAATGAATATAAAGCTATACCTGGAATTGAATTAAAAGCAGTGATTAGTCAAATTGTTAGCAGCAAATTGCTATCAAATGACCAGTATATCAAGAAGGATAATAATCGCTTGATGAATATGAAGTTGCAACAACCAGATTTTGAGTGGTTTGAGGTCCTATCAGTTATTTTTATTCGAGATGTAGTCCCTCATGGCGTTTACATAACAGGAACTCCTCTTCCTACGGAGTCTTTTTTATGCCACTCTTGGATACGTTCGTGGGTAGAGGTTTGTGCTGCTTATGCTAAACCGATTGAGGAGCAAAAAGTTATTTGGGATTCTTGTTTGGAGGATTTTAAGGGTAATAGCTCTATGTGGGGGCTTTATCATATCAATAGAAAACGAGTAAATAGCTTACTGGAAACAATAGAATTATTACCCCGTGTATTCGCCCATCAAGACGTACACTGGGATAACATTTTTATAGAGCAAGTGAATGGCATCGATTCATTATTAGCGATTGATTGGCAGTTTGCAAGCATTTCAGGTGTAGGAGAAGAGCTTGGTCGAATGTTTGGATATGCATTAACAAAGAATAAAATTCCAGTTAACAAGGTAGAAGAATATAAGGAAGAGTTGTTTCAAAACTATTTACAAGGACTTAGAGATCAGGGGTGGGAAGGTAATTCCAAGCTTGTTCGATTTGGGTTTATTGCGAGTGCATCACTTAGGTTTATTATGGTAATTGATAAGCTGATAAGTAACTTAGAAGAAGACGATATAAAAAGCCAGAAAGAAGAGTCAAGACATCTCATATTAGTCGCTCAGGTACTGCTTGAATTGGCAGAGGAGTCTTGGAAACTTAGAAGTGAAGTATGATAATATATACAATTACGTATGTTTAAAGAAACCACTCCATTGTCAGGAGTGGCTTTGTCTTTATACTGATGTATATTTTATGGTCAAACTTTACTTTGTGCTTAGATAAATTACGGTGAACCATATCATATGTAGGGCGAAATTTTGGGTTTAGAAACTCTATAGACCTGGTAAGTTACTGTGTAAAACCTCATTGGGATGGATCCACATTTCAGGAGAGTTTTTGGGGGATGAGATGGGTACATATTTTGTTAATCCTAATTTTGGAGGAAGAATGCAGGGTTGCGGCGTTGGATGGCTGTTGGTTTTGACAAACTTAAAAATTCATCGTCCGGTTGCTTCTACCTGCTCTCATCCGAGAGAAATGGAAAGTTGCTAGCAACAATGTGCGGTTAAGGGAATTTGATTATTATGTATTCAAGGTTGGATTTGGGTATTTTAGAGATCTAATGGCTAAATGAGATAGAATTAAATGAGTTTAAAGATGAAAAAGAAAGCGAATAAAAATATTTTTTAGTAGCATTAGGTTTACTTTATTTAATAAAATGTAGTATTATTAAGATAATTCTGAATATATATGCTTTGGAGGTGGAACAATAATGTTAGATCGATTAGGTTTAAATGGATATATGGCTGAATTATTAGTTAAATCTTTTACCGAGGGAACAGATAATGTTATCAGTGAAATAAAGCAAGAGTATGGTATGGACACGGGTAACTTCAGAAATGGAGGATCTTGGGATATACGATTTGACCGTATTAAACAAGCAGCCTTGCTTAATGATCTGGTTGTACTCACTAGAAAAAGGGGTATCTGGACCTTTATTTGTGCATTGGATATTGATACAGGCAGCCTATATATATTTTCGAAGGAAAAGAATTTAGACATAGTAATTAAGAATTTTGGGAAAAACAAGATACATTATTTTCATGCTTTTGTCTCACTGAACAGCGGACCTTTAGAGTTTGAGAATCAGCAACTGACTTTATTTGAAACAACGTTGACAGAGGATTATGAACATAAAAGGCTTATGGAAGCACAGAAGATACTCGGTGAAGAATATCCTTTGGTTAACCAGGTAATATTTGTAGTAGCTCAAGAATTGGATAAGAAGATAGTGGGGGTAGAAGCTAGATTATTCAATCGGTATTTTGAGCTGATTGATAAAGCTGATTGGTCTATGTATGTTTCTAAGGACGAGTATAGCGATCTGACTGTTCTACACGAAGAAGTTATGGATAATATGGATGTCATTCCGAAAGTCAAACTATCGGTTAAGAAACGGAAAGAACATTTCGATCAAGAAATTGCAACGAAGAGATCGGATGAAGTGGATATTAATGAGGAAGATAAAGGTTAACATTCCTCGAAACAAGGAGGAATTTTGATGATTCAAAGACAGTTTAACGGCTCTCGGCTAAGGGAGGGGAGAATTTATCGTGGTCTAACCATTACCGATTTAGCTGATGAATTAGGTGTTAGTAAGCAGATGATATCAAAATATGAAAATGACAAGGCAGTTCCTACCTTAGATTCATTGTTGCTTATAACAAATGTTTTGAAATTTCCTAAAGAATATTTTTATGAGACTTCTGTTGAGGTAAAAACAGGAAACACATACTTTCGATCATTGTTGACTACTGGAAAAAAAGAGAGAGAGATGCAATATGATCGGATAAAGTACTTAACTATTATTCGCGCCTTATTAGAAGAATACGTAGATTTTCCCGAACTTGATGTACCTGACTTTTCAGACCAAGACATTGAAAATGTAGAAGAAGTTGCCGAAAAAGTTAGAGAAGCATGGTCTCTTGGCGATAAGCCAGTTAAAGATATTATTTACTTACTTGAGACTAAGGGCTTTGTTATCTCTTCATTGATGTTAGGTAAGAAGACTATCGATGCATTTGGATCTCAACATGTAATAGAAGGAAAACAATACTATTCAATTGTTTTAGGCAATGACAAAAAGTCTTTTTACAGACGTCAATTCGATGTGGCTCATGAACTGGGCCATAAAGTTCTTCATGATCCGTATTTGAATATTGATGATTTGAGCAAGGAAGAGTTTAAACAAATAGAACAGGAAGCAAATGACTTTGCAGCAGCATTTCTTCTACCAAGAGAAAGCTTCCTTAGAGATGTATCCATTCATCCAAATGATCTTATGTACTATAAACTACTTAAAAAAAAGTGGGGTGTGTCCATAGGAGCAATGGTAATGCGGGCTTACAAGCTGGGAGCGATAAATGAAGGAACTTATCAGTATATGCAGCGAACCATAAGTCATAAAGGGTGGAGAACAAAGGAGCCCCTAGATGATGTTAAAAACCTAAGAGATCCAGTGTCCATGAAGCAAGCTATAGAGCTATTAATTGAAAATGATTATATATCCGGAGATACATTTATGCAAAAGCTTTCGCAACACTACGGCCTGAGCTTACTTCGTGAAGAAGTGGAAGAGTTGCTGGGATTGGAAGAAGGTTATCTGAAGACTGAAGTTGCACACACTGGCAATATCGTGAGTATAAAAAATAAGCTGGAGTCGAGAGCAAGAAGCTAATTGTACGTTTGTTGATGGGGTGCCATTTGGCACCCCTGTTTTCGCTCTATTTGTGATACGGTTAACCGTACCACAAGTAGAGCGAAATGAATTGCAATAAGAATTATAACGAAATTAAGTTATTAGTTTATCGCGCGAGGACATTAAAAAAAGATTACGAGCTAGCAATGGAACTTGGTTAATGGCTAATCAGCTCTCACCAAAGACAAGAAGACCGTTGCATTAATGGAGTCATGGGAAAACAGCTCTTCTTCTCTAGCTGATGCAAGGCCTCCGTTACTAGAATTTGCTGTGAAACTTCCTCGTACGTTGGAGCATAACGTGATCCTCCTTAAGCTTTTATTTATGGATATGAACACTCTTGCGGTATGGTATTATGAGATAATTTATACATATATCCACGAACCAATCCTTCTAAATCAACCACCCAAGAAACCCAAACCCACAAACCAATTGAACTTACCAGGGAACAGTGTTACGCTGAACAACGGCAACTCAGACTTATGTTCTGTCTTACCATCGCCATACACCAACAATAGTCACCATCCTAGCTATCCAGAAAGGTAATACGATGATCAAAGTTGATAACTTATCCTTTTCATTTCCGCAAAAGGAACTGTATAAAAATATTTCGTTCACGTTAGAAGAGGGCCAACACTGCGCTTTCATAGGTACAAGTGGTAGCGGCAAAACTACGCTGATCGATATCCTGATGGACCCTGAAAGGTATTTGTTTGAGGGGAAGCTTGAGATTGACCCGAATTGCAGAATCGGGCATGTCAGTCAGTTCTCGCAAGTAGACAACACAAAAGAAGTAACGGTCTTCGAATATATTGGAGAAGAATTCATTAAGATTCAGAACGAAATCACATCGATCTGTACAGAGATGGAAACCTCTTCGAATATGGATGACCTGCTGGAGAAGTATCAATTGGCGTTGGACGCGTTTGAAGCCATGGGCGGGGATGATTTTGAAAGCAACATTAATAAGAAGCTAAATCTGGCCAACCTGATGAAGCTCAAAGACTCCAGCGTAACCGACCTGAGCGGCGGGGAATTTAAGCTGATTCAAGTGATGAAGGAAATGCTGAATCACCCGGAACTGCTAATTATGGACGAGCCGGATGTCTTTTTGGATTTTGAAAACCTGAACGCACTTAAGAAACTCATTAATTCCCACAAGGGCATGCTGCTCGTTGTCACGCATAACCGGTATCTGTTGAACCATTGCTTTAACAAAATAATACACCTCGAGAACGCGGAGATCCAGGAGTTTGATGGGCGATATATCGAGTACAATTTCTCTTTACTTCAGACCAAGATTGAGATGCAGGAGCTCGCAGTCGCTGAACAGGAAGAGATTGAGCGCTATGATGTCATTATTGATAATCTTAGAGCGATCGCAGAATATAATTCAGAAGCATCCAGAGGAAGGGCGTTAAAGGCCAGAGTCCGGTTTCAGGAACGATTGGAAGCACGTAGAATTAAAGCGCCATTTGTTGATATCAAGCAACCAAAGATTCGGTTTGAGCTGGATCATATAGTGGAAGACACCACTCTCATAAATGTGGAGAATTATAGTGCTGCCTTTGATGAGTTGCTTTTGCATCATGTGAACTTTGAAATCAAATCGGGTGATAAAGTAGCCATTATCGGTGCGAACGGTACCGGGAAAACGACTTTGCTCCGGGAAATCGCTCGAAATCATCATGACTCCATTGAAATAAATGCCGATGCTAAAGTTGCTTATTTGTCTCAGCTTCAAGGCGAAACGTTAACGGATTCGAATACCATACTCCATGAATTCATTGACGCCGGGTTTCAAACCTATGATGAGATTAGAGCTTATCTTAAACACTATGGTTTCGAAGGTGAAATCCTGGATCAGAAGATCGGAACGTTATCTGGCGGAGAGAAAAATATACTTCAGCTAGCCAAGGTTGCTGCCAGTCAGGCCAACGTACTGCTTCTTGATGAACCGACAAGCCATTTGGACATTTACACCCAGATCGCACTAGAGAAAGCCATTATCGACTATAAAGGCGCGATTCTGATGATTTCACATGATTTCTATTCCGTTGTGAATGGTATGAATTATGTATTAATTATTGAAAATAAGACAATTCGTAAGATGAGTATGCGCAAGTTCAGACAGATGATTTATGCGAGCCACTTCAGTAAAGACTATTTGGAAATGGAACAGAAGAAGAAGTCCGTTGAAATGAAGATTGAATTGGCATTGAAAGATACAAATTTTGAACTTGCCAAAGTGTTGCTTGATGAGCTGGAAGAGCTGATTAAGCTGCTGTAAATGACAAATGCGCGGACATGTTACTTATATAAAGGGGTTACTTCATGAGTGAGCAAGTTGAGCAAGGCTTTAAAGATTATGAATTAAGCGAGGAAATTATCCGTTCATTGGATAGCCTGGGGTATAAGCAGCCGACGGAGGTGCAACGTAAGGTCATTCCTTATGCGCTGGGGAAAAAGGATATGACCGTTAAATCCCATACCGGAAGCGGGAAGACTGCAGCCTATGGGATTCCGATCTGTGAGATGCTGGAATGGCAGGAATACCGGCCGCAGGCCCTTATTTTGACGCCAACGCGTGAGCTGGCCGATCAGGTTAAGCAGGATATAATGAACATCGGCAGATATAAACGAATTAAGGCAACCGCTGTATACGGGAAACAGCCTTTTCACAGACAGAAGGTGCAGTTGCAGCAACGAAATCATGTTATTGTAGGCACACCGGGGCGGTTAATTGATCACATCGAGAAGCAGACGATTGATTTGGAGCAGATTCGTTATTTGGTCATTGATGAGGCCGATGAGATGCTGAACATGGGTTTCATTGAACATGTGGAGAAGATTATCCGTGAGCTGCCGCTGGAGCGGATGACGATGCTGTTCTCGGCAACGTTGCCTAAAGATGTGGAGCAGCTATGCCACAAATATATGAATGATCCGCTGGATATTGAGGTACAGACCGAAGCCAGAACGACGAGCCAAATCGAGCATTCCCTGTATGCCGTCAGGGACGATCACAAGCTGAAATTGCTGCGGGATATCACGGTTGTGGAGAATCCGGATAGCTGCATTATTTTTTGCCGGACCCAGATCAGGGTTGAAACGGTATTTAATGAATTGACTAAGCATGGCTACCCTTGCGGCCGAATCCATGGGGGCATGGAGCAGGATGATCGCACGGAGATGATGAACGCATTTAAGCGTGGGGAATTCCGCTACCTGATTGCGACCGACGTGGCTGCCAGAGGGATTGATATCGAGAACATCAGCCATGTTATTAATTATGATTTTCCGCAAGAGAATGAAAGCTATGTCCATCGCAGTGGCCGTACGGGAAGAGCCGGGAAATCGGGGAAGGCCATCTCCTTCGCTACACCGTCTGAAGACAAGTTCGTTGCCAGCGTCCAGCAATACATCGGGTTCGAGATTGAGAAGCGTAACGCCCCGTCCAAAGAGACCATCGCACGTACTCTTCCTGCTTTTGAAGCGAAGCTTGCGAATCAGCAGACGATCAAGAAGGACCGAAGCTCCCATCGGAATCAGGAGGTTCTGAAGCTCTATTTCAACGGGGGTAAGAAAAAGAAGATCAGGGCCGTAGACTTCGTAGGCACCATTGCTAAGATTGACGGGATATCGGCCGATGACATCGGGATCATTGTAATAGAGGATAACGCCTCCTACGTGGATATTCTTAACGGCAAAGGTGAACTCGTTCTGAATGTGATGAAGAATACAACCATTAAAGGGAAGCAGCTGAAGGTACATCAGGCGAACCGCCAATAGCGGGAAAATCTATGGTGGGGTATGTTGTCAATAACTAAATAGGATAGTAATTTTATGAACCAAGGAGCTAAGGGATATGTTCTCGCTTAACTCCTTGGTTTTTGGCGTCTACCGATGCTTTCTTGAGCAGACGAGAGGAGGGTGGCGGATGGAAAAACGGGAACTAATACAATTGCTCGAAGAGCTTCGGAGTATGACCGTTAAGCTGAACCTTCTCACAAGTAGAGCAAAATTTAGTTTGAATTTACCGATGCTTAGGCACGGTTAGTAAGAATGTCAAAAAGCTTCTGCAAATAAAAAATTCCTCGTACTTGCTCTACGAGTGTATGGTCAATGTATTGTAAAGACTTAAGAGCAATTTCTTTAGCCTGAACAACGTTATGGTTATCAAGATCCGACAATACTTCACGAACAACATCCAAGGAATAAACCACTCTCTGAACGGTACGAATGATCAGAATCTTTCGGACATCGGACGGGCTATAAATGCGAAACCCGCTCTCTTTGTGCCGTTCAGATTTAATTAATCCTTCTTTCTCCCAATGTCGAATTGCGGATGCAGATATGTTGGCCTCTCTCGCCACTTCTCCAATCGTAAAAAACGGTTTGCTGCGGTTGAGTGGAAGATCAGTAAGCTCTCTTAAATCAAGCATCTCGACTGTTCTTTGAACCGTTAGCTTCTCGGCATGCAGGTCCACTTGTGCTTTATTTATTAACCATAGAGCATCAAGCCTCTCCCCCTTGACGATGCGTGGCATGACTTCCTTGACCAGATCCATACCAAATCCTGATTTTAAGGCACGAATGCATTGGAAATACGATTCATGCTCCTCTGTATATATTCGGTAACCATTTGATGCTCTTTCGACTGTAGGAATTAACCCCCATGCTTCGTAATGCTTCAATGCGCTCGTGCTGATATTCAACTTTTTAGCTATATCACGGCCATTCATCAAACTTTCAACCCCTTGTAATTCAACCTTAAAGCACATGACCACTTCATTTAATTATACCCTATAATATAAAGGCTGATTTATTCAAACCTAATCATTTGCATTAATATTGTACGATAGGAGTGTAAGTCAAAAAAACCAAAAATGCCGAACCTCGGCGTAAAACTGGAGGAGATAATTTGAGCAAAGTCATTCCTATATTGCCTTGCGTGAGCATTGATGAACAGTGTGAGTTTTATGAGAGCATCGGCTTTACAATAACCGCTAAGGATAAAGCCCCATATGCGTATGCCGCTGTACGCTACGAGGATGTAAACTTACTTTTTTGGGGCAGTAAAAAAAATGATCCCAGCGCCAACGCGAGCATGGTGTTCATTGAGGTTGAAGACGTCGACAGCTTGAATGCGGAGCTCTGCGGCAATATGAAAAGCGCATGGGGAAAAGTTCTGCGAACAGGATTTCCCCGCATTTCGAAGGTAAGAGAATTAAAAGAGGACAGGCGTTTTACTCTTTGTGACCCTTCAGGTAATACATTTTATTTCGGCACACCCAACAATGGAGATACGATCACCATGCGTACGCTTGATAACGAACAGCTTGCCGAGTCGTTCGCGGTTATTTACGACTTGCTGCATTCGAAGGAAAGTCCCGAAATAGCAGCTAAGGCATTGTCGGTATTTAATCGCAACAAGGTCGAGTTGAATGTACCGGATAAGGAAAAATTAGCGGTTCTAACATCGGAGATCGAAGAAGCATTAAAGGAAAGAGATGATAATGGATTAGCCTAAAGAATTAAACCAAGCCAACGTATTAAGGCAAAAGGGGCCCTCACAAAGGCGCCCTTTAAATTTCTTATGATACGCTGAACCGTATCATAAGTGACGGCGAGTTTTCCTATAAAAAATTAAAGTGGCTCTTCGCTCAATTGAGTGGCTAACACCAAATGATGTAGATTCATAGCATGGCTTCAAATTTTTCGCGTTTCGGTATCCGCGAGCTCAGTTCATTCGATACAAAGTCTACCAGAATCGACCTCAAACCCTCTGGATTGCTAATCATCGGTAAATGTCCGGTATCCAAGCTCCGTACGGCTTGCGGGGTAAAGTTTGAGATCATCTTATCTTGTAACGAAGAACTAAGCTCCTTATCCTTTGTGAGCTTCACAAATAACTTTGGTACACTTGGAACGGGCACGTTGACTCGGTCGGAATAGACGCGTCTGGATTCCGGAATGAATCCTCTTACGATCTTCGCAGCTTGATCGGCTGGGAGGTCGTTGCACAATCCCGATTGGATGATAGACTCCGGAGGTTTCGTACCTATGGTACGCAGCATGATGGACATTATGACTCGCTGGGGAAAAGGTAAAGCGGATAAAAATGAACCGCCCCGCGTTAGAATTACTGCGCCTACAGCGACAATCCCCGCTAGTCGATCGGTCAATAAGGAGGCCAGTTTAAGAGCAAGTGCGCCCCCAAGTGAATGGGCAACGATTACGATTTTGTGAGGCCCCCACTCATCTACTTGTTTTTTCATTTCCGTCACGTAATCCTCCAAAGTAAGACCGTTTCTCGATTCCACGGAACCTTTCCTCTGAGGATACTCAGCTAGTAAAAAGGGATGTTCGAACTCCTCTACAACTTTACTCCAAACAAGACCCTCTAAGCCCGCCCCGTTGATGAAAACGAACCCTACTTTTTCTTGCGAATGTTCTATCATTAATATCAGACCTCCATTGGATTTGAGTTTAAATTGTTTTCTTAAAGTTATCGTATCACTAAAATAAGACAGTTTATGTCTTATTTATGAGATACAATAAAATAAACGATAAGAAACGAGGTGGACCCTTTGCAGAAGTCGCAGCGTCTCATTCAGTTGATCATGAGGATCAACGCCAAACCTTCTTTTACCGTTAAGGAGCTAGCCGATGAATTCGGTCTGTCCACACGAACGATTACGAGGGATTTGCTGGAGCTCAGCGAACTCGGGGTGCCGGTATATTCTGTTCAGGGAAGAGGAGGAGGCTACAGGCTGCTTCAAGAAAGACTCCTGCCGCCGATAAGCTTTACGGAGAGCGAAGCGATTGCGATGTTTTTTGCGTGCCAGTCGATGGAGTATTTTGGTTCCTTGCCTTTCGGGGAGGGGGTGGACTCCGCCCTTCATAAGTTCTATCACTACTTGCCTGCCGATGTAAGGGAACAAATCGACCGGCTAAAGAATAGAGTTATGTTCTGGAGTCCTTATCGATCGATGTCAGCGGAAGTTCTGCAAACTCTCCTGAAAGCTCTTATGGTCGGTAGTGTAGTCAAGATTAAGTACAAATCCAGCAGCGGTGTATCGGAGAGAGATATTCAGCCGATCGGTCTATATGCCAGCTCTGGTTATTGGTATTGTCCGGCATATTGTTTCACTAAGGAGGATATCAGACAGTTTAGAGCTGATCGGATTCTATCCGCTGCGCTCAACAATCAAATGGCTTGCCTTGCAGACATCAGCCAGAAGACATTATTGGATAAGCCTAATCAGGATGATGGGGAACCGTCTACACTCGAGCTTAAGATGACAAATAAGGGGGTGTGGTTGATGGAATCTAATCCTCGGTTTCAACCCTTCATCCAGCAGAATACAGATGGGAGCGGAAGCTTGACGATGAAAATAGCGGCAGAGGAGATGAAGTTCTACGTGGACTTGATTTGGCAATTCGGGAATGAAGTCGAAATAGTAGCCCCCGCTGAAGCCAGAGCATTTATCCAGCAAAAAATCAAATCTATGCAATTGATTTATCTGTCAGAATAATGATATTAGAAAGGGTTGTTAAAAATGAACATCAAACCCTCGACAACAATTAGACAAGATTACGACGGTTTCTCAAAGTATTGCCATGAAATTGATGAACCTGTGGTATTAACACGAAACGGTGAAGCTGATTTAGTTGTCATGAGCCATGAGACATTCAGACGAATGGAGGCTCGCATCAAATTACAGTCTAAGCTGTTAGTAGCGGAAAAACAGATTGCAGAGGGTTCAGAATTACTTGATCATGATCAGGTAATGGAAAGAATGCGGAGGAAGATCGATGCCGCAAAAGAGTAAGATTAAATATACCCCAGCGGCAGTATTGTGGTGAGTCCGTATGTGGTGTTCTATCGGATCATAAATGATACAGTAGTCATCCACCGTATTTTGCATGGACGTAGAGATTATCTTCGAGAGTTGTTTAGCTCGTTTCAATAATATGAAATAGCTGCTCATGGGTTGAGTGGCTATTGGTGTCTAACTATAGAATGGAGAATACGACTATTCCCCCAACTGTAAAATCACCTTCGTAAAAACTTTAAAATCATCAACATGCTTCTCTATAATCGCCTCTAAAATCTCAAGCTCTAACGTCTGGTAGTCATGCACAGCAATATTTCGGAATCCAACCATATTCATCATGGTCTGTGCTAAGTCATTTTCAATTAATCCAGCGTCTAGCAGCAGTTTAAATGCGTCACGACTCGCTTTTGGCACGCCCAGCTTACGATTGCTGACAATATGCATGGCTAGGGCAATGCTCGCTTCACAAGCACGTTGAATATTCAGAATGATGCTATCCTGCTTCGTAAAGTCCGTTAGGTTTGCAGGGTTGCCCTCGTACACTTCATGAATACGTTTAATACAACGTTCGATTGTCGCCGCCTTATTCAAAACAACATCATTCATTGCCGAATCCGTTTCTCGTTCTTTAATCGCATCAATAATGGTAGCGCGCTGTTCGCTTAACGTAGCATACATGCTATAGGCACGTATTTTTTGGCGTGTAAATTCATTCTCGTTATGTATATAGATTGGAATGCCCTGCTCAAAAATTTGCATGGTGAACACGGTATCAACTTGTTTAATGTCGACTAAATCAACCTCTCGGTCGGCAATAGCCGCTAGCTCAGAAGCAAGTACAAAACGTTCATAAGGCGATAGCTGCTTGTCACTGAAATAAGCCAGATCGATATCACTTTCATCATGAGTTGTGCCTCTAGCGAAAGAACCAAATAGAATGACGAAGGCGGGACTTGCCTCTAGAATGATTTTATCTATTAACTTCTTTTGTAACTCTTCGATAAGCATGCGGATCACCTTCCTTTCTCGTATTATATAGTTTTTTTACAATAATGGAAGGGTGATTGCTAGACGCTCCTGTGTTAAACTATGACCAAATATATCCAAAATATCACCTGTCAAAAGGAGTCTGCTATGAGCGAGATGACATTGGATCTGCAAGTATTAGAAAATTTAAAACCGGCGTTAACGTCGTTCTGCTACAGAATGCTGGGATCCATCGATGATGCAGACGATGCTGTTCAAGAGGTATACATCCGTGTATGGCAGAGCAGAGACTCATTTCGGCAGGAATCATCGTATAAAACGTGGATTTATCGCATCGCCACGAACTTATGTCTGGACAAGCTGAGACAAGCCAAACGCCGTGCGCTGCCCGTTGATCTCTCTGAACCGGCGGCCTCCATCATTGAACCCCGCGAAACGTTGCCCGACTCCTCATGGGTATGGATTGCTCCTGATATGGGGGGGAATCCCGAAGAAGCTTTCATTCGCAAAGACACTCTACAGCTCTGCTTCATTGCACTACTTCAAACCTTACCGCCTCGCCAGCGTGCCGTACTTATCCTGAAGGATGTATTTGACTGGTCATCTAAAGAGATCGCTGAAGCGTTGAGTTTATCGCCAGCTGCCGTCAACAGCGCTTTGCAAAGAGCCAGGGAGACGATGAATCGGACCCGGCTCCGTTCCGAAGAGCTTAGCCGGATGGAGGTTCAGCCGGATCGCGAGCTGCTGACACGGTATGTGGACGCCTTTGAACAATTCGATGTCGACGCGCTAGTCGCGCTATTCCATGAGGAGGGCTGCATGTCGATGCCGCCTTTCCCGATGTGGGTGCGCGGCAAGGACGATTTGTTCAAATTCTTCTCTCTGACACGAAGTCATTGCGAAGGCTCACGCTTCCTGCCAGTTACAGTAAACGGCGGCTATCCTGCTTATGCGCAGTATATGCCAAGTCCTGATGCGTCCGTCCTGATCCCTTGGGGAATTCACGTCATTGAAGCGCATGATGGGAAAATACGGCATGTCCAAAATTTCATTAATACCAAATTATTTTCGCGATTTGGGCTTCCTGAGCAAATAGACCGATGAATTTCGAGGCCCCATGACGTCTATATCAATGAATAACAAAAAAACGATAAGAGGTGTCTTCAAAATGGGAACAAGTAATGGAACGAAAATAACGGTTCAGGCCGTCATTCAAGCGCCAATGGAAAAGGTATGGAGCTGCTGGACGGAGCCGGCACACATTATGAAGTGGAATCAAGCTTCTGAGGATTGGCATGTGCCGAATGCGGAGAATGATTTGCGGACGGGCGGCAAGTTTCTGACCAGAATGGAAGCGAAGGATGGCAGCATGGGTTTTGATTTTGCCGGTGTATATGATGAAGTGAAAACGCATGAGTTGATTTCATATACGTTAGGAGACGGGAGACAAGTCGAGATCACCTTTATGGAGCAAGGCAGCGAAACGAAGGTCGTGGAAACGTTTGACCCTGAAAGTACGAATCCGGTAGAGTTCCAGCAAGCGGGCTGGCAAGCGATCATGGACAATTTCAAGGCGTACACGGAGCGATCCTAAGCGGTTCGTTCGAATATCGTCCAAATCCAAGGAGGTAGTATGTATGACTTCAAAACTAACCCCGTATATTACGCTGGAGGGGAACACGAAGGACGCTATCCAGTTCTATGAACAAGCCATCGGTGCCAAGGTTCTCTCGCTTATTACGTACGGTGAAATGCCGGATATGCCAAGTACGTTTACCGATGATTACAAGAGCCTTGTGGCACACGCAAAGCTGCAGGTTGGTGAATCGGAGCTCATGTTTTCCGATGCTCCATGGGGTTCGCCTATTGCTGATGGAAAGCGGGTAACCATTTGCATTACATCAAATGAGGTGGAACAATCGAAACGAATCTATGATGCACTGCAGCAAGGCGGTCAAGTCAATATTCCGTTTAAGGAAGAGCCTTTTAGTCCTGGTTTTGGTGATGTGACAGATAAATTCGGCATAACCTTTCAGATTTTCACGGAATTTCAAAACTAAATGATGGCCAAGGAGTCGCCCAACATTGGTGCGGCTTTTTTGTTGCACAGTGGTGTCCAAATGGGAAGGATTGGGCTATTACTAAAAGCTATAGCTAGCCATACGTTTTACATATAACATGCAATCTATTTAATCGTGATATATTCAATAGATTAAAGATTTGAAGGAGAGACATCTATGATTCCATTTCGTAATGATCATGTAGGCAGCTTTTTACGTCCTGCCAACTTAACTCAGGCACGTGAGCAATATAAATCGGGCAATATCACATATGAACAATTAACGGCTGTAGAAGATAACGAGATCATCCGTATTATTGAGAAGCAGAAGGAGAATGGCATAGCAGCCGTAACGGACGGCGAGTTCCGCAGAAGCTGGTGGCATTTTGATTTTCTCGGCGGCTTGGATGGAGTAGAGTTATTTGAAGAAATAGCGGGACCGAAATTTCACAACATGGTAACTCGTAAAGGCGGTATTCGCATTGTCGGTAAAGTCGATTTCTCGACGCATCCGTTTATTCAGCATTTCGAGTTTTTGAAAAAGCACGCGGGTGATGCAGTGGCGAAACAGACGATTCCAAGTCCGAATATGCTTCTGTATCGTGTTGAATACAATGACGAAATTTATAAGGAGCGTGAATCGTTCCTTCAGGACACCATCGCGGCATATCAAAAAGCAATTCAAGCCTTCTATGATGCAGGATGCCGATATTTGCAATTAGACGATACAGCCTGGGCAGATCTGTTCTCTGAAGCGGGTCATGATAAGCTGCGTGCAAAAGGCTGGGATCCGGCGGAAGAGCTGAAAATTATGCAGCGGATGATTAACGAATCTTTGGCTCATAAACCGGAGGATTTAGTGGTGACGATGCATATTTGCCGTGGTAATTATAAATCCAATTATTTCTCAACCGGCGGTTATGATTACGCATCTGAAGTCATATTTGGAGGCTTAAACGTGGACGGGCTGTTCCTGGAATTCGACGACGAGCGTTCAGGTGGATTCGAGCCATTAAAATATGTGAATCGTAAAGATTTAAAAGTCGTACTCGGCTTAATCACATCGAAATCAGGTGAATTAGAAGACAAGGAACAAATTAAAGCGCGTATTGCAGAGGCGGCGACCTATGTACCGCTTGAACAGCTATGTTTGAGCCCGCAATGCGGCTTTTCGTCTACAGAAGAAGGCAATATTCTAACAGAAGAACAACAATGGCGTAAACTTCGTTTCGTTAAAGAAATTGCCGACGAAGTTTGGAATTCATAGATCCATACAACGGAGGGATAGAACATGACGATTCAAGCGGACAAAGAGACAATTGTAGTTGAGAACTTCATTAAGGGTCAGCGAGTAGAGTCCATTTCCCAATCAGCCAAAGAGAATCCGGCAAACCCCAATGAAATTGTCGGCTATTTCCCGGTCACCACGAAAGAGCAAGCGGCTGAAGCTATTGCAGCGGCAGCAGAGGCTTTTACAGTATGGAAGCAGAGTGCCATCGACGAACGCATCACGCGCATGCGCAAGGCCATTGAGAAAATTAGAGCAGCGGAGAATGATATTGTCCAATTGCTGTCTAGAGAGCATGGCAAGCCGCTTTATGATGCACATGGTGAAATGTATGTTGCATTGATGTGGATGGAATATGCCTGTGATCAGGCCAAGTCGGTTCTGCAGGAAGAAGTTAAAGAACATGAGACAGGTAAAACGATCATATCCCATGATCCCATTGGTGTGGTGGCGGCGATTAGCCCATGGAACTATCCCATTGCGCTGTCCACGATTAAGATCGCTCCCGCCTTACTTGCCGGCAACACGATTGTACTGAAGCCAAGTCCATTTGCCCCACTGGCAGCAACCAAAGTGGCAGAGATCATTGCGGGTGAATTCCCGGCTGGTGTGATCAATGTCGTTCATGGCGAATCCGATGTGGGCGTTGAACTGACCTCGAACCCTCTTGTCGCCAAGATTGCTTTTACAGGCGGAACCGAAACAGCCAAGCATATTATGAAGGCTGCTTCGGAAACGATTAAGCATATGACGCTAGAGCTTGGCGGCAACGATGCGGCGATCTTCCTGGAGGGCTTTGATGTTAACGATGAGCGGGCCATGCGCCGGATTGTCGTTTCTAACTTTTTGACAGCAGGCCAGATCTGCATGATTGCCAAACGTGTATATGTTCATCGATCGATTTATGATGCCTTCGTGGACAAATATATAGAGGCGGCCAATCGGTGGATTCGAATCGGGGATCCATTTGATCCGAATACGACGGTCGGTCCGGTCAATAACCTGAAGCAGAAGCAATATGTGGAGGGACTGGTTGAAGATGCGCGCAAACGCGGAGCGAAAGTCATCCCGCTGGGGCAAATTCTCGATCAGAAGCAGATTGAAGAAGGCTACTACCTGCAGCCTACGCTTGTGCTCGATTGTGACTATCGTGATCCGATTGTGGTCGAGGAACAGTTCGGTCCTACGGTACCGATCCTGCCTTTTGACGATGAAGAGCAGGTTATTGCATTGCACAATGAGAGCATCTATGGACTCACAAGCTCTGTATGGGGAAGAGAAGAAGATGCCATTCGGGTCGCACGCAGGCTCGAAGCAGGTACGACAATGATCAATACAGCTGCTGTGCAAGGGCTCGATGTAAGGTTCCCTTTTGGCGGCGTCAAACAATCCGGCGTTGGCCGCGAATATGGCGAGGAAGGCATCCTCACTTATACGGAAACACATGTCATCAACGTTCCAAAAGCATTGGACCTCCCTTATATACCAGAGTAATCTCGGTAACGTACATCCTCGATATATTAAAATGATTTTTTGAACAGGCGCTCAAATGGGGCGCCTTTTTCTTCGCATTGAAATTGAAAGAATCCATATAGCAGATGCCCTGATTCCGACAGCAATTCTTGCAAGTCATTTAAGTAAGCGTACCGGTCCCAGGTCACTTATACTCCTGAACGCTAATCACATCCCGAAAGTCGTTCATATGAAAATGATGCTGATAGACGAAGCGATCGACATCCAGAACGATATCCAAGTCTAGCTCCTTGCACATACGCTTCAGCGTATTATATAACAAGGCGATTTCTGGCTGTTCTAGCTTCTTCAGTTTGAAGTAACCCAGCGATACATGCGGCACATATGACCTGTATTCTGGAAAGATCTTCTCCATCCGGTTGTACAGATCGGTTAATATCTCGTAATCGTCCTTGGATGCGGGTACATATTTAATACTAATGACATCTTTGCCGCTGGTACTTACTCCAAGAGAACGCATCCGAATACGCTGCCCTCCGTATAGTGCGGCTATGCTCCGGAATTCTGCCGCAATGACTTCTTCCAGCTGAGCTAATTTCTCCTGAATCACCTGCTTGCCACCCGGTGTGTTATTGACATTGCTGAAGGAATGGATCGTTAAATGGAAGGTTTCAGGCTCGAGTTTCACGAGTTGATGCTCCAACACGCCAAGCAGCCGTTCCTGCGCGACCCGGCACTTTTGACGATCCGATTCAGATAATGTGATAACAGAGGTAGCACCGTAAAAATCGTTCAGTTGTCCTTCTTGCGTAATTTTGGCTGATAAACTCTCCGAAACGACCCATTCCTCCGGTCTATTATTCATATCTTGATTCCATCGTCGTTGCAGATCGGAAGCGTATGTCTCATAGTTCATGAATGTTCACCTCATCTGAATTAATTCTTTGTAGATTATCATCGTTTGATTATGGCTTATCACATTTTTTGTAAAGAATGATCTCCATCGGGCATAAAAAAACAGCGATTCTCCCATGGAGGATCGCTGTTCTATGTATTGTTCTATTTTGAGGCCAAGCGGTATTATTCTACCGAGTATTTAATCAAATTCCCAGAGACGCCTATCATTTTCTCACTAGTTCCGAAATTCCCCGGATTAGACTGGAGACCTGAGAGACCTTCCCTGCATTCTCCACAGCAAGCTTGCTGTTCTCTAGAATCTGCTCGCTTCCTGTAGCTCCTCAGCATGTGCCGCTACGTGCTGTACCATATCGATAAGCTCGTTCGAGATGTGCTGGGTAATCGGAATATTGATCGTATCTACGTGGAAACCGTAAACTTCTTCACTGATATGTACGAGACTCGGCTCGCATCCGTTAGTTAAGGCTTTAAAGTCCTGAAACTCAGGGATGAGCGGATCGCCAACACCTCCACCGGAAGAGCGAATCGTATTTGTGTCACAGGAGGGCTGACGATTGAGTATTTGAAGTACGGCTGTTTCATCCCCGCGCCATTGCATTTGAAAGAGCATCTGGAAAGTATCTGCCGGCAAAGCGTAGAAATTTAGAGAATCCCGGGACGACCCTCTTTTTATTCTGCTCCATCCCATGGATTCCGTGCTTCACCAGTGAATCTAGGCTCATGTTGGGAATAGGGCCGCCGCTGTGCATATCCGGTTGGAGACTGGTTTCCGCAACGAGAGGCGGGACAAGCTCCATCACATGAACGTTTCTTCCAGATTTCTTGAGCTGAATTCGCAGTGCATTGGTGAACATATGCACTCCTGCTTTCGTAGCCGAGTAGACCGGATGAGCGGGCGAAGAGACGTAGGACAGACCGGAGCTTACAGTGACAATCATGGCTTCGTCCTGCCTGCTCAATTGAGGGAGTAAAGCTTCTGTCATCCAGATGGTCCCGTTTAAATTCGTATCCACCTCTGCGGTAGTTCGCTCCAAATCAAGGTTGTCGTCCATCAATTCGAATGCGCGCATAATACCAGCTGAGTTAAATAAGATCGAGGCTTCTGGGTAGCGGTCACGTATGAATGCAGCCATTTCACGAACGGAGTTTGCATTAGAGACGTCACCTTGCAGTCCGATGAGCCCCTTATGTTTGCTGGTCACTTGATCGAGGGTTGCCTGATTCCGACCGATGACAATGACTGTATTGCCGCGATTCATAAACTCCAAGGCGAAGGCAAGACCAATACCGGAAGTACCGCCTGTCACAATAATTGTACGATTAGAAAGCTTCATCCAATGACTCTCCTTTTCAAGTTACATTTTTTGAATTTTGTAACAACCGAGCAAACTAAGCATACAATGCCAAGTTACAAAAATCAATAGTTGTAACCTCTGATGCCAATCTGTATAATACAATTATGAAAAATTTAAGCAGAGAGCTCATTTTACAAACCGCACATCGAATGGTCGTTGAAAACGGCATGGAGAAAGTGAATCTGTCCAAGGTCGGATCTGAGCTGGGGACAACGCACGCCGCGATCTACAAGTATTTTTCGGGCAAGGAAGAGCTGTGGACAGAGCTTGCATTATCTTGGCTGGACCATGAATTGGCGGGGCTGTTCCCATTCAATACGGACAAGTACTCATCTACGAAGGACATCGTGCACGACTGGTTATGGGAATTAAGTCATTCGAAATATGAAGCTTATATGCGTGAGACTGAAATGTTTAAGCTATATACGGCTTATATCGATGGGAATCCTAAGGTGCTCGTACGGCACATTGGCGATTTATTGGGCAGTCTGAAGGCAGCGAGCGGCATAGAGGACATTCAGCAGCTGCAGGCTATTTTGCTGGCGTTCTCTTATTTCTCCGCACCGGCTTATGCAGATAATTGGCTGAGGATTGACTTCAGAGCAGAGTTTGAATCAGTTTGGAAGCTGATTGAATCGGGGATTATGGCATAGTCGAGCATAGAGCTTGTGTTACTTCCGTATGCTGTTCGGCTTAGTGGAATAGAGGAGCGTGATTAGTCACACTCCTCTATGCCACACTTGCAACTATGGAAGATAACTTTAATCATTTTTTTCCGAAAAATACGGCAAAATCCAAATGCTTATACATACAATCTACATCTTGAAATCCCGCTTGCTCCATCCACTGGATCTGATCAACTAATTTTGCATTGATATCCAGCTTTCTTCTCTCTATGGATGCGTCAATCGCTTCCTTGCTGAGTCCACTTTCGTTAATACGCTCCAGCCAGCGTCGTCTGAACAATTCATCGTTTTGCGGAGTATTACCTGCTACTTGATCTGCATTTACAAAAATACCGCCGTCATTTAACAGCTGATGTATTGTGGAGAATAATTGCCTTTTGGCGGTGTGAGTCAAATGATGTATCGATAATGAAGAAATGACGATGTCATAGTTCTGAGAGAATGTTAGGTTCGAATAGTCCCCAACCACATATTCAATATTGCCTAATGAATGAAATCTCTCACGCGCGCCCTCCAACATTTTATCGCTCAAATCCACCAGTGTAATCTGCGAGTTAGGATATTTCTGATAGACCATGCTAGAAAATAACCCGGTACCTGCACCAAGATCAAGGATCTTTGGAGAGTCACTGCGGCTTTCAACCAAGGATAGAGCCATCCCATAAAAATCCTCAAAACAAGGGATAAGGTGTTTCCTCTCCCGATCATAGTCACGGGCAACAGCGTCAAAAAGCTTCTTCACGGATAATTCCATTCCAACTCCCCCTTATACGTTTAACTCCATTGTAAAGAATAGAGCCGTGATTGGTATAATATATAAATCAAATAAAGTTGATAGGAAATGACTATAGAGAGGTTGCAGCACAGTATAAGCCAGCAGAGCCTACAGGGCACAGGTTCATGGTATGATGGATTAATAGGAATTTTTGTCTAATATTCACACAAAGGAAGGTAACGAATGGGATTTAAAGAGGAATTTAAGCGCGAAATGAACAACGCGATGAAAGACATAGAGAAAGAGGTGCACCATACGTGGAAGCTTGATTATCAAGGGCATTCCATTGAAGTCCATCATCAGTTAAAAGAAGAACAGCTCATCATTGATGGTATGACAGTGGATAAGAACCAACGAAAATATCTGTTATCACATATTATGCCTTACTCCAGATTATCAGGTACGCTGCTAACGGACGATGGAGTGAAGCATAAGGTTACAGTTAAGCTTGGAGGATTCATACACTTTAACTGCATAATTAAGATAGACAATAAGCTCGTATTGAATAATTCACATAAGCTGGATTTCCTTCCATGGGAGCATAAAGAGCCGCTCGTTCCTTATATACAGCGACAAGTTCAGATGCACGGAACGATCATTAACGATGATTTGCCTGATGATGAATACGTGTATGATGAGAATCATCGGCGCGTAGCGGCGGGGTATGCTGATTATGGAGTCGTGGAGGTGCCGAATCCATATCACAATAAGAAGCTCATCGAACGATTCGAACAGCAGCTTACGGATCCGACGAATAAAACACGCAAGGCAACCTATGAACAAATTACGTTTGACCATATGGCAAGCAGCGCTTCAGAGTTCATCGAACGATTAGAGCAAGCCGAGCTGGATGAAGCTCTTGTAGAGCAGGAGGCCCTCTGGCTGCTTGAGCATGCAGCGCATCGGGAGGTTGTGAAGTTCGCTGTATTAGTGCTTGGGACTATACACGGTGAGAAACACAGGGACCTCTTATTCACCATTGGCTTGCATTCTGAATTCACAGCATACGTCAGCATGGCATTGAAGAACGGAATCAGAGAACCGGATCAGACGATCTTTGCGCTCGCCCAATCGACTCAGGGCTATGGCAAAGTGGCCGCTGTTGAACAGCTGGAAGCCACCACACCGGACATGAAATATTGGCTGCTGACAAAAGGCTGTGAAGGCAGCTTAGCTGCGTATTCGGCCTACACCTGTGCAGTCAAAGGAGATCTCCCAATAGCGCTGTACCAGGAGGAGATATCAAAAGAGCTTTACAATGGAGCAGGCCGTATAATTCAAACGCTGCTTGATGAAGCGGTGGATCATGACATCGATGATTATTTATTTGAGACGGCGACTCTATTTCGCTTCGTTTCCCATGCACGTCACCACTGTGAATCACTTACAGACTTCTATCCAATTATGAAAATAGATGAATTCCTCAGCTCTGAAGAAATCTGGGAAGACAGATCAGATGATGCGTGGAAGCAGCAAGAGCGTCTTTCTATTCAGGAAGCGATCCGTCCCATGGTTAACAATCCGAAATGGCCGCAGCTTGCCATGGATGCAATTGAGCAGAGAATCATTAATATAGAGGCGATTGAGGTTGCCCGGCACTACAAGCTGGACATTCGTTCCCAGCTGTTTGAGCTGCTTGATTTGAATCCAACAGATCAACATGTGTACCAAGCCATAATTCATTCAAATCATCGCGAGGATATGATGGATCTCTGTGCTTTTGCAGAACGTCATTTATTAGCTGCCGAGCTCTCAACAGAACAAGAAAAATGTCTGCGGTGCATTGTTCAAGGGCTATACGATGACGAAGGAACAGGGCTTCCATTGGTACTAGCTGCACTTGAATCAAATAAGGAGGAGCTTCAATATTCGGCCCTGAGCGTCTTAGAATGTTGGACACCTTCGGTCTGGCAAGAGCCGAGCGTACTGGCTGCAATAAAGACAATTGCAACAACAAGTAAGGATAAGGATGATCGCAAGCTTGCGAAGCAGTTGTTATCCAAGCCTTAAGTTAGAGGCAAGGGGTACGGGACTTCATCACATCTCTTTGTAGTACTTGAAACGGTAATAACTGTTACTGACAAGGATAAACAGATAGGTAAACACCAATAGCAGCAATACGATCAGCTCTACACCCATCAAGGATAATGCTAAGATTAGCGCGCCAAATACAAAGGTCATCATATCGTACGCTTTTGCTTTTGCCCGGTTGGCGATCGCCAGATTACGCTCATCGTTCTGGTCAATCTCAAGCTGCTTAGCAGCGGCGGGTGCCCGCTTCATTGCATGTTGGAGGATGACTTCTCCTATACCATGACCAAAAATAACACAGCCCACTCCTACACAAATATAAGGCAATGCTCGCAGCATACCTTCTGGATCTTCAAATGCTTTGATGAAGTACAGACCGCCTGCGAGCAGTCCTATGCCTAAGACGGTAAATATATAAGACGAAACCAATTTATTCATGCCTTCTCATCCTCCTCATAAATAAAGATTTCTTCGATACGCATACCGAAATAACGAGCAATCTTGAACGCTAACAGAATCGATGGGTTATAACGGCCGTTCTCCAGTGAACCGATCGTTTGTCGTGATACTTCAAGAGCTGCTGCTAATTCCTCTTGTTTAATTCCGCGCTGCTTGCGGATTTCTTCTAAACGGTTATTCATGTGTTCGCCCTCCATATGGAAAGTCAGCTTTACATATAGAGAGTATATCGTGCAATGCGAGCAATGTAAAGCAAACTTTCCATTGTGATTGAGGGACAGTGACCTTTCAGCCTCATCCTGAGTTTTATCGTTCAAGAGAGCATCTCGAGAGAGGTGCTTTTTTGAATTACAGCAAGATGTGAGAAGTAAAAGAAAGCGGAGGGTGTTACGTTGTAGCTGTTGATAGTTAACGACATCAGAACTCGAATGGAGGTAAAAAACATGAGTAATAAGCACAACAAAAAGAAAATGAACCGAGGCCTGACAGCTGCGGGCATTTTCCGTGGGGCGGGCTTATCAGCAGTGGTGGCAGGGCTTCTATACATCGTCATTCAGTTCATTCACCCGCCAGATGATCTGTCTTCTGTGAACTCCAGTTCTTGGGTCATGGTTGCATGCTTAACCCTTGTCATGTCTCTCTCCAGCCTAATTGGAATGACAGGGGTTTACATGAGGCAGGTACAAGAAGCGGGTTGGCTTGGTCTGATCGGTATTCTGCTGTTCGGTCTATTTTGGCTCATATCATTCGCCTTCAGCTTCATCGAAGCCTTTGTTATGCCGCTGCTAACAACGGATGCCGGAATATTTGTAGAAGGAATGTTGGGGATATTTGATGGAACGGAGAGTGCGGCTCATCTCGGAATCTTTCCGGCATTAGCCGGTTTAGCGGGCGGCATGTATATACTGGGTGGACTGCTGCTTGGCATCGCCATATTTCGGGCCAGAGTTCTGCCGCGCATGGCGGGTATTTTGCTTGCTTGTGCTGCCGCAGCGACCGTCGCCACTTCAATCATCCCTCACCCGCTGGACCGAATGATGGCAGTGCCCATGGGAGTGGCCCTAATATGGCTGGGATATGCGCTCTATGTCCGGTCTAACATTCTGAATCCGAAGGAAGCTTTTTGATGGGGGCATAGATGTGGTAACTTGAATCGAGATTGTGGACGTCATCAAATACTTGTACGAGTTCGATATCGGATTGCTCCGCTTCTTGTCTGGAGATCTTTAGAAATCTTGCATAATCCGTTTCGAGCACACTCCCAATCTCAAGCAGGTCTCCGAAGTACTTGAACCGGGCACAAAAAATCGGAGGTACATTGACCGTAAAATAAAAGGGCTTATGAATTTGAATATCGCACGGAATTCCGAACAGAACCTTGAACTGGGTGGAGTTAGGCTGGCAGTTAGAGTAAATGACATAGCAGGGGCCATTTATGCTCTCATCAATCTGACTTAATAATAGCTTCGCATGATCACGAATTCGCTCTTTATAATCGGCTATGGCTAAATCTACCTCAAAGGCAATGCCGCTGAGCTGGATTTCATCTAATTCGATGAGGGTAAAGTCGGTAACGATATCACCGTTGATGTTTTTAATGGGTCTTTTGACAACTGCAGGGACAGGGGTTGGAGAGATCGTATGAGTTCCTGCCCTCAGAGAGCGGGGAGCTACGCCGTAATGTCGTTTGAAAGCGCGGGTAAAGGAGGCTTGGGTACCAAAGCTGAGCTCATAAGCGATGTCCGTTAGAGACATGTTATGGTTTTGTATCAACGTAACAGAAGCATTCAATCTTCTGGATAGAATGTATTGATTTAACGAACAGCCCATCATTGCAGAGAACAGCCTGTGGAAGTAGTACTTTGATATGTTAAAGGAGGCTGCAACAGATTCCACGGACAAATGCTCATGCAGATGTTCCTCGATATAAATTAATGCCCTATCTACTGCCTCATAATGGTCCATGAATAACTCCTTTGCTCAGGTGTTCTCTGATCATTTTTGTAGTAAGTATAACGTAGCCTGAGGGATACACACCATCCTTTTATTTGATCCAGATCATTTCCAATTTAGATGTTCGATCTGTTCAAATACGGCCGAATACAACTTCTAAGGTTTCGCAAAAAGAATGCAGAACGTACAGAAGGCACCCGAGCGGGTGCCTTTTGTATGTTCTGTATGTAATTCTTACACGAATCCTTATACAAGCTCTAAGCGTCTTGGAATTCTCTGGTCAAGGCTGCATTCACATGATATCGTCCCTTCGGCACGATCAATGGTGAACCGGATACAGGATCTTCAATGACTGTGCAGTCCAGTTCAAATACATCCTTGATCAGTTCACTCGTAATGACCTCCGATGGCCGTCCCTCAGCGATGAGCTCTCCCTTGCGAATCGCATAGATATAATCCGCATACCGTGCAGACAGATTGATGTCATGAAGAACCATCACAATGGTTGTCCCGTGCTTCCGGTTAAGATCGGTAAGCAGATCCAGGATCTCCACCTGATAGGTGATATCGAGAAAGGTTGTCGGCTCGTCCAGAAAAAGAATGTCCGTCTGCTGAGCGAGTGCCATCGCAATCCAGACGCGTTGTCTTTGACCGCCGGACAGCTCATCTATGCTGCGGTTGGCAAGCTCCGTAATCTTCATGATCTCCATCGCTTCTGCTACAGCTTCAGTATCCTTCTTCGTCCATCCCCCAAGAAGGGACTGATGGGGGAATCTGCCCCGGCCGATCAGATCGGCGACAGAAATTCCTTCAGGGACGATAGGGGACTGCGGCAGCAGTCCTAGGATACGCGCCAAAGCCTTAGGAGGAATCTTACTGATCGACTTCCCGTCCAGGGTCACTTCTCCAGCTTCCGGCTTGATTAGCTTGGCGAGCGTTTTGAGCAGTGTCGATTTACCGCAGGCATTAGCCCCAATAATGACACTAATCTGATTACTGGGAATGATCAGGTTGATATTCTCAATAATCGTTCGCTGCTCATAACCCGCTGCCAATTGATCTGCTTGAAATACGTGAGTCGGTTTCATTAAAAATCTCCCTTTCGATTCATTCGGATGAGCAGATAGATCAGATAAGGCGCTCCGAGGATTCCAGTGATGACGCCCACAGGGAATCTAGTCTCAAAAGCAAACTGTCCGATTAAATCTGCTGCCAGAACCAAGATAACTCCGACAAGACCGGCAGGAATGACAGTAGAGTAACCTGCACCGACAAGTCTTTTGGCAATCGGTCCAGCCAGAAAAGCGACGAAGGCAATCGGTCCTGTAGTGGCGGTAGCGACCGCAATCATACAGACGGTGCCGAGAATCAGCGCTATTCGCGTTCTATCCGTATGGATACCGAGAGAAGTAGCTGCCTGCTCGCCAAGCTCTAGCAGGCTCAGATGTCTGCCTAACAAGACAACGATCGGTGTACATACAAGTACCGTAATGATTAGTGGCGGAAGCTCGTCCATCTGGGCGCCGTTAAGTGTACCGCTTAGCCAGCGGTACGCAGAACCGATGTCATGCTCGGAGCTGATCCGCAGCATATAAGATATGACGGAGCCGAGCATAGCATCAAGACCAATACCGACAAGAATTAAACGCCCGAATGAGAAGGACTTTTTATGAGATAACAGATAGAGAAGCATGACCGTAGCCAGACCGGCGATGACAGAGGCAATAAAGATAACCGCTTCACTCGTATGAAGAATGAGGATACAGTATACAGCCGCTGCACTTGAGCCTGAGGTAATGCCGAGTACGTTCGGATTCGCAAGCGGATTGCGAAGCATGGTCTGGAAGACGCTTCCGGCTAGACCGAAGGCAAATCCAGCGAACAAGCCTGCCAGCATCCTCGGCAGACGGATCGTCTCAATCGCGAATGTCGCACCCTTGATATCCTCACCCGATAATACTCGTGCGATCACATCCACCGGATAGATCGTATTCCCAAAATAGAGCATCAGGACGCACAGCACAAAAGCAATAGCAGCAAGTGTTGTCGTTACCAGCACATATTGGCGGCGTCGCTGACGTCTGCCGGATACAATTAAATTGATCGTATTATTCATCATAAGGCACGCACTTTCGATCTCATCGCTAGTATGATTAGAATCGGAGCGCCGACGAAGGCAGTAACGATACCTACTTCAAGCTCTCCGGGTCTTCCAAGGATTCTTCCAATCACGTCGGATCCGGTTAATACGATCGCTCCTGTCAGCGCAGACATGGGAATGAGATAACGCTGGTCAGGTCCGATCATCAAACGTATTAGATGTGTCGCCAGAAGTCCGACGAATGCAATCGGCCCCGCAAGTGCCGTTACTGTACCACATAGAATAACCGCAGCGAATGACGCAATTAGACGCAGAACTCCGGTCCGAACACCGAGGCCGGTTGCTGCTTCATCTCCTAGTGCCAGCGCATTCAGTGCAGGAGCCGTAAATATGGCGATTAGAAAACTAATTAATAGGAAAGGAAAGAAGATCCCGATATCGCTCCAATTTGCTCCCCCGACGCTTCCCACCTGCCAGTAGCGAACCTGATCCATCACGTTCGAGCGTGGAATCATAATGGCGCTTACTAGTGAAGAAAGGGCAGCACTAGTAGCCGCCCCCGCTAACACGAGTTTAACAGGTGTGGGTCCGCCTCGTCCAAGCGAGCCGATCCCCATGACAAACATCGCAGTAACCGCCGCGCCGATACAGGCCATCACGATAAATTCATTAGGCGAGCCAATGTTCAGGAATGCAATTCCGGCAACAACAAACAAGGATGCACCGGTATTTACACCGAGAATACTTGGATCGGCAATCGGATTGCGCGTGACTGCCTGCATGAGGGCACCGGCAATACCGAGTGCACCTCCGCATAAGAGACTGAACACGGTTCGGGTAATTCGCTGCGCAATGACGTTGGCATCATAGGACTCGCTGCTTGGATGGAACAACGCGTCCATTAATTCTTTAAGTCCGATGACTCTTGAACCGAATGCAAGTGATGCCACCACGCAAATACCGAGAACAATCACGCTAAGAATCAGGACCACTACAAAATGCTTCGGTGCGGGCGAATTCTGCGGCTTGTCTGTTAATGTCGCTGGATTATTCATTGACTTTCTTAGCAGATGCATCGATCAATTCCAAATATTCATCAATCGTACTTGCGATTGAAAGTGGATTTGGGTTACCTGCAGCTGCAAGCGGTGTGTTGTCTCCGATCACGACAACCGAGCCTCTTTCAATAGCTGGGACTTTGCCAAGGAGTGGATCTGCTTGGAGGGCACTAAGCAGGTTCTCGTCTCCATAGGTAACGATGATGTCCGTATCTTTAAGCGCATCTGCATTCTCTGCACTTAGCTGCAGATAGAAGCTGTCTTCCGACACTAGACTTGCAAGTCCTTCCGGGAACGTCATGCCGAGCTCCATCAGGAAGTCTCCGCGAGGGTCACCTGGCGCGTATACCGAGAGCTGAGACAGGTCGGTTGGAGTAATATATACGAAGGCAGCTGTCTTACCTTGAATATCTGGATACGCGGATGATTTCTCCTTGATCAGGTTCTCTGTGTCTTCGATGAGCTTCTCGCCTTCTGCCTGCATACCCATTCCCATTGCGTTATACAGAACTTGATCCTGCCAAGTGGTTACCCAGGCTGTCTCTTGATAAGGAATAACCGGAGCAATTTGGCTCAGCGTATCATAATCTTCTTGTGTAATACCCGAGTAAGTAGCGAGAATGACATCAGGAGCGGAGTCAGAGATGGCTTCAAAATCAAGTCCGTCTGTATCCTGATAGACATTCGGATTCGTTACGCCAAGCTCATCCAGCTTCTCCTTCGTCCAAGGCAGCAGTCCGCTGTCGTCTTGTACACCGTAGTTCGCTGCAGAGAAGCCAACAGGTACAACGCCAAGGGCAAGTGCAACATCATGGTTACCCCATTGGATGGTAGCTACACGTTCAGGCTTGCTCTCAATCGTTGTTTCGCCAAAAGCATGCTTAATTGTGATGGGATACTGGGTAGCATCCGCATCCTCTTCGGTTACCGGTGTTTCCGTCTGAGGTGCTTCCGCTGCTGAAGAATTTGCAGGAGCTTCATTCGCAGTTGAAGTTGAATCGGACTCCTGGGCTCCGCAGCCCACAAGTGCAATCGCAAGTATTGCCGATACCGCGATTGTTTTTATAGAGTATTTCTGAGAGTCTTTCATAATACATACCCTGCCTTTTTGAATTTATATTTTTATGGAGTGAGTCAGTTTAGTAAATTAGAACTATTCGACCTTGCTGATTGCTTCTGAGATGAGATCCAGGTAATCATCAATCGTATAAGCGATGGACAGAGGATTCGGATTGCCGGCAGCCGCTAGAGGTGTGCCGTTACCGATAAATACAACGGAGCCTCTCTCGATGGCAGGAATTTTACCAAGCAGCGGATCTGCCTTGACAGCTTCATACAAGTCCTCGCCGCCATATCCAACAATGAGATCTGCATCGTTCAGTACATCAGCATTCTCTGCACTTAGGCTCAAGGAGTAGCTGGTTTTGTCTTCAATCTGTGATGTTACGCTCTCAGGATATTCCATTCCAAGCTCAATCAGGAACTCGCCGCGTGGATCTGTAGGTGTATACACATGCATTTTGGACATATCGTCAGCCGAGAAGTTAACCCAGACGACTTTTTTGCCTTGCATTTCAGGGTGTTCACTTGCTTTTTCTTTAATCAGATTCTCGGTATCCTTAATAAGCTGCTCGCCTTCTGCCTTCATGCCCATGCCTGTTGCGTTATACTGCACTTGCTCACGCCATGTTGTAAGCCATGGAGCTGTCGGATAGGCGACAACCGGAGCAATTTGACTAAGAAGGTCATAGTCTTCCTGCGTGATCCCCGAGTAGGCTGCAAGAATGACATCAGGATCAGAGTCGGATATAGCCTCGAAATCCAGTCCATCCGTATCCTGGTATACATTAGGCTGATCTACACCAAGCTCTTTCAGCTTCTCAGCCGTCCAAGGCAGCAGTCCACTGTCATCCTCAACGCCGTAATTGGCCGCAGAGAATCCAACAGGTACAACGCCGAGAGCAAGAACAACATCATGGTTCGCCCATTGGACCGTAGCTACACGCTCCGGCTTACTCTCAATAACGGTTTCGCCAAAAGCGTGCTTGATCGTGATCGGATATTCGGATGCTTCATCCTCGGTAACCGGTGTTTCAGTTTGAGGTGCTTCCGTAGTTGTAGAAGTGGCAGGTGCTTCTGTTGACGTGGAAGTAGAATCGGTCTGCTGGGCTCCGCACCCGACAAGTGTAACGGCTAGTATTGCGGATATTACGATGGTTCTCAGAGAAAAGTTCTGTTTCATTTACGTACCCGTCCTTTATCTATTTATATTTTTTAATGCATTACTAACCTTAAATGGGTGACCAGCGTAGGATATTATGTATGATAATGATTATCAATATCGTAAAACATATAATCCATTTGCCGTATTGTCAATAAAAATCTACTACAATTCTACTAATAGGTAGGGATTTTAGTTCAAAGAGGACGCAATATTTAAGTTTCTGCCATCGGATTTCTCGGAGTTTACACTTTTTAAACCGAATTTAATCGTTTATAATTGTCTGAGAAGAAACACGGAATATTCTACAAAACATGGCACCGGATATGATATGGTAATAGTAGAAGATGTTAGTTCCAAGGTGACGCCCTTGCTGATTGCGACATTTATAGCAGAGCGCTGCCCTTTTTTTACAAATATAGGCGATGAGGAAGGGTTTCAATGAGTGACATACGGATGAATACAGACGTGATCTTGATTGGTGCCGGAGTCATGAGCGCTACCTTGGGTTCATTACTCAAAGAGCTGGCACCTGAATGGAAAATCAAAGTGTTTGAGAAGCTAGGAAGCGCAGGAGAGGAAAGCTCTAATGAATGGAACAATGCCGGCACAGGGCATGCTGCTCTGTGTGAGCTCAACTATACTTCCGAGAAGCCTGACGGATCTATAGACATCAGCAAAGCGACGAAAATCAACGAACAATTTCAGCTATCTAAACAGTTCTGGTCTTATCTGGTCAAAAGCAACTTAATTCGTAATCCGCAGAAATTTATCATGCCCATCCCGCATATGAGTCTGGTGCAAGGGGAGAAGAACGTATCTTATCTGAAGAATCGTTTTAAAGCGCTCTCACAGCATCCGTTATTCCAAGGGATGGAGTTCTCCGATGACCCTGTACAGTTAAAGAAATGGGTACCGCTTATTATGGAAGGACGCACATCCAATGAACCGATCGCAGCGACCAAAATTGACTCGGGGACAGATGTCAACTTTGGCGCTTTGACGCGCATGTTGTTCGATCACTTGAAGAGACAAAATGTCGAGCTTCACTACAAGCACAGCGTGAAGGACATAAAACGAACTAGCGACGGACTATGGCAAGTGAAGGTTCATAACTTAAGCAGCAACAAAACAGAGTACCACACAGCGAAATTCGTCTTTATTGGCGGTGGCGGAGGAAGCTTACCGTTACTGCAGAAAACAGGGATTCCTGAATCCAAGCATATTGGCGGATTTCCGGTCAGCGGACTGTTCATGGTGTGTAACAACCCTAAAGTGGTGGAGAAGCATCATGCCAAAGTATACGGCAAAGCTAAGCTTGGAGCCCCACCAATGTCTGTTCCGCATCTGGATACAAGATACATCGACGGCAAGAAGTCCTTGCTGTTTGGTCCGTTTGCAGGCTTTACACCGAAATTTCTAAAGACGGGTTCCTATTTCGATCTGATTGGTTCCGTCAAACCGAACAATATCCTGACGATGCTCTCGGCAGGTGTGAAGGAAATGGCTCTTACCAAATACTTAATTCAACAGGTTATGCTGTCCAATGAGAAGCGGATGGAGGAGCTGCGCGAGTTCATTCCGAATGCGAAGACCGAGGACTGGGGAATCGTGGTGGCTGGTCAGCGTGTACAGGTCATCAAGGATACAGAGACCGGCGGCAGAGGAACACTCCAATTCGGAACAGAGGTTGTTAGTGCCTCGGACGGCTCCGTTGCTGCGCTGCTTGGGGCATCACCTGGCGCTTCCACGGCAGTGCATGTCATGCTGGAAGTATTAGAGAAGTGCTTTCCGCAGCAGATGAAGGGCTGGGAGCCAAAGATCAAGGAGATGATTCCTTCCTATGGCGTATCGCTGGTAGAGAATCGTGCGATGCTCCAAGAGATCTCTACATCAACGTCCAAGATATTAGGTCTTGGCAGTATCGAGCAGGCGTCTATCAAACCGTCTCCCATGAAGCTTAATGGAAGCATGTAATAGCTGCTGCTGTGCAGCACTAAAAATGTCTGTTTTATCATAAAACATCAGATAGAGGCCTTGGATCCGAGTATGGATTCAGGGCCTCTTGCATATATAGATCAAATGGCTCTAATCAAATTTTATATGGAAAATGGTTTGATAAAAGAGAGTTATTAAAATATAATTGACCCATACTCAGAATGATAATCGTTATCAATTGTCATAAAGAGAATACTTATAACATGAGGAATACTTATGAGACTATGGATGTTAATAGCGGCAGCCGTAGTCCTGTCTTTTGTTTCGCTGTTTATTGGTGCGATTGATATTAACATCTTTGACCTGTTCAACGGTAATTCGGATAAGATGCAAATTTTCCTTATCAGTCGGGTACCCCGCTTAATGGCAATCATACTGGCAGGCATCGGCATGAGTATCGCGGGATTGATTATGCAGTCCTTAAGCCGCAACAAATTTGTATCACCCACGACAGCGGGCACGCTTGATGCAGCGAAGCTGGGCATCTTGATATCAATGCTCTTCTTTGCGAATGTAAGCTATACGTGGCAGGTCATCTTCTGCTTTGTTTTTGCACTTGCAGGCACTCTGGTATTTATGAGAATTCTGGATCGAATTAAATTTAAGGATGTTATCTTCGTACCGCTCATCGGGATTATGTATGGTAATATTCTATCCTCAATCACGACATTCTTCGCTTATGAAGGGGATTTGCTTCAAAATATCTCTTCATGGCTGATGGGCAGCTTCACCCTTGTTATTGCAGGGCGCTATGAGCTCTTGTACCTGAGTGTTCCGGCTGTTATCCTGGCGTACTTATATGCCAACAAATTTACGGTTGCAGGCATGGGCGAGGATTTTGCCAAGAATCTAGGTCTGAGCTACAAAACAGTGCTGAATATAGGACTTATCTTAGTTGCGATTATTGCTACAACTGTTGTGCTGACCGTTGGTGTTATACCGTTCCTGGGACTTATTGTTCCTAACATTGTATCACTGTATCTGGGGGATAATCTGCGCAAAACCATTCCGCATACCGCAGCACTTGGTGTAGTATTCCTATTGGCTTGTGATATTGTGGGGCGCATTGTAATTCATCCTTTTGAAATTCCAGTTAACGTAACGGTGGCGGTAATTGGCAGTGCGATCTTCTTATTTATGTTGTTTAGGGGGAGAGCATATGCAAAAAAATAGCACAAAGTTAATTCTACTAGGGGTTGTTGGCCTTGCATGCATTCTGCTCTATGCCTTCTATGATATAAAAGGCGGGTTTGATTATGCCTTCCCAAGACGCATGGTCCGCATCGGGGCTATGGTTGTAACAGGTATCGCTATCGCATATTCAACCGTTGTATTCCAGACGATTACGCGTAATCGGATTCTGACGCCGTCTGTTATGGGTTTGGATTCTATGTATGAGGTCGTGCAGACTTTAATTTATTTCTTTGCCGGCTCCATGTCGGTATGGGTGCTGAATAAGTACTTGAATTTTGGCGCGGCGATTGCTGCTATGGTTCTATTCGCGCTCATCTTGTACCGGTTCCTGTTTAGGGCAGACAAGCATCCCATTTATTTGCTGCTATTAATAGGAATGATCTTGGGCACACTGCTCGGAAGCTTCGTCACCTTCTTGCAGGTATTGATTGATCCGGTAGAGTATCTAAGCCTTCAAAGTCGTCTCTTCGCGAACTTTACCAATGTTAAGGTCGATTTGTTGTACGTGTCTATTGTGATCTTGGGCATAGCATTTATTTATGGTTATCGTATTATGCACAAGCTCGACGTCATGTCACTGGGCCGTGAGAATGCGATCAATCTTGGTATTAACTATGATGGCATGGTCATGAGAGTGCTGATCCTGTCTTCGGTGCTGATTGCGACATCTACTGCGCTGGTCGGCCCAATCACGTTCTTTGGACTCATTGTGGCCAATCTCGCTTATCAATTTATAGTGACCTATAAACACTCTATATTAATTCTGGGGGCCAGCCTAATTAGTATAATCGCGCTGGTCGGCGGACAATTTCTCGTCGAGCATATACTGGAGCTGCGCACCACACTGAGCGTCATCATTAACTTTGTCGGTGGAATCTACTTTATATTCTTATTACTCAAAGAAAGCAGGGCGGCTGGAAGATGATCGAAATCAAAGGATTAACGAAGCGATATGGCAAGAAGCCTGTTGTAGAGGACGTGTCAGTAACAATTGAATCAGGGCTGATCACATCGTTCATTGGTCCGAATGGTGCGGGTAAATCTACCCTGCTGTCCATGGTCAGCCGTTTGCTTGATTCGGATACAGGGGAAGTATTTATCGACCAAAATGATGTGAAGAAGTGGAAGTCGAGCGAGTTCGCAAAGCGGGTATCCATACTGAAGCAGTCAAACTTTATTAATGTGCGTTTGACGGTGCGTGAGCTGGTTTCCTTTGGACGTTACCCTTATTCCAAAGGGCGGCTTAATGCAGAGGATGAGCAGTTCGTAGACCAAGCAATTGAATATATGAATCTTGCTGATATGCAGGACAAGTATTTGGATGAATTGTCAGGCGGACAGAAGCAGCGAGCATTTATTGCCATGGTCATTGCACAGGATACGGACTATATTTTGCTCGATGAACCACTGAACAACCTGGATATGAAGCACTCTGTCCAAATTATGAAAATTCTACGCAAGCTCGTTGATGAGCTGGGCAAAACGGTCATTATCGTGCTCCATGATATCAACTTTGCCTCCGTGTATTCTGACCGGATTGTGGCGCTTAAGGATGGCAAGCTGGTGAAGGACGGGCCGACACATGAAATTATTAATACCGAGGCTCTGCGTGATATCTACGATATGACGATTCCGGTTCAAGAGCAGAATGGTAACCGTATTTGTGTCTATTTTGATGCCCAATCCTAAGTGAAATAGAGTTCCTGATTATAGGCTGAGGAGCAGCTAAAACAGCTGATTTCTCAGCCTTTTTTTAAGATGATCGCTTTAGGAGGGGGCAGCATAAACCAATAAAATTGAACAATTTATTAAATCTCGTATAAGAAATCATGAGAACTTTGTAAAAAACGTTTGACTTATCATGCTTTAAAGCAATATAATGAGAATCGTTATCAACAATATGATAATGATTATCATTATAAATAAGAGAAACGAAAAGGGGAGAGTTAGTGATCATGAAAAAGTGGAAATTTACTTCTGCAATACTTGCCATCGCTTTGATGCTCGGAGCATGCGGAACAACGGAAGAAGGTAGTACAGCGGAAGGAACGAATGAAACGGCAGTCGTTGAGAATGAGACAACGGCAAGCGGAAATGAAGCAGCTGGTGAAGAGACAGCTGTAGAATCAACGGCTACATACCCGCTAACCGTATCTCCTACGGTTGGTTCATCTGAAAGTGAAGAGAACGGAACGATCAACTTTGAAGATGTTACTTTTGAAAAAATGCCAGAGAAAGTCGTTGTATTCGACTATGGCTTCTTAGATACACTAAATGCACTGGGTGTTGAAGGAATCGTTGGTGTTGCTAAAGACTCCACTTTGCCAGCTCACCTTGAAAAATTTGCATCCGATGACTACGTAAGTGTAGGCGGACTCAAGAGCCCGCTGTTGGAAGATATCGCAGAGCTTGAGCCAGACGTGATCTTCATCTCTGGTCGTCAATCTGCTTACTATGAAGAGCTGAAAGAGATTGCTCCCGTCCTCTTCGTGGGTACACAGCAGGATGACTACTGGAACACTTTCCTTGCTTCTGTGGACACGGCAGCCAAAATCTTTGGCAAAGAAGCAGAAGCTAAAGAGTACACTGCGAAATTCGATGCAGCTCTAGAAGAGATCAATACGCTTGCAGGCAACTTTGAGACGTCCCTGGTGACAATGTACAATGAAGGCAATCTGTCAGGATTCGCCTCCGAATCCCGCTTTGGATATATGTATGAAGTATACGGATTCAAGCCAGTAACAGAGGATATCGAATCTTCATCCCACGGCTCTAACTTCGGCTTTGAAGCCATCCTGGAATTCAACCCTGAAGTATTGTTCGTTATCGACCGTACCGCAGCTACAGGCGGCGAATCGAATATCGAAGCCGATATGGAAAATGACATCATCAAGAAAACAACCGCTTACCAGAACGATCGTGTCGTTTACCTTGACGGTCCACTGTGGTACCTGAGCGGCGGCGGCTTGGAATCTGAGCTTGCTAAGATTGAAGAAATATTGGCTGAATTGAAATAATCTAAATGAATAAAGACTGCTACAGAAAAGGGTAGATCCTTAAGTAGCAGTCTTTTTTTTAAGGGAACTAATGAAGAAACCTTGAACATATAAACCGGCTTTGCCCTTGCTGATAGGTGCAAAGCCGGTTTATTGTTGAAGAATAGTACGGATAAGTGATAGAGAAGGTAGAATCTATGTTACATTATGTATAGAGCCCTGTATGAAGCTGGGAAACAGCAGAGCCGAATGAAGCCCGAGATGATATTTGATGAGGAAGCTCACTACAACTTCAGAGACGGAGGGAATGGGATGAACGAGAAACGAAAGGACGAATTAGGAAGAAGGTTTTTGCTAAGCCCCTATATTTTAATAGATGAGTGCAATGAACTGGAAATACAAGAACTGATCTTTCTCATTCATTCAGGTAAACACCTCAAGACAAAAGAGGCAGCTCCAGCGAAGCAGCTGGATGAGAGAATCAGTCTGTTAATTAACGTGCTGCACGAGAAAGTAAGAGACGCAGAAGCGTTATACATAGCCTATGAGAAAAAGACGAATTACCCTTACATTGATGCAGAGGATCGCATCTGGATGTTCTCAACAGAGGAATATGCATCGCATGCAGCCGATTATTTCATGCAGCAGCAGCTGATGCTGGAGATGAAGCGGGTTAACAAGGAAGATCTGATGAAGATGTTTGGCGAGCTTCACATGCTTGGGCTGCAAAAAATACTCGTAGATAATGGGCAGTACCACACCTTGCTGGATCGGGATGAACTGCTGCCGCCACCGGAATTTGGCGATACACCCGAGATTAATATTCCTGTAACCAATCCAGATTTGCAGCATGCTATTATTCGCTTCTTTCAATTCATTGGCACCAGACGGAGCGGAGAAGGAGCAAAACAGCTGGCCAAGGAGTTTGAGGCCAAGATGCTGTATGAAGTGATTCGTGCCAAGTATCTAGTCCCGATGCAGCTGGAGGAAAAAGTGCCGTCTACGCCAGATGAGCAGGGCAGAAAGACGATCAAGGAAGGTGCAAGAATCCAATTTGCCGTACTGGGCGGCGAGGGTGATTCGAAATGGCTGCCGGTATTTACAGATTGGAAAGAGTTTGAGAAGGCTTACGATAAGAAGGTGTGGAGCAGCAACATTGCTACATACGATGACATCGTGGCGATATCAGCAAGAATGAATGGAATTGTCGTGAATTGCAGGGGGATTCCGATTCCCATCCATGAGAAAAACAAACAGATGATTGAGGCGTACAGACAGGAGCTTGATTCGGCTTCGGCTGAAGCTTCTAAGGAAGCACCAACCGAGGCTGTACAAGAGAGTAATACAGATGATGTGCCAACCGAAGCAACAAGTGACGCGCCAGATCGAACATCTGATGCAGTGCCGAATGAGGTGTCGAGACAAGCTTTAAATGATGCATCAGCAGATGCACCGATTAAAGCAGCAACAGATGTAACCATTGACCCATCAGCAGGAGCACAAAATGATAGCCAAGCTGATCGCGAGACAAAGAGTAGCATAGACAATGGAGCTCAGAACGAAAGTGCAGCCCCAGTTGAGACGAAGCATTCACCTTCTGCCGCGGCAATTGAGGAAGTGAAGGTTCCTCAAGGAACAACGCTGCGGATTGGTGAACCTAGTGAGGTGCCAGAACCTCTCTCCCACTCGTTAAAGGCCTGTCTGAAGAAGCAGAAGGGCGTTAAGAAAGCCTACTTAAAATGGATGGTAAAAGGAGAAGAACAAAGCTATCTCCTCATCGTCGATTTCGAGGGGAGTCAGGCAGAGCTGTTCAGAGACATTGCCCAAGCAGCTTCGCCTTATCTGAACGGATCATTGCTTGATATTACCGATAGCAAGGGCTGGGCTGCCGAACATCTCAGGGATGCGGAACCATTTTATAAGAAGAAACGGTTTGGATTTATTTGATCTAAATAAACGATGGAAGACTAGCAAGTGAATATTTAATATCTATCCTGTCCAAAATAGTAACATTTAATAGACAGGAGATCTTATTTATGAATGTAACTTGTCCTTCCTGTAAAAGAATAGTGAAGATCAAAAAAAACGGAAACGGAAGATGCGAATGTGGAGCTAATATTAAAGTGATAGACAAGGATTAATTCAGTCTATTTGCAAAAAAATAGATATTTTTATAATTAGATATAGACACCCTCTATTTTATATGTAAAATATTCTTTAAAATTAAACAAAGAGGTGTCGACATGAGGTATCTCTATAAAATATTTCATGAAAAAAATGCAACTGATTTTCAGATAAAATACAATGAGAGATTCAACTTTGATTCGACTAGCCGTTTTGGCTTATATATCAAACCGATGAACCAGCCCAATAACTATGAACTATATTATGTTCCTACCAATAATATGCTTCAAGTTGTGAGTAAGATCCATGCAGTGTCTGACCAATTTGAAAATATCTTTAATGAATTACCAACAGTTGCACAGAAACAATTTATAAACGAGTGCTTAGTAGAGGAATTATACAACACAAATGACCTTGAAGGTATAAGAAGTACTCGAGAGGAGATAGCGAGAAGTACTAGAGAAATACAGCTAAATAGAGGTTCAAATAAAAGATTTGAAAGCATGATTAAGTCGTATATACGTCTTCTGAATAATGACATCGTACCTCCAAAGACACCTTATAATATACGTGAAATATATGATGATATTACAAATGGTGAGATCGAGGAGCAGGAACTGCCTGATGGTAATATTTTTAGAAGTGAAACAACTTATATATTGAAAAAGTCGGGTACAGGCAAGGTCGTTCATCAAGGAATGACACCAGAGTCTGCAGTTATTAGTGCCTCAGAACAGTTATTACGGTTTATGAATGATAATAATGAGGTTCCTATGATGATCAAAATTGCTATAGGGCATTATTATTTTGGGTATATTCATCCTTTTTATGATGGAAACGGGAGAACCTCAAGATTTATTAGCAGTATCTATTTATCTGAAGTGCTAGGTAATATTTCAACACTTTCCTTATCAAGAGGATGCAATAAATATAAAAATAAATATTTGGATTCTTTTGAGATCACAAACAGCATAAAGAGCAGGGGTGAAATGAACTGCTTTATTGAGAACTTTCTGGAGATCATTCTAGAAACTCTTATACAAATGAATGCAGAATTAAAGGAAAAGAGTGAGTTGTTGAACTTAGCAAGTCGAAAAATAATGGAAGAGAGTATCTTGAAGGATCAGGATGGATTTTACGCGGAAGTCATGTTCGTGTTAGCACAAGACTACTTCTTTGATTCCAGTAGAGGTCTTACAATTAAAGAGCTCAGCGAAATATTTTCGAAATCAGAAGCAACATTAAGAAAAGTGATGAAGGAATTAAGTTCGTTGTCCCTCGTTGATCAGAAAGGCGAAAGGCCTGCATATTACTGTGTTAAGCAGAGTTACTTTGAAAGTTGAATTATAGATTATAAATAAGGACGGATAGGATTAGGCTTTTTTAGACAACTACAAAAAATCCCATCGTGGTAGCGGTAGAGTTTTTTCTACTGTCTACTATGATGGGAGCATATCATGCGCGGCCCAGTTCTTGTCTAGCTGCGTTAAGCCTTCGTATACTTTTCAACTACATCGACCAGCTCGCTCCAATGGTCACATTGATCCCAATGGAATGAGGAAGGAAGCTCGTAAATCTCTTCCCAGGAGCGTTTCTGCAGATAAGGCTTCAGGTTCTGCTCCACACAGATGACCTGCATGAGGGTTCTCATCCGGAACTGAAGCGGATAGCGCTCATCCTTCGAGATCGGTTTAAAATACGTTTCAGCCATATAATCGACTAACGCTTCTCCCTTTGACTGTTCCTCGTGCTGATTCCATACGAGCTTGATCTCCTCGGTCAGTTTGCGCCAAGGTGTTTCAATCTTAGGATACACAATGCCCATCACGGCAGCATCCTTATAGGTCCAGAGCGCCCAGGAGACATCGTTTGCTTCGCACAGCTCCAGCATGTCTTCAATGATCGTCATCTGAAAATCAATCTGCTCTTGATTGAACACCAGCCCAAGCTCACCACACCAGACAGGACGCTTGTACTTCTCGCGGATGCTGAGCAGCTGGTTGAAGGCGTCGGCAAAGATCTCTTTGCGGCGCGCCCGGTCCATTTCCTCGGTAAGCACAGCAGGTTCATCCACGAACGGATAGAAGTGGAACTCATATGCCACCTGCGGATCATCAATCGGATCCAGCATGGAGAAGTCGGTCGTGAACTTGTTACCCTCAATAAAGATAATATGATGCGGATCGTATTTGCGAATTTCGGCAATGACCTTCTCGTAGAACTCATTAAATGCTGCTGCATTGGTGACCATTGAAGGCTCGTTAACAATATCATAAGCAGCAATCCAAGGCTGATCCTTGTAGTACTGAGCAATATGTCCCCACAGTCCGATGACGGTATCGCGCAAAGCGCCATACTCCCAGAACAACGGTAGGCCGGAGGAGGTGTCCGCGTGCCAGTCCGGATTTTGCCCGCCTGGAACGGAGTGAAGGTCGAGCATGGCATAGATCTCGTATTTTTCACACAAAGCAACAATATGATCGAGATATTTAAAGCCGTCATTCTTGTATTCATGCGGATTTTGATCATCAATAAAGTATTTATAATTAAAAGGAATCCGAAGATGGTTGACGCCGATCTTTTTGAGAAACTCAAAATCCTTCTCATCGACATATTCCAGCAGGAATCGGTCAAAGAACTTGGCGCTGCGCTCTTCGCCATACACCTCGGCAAATGCCTTCTTAATCATGGTGTCTGTCCCAGGGAGTCCAATCATGAAATGCTCTAGGTTCATCCAGGACCCGAGTCCAAAGCCTCGAAATACGATTTTTTCTCCGTTCACCGTAAAATCTTCACCGCGAACCTGTACAAAATTGTGCAATAGATTAGTCATGATCATGTACTCCTTTTATCATGTGTTAGTTTTTCATGCCGGTTGTAGCTACGCCTTGAATGAAGAATCTCTCGCCGATCAGGAATACGATGATCATCGGAACAGTCGCAATTAATGTGCCTGCCATGAGTAACCCGTAATCCATGGTGTGCTCGGTCTGGAAGGATTTAAGACCCAGCTGCAAAGTCTTCAAGCTATCATCATTAAAGTAAATCAAGGGTGCCAAGTAATCGTTCCACATAAAAGTAAACGTAAAGATGGCGAACGTGGACAAGCCAGCCGCAGATAAAGGCATCACAATTCGCCAGAAAATCCGCCATTCATTATAGCCGTCAACCCGCGCCGCTTCATTCAGCTCATCAGGCAGACTCTTGAAGAATTGCCGCATCAAGAATACACCGAAGCCGCTGAACAGCTGAATCAGAATGTAACCAGTATGCGTGTTGTACAGTCCCAGGCTACTGACAATGGAGAACTGAGGCACCATAATAGAGTGCCAGGGCATCATTAGATTCGCCATGAAGAGGACAAAGATCGTATTCTTAAAGGGCACCTTGAGCTTCGCAAACGCATAGGCCGCCATGGAGCAGATGATCACCTGCAATACCGTGATCACCACGGACAGCTTTAATGTATTCAGAAAGTACTGGGCAAAAGGAATGGCCGTCCATACCTCTTTATAGTTGTTCAGGAACAGCGTCTCCGGAATCCAATTCATCGGGTTCTTGAACAGATCGACATCGGTCCGAAGCGATGCGGAGATCATCCATAAGAATGGGAAAAGTGCAGCTACTGAAAAGATAACGAGCAGAATTAACAGCAGGTAGTAAGAGGGCTTATGTCTCTTGACTGTATGAAATGCATTTATCATGTGTTCCTCCCTCCCCTCCTTAGTAAGTGACCCATTTCTTCTCGAGTCTGAATTGAATTAGTGATATAACCATAACGATGACGAACAAGACGATGGACATCGCAGAGGCGTATCCCATCTGATAATTGCTGAAGGCTTCCTGATAGATTCGGAATACGAGCACATTCGTTGAACGTCCCGGACCGCCGTCGGTCATCACCGATACAAGGTCGAATACCTGGAAGGAGTTAATGATCGTAAGAATGAGCACCATGAACAAGGTGGGTGACAGGGAGGGCAGCGTAATGTAAATGAACTGCTGAAACTTGTTTGCCCCATCAAGCCTTGCAGACTCGTACAAGTATGTTGGTATCCCTTGAATGCCTGCAAGCAGGATGATCATGTAGTAACCGAAGCTCTTCCATACCGCTACCAATACGATGGCAATCAGTGCCCAGGCCGAGGACATCAGCCATTCTGGCGGATTGGTTATTCCGATGGCCTTCAGGATGTAATTGATCGGACCCGACATCGGATTAAAGAGCAGACCCCATACGATGGCGATCGACACCATGGAAGTGATATGAGGAAAATAGAAGGCCATACGCAAATATTTGCGCAGATGCCATATGTTGTTCAAAGCTACTGCGGAGAGCAGGGCGAACAAGATCGTTAGAGGAACAAACAGAATCATGTAGATAAAGTTATTCTTAAGTGATATAAGAAAATAATCGTCCGTAAGCAGCTTGGTGTAATTGTCTACACCTATGAAATTGGGCTTGATATTGAAGCCGCCGTAATCGGTGAAGCTTAAGTACAAACCATAGATTAAAGGGATAAATATAAATACCGCAAACAGGATGAAGGCCGGTAGAATGAACAGTGTGCCTGCCATGTAGGATTTGTACTGGATTCGATGTCTGCCCGTCATCACAACAGCCTCCTTTGTCATTATTGATCTTACGTAGATCAGCCTGAGTCCGAGTGGGGACAGGCTGATCGCCATACTTCGTTATCTAATTCAAGACGGAGGATCTCTCCGCTTGGAAGTTTTGGATCGCCTGCGCCGCATCCTGCTCCTGGAACAGGAATAGATCGAGCTGCTCGCTGTACAAGTTATACACTTGATCGATCTTGGCAATCGGAGGCATTTCAACCAGCGTATTCGATTCGAAGAAATATCCGCTTCCTTCAAGGCCGGTGGCATTCAGGAAGGCTTCCTTCGTTGCATCACTAGAATAGGCAGGGAGGACACTTGCTTCTGCAATAACCGACTCCCCTTCCTCACCGGTTACGAATTTTACAAATTCATAGGCTGCGTCCACATTTTTGCTGGCTGGATTAATCCCCATATAGGTACTCACACCGCCAACGGTTATTGGGTCGGAGGTTCCCTCTGGGAGCGGAAGCGGAGCCATATCAAATTCAATATCGGTCTTGCCTGCTTCTATATCGGCCTTGAGCATATTGACAGTCCATTCACCATTGACCATCATGGCGACGTTCCCATTCTCGAACTGCTTGATCCAGTCGATGCTCTCTGCATTCATCTGCTTATAGCTCATATGAGATTGATCCTGGTAATACAGGCGATCCAGATAATTCATCCATTCCTCAATGGGGGCGAGGCTGTCGTCCAGGATCGTAGTCCCCTGCTGAATTGCACCAAGTGGTGAGATGATCCAGTCAGCGTAGTAGCCGCCCCACTGCTTGTCTGCTCCTTCGCCTTTTGTCAGGCTCTTCGCCAGCTCCGCGTATTCCTCCCATGTTAACTGCTCAGGATAAGGAATGCCTTGGGCATCAAAGAGCGCCTTGTTATAAAAGAGGGCATATTGAGACGTCCGATAAGGGAGCGCGTAATATTTCCCTTCGGTTAGCACCTCACTAATCTCCTGAAAGCTGGGACCGTAGGCGCTGACATCAAGATTATCCTCCTTCACCCGATCGGTAAGGTCCAGCAGCTGATTTTTGGTTGAAAACAGGCCAAGACTGGTTGTTCCGTTAACGCTGTATACATCCATTTTTGAACCGCCGGAGAGGTTGTTCATTATTTGCGTGTTATACTCATTTGCATTGTTGCTGATCGTATTCATATGCACTTCGATGTTGCTATTCTGAGCATTAAAGGCTTCAATGACCTTCTGCATGTAAGCTTCTTCATCCGTCCATGTGTAATATTCCAGAACGACTTTGCCATTCTCACCTGTACTGCCTTCTGAATCTGTGGCTGCTGAACTGCAGCCGACCAAGGCAAGTATTAGCACAGCAATCAGCGAAAACCTGAAATAGCCGTGTTTATTCTTCATCATAACGCCCCCAATTTTTTGTGGTATGCTCTAATAGTAGGGTGATCTTTGGTTATGCGTAAGGTTGAAATTTTATCGTCCTACAGGTGGACGAAGGGAGAGCAGCGGTATAGCAGGCTATAATACAGCTCCAGCTGCGGAGTTTTTATGAAAACGCATTCTTATTAAGGTGTATATAATTTCAACCTTTACAGATGAAGGAATGCACCATAAAATTAATTCATTTCACATCATAGGGAAGGGTGGCATCTATGGTTATATTCTTCGTGCTGATCCTGTTTATTGTGATCGCGGTATTCTGCCTGACCCAGCAAAAATATACAAGGGCCACGCTGTTTATGCTGCTCATGGGCTTTTCCTTCCTCGTCGTCGTTTCCTGTATTATTACTTATTTGTCCAAGGACGCTTATTACTATTACAGCCTGGATCGTTACTTCGGTATCTCGAAAGAGCTGCAAAATGATTTGGTATTCTTGCCGGTATCACGGTATGTATTGATACGAGTCTTTAACGTGTTCACCATGGTGTTTCTGTATGCGGGCCTTGCTTCTGCGATCTTTTTTGCCTTTCACATCCTTCCCAAGAGGGGGGTATGGATTCTATCCCTCATCGCACTACCGTGTATCCTGCAGGTGATAATCTACGATCCGTCCGTATATACGGCCTTCTACTATGCAATGTACCCGGATTACATGACAGCACAGGGTATTGTCACTCTCTATGAATCCATTCATAAAGTGACTTGGACACTAAATACACTTTATATTGTGGCAGGCATTGTGCTTATTATTTATGCCTATTGTGATGCTCCCAAAGTCAGGCAGATCCGAAGCAATATACTAATGATTGTGGTGACCTATGTCTCCGTACAAATTACGTACTACTATATGAATTACTGGGCTCCTGACCTCATGGTCAAAGTATCTAAAGTTGCCCATTTCATCAGCTTTAAACCCATCAATCTAGTGGGCAATCCGTCCATCTATACGCTGCTGCCTTATCTTGCGGGGGTGTGTGTGCTGCTCAGTTTATATTCCATCTACAAATATGCACGCCTGCAGAACAGCATTCGGAACCAGGAGACCGTGACATCGCAGAATATCGATTCGGCATTATTAACATCGCGTGTGTTCAGTCACTATATAAAAAATGAACTGCTGGCCATCATGGCGCAGACTGAATTTTTGGAGAGCATGTGTGAGAAGTCACCTGAGGTTGTAGAGGAAATTCAAGTAATCGAGCAGCGCTGCCGCAAGGTGTATGATCGGCTGAATGTTATTCATCAAAAAAATCTTAAATCCCAGATGGAGCTTAAACCGGTTCCCTTGACAGAGCTAATGGACAAGCTGCTCGGCGATATGAGTATGGAGCTCAGAGATATTCAGCTGAACTACAGCAAGCCGCAGAAACCGCTGACGATCATGGCAGACTCTTATTATTTTTCGCAGGCCATCGAAAATATTATGTCTAACGCCGTTGACGCTCTGAAATTTGTTCCGGACAAATCTAGACAAATCGATGTTAGAATGAATGTGAAGAACAAGTGGGTCGAGCTGATCATTCAAGATAACGGAACGGGTATGGAAGAGGACAAGCTGGAGCACATTTTTCAGCCTTTCTACTCGTCAAAACCAACGGCGACAAATTGGGGAATGGGATTATCGCTCTGTCATACGATTATTACGTCACATGGTGGTAAGATTCATGCCAGCAGCACACAGGGAGAGGGGAGCTCATTTCATATTGTTATGCCGTTACTCTTAAGATGATATATGGAAGGAGATGAGACATTCGTGAGTACGCCACAGATTAAGGTTCTGATTGTTGAAGATGATGATCTAATTTGTAAGCGATACCAAATGATCATGTCCAAGGATGAGGAGATTGAGTGCGTAGGGAGAGCAGCAAGTGGATACGAAGGAACGATGCTGGCTGCGCTGAATAAGCCGGATGTCATACTCATGGATATTGAACTGGAGGATAAGCAGGCCGGGCTTAGAGCTACGGAGGAGATTCTGAATTACATGCCGGAGATCAAAATCGTCATGCTGACCGTATGCGAGACGGATGAAACGGTATTTCGTGCGTTTGAGCTGGGTGCAACGAATTATTTACTCAAAAATATGCCAGCCGATTCTATACTACAGGCAGTGAAGGATGCTTATAACGATCGACCTGCTCTTCACTCGAATATTGCCGGCAAGATTACTAGGGAGTTCAAACGGATCAAGACGACAGAAGACAGTCTGCTGCACAACTTTTTTATCTTCACCCAGCTGACCCCGACTGAGCTTGAGGTGCTGGAGCTGTTGATGAAAGACTATACACGGCAGGAGATATGCAAGCTCAGACATGTGGAGCCTTCCACTCTAAAATCACAGATTAACAGTATTCTAAAGAAGTTCAAGAAGAGCAGTGTGCAGGAGATTGTGCCCGTGCTCAGAGAGCTGCACATTCCAGAGATCCTTGAGCAGCGTAAGGAGAAGTCGTCATAATTCTGCTGAGCAGGTGTTTTTTAGAATGGCTATGTTAAATTAAAGCCGCCTGGTAAAAAGGCGGCGTATTGAGCTATCGTTTCTACGTTAGCTTAGTGAATTATTTCATAAGCCTGCCTCCGCAAGCTTCTGGTCCAGTCTTGCCTTTTGGCGCAAATGATGCCTGCTGTGCATGCCAATCATTTCAAACCATTCACGCGCATTAAGCCAGCCAAACCAGCCATGACGCACCTTGCAAGCAGGATTCGCCCCACGTACGTGTTCCTCCCAGTATTTCAATTTCTTTAGCACCTGCTCCAGGCCGGCTATGATCTCATCCTTACTATCGGGGTTACGGGTCCTGTTGACCGGTTCCTCAAGTTTCACACGGACATCGGGCCACGCTTTTTCGAGAAACGCCTTTGTTCCGTCTTCAGTCTTGTCTCCATGTTCTTCTTGTGCCGCTATAGTACAAGTGTGAATATGACCGATGTACTCTTCCGCTACATCGATCACGTGAATATACATTTGTCCAATCGACCAAACGTCTTCTTCAGATTTATACCGTAACTGGTCTATCGTATATTCAGCCAGACTTCGCTTATATTGCTCGATAATAGCCGGGGAATCATTATTTATCATACAATTTTCACCACTCACTTCAAAGTCGTTAAAGCACCTGCGCAATCTCCCAAATATACCCGTCAGGATCGGCAAAACATGCCGTCCGCCGCCCCCAGGGACGTGTTATCGGCCCATTCAACAATGTAACGCCCCGCATTACCAACTCATTGCATAACCGGTCAACGTCAGGCACTTGGATGGTAAACAGGAACCTTGCTCCATCCCCGACACGCCCAACCTGAGCCGGATCAATCAACTCTTGGGCATTCGATTGATTTAAGAGATTAATGCATGTATTTCCGTAATCTAATACCGCGCAGCTCTCGTCTTCGTACCCATCTACATCCACCCTTATTATTTATTAGTAAACTCCCTTAACCATTCCAGACTTCGCTTGGTTGAAATTTTCTGTTTGCAATATGTTTTCGACGTTCTTATTATACTAACCTGCCCAGATAGCTTTATAGACTTTCTGCTGTTTTTCCAGATATATCGTTAGAGGATTTTTCAAAACATAAATTAACCGTTCTTTCATTAGACCTAGTACGATGCATAACATTACGTGGAATAGTAATAATTTCTCCAGGTTTGAGTGATATCGTCCTATCTTCCAGATCAATGAAAAGTTCTCCATCAAGAACCATGAACAACTCATCACAATCTTCATGCTTATGCCAATGATATTCACCATTAATAACAGCAATACGTAGGGCATGATCATTTACTTCATTCACAATCCAGTTTCTATATTCGGATATCTCCTTAGTAATGTCATATAAATTAATCTTTTCAAGATGTCCTTCTTTCATTTCTTAAAACCCCTTTACGAAAGTGATGTTGAATATTATATAGCTGAATTAGAATTCCTTATTAATGAATATACATCACAATTTCAGTTCATTAAACGATCCTGCCTGTTAGCTTAACAAGAATAAGCAGAAAGCCGAAGCGTTTGTTCGCAAATATCAACAACAAAGTTTTACAAAGCCTTAAAAAAATAAAACCGCTAATGGAGAATATTATCCACTTAGCGGCTTACAAACGTCTTAATATCATTGACTCCAGGTACCTGATCCCCTTTCTTCATGAGCCTTCTATCACTAACAATCCATGTATGATCCTTGGAGCCCTTTCTTCGAATCGCAGCAAAGTGGTAGGGGCTTCCTGCATAAATGGAATAACCCTTGGCTCGGCACAGGGAGCAGAACTTCACACATTCACCGCGCGACCGGTTCGGGAAGCTCACCGCATCAAATACCTCACGTTTGAAGAGGAGTGTCGCCCCCTGTACCTCAGATACGTAACGCTCGGCCATATCACGATAACGATAAAGCACAAGTTTTTTGCTGCTTAAATATACATAGTGGGCTCTCTTTCCGACGATATCTGCTTTTGTTTTACGCAGCGTATGCATGCTGTCTTTCAGGTAATCCGGTGCATAATAATCGTCATCATCAAACTTGGCAATATAGGGATACTTGGCCATGTTGACTCCATAATTAAGACAGTTGCCCAAGGATACATGCTCAGGCTGTCGATAAATTCTTATATTTTTATAAGGCTCGGCAGCTTTAATATAATCTTTCATTTTCAATTCCTTGTGGTTCAGGATAATAATGAGCTCTTTGTGTTTGTAGCGCTGACTTATAAAATTCTCAATGAGGTTGTCCATACAGTAATGTCTTTTGGTACAGACGATAATGGAAACGCCGTAATGTGAAGAACGCTCCTTTTTTGCCATACTCACACTCCCTTTGGCTTACGTTTAACAAATTTCTTGAAATTGTGAACGCCGGGAATAGACTTATGATGAGCAATAAGCTCTTCGTCATTGATAATCCAAGTATGATCGGCCGAATTCTTTCTTCGAATTGCAGCGAAGTTATGTTTGCCGCCAGAGTAGACCTTGAATCCTTTCTTCTTGCTTCTTTTGCAAAACAGGTCATCTTCTCCCACGTTTTGATCAGGGAAGGAAACCTGTTTCAGAACCTTTCGCTTGATCATCAGGGTAGCGCCCGGAAGTTTGGAGACAACCTTGTTCTCATCATTCGCAAATCGCAGTATTAAAGTTTTGGAGCCGCGCAGATACATATAATGAGCCCGCTTGCCCAGTACATCGGCGCCACTCTTCTGAAAGGTCAGAAGGCCTTCGGTTAGGTAATCAGGGGCATAGTAATCATCATCATCAAACTTGGCGACATAATTATATTTTGTTTTTTTTACAGCAAGGTTAAGGCAGGTGCCGAGGGAGTAGTGCTCAGGGACACGGAAGATTTGCACATGACGGAGATGCTTAGCGGCTTGCTCATAGGGTTCAAGTGATATGGCATCGTTGTTAACGACAATAATCAGTTCTTTTTTTGAATGACGCTGTCTGGTGTAATTTTTGAAGAGCTGTGCTACATAGCTTTGGCGCTTCGTACAAGTGATGATCGACACGCCTTGTTTCAATATGGATCGCTGACGTCTGTTTTCCACTCGATCACTCCCTTCATCCACAGGAATCTTACAACTATACTCTATGGTATGAAGATGAAAGATTAGTAGAAACGGTTATCTGACCAAGGGAGTGGCCTAAATTCACAAGACTAATGTGGTCTCTCATAAAGATGCTTGTACTCATAAAAGAGAGCAATAGCCGACTTTGCCCCTTGGATTGCTTCGAGCAAGGATTGGATTAGACGGTCTGTAACCGTTACAACATCCTCTTCATTTGAAGGAGAGTTAAGAATAGTAATGACATCTGTAGGAAGCTGATCAAGCTTGCGAAGCAAACGGAGAATGGCTTGGAGAGAGTAGTGGGCGCTTCTTAGCCCCCGAATAATTTGCAGCCTGGACAATTCTTTTCCCCATAAATACGGTGTCCGTTCTTAAGTCGCGGGATCACAATCAGCCCATTGCGTTCCCAGTTTCTTAACGCTTCTGTCGTCACTCCTAAAATATGAGCTGCTTCTGTTCGTGAGTATGTCTTATCTCCTGTTGGAACATCCTCATGCAGCCATTTCTCCACGGCTTCTGCCGCGAGCAGAGCATGCTGATATTCGCTTTTTAGATGGGATAGATACTCGTGAGTCAAATGTAACGCCTGTGGGAATTGTTCTTTCCCAGAAGTGGTAACAATCTCTCTTGCTTTATTACGGATGTCACCTTGTACAATCTCGCATTGAAACAGAATTCGGGCAATCTTCATCTGAAAGAGATGAAGGTCTGAATACACACGGTACCCATTGGTAAGCCGAGGAACAGGAGAGATGTATCCCCATTCCTCATAGACTCTTACCGTATTGGGATGCACAGAGGCGAGAGCGGCAATCTCTGAGGTCTTGTACAACGGATAACGACCTACTTCCATCTAAAATATCGAATCGTGATCCCCATAGAGAGGATGATACAAATTCCTAGAATTCCAATGTGCAGGAGACTGTTTGAGAGTGCGGTTCCTGTACTGACGTCCTTTAATAAATGAATGCCATGGGCAAGCGGAAACACATCCATTCCCCATTGCAGAAAAGACGGCATAATCTCATACGGAATGGTTGCTCCTGAGAATAACAGCATCGAGAAGTAGGCTGCGGAGCTCCAAAGGTTGGCGGACTTGGTATCCCGAACAAGGCTGCCAATCAGTGTGCCAATACTGAACATGGATATAAGAACATATAAATAAGATATCAGGAACAACGGCCAGGAGCCCTGAAGCTCAAAGCCAAACGCATAGATGTAAACGAGTGTAACGCCAATAAATGAAATGACAGCTGCAATCATCTGAACAAGTCCCTGGGCAATGACGATCTGAAGAGGGGATACAGGTGTAACCTGCAGTCTCTGCAGAATTCCCCGGTGACGATAATCGGCAAGTGTCAGGGACAAGCCCATCACCCCGGTTGCCAGTATACCAATCGTTATGACCGATGCGTACGAAAGGTCAAAGTTAGACGCACCGCTCCCAGCACTGTCTTTACTCAAGGTATATCCAAATATAGACCCAAGTATAATGGGAAATAAAATCCCGAAGATGAGTATATCGATACTCTTCCAGACGAGCTTTGCTTCAATTTTAAAGAATGTCATAAAAGAATTCATCAGTAGATGTCCCCCTCTGTTCCTGCAAAATGTAAATATGCTTCTTCCAATGATTGCGTACCGCTGAGCTCAAGTGCTTCAGGTGTCGTCCCTTGAAAGACGGTGTTTCCTTTATTAAGAATAAGGATTTCATCGCACAGGATCTCCACCTCATCCATGTAGTGTGAAGTAAGAACCATGGCCATCCCTTGTTGTTTCATATCCAGCAGTCGATTCCAGAGCATGCGGCGTGCTCGAGTATCCAGACCTGTCGTCAGCTCATCAAGAAATACCAGCTTAGGTCTGGGAATGAGCGCAAGAAGAACAGCGAGTCTTTGCCGTTCCCCACCAGAGAGTGTTTTGACGAGCTGATCTGATTTGTCCTCGAGTCCAAAAATACGTAGTAACTCGTTAATATCTGCCGTTTGCTGGTATAAGCTCTTCCACTGGCGGCATGAGTCCTGAACGGTTATGTTTTCCTGAAACTGCGTGGATTGCAGCTGGACACCAACCTCTTGAAAAACATGCTTCCTCTCCTTGATCGGGGATTTGCCTAGAATGGCAAGCTCGTCATACTGGCTCTTCTCCATGCCTAGAACAGCGGAAATGGTTGAAGATTTACCGGCACCGTTAGCTCCTAGCAGCCCAAGCACCTTGCCTGATTCAAGTTCGAAGCTGATATGATTGACGGCATGAGTAGAGCCGTAGGTAACAGATAAGTTTTTAACGTTTAGTACCATATGAAGTGCCTCCTTCGTTTTTGGGTGAGAAGCAACTATATCAGAAGAAGCGCAGGGTGGTGTCTTATTGGAGGGTTTGGCAGCAGGAGAATACACCAGGGGATGGAATTGTAATATGAGAATTGCCTGATTCACAACAACATAGGGGAGGTAGATTAGAATGGCAAAGCAGTTCCCGGCCTTACTGCCAGAGCATGTTGAGTTTATTGGAAAACAGCATTTGTTCTTTGTAGGTTCAGCGGCTCTATCACCAGATGGGCATGTTAATCTTTCACCCAAGGGCTATGATACGTTTCGTGTGCTGTCCGAGAATCAAGTCGCTTATCTCGATCTGACCGGAAGCGGCAGCGAGACGAGCGCACATATCAAGGAAAATGGGCGGGTAACCATCATGTTCTGTGCATTCGAGGGCCCGCCTAATATATTGCGGCTGTATGGAACGGGAAACGTAGTGCTGCACGGGACGAAGGAGTGGGAGGAGTTGTATCCCAAGTTTGATCCGCTTCCCGGATCAAGGCAGATTATCATCGTCGACGTACATAAAGTGCAGACTTCCTGCGGTTACTCTATTCCGTTCATGGCATATGAGAAGGAGAGAGATACACTCCAAAGATGGGCTGATCAAAAAGGGGAAGAAGGGCTGAAGAGCTACTGGGAGCAGAAAAACAGCGCAAGCATTGACGGTTTGCCGACTCCGCTCGGAATCCAGCTTAATAAGTGAGCAATAATAAGGAGTGAAGTCATGAAAGAAGATCCGAATCTGCAAACTCATCAGCTATCCGATGTTCCTCATCTTAAGGTTCACGGCCGTACGACAGGCAGGCTCGCACCACTCACCTTATTCTGGACGGGGAGTGGCATTGAACTGAACAGCACGGGCTCCGAGCTGTGGCTCGAAGTCGAAGTGGACTACAGCCAGCATGAACAGTGGATCTCTATTCTGATCAACGGGGTGCCGGCAGCAAGACAGATGCTCACGCACGGCAGGTACTGGATCTGCTTATTCAGAGGGATGAATGATCGTACGGTCAAAAATGTGCGAATCGTGAAGGAGGTTCAGGCCATGAGCGCCGATCCTGATGCCTTGCTGCAATTCCATGCGGTCAAAGGCAATGGGCAGTTTATGCCTGTTCCCGAGCGTGCTGTGAAGCTGGAATTTATCGGCGACAGCATCACTTCCGGGGAAGGAGCTATTGGCGCAAAATTAGAGCAGGACTGGATTCCGATGTGGTTTAGCGCGGTAAGCAATTACTGCGGGTTGACGGCCGCAGCGCTCGATGATGCGGAATACCGTATCCTGTCCCAGAGCGGCTGGGGTGTGCTCACAAGCTGGGATAACAATCCGAAGGCGAGCATGCCGCAGTATTATGAGCAGGTGTGCGGACTGCTGCCAGGAGAGCGAAACCGGGAGCTCGGTGCGCAGGAGCCGAACGATTTTGCCGCATGGCAGCCGGATGTCATTGTGGTCAATCTGGGTACGAATGATGGCGGTGCCTTTCACTCTCCCGAATGGCGAGATGAAGCAGGAGGAGCGACCCACAAACAGCGGTTAAATTCGGACGGAACATATCATAAGGAAGACTTACAGGCGTTCGAGAACGCGGTAGAGCAGTTTCTCGTCACCCTTCGGAAGAATAATAAGGAGGCTCATATCGTATGGGCCTACGGTATGCTCGGAACACCGATGATGCCGGCCATTTATCGGGGGGTGGATGCTTACCTGTCGAGATCGGCCGATCGGAAGGTATCTGTGTTCCAGATGCCGAACATGACGGAAGCGACCATGGGCGCGAGAAGTCATCCCGGTGCGTTGGCTCACGAGGAAGCCGCCACAGCATTAGCAGGGTATATTAGAGGCATTCTTCCATCTAAATAACAGGCTATATACAAACAGGCCATCTCCCGGATATCGGGAAACGGCCTGTTCTGATGCATACCGGTTTAAACCAATAGCTTTATTTTTTGAAAATGCCAAATGCTCGTCCCACAGGCAGGAAGGTCCGTCCAAAGTGCGTATTAAGCACAGCAGCGCCCGCTCCATACAAGGATAGAAGTCCGATACCCATCTCTGCATAGGCTGCCAGCGTGTGGAAGACGTGAGGAGCAATGCCGAAGGCATCCAGCGTCAAGCCGAGGAAGAGCAGATCGATCAGTACGAAAATAAAGAACAGCACTTTATGTGTCTCCATAGCTCCAATAGTCATAAATACGCTGAAGATCAAATAGCCGGCAAAAGCAAAGCCCAGTTGTCTGCCATCTGCTGCACCTGCAAGCTCCTCCCCGAACACGCCCATGTTCGTCAGCCAGCTGGCAGCTGTAGCAAACCAGAAGAAGGCATAAGCTCCAAAGGCGGTCATGCCGAAGGTGTTATTGTGCTTGGCGTCCAGCATGCTTGCGAACAATTGAGCGAAGGCTCCTAGAAAAATAGCCCATGGGATAACCAGGCTGAGGCCCTCGGTCAAGCCCAGCTTCTGCGAAGAAGCAACCAGTGTAACAATAGCCAGGCCGAATAGGCCGATACCGCTCGGATCAGCCGTTACAATCTTAACTTGAGTCGATGATGCATTTGACATGTTGTTTGTTAATGCCTCCAGTAATCTAATATAGGTGCATTCATTTCATTAATTTCTGAAAATTATGAAAAAAATCATGCTGAATCATTTTAGCGCATCAGGACATTTTAATCTACTACAAATATTACATAAAATCGAAGAAATACCGGATAAAGTGAAACAGCACCGGCGAAGTGTAGGTTAAGCTGTCAATTTGACTGAGATAGCCTTTCTTCGGTGCCTCCAGCTTGTCGCCTCCGAGCAGCAGGTCCCGCTTCAGCACGGAGATCGTTAAGCTGCCGAAGAATCCGCTGAGGCTGATCAGCATACCTGTAATTAGGCCAAACTTCAAATCGAACGGCGTCAGGTGAGGATAGGCAAAATAAGCAGCAGCTGTCGTCACGAGAAACGCGCAGGCAAACCCCTCCCATGTTAAATAGGGATTGGATGTGGGTACGATTTTTCGCTTGCCAAAATAGAGAGACGCTAAATAATGAACGACATCACCCAGCTGTGTCAGCAGCACGAGATACAAGACGATTCCAGCTCCATACTCGGGCGCAGCGAACTGATAATAGGCCAGGTGACTGAGACCGAACACCATCAGCATAAGCCCCCACTGGGTAGAGCTGACGCTGCGTACAAATCCGATCGTGCCTTTGTTAATCAGCCGCGGAAGCGGAAGGAACAGGAACACATACACGGGAATAAAAATAATAAACATGCCGTACCAGCCAATGTAAATCCAATAGAACTGCACCGGAATTGACAAATAGGCCCACAGAAACAGTCGGCGGTCTGCCTTCCTCGTCTTGATCATAGAGAAGTATTCCCGCAGGGAGAAGAAACATAGTACCATAAGCGATAAGAGCGAAACTGCTGGAGTGAACAGGGTAGCCAGACAGAAGATGAAGAACATGCCCCACCAGGTCTTGATCCGCTGGCCGATTGCCTTGTAGTCCTTGTCAGGCTGAACCCTGCCGATGATATGATAGATAATATGGATTGCAACTAACAACGTAAGAATAACGATAAGCGTAGGTAAAGAACTGCTCAATGTGATGTCACCAACTTCTTCAAATTCTCGGCTATAATGAATGAAAACTACGGATAGAAGACCTTGATTATTCGAAAATTCCACCATTAGGATCATATGTTATTATGAAGGAATAGGTCAATCTTGATAAGGGGAAATTTCAAAATGGAAGCTTCACGCTCAGTTTATATATTGCTTACGAATACAGGGACGCTCTTTACGAAGATGATCCAGAGCTATACAAGGGCTCCCTATAATCATGCCTCCATTTCATTTGATCGGGAACTCTCCGAGCTGTACAGCTTCGGCAGAAAGCATCCGAATAATCCGCTGAATGGCGGATTCGTCAAGGAGGATATCAAGACGGGTACGTTCAGCAAATATCCTGGTACGACATGCGTTCTGTATGAGCTGAGGGTCACCGACCGGGAAGTAGTGAAGATGAAGAGAGTGCTGCAGATCTTTATTCGCAGTCATCGTAAATATATTTACAATATCCTCGGTGTGATTGGCATTACGTTAAAAGAGCCAGTTGAGTTCAGCAACTCTTACTTCTGCTCCCAGTTTGTCGCTGAAATCTTACAGCGGTCCGGAATCAAGCTGTGGAATAAGCTGCCTGCACTAGTGACACCGGATGATTTTCGCCAGTGTGACCGGCTGAAGCTGATCTATGAGGGCAAGCTGAGCGAGTACGAACCTGATCATGGATAAAATCTAGCAAAATATCTTTATCCTCGCGGACACCGGCTGCATATGCTATAGAAACTTACAGCACTCAGGAGAAAGCAGGGATGTACTGTGCCCGCCAAGCGACAGCAGCAGAAGCGGCTGGAGCGGCGCCAGCTTCCACAGCAGAAGAAGCAGCTGCCACAGCCGATCAAGCGGAATAACTCCAAAAAGTCCCCGCGGAAGAGGCAGCAGGGCCAGCAAAACCAGGCTAATGAGCAGTCTGAGCAAATCCAGCAGGATATTAATGTACAGCTTGCGATATATACATGGCTGCAGGCAATCGGCACGAACATCACAGCGATTGGACAGACCAAGATCCTGTCGAGAAGCACGGAGGTACAAGACGAGGGACAGAACCTGGTGGTTATAGGAAACATTATTCAGTCCATCGCCAATGCAGTCCAAACCGAGCTTACCTTGCAGCAAACCCCCTTTGTCACGAACAAGAGCGCCAACAACTGGAATGCCTTCGGCAGCCTGCTGCAATCCATTGGGAATTCAATTCAGGCGATCGCGACAGAAGCATCGGACTAAGATGATGAAGTATGCGTTTGGTCTAATGGCCAAGAAGGCAAAGAAGAAAGAGCCTATCCATTCAAGGAAGGGCTCTTTTTGCTCTGAGCATCCACTGCATCTAGATCCATGCGATCAAGGCCTTAAGCAGTCATTTCGTGCATATTTATCATGAATCAAGGGAGCAAGCCTACCATCCGCAAGCCGTTCGCGATCCCATCCTTGTCTACATCGGTAGTGACATATTTGGCGTGCTGCTTGACGGCTTCCGGCGAATTCCCCATCGCGACGCTGTTCCCGATATACTGTAGCATCTCCATATCGTTCAAATTGTCCCCGAACGCATAGGCCTCCCTCGGATCATATTGCATATAATGGAGGAGCTGTTTGATTCCATTCGCTTTGGAGCCGCCGCCAGGGAGGACATCCAGAGAATAAGGATGCCAGCGGACAAATTGAAGCGAGGTGAACCTCTCCCTGTATTGCCCTTCCTCATGCTCCGGACAAAACAGCATGCTCTGATAAATGCTCCGCTGGTGGTAGAAGTCCGGATCATACTCGGGATGAGGATACTTCAGGGAGCCCATGCATTCCTCTACATATGGATCATAAGCCTGGCTGGCTCGCATCGTTTCATGATCCAGGTATACGAGGGCATGGCCTGATTGTTCCGCAACAGCAGCAAGCCTGGACAACTCATCCGTCAGATGCGGATTGGCATAGACGAGCTGATCATTCAGAACGACATACTGGCCGTTAAATCCCACATATGAATGAATTTCCAGCTCTGCTGCTACGGCTTGCAGCATGAATGGAGAGCGGCCGGTTGCAAGGACAATCTCATGACCTGCTGCTTTCAACTCATAGATTGCTTGCCTGGAGGATGTGGGAATCCGTTTGTTATAATCCAGCAGTGTCCCATCAATATCAAAGAAAATTAATCGTTTCGCAGACGTGCTCGTCCTGGTTCCATGAAGCATGCCTTGTTCATACATAGCTTTTTTCCTTCACCGGTTTCTGAAGGGGGATGGATAGGGTCACCGTGTCTCCGATTTGCAGGGGCACCGGTGAAACGACTTCCAGCTGCTGCGCTCCTGACTGAATATCGTAGATAAACTCCTTCCCTTGAAATTGTACGTTCGCAACCGTTCCCTGCAATCCAGCTGTGCTGTCTGAGGCGAGCTCAAATTGATCAGGGCGTACGGGGTAAGTCCCGTTCTCTTTGAAGTAGGGGGAGATCTTCTCGCCAGTCCAAGGCAGGCCGGTCTCCGCCCCATCAGGGAAGAAGCCATTCGGTGTCCACTGCCCGTGTACAAGATTCGATTTCGAGACAAACTTTGCTACAAATTCGGTTTGCGGATATAAATAGATCTCTTCGGGTGTTCCAGCTTGCTCTATCTGTCCATCCTTCATCACAATGATGCGATCGGCCATCGCAAGTGCTTCACTTTGGTCATGTGTAACATATACGATAGCGGATCTCGTCTTCCGATGGACGGATTGGATTTCCCGTCTCATATCCATGCGGAGCATCGCATCCAAGCTGCTAAGCGGCTCATCCATCAGTAATAGAGACGGCTCTGAAGCAATCGCCCTCGCAATCGCTACGCGCTGCTTTTGTCCGCCGGACAGCTCATGCGGCATGCGCTTGGACAAGTGCGACAGCCCGACAAGCTCAAGCACATCCTTAATCCGTTTGTCTTCATGTTCCCTTATAGATGAAGGTGTCTCCTTGTGGTTTCGGATCGGAAACTGTACATGCTCATATACATTCATATGCGGCCACAGAGCGAAATTCTGAAACACCATCCCGATGCGCCGTTTCTCCGGCGGGGTCAGCCCATGTGCGCTGGCAACGACTTTGTCCTGAATACGAATCTCTCCGGAGGAGGGCTGTTCAAAGCCGGCAAGCATGCGAAGCAGTGTTGTCTTCCCACAGCCGGAAGGACCGAGGATGGCAACAAACTCGCCTTCTGCAATCGTTAAATTTACGGATTTGAGTGCCTGGAATCGGCCAAAGGCTTTGCATATTTCATTCAGCTGTATACTCATAATCGAACTCCTTTGCGTCGGGATAAATACTGGATGAGCTGGAGCAGTCCTGCTCCAATAATGATGAGGAACACGATCAGGCTCGATAAGGCTGTAGAGTACAGTGTATCGCCTGCCTGCTCAAAGCTGAAGATCGTAACCCCGATTGTTTGGGAGCCGGAAGAGTAGAGCAGCGCAGAGACGGTTAGCTCCGTCAGAGCTGTCAGAAATACGAGCAGCGCTCCGCTCAGAAGACCGGGCAGCAGGAGCGGGAGCAGAATGGTCCTCCACTTGGTGAACATACCAGCACCCGATACACGGGCTGCCTCTTCCATCGATGCGTCAATTTGCATAAAGGCAGTGACTCCTGCCCTGATCTGCAAAATGAGGAAACGGCAAATATAGGCGATGAAGAGAATCGTCACCGTTCCATAGATGCCTGGGTTCCAGCCAGGGATTGGCTCCATCCAGACGAGAATCATTGACAGGGCAAATACGATGCCGGGCAGCGTGTATGGAATCGAGATGGCCAGCTCAGCGGCTTTGTTCAGCCTCGAAGGCTTGCGAACCCGCACATAAGCAAACAGTGTACCGATGATCAGGCATGCAAGCAGGGTGAACAAGGAGAGCATAAGGCTGTTCGTAATGGCCTGCCAGATTTTTGAATTCTCGAACAGAATATATTTGTAGTTGTCCAGTGTCAGCCCTTGCAGGCTGAAGCCTCCGCCATATGAGCTTCTCAGCGAAAGAGATACCATGGAGAAGAGAGGAACGATGGTAATTCCAATCAGTCCTATCCAGATAAGGGAACTGATCCAAGCCCGGTGTTTGCCGAGGAAGTAGCGCGGCTCTTCATCCATCATGATCGTATCGGATGTCTTGCTCTTCCGTACAGACAACCATTGCAGCCAAGTGCCGGCGATCGCGACCAAGCCCAATATGACGGACAGCGATGCGCCTCTTGCAAAGGCAGAGGGACCAAAGCCGATGATTTCTTCATAAATTAGTGTGCTGAGCACGCTTATATTGACGGGAGATCCGAGGAAAGCCGGAATCCCGAAGTTGTCAAGAGATGCCAGGAATACGAGCAGACCGCCTGCCGTAATGCCCGGAAGCGCTAGGGGCAGCGTAATTTTGACAAAGGTTTTGACCCTGCCTGCTCCGCCCGCTTTGGCCGCCCATTCCAGATCGCGCGGAATTTTCTTGAGTACACCCGTCGTAAACATATAGACAAGCGGAAAGTGATGGATGCCCATGACGAAGATGATGCCTCCGGTGCTGTACATACTCCAAGGCTTGGCATCTGGATTAAACAGCTGCAGGAAGCTTGCCATCAGACCCTGAGATCCCATGAACGAAGACCAGGATAGAGTCAGAACATAAGAAGGCAGTACAAAAGAGAGCAGGATCAGAAGATGAAGCAGCCGTTTATGCTTAATATCTGTGTAAGCCATGAACCAGGCAGCGCACAGCCCCATCACCAGGGAGAGCACCGTCGATCCAAGTACAATGACAAAGGTGGATTTGAGCGTATTCCAGAACCGATCCTGCCGAAAAAGCTCGCTGTAAATACCGAGTGTGAAGCCTTCCTCTCCCCTAAAGCTAAGCAGTAGAAGCTGAATGATGGGGAGGATAAAGAAGAACAGCGTCAGTAAAATGCCTATAGCTGTTCCCGTCTTCTTGTAAACTGAGGGTGACGAGAATAGGGAAGAGCGGGCGGCCCGCTCATTCCGTTTCTGTTCGGCCATTGCCGTGTTTCTGTCCAGCATGTATGATCGCTCCGTTCGTTAATTTCCGAACACTTCTGTAAATTTCTCTTTGTCAGCCTCGCGCTCGCTCGTAAGTGTGGCAAGATCACCGCTCATGACTTTGAACTCAGAGAGGCTCTTCAGCCCTTCTGGAGGCGCAATGCCTTCACGAATTGGAGTATAGCCGATCTCTGCTGCCAGCTCCTGTCCTTCTTCAGACAATACAAAGTCTACAAATGCCTGTGCTGCTTCCTTGTTATCGGTATTTTTCATAATGGCAATCGGCTCAGTAATAATCGGTACGCCTTCCTCCGGATAGCTCAGCTCAATTGGGGAGCCTTTGGCTTTTTCACGGGCCACAAGGTAATCGACGACCATGCCGTAGCTTTTTTCACCACTTGCAACGGATTTGAGTACTGCGCCGTTTCCTTTGATTACGGAAACATGGTTATTCTTCAAGCCCTCCAGATACTCCCATCCAAAGCCGTCTGTCCGTGAGAATACACCAATGTTGTATGCGGCTGCACCGGAATACAGAGGACTTGGCATGATTGCTGCGTCCTTGCTTGCTTCCTCAGTCAGAGTGTTCCAGGAAGTCGGAGCGGATGCCACCTGCTCGGTATTCGTTGCAATGACAGTTGCCATGACCTTGGTTCCCGTGTAAGCACCGTCCGGATCTACCAGCTCGTCAGGGATACTTTCAGCTTCAGGAGAGGTGTAGGAGAGCAGCAAGTCTTGCTCCTTTAATCCTTCAAAAGTGACCGCGTCGGCAAGCAGGAGCAGATCGGCTTGAACCTCGCCAGCCTGATTCTCGGCTTGCAGCTTAGCTGTTACTTCCTCTGTACCTGAACGGAAGGTTTCTACTGTTACATCCGGGTATTTCTCATTAAAGGCGCTGACCAGCTTGGTTACGTCCTCTTCTGGCTGGGAGGTGTAGAAAGTCAGCTCGCCGGATACGGAAGGAGCAGATGAGCCAGCAGCTTCATTTGATCCTGTATCGCCGCCGGAGGAGGTGTTATCCTGGGCACCGCATCCGGTAAAGATCAGCATTGCAGCAAGAACAGAAAAGATCGCACTTTTTTTCATAATATATTTGAGCTCCTTTTGTCTTCATATTTGGATTGGGTTGGCAACAAATAGTTCTTTACGGCATACGCAATGCCGTCTTCCTCATTGCTTAACGTTACGACATCGGCGGCCTGCTTAATGGAATCCTTGGCATTGCCCATTGCGATACCGAGCCCTGCCCACTGAAGCATGGACAGATCATTGTCATAATCGCCGGCTGCCGCGACTTCGGACGGATGCAAGGAATAATAGCGGGTTACATGCTCTAGAGCAGCGCGTTTACATACTCCCTGAGCATTGACGTCAAAGCGCCGCCTGCCGGTCCTCGTAATGGTGAAGCAGCCCCATTCGTACAGCTCGTCCATTAAGCCTTCAATTTGATCAGGGGAATCACAAATGACTGTAGCTTTGTAGATTGGCGACGCAGAAGTGCGTGCAAAGGCATGCAGATCTCCTACAGGCTGTACTTGGATGTATCCGGCTTGCTCCTGATAATGCTCCTCTGTAAGCGGCTTATCCGGCTGTACGACGACATTGGCGAGCGGCCAGCGCATATTCATCTCATTTAATTCTTTGACATAGAGCACATTGTAGCCGTAAAAGTGGACATAGGCTCCTCTGCTCTCTGCTAGATGCACAAGCCGCAGCAGATCGGGAGCAGGCAGCGGAATGCCATGAATAAGCTCACCGGAGGCTTCATCCATAATGACGGCTCCATTCAGGGCAATAAGCCGGGCATTCATATCTGCCGCTTGGGCATGCAGCCATACCGAGGCAGGAAATCGACCAGATGCAATGGTGACAAGGATATCCTTATTCATGAGCGCTCGGAGCGAGGCATGTACAGACTCTGTTATGCGTTTGCTTGGATCAAGCAGTGTGCCGTCCATATCAAGTGCCAGTAATTTATACATAGGTGGGCCCTTCCTTTGTCCTTGGATTCATAGGGTGTACACATGAGCAGTGTCCGGGAGCTCCACGGGGCCCTCAAATGCTGCACATGCGGACTGAAGCATGCTGTCAAAATCGCCGTCACCAGGCAAATGCACGAGGATTAGTTTTTTTACATTAGCTTTGCTTGCAATGGTTCCTGCCTGGTGTGCGTTCATGTGACCCAGTCCTGAAGTATGAACACTGCCGTCACAGATTGTCGCTTCACAGAGGAAGAGGTCTGCATTCTGTGCGATATCAATAAGAGATTCACAGTAGGAGGTATCCGCAGAGTACACAATCACTTTCTCTCCATACGTGATCTTGACAGCATAGCAGGGAATGGTGTGGCGGACAGGAACGAATTCAATTTTTGCTCCGGCCACGAAAATAGGCTGCTCCTCCTCAATATGGACAATTTCAGAATGATCCCCATAGAGCGTGTTCAAGATTCCCGCAGGCTCGGCTGGCGCATAGATCGGCAGCCTTCTGTTCATTCTTCCATTGCGCAAAGCACCAGTGGCTGCATACTGTAGGATGCCGATATCGGCCATATGATCATAATGGAGATGCGATAAGATCACGCCATCCAGCTGCTCCACTCTTGTATATTTGGCAAGCTGGCTCATGACTCCGCTGCCGCAGTCCAGAAGCAGCTGTCCCTCCCCGGTTTGAATGAGAAATCCTGCTGTAGCTCCATCTGCAGCTGGATACCCTCCCCAGTACCCTAGTATTTTGATCTTCATGGACTTCACCTCAAAATGGTTGTAAAGTAGATTTACATTTGTTCCTCGACAAAACAATTGTAAAAGAGATGTGTTTACGAGGCGTTAATGTAATGTTAAATTTCTGTAAAGCAGTCGCTTGTACGGCGGATGAATATTTTCCAGCAGTGCATTTATATAGTAGAGTGAATATATGGATAAGAAGTTGCTGCAGCGAAATCTCAATAGTAAGGGTGAATGTTGAATTGAACGACGAATACGACAAGGACCTCGTAAAAGTATGCAAGCTCTACTACTATGAAGCTTGGACGCAGGAGAAAATAGCGGAGAAAATAGGGGTGTCCCGGCCGATCATCTCCAAAATGCTGCAAAAGGCTAGAGAGAAAGGGATTGTCGAAATCATTGTGCATGACGAATCCCATCAGACGGCTGAACTGGAGAAGCAGCTGGAGCTGAGATATCAGCTGAAAAGGGTGTTGGTCGTGCCGACGAGAGACCTGAACAAAGAGCTGGTTACAAGCGCCGTCGGTAAAGCAGCAGCCCAGTTCGTTCAGAAGCTCATTAAGAATGGGGACCGAATCGGAGTGTCATGGGGGAATACACTGTTTCACATGGTGCGGGAGTTCCCCCTCGACAAGAAAGAGAACGTGAAGGTTATCCCTCTGATCGGTGGAACAGGAAATGAGAGAACAGAGGTTCATTCCAATCAGATTGCTTATGAGCTGTCCAAGAAGCTGGGCGGAAGAAGTGAATCGCTATATGCTCCTTCCATGGTGGAAACAGAGGAGCTGAAGGAACAGCTAACCCACCTTCCTCATATCCAGTCTGTTCTTGCAGAAGGGAAGCGGGTGGATTTGGCTGTCGTTGGTATCGGAAATCCGTATACCATGTCGACTCTGGAGCGGTTCGGCTACCTGTCCGAGCAGGTGCTGAGCGAGCTGAAAAAGCTGGGCACTGCAGCAGACATCAACTCCCGGTTCATCAACCATTACGGCCAGGTTGTAGATCATTCCATCAACCGTAAGGTGATCGGCATGAACCTCGAGCATCTGAAGCAGGTGGGGCAAGTTGTGGGACTCGCTTTTGGCATGCACAAGATTGAGAGCATAACGGCTGCACTTCGCGGAGGCTGGATCCAAATGCTGGTCACCGATGAAGCGACAGCCGTACAATTAATAAACAGCGAAGAGCATAGCACTAGTAGGAAGCAGACGGATGATTAGTCCGTCTGTTTTTTTGCGGGAAAGTTATTGACGCCATATGGTAAATAAAGTTAGAATACAAATGTTAACTAGATTATTTAGTAATTAATATTATTATTAATTATATGATAACGGAGGTGAACAGTTCTCCACACGCCGGCTATGGATGGTTTAGTCCTAATCTTGTCAGCAATCCCGCAAGAAATTGAGCGATACAGCTATATTAACGAAGGAGGATATGCATGAAGAGAATGATGAAGAAAGTTACGGCCACGCTTCTCACATTTACGATGCTACTGCCTGGCGCCGCATTCGCTGACTCCAGCCAGAAGGAAGATGTGAGTGGTCATTGGGCGAAGGAGCAACTCGGCACCTGGATCGACAGCGGTCTGATGCAAGGATATCCGGATGGGTCCTACAAGCCGAACCAGCCGATCACACGGGCTGAACTTGCGACACTGATTAATCGTACGTTCAACTTGGTTGAGGTGAACAGCAGCAGTAAGTTCTCCGATCTGTCGGTGCAAGATCCTTTTTATCAAGAGATATTGAAAGCGGTTGCGAACGGTTATATGAACGGATATGCAGACGGGACAATCAAGCCGGACAGCTATGTTTCCCGTCAAGAAGCGGCGGTGATGCTGACGAAGGCTTATGGACTGCCGCTGCAATCTGCTCTTGGGTCTTCTGCACTTTCTGATGTGAAAGGGCTTCCAGATTGGAGCCGGTCATATGTTAATACGCTTGTTAATGAGGGCTATGTGAAGGGCTATACGAACGGCACCTTTAGCCCAGAACGCCAGATCACGAGAGCTGAAGCAGTGACCCTCCTTCAGAACATCTCAGGACAGGTCATCAATAAATCAGGAACTTACAGCAACATTACATCCCGTAATGTGGTCATTAATCAGCCGGGTGTGACGCTGGAGGATACGACCATTGATGGAAATCTCTATCTGACTCAAGGGATTGCAGATGGAGACGTGGTGCTTAACAATGTCACTGTCAAAGGTCAGGTTATCGCTAGTGGCGGCGGTGAGAATACAGTGCACCTGCAGGACTCTGCCATTAATGAGCTGCTGGTGAACAAGCTGAACGGCAATATTCGCTTACTTGCTACAGGAAGTACGAACATCGACAAGTCCTATGTTCTTTCCGGTGCATCTCTTGAAGAACAGGACTTAACGGGCGTCGGTTTCTTAGATATCGTACTGCAAGCGGAGCTGCCCCTGAATGCAGTCGTTCGATTGAGCGGGGAGTTTGAGCGGGTCGAAGTGGAGGCAGAGCATCAGCCTACGATTGACCTGATTAAGGGTCTGATCAAGCAGATCATTCTGAATCAACCGGCAGCGCTTCAGGTTGGTGAGGGAGCGGTCATTGATAAGGTAGAAATCCATGTCGAGGGCTCCATTCAGGTAACAGGAAAAGGGAAAGTGAATTCCAAGGATGACCGTATTGTTCATGATCGCGGTGACGAAACAACGGGTGGGAATCCGAGCCCGGATCCAAATCCAGGATCGGACTCAAGTGATCCATCGACCCCTACGACTCCTACGCCAGAAGAACCGGGTCAGGAAGCTCCTGCTTTTACGAACGTATCTGTACATGATCCTTCTATCATTAAAGACGAAGATACCTATTATGTGTTCGGTTCGCATATTGAAGCTGCCAAATCGGCTGATTTGATGAACTGGTCTACCTTTACGAACGGCTACACGACTCCAGGTAACAAGTTGTATGGCGATTTGTCCGAGAATCTTGCAGGCTCATTTGCATGGGCGGGTGAGAATGACTCAGACAGTAAAGGCGGTTTCTCGGTCTGGGCACCTGATGTGTACTGGAATGAGGATTATATCAATGAGGACGGAACGACAGGTGCCTACATGATGTATTACAGCGCGTCTTCGACGTATATCCGCTCCGCCATTGGTATTGCAGTATCACAAAATATCGAAGGTCCGTACACTTATGTTGACACGATTGTATACTCTGGATTTACCAAGAACGATGCAAAAGATGCAGACAGTCAGGTTAACAAGAAATGGACGAATACCAACATTCAAGGTCTTGTTGACAGCGAAGTGCTGGCAGAGCCGAACCCGAATTGGTTCAAGGCGGACGGTGCCTATGATAATTCACAATACCCGAATGCAATCGATGCAACCTTGTTCAAGGACGAAGACGGAAGACTGTGGATGACCTACGGTTCCTGGTCAGGCGGTATTTTCCTGCTGGAGCTTGATCCAGAGACAGGCAGAGCGCTCTATCCGGGAGAAGATGGGAAGACCTCTGATGGACGTATGATCGACCGTTACTTCGGAATCAAAATCGCAGGCGGACATACCAAATCGGGCGAAGGTCCATTCATCGTATATGATGAAGCCTCCGGCTACTATTACTTGACCGTTTCCTATGGCTGGCTTGGAGCAAACGGTGGTTATAACATCCGGCAGTTTAGAGCAGAGAGCCCAGAAGGTCCTTACCTCGATGCGGCTGGAAATGATGCTGTTCTGCCAGCGGGGACGGAGAACGAGAAGATTGGCATTAAGCTTATTGGTAACTTCCTATTCGAGAGAGAAATTGGTGAGGCTGGAACAGGAAGCGGTTATGGATATGTATCGGCAGGGCATAATTCCGTCTTCTACGATGAAGAGCTGGACAAGCATTTCTTGTTCTTCCATACTCGATTCCCGCAAAAAGGGGAGGCACACGAGCTGCGTGTCCATCAAATGTTTATGAACAAGGACGGCTGGCCTGTTGTTGCCCCGCATCGCTACTCAGGTGAATCACTTGAAGAGGTGGCAGAAGAAGAAATTGCAGGAGAGTATAAATTCGTCAACCATGGACTTGCCTATTCAGGAGATATTGTCAGCTCTGTGAATATCGTTCTGAACGAGGATCATACGGTATCCGGCGATGTATATGGAACATGGACTCTTGTTGATGACTACGAAACGCAAATTACTATTGATGATGTGACTTATGACGGCGTATTTATATCCCAGTGGGATGAGATGACGAAGCGGGAGACGATGAATTTTACAGCCATCTCTGAAGCTGGCGAAACGGTATGGGGAATCCAGCAGCCGGACAAGTCAGATGAGCAGGTCGTACAGGATGTACAGCAGGCACTGACGCTCGGGAATACATCCAATGTAAGCTCCCGTCTGGACCTTCCAACAGAAGCGGCACGAAACACAACGATTACTTGGGCAACTTCCGATCCAACTGTAATTACTGCGGAAGGAGAAGTATTCCCTCCTGAGGTAGGTGAAGAGAATCTAACAGCTGTACTGACGGCTACCATCACCAAAGGTGACGCATCACGCACGAAAGATTTCAACATTACAGTCACACCGATTGATGTGACGCTTGGCTTATCTGCACAGTATTCCTTTGAAGAGAATCTTGCCGCATCGGTTGGCGATTTCGGGGAGGGCACAATCACCGGTGATCGCATCAACAATGAAGGCGGAGCGATTACTTATGAGGCAGGAGTACAAGGGAAGTCCGCTGTATTTGACGGAAATTCAGGCATCAAGCTGCCCAATGGATTGATCGAAGGAAACGAATATTCGGTGTCCATGTGGCTGAACCCGGCACAGACAACACAATATACAACGGCCTTCTTCGGAGGCTCGGATAAGAGCTGGATCAGCTTCGTTCCCCATGGAGGCGATGGGAATACGATGCTATGGTCCGGGGAGAGCTGGTACGATGCATCAACAGGCTCCCGAATTCGAACCAATCAATGGCATCACGTAGCCTTCTCCGTCAATGGTGAATTTGTTAAAGTGTTCGTTAATGGAGAAGAAGCTTACTCCGGAACAGGATTTCCTCATGTATTTACGACGAGTGAAGGTGTGTTTAGTCTTGGTGTGAATTTCTGGGATACGCCGTTCAAAGGGAAAATAGATGAGCTTAAAATTTATGATGTGGCCATTACAGCCGAAGTTGCATCGAAGCTTGCTGAAGATCTGCCGCCGCGTGAAGAAGGACCTGCAGAGCTGCAAGCGCAGTATTCCTTCGAAGAGAATTTGGCAGACACTGTCGGTAACTTTGAAGCAGGAACCGTGATTGGTAACAATATCAATACTCCGGACGGTGGATCCATCACCTACCAAGACGGGACAGAAGGTAAAGCAGCCGTATTTGATGGCAAGTCGGGCGTAAGACTGCCGAATGGGCTTATATCCAGTGACAGCTACTCTGTAACGATGTGGGTATATGCAGATGAGCTGCCAGGCGTGAATACGACCACTTTCTTTGGAGCGCTGTCGAATGCAAGCTGGCTTAGTCTAAAGCCGGCAGGTCCTGAGGGTAAGTCCATGCTCTGGTCTAATTCCAATGGAGCTTGGTACAATGCGGTAACAGGCACTAAGCTTCCATTAAGTGAGTGGACTCATTTGGCCTTCACAGTCGCTGGCGATCAGGTCAAGGTATATGTTAATGGGGAAGAAAAATTCACAGGTTCAGGCTTCCCGGACATCTTTCTCGACAATACAGGAACCTTCAGTCTGGCTGTGAATTGGTGGGACCCCCCGTTCAAAGGCATGATGGATGAGCTGAGAATATATCAAGGTGCCATCAGTGCAGAAGAGGTACAGGAGCTTGCAACAACATCGGCAGTGAACTAACACAGCAGGTGGATCAAGCAGGAATAACACAATAAGGGTAGGCGAACAATAAGTTCGTCTGCCCTTTTTTTGGGCTATTCGACGTATGTCATAAATCCTCATATTTAAGAGCTTCTTGGGCAAACATATAAAAATGGAGTTGTCTGGCAACAGTTCGTCTTGAAGCTCGAACCAACAAAGTTCGACTACATTTGACAAAACTGTGACAGAGGAGTACAATAACAAATAGTTAGTAACTCACTTCAATATACTTACTTTTTATATACAAAGGAGTCCTGAATCATGTCTGAATTAAACGGAAAAGTCATCGTCGTTACAGGTGGAGCAAGCGGTATCGGCAGAGAGGCTTCTTTGCAGTTGTCGGCAAAAGGAGCAACGATTGTTGTAGCTGATTTTAATGAAGAAGGTGCCAAGAAAGTCGTATCCGAGATTGAAGCGCAGGGCGGTACAGCGGCTGCTTACAAAGTAGACGTATCCAATGGCGATGAGATCAAAGCATTAATCGACTTTACAGCTGAGAAATTCGGAACCTTCAGCGGTATTTTCAATAATGCGGGTATTGGTCTGGTTAAACCGTTCCTTGAGATGGATCCTGCGTCCTATCACCGTGTAATTGATGTCGACCAACACAGCGTATACTATGGTATGTACTACGGAGCTAAGAAAATGGTTGAGCTTGGCGTCAAAGGTACCATCGTGAATACAGCTTCCATCTATGGAACCATTGCTGCTGTCGGCAGCTTCAACTATAACGCAGCCAAAGCGGCTGTTGTGATGATGTCCAAATCTGGTGCACTTGAGCTGGCCGAGCATGGGATCCGTGTGGTGGGTGTTGCTCCTGGCTTTATTAATACGCCGATTCTTGGGGAAGATGAAGCAGCGAAGAAATTCCTGGCCGAGCAGCATATGCGCGGTGAACTGATTGAGCCGGAAAAAGTAGCAAGCGCTGTAACCTTCCTGTTTACCGATGCTGCTTCTGCCATTAACGGAACAACGCTTCCAGTGGATGATGGTTTCCTGAGCTTTAAAACAAAATAATTGCCGTTTTTGAATAGCTGACTTGCACACGAATCGGTGTATAGACGTTTAAAGCGTTTATGCACCGATTTTTTCATATGAGCAGGACACACGAACTAAATATCGATTCAGTCTCCTCGTGTTTATATGATTCGTTCGCTATAATCTCTAGTGAAAGCTCTAGCTTCCTCTTTTTTCACAGAATATATGAATGGACAGGTGAGAAGATGACAAAGACCATTGTACAAAAGCTGAATTTACATAACTTTACCCGCAAGGCCGTGCTGAATTTGCCTGCAGACATCGATTATTTTGCAGAGCTCGGGGAATATGAGCAGGAGCTGGCAGAGAGTAAATATGATCTGATCTTTGCCTTCGTGCTGGATATGGACCAGATGAAGTCACAGGTGAGCAGGGTAATCGAAGAGGATCTGCTCGAAGAGAAGGGCTACCTGTACTTCGCTTATCCCAAAAAGGGCAACAAGGTTTACGCTACTTACATTCACCGTGATGAGATCTTGGGAGGAATAGGGGCAGATGAGGACGGCTATGTAGGGACAAGCAGTATTAAATTTGCCCGCATGGTGGGTATGGATGACGTATTTACCGTGGTAGGGCTGAAGAAGGAACAGCGGAAGAGTAAGGAGTCCTCCAAAGCAAGCCAGAGAGTAGAAGATTATGTCGCCATGATCCCAAATGTGGAGCAGGATTTGCAAAATGAGCCGGAGCTGCTTGCCTTCTACCTCACCCTTACCCCTGGATATCAGAAGGACTGGGCACGGTACGTATACAGTGCCAAGCAGGAAGCAACGAGAGAGAAACGACGGGAAGAGATGAAGATGATTCTCGGAAAAGGGTACAAGAGCCGCGAGCTGTACCGCCAGGAGCAAGGGTAGATCTTCGGATAAAATAGTGCTTGATAAATCAGCCATTCGACCTCAGAATATAGATAGTGCGTTAAAGTTATTAACTTACAAAAATTAATTAATATAAAGCAGGAGGAGAAATCGAATGGAGATAGGAATCAGTACTTTTGCAGAGACATCACCCGATGTGCATACCGGTGAGGTGATGAGTCACGCGCAGCGTCTGCGCGAAGTGGTGGAAGAGATTATTCTGGCCGATCAGGTGGGACTTGATGTATATGGAGTTGGGGAGCATCATCGAAAAGATTATGCCGCATCCAATCCTGCAGTCGTTCTGGCAGCAGCAGCACCGCAGACCAAGCGAATTCGGCTCACGAGCGCCGTGTCCGTGCTGTCATCAGCCGATCCGGTACGTGTGTTTCAAGACTTTGCGACCTTGGACGGCATTTCGAACGGACGCGCGGAGATTATGGCGGGCAGAGGTTCTTTTATCGAGTCCTTCCCCCTGTTTGGCTATGATCTGAATGACTATGACACCCTGTTTGATGAGAAGCTGGATTTGCTGCTCAAGTTAACCGCATCGGAGAAGGTAACCTGGCAGGGGACTCATCGTCCGGCAATCAACAATCTTGGCGTTTATCCAAGGCCGGTTCAGGACCCTCTTCCGGTATGGATTGGCAGTGGTGGGAATCAGGAATCCGTCATCCGGGCCGGGCTGCTGGGGCTCCCGCTCGTGCTTGCGATTATTGGAGGAAGACCTGCACAGTTTGCACCGCTGGTTCAGCTGTATAAGAAGGCGGCTGCCCATGCAGGGCATGATGCTTCCAAGCTTCCAGTGGCTTCTCACTCCCATGGCTTTATTGCAGCAGATCAAGAGACAGCTGTGGAGAAGTTCTTCCTTCCGACCCAGCAGAGTATGAATGTCATCGGACGGGAACGGGGCTGGCCGAGCTACTCGCGCCAGAGCTATGATGCAGCCCGCAGTCTTGAAGGGGCGCTGTATGTTGGTGACCCGGACACGGTGAGCGAGAAGATTATATATTTGCGAAAAAATGTCGGCATTACTCGGTTCATGCTTCACGTCCCCCTGGGCACAATGCCGCATGAGGAGGTCATGACGGCGATTGAGCTGCTCGGCACGAAGGTCGCCCCTCGGGTTCGGGAAGAGATCGCTGCGTGGGAAGCGAATGGTGGAGCCTAAATCAGTGATATCATGATAAGTGATTGATTATAAATAGAAGATCTTCAAGCCTTACTTTAAGCGTAAGGGTTGAGGATCTTTTTTTTTGCGTTATAGATGGCAAAGAAGTGAAAAAAGCAAAAAAAAATAATCTACAATTATTCCTATCGTGATATAGTAGATTAAAGTCGTTTTATGTAGAATTATGGCTAGAGAACGGCAACAACCTGTTTTATAATTTAATGAGGATTTAGTATGAAACCATAAAAGTAATCATGGAGTAGATGAAGATGGCAGAAGAGCTGCGCTTACCGGTATTCATGATCATGGCTGGCGGCAGTATAAGCGTAATTTTATGTGTATACGGACTGCTGAGGCTTAAGAGTGCACCTGGCGGGATGTACTATGTCTGGATGACATTAATGGCATCCTTTTTTTCATTTGCCTATGCGGCGGAGCTGACCAGCTCGACACTGATGCAGATCAAGTTCTGGATCACCGTCGAATACATCCCGCTTCCGCTTATTCCTGCATTCATGCTGCTCATGTGCACACAATACGTCGGCGTGGCTATGAAAAAGTGGGTTTATTATATCCTTTTTGCCATCCCAGTGACGACGACACTCATCCAAAGCACGAACGAGCTGCATCATCTGTACTACACCTCCGTGACACTCCGGGGGAACGCTCCATTTCCGATCGTGGAGCTGACTTATGGACCGTGGTTCGCGGTGCACTCGGTTTATCTGTACGGATGCATCATCGCGAGTGCCGCTATCCTGCTTGTACAATGGGGCAAGGCAGCGCCCGCCTTTCGGAGGCAGCTTCTTACGATGGCGGTTGGGAATCTTGTGCCGATTATCGGCGCCTTTTTGTACTTGGCGGGTATGAGTCCTTACGGGATCGATCTGGGGCCTGTTTTTATTAGTCTGTCCTTTATATTTCACAGCATCGCCCTGTTCCGGTTTCAGATGTTCAGCGCCGTACCTCTGGCGAGAGAGATGGTATTCGAGCATATGAGGGAAGGAGTCGTCGTATTAGATGACAAGGACATCATTGTTGATTACAACCAAACAGTGCTGACTGTGTTTCCAAGAATGACCAAGGGGGTTATAGGCCGCTCGGCATCGGCTGCACTTCAGGATTATCCTGAGCTTGCGGAGCTGGTTCGCCGTGGGCTGGAGTTTGACTATATGCTCAAAATAAATGGAGTGAATCAGCATTTTCACGTCAGATTTACACCGATGATGAAGCAAGGGATGCCGATCGGCCGCATCATCACGTTTGCCAACATCTCAGAGCGCATCCTGATGCAAGAACAGCTCAAGGAGCTGGCTGATACGGACGGTCTGACCCAACTCCTAAACAAAACCGCACTACTGAGAGAATCGGATAGGGTCATTCGTGAATACACCGAGCATGGGGGAAGGCTCTCCGTGATCATGTTCGACATCGATCTGTTCAAAGAAGTTAATGATACGTATGGTCATGAAGCAGGAGATATCGTGCTGACCCATGTGGCAGATGCCATTCATTCGACACTCAGCGGTGCAGGATTTGCAGGCCGGTATGGCGGGGATGAATTTATCCTCTGGCTTCCGGACACCTCCCTGACGGAGGCGTGTGAGCTTGCGGAATCGATTCGTAAGAATATTGCTGGACGTCAGATGATTGTAGAGGACCAAGAAGTTAGGGTAACCTCCAGCTTTGGTGTAGCGCATGCCGGTATCGTCCCTGGCGAAGGACAGCATTCCGCTCAGTCCCTCATGAGGGAAGCAGATAAAGCGCTGTATACCGCCAAGAAATCGGGGAGAAACAGTGTTTATCCGCTTAGAAAATGGATCCATGTATAAAATCTAATCTTCCTCTGGAACGATCACATCAATATGACGGGGTAATATACGCAGATGGAGGGGCAGAGAAGGACCAGCTTCTCCATCAATATTGGTAGACAATGACTCCTCAGATCGAACACGGACTTCCTTCGCTGTAAAGTAAACCACGTCGGAATGATCCTTTAAGTTCCCGAGTAAGAGCGACGTTCCGACAGTAAGAGTGTTAAAGAAGTTTATATCTTTGATGATGAAGCAGTGAATCAGTCCGTCGTCCACGGAGGCCGAAGGCACCATCTTCTCAAATCCGGCGACAGAGTTCGTTAATGCAGCCACGAACAAGGGGGATTCACCTACCCATGTTTCATCATCATGCTCGATAATCAGATGATTGGACGGGCTGTTCACGAGGCGTTTAAGGCCTTCTTTGTAATAAGCGAACGCGCCGAGCTTCGATTTTTGCTCAGAGCTCACCTCAGCTAACACTTCAGCCAGCATGCCGACCGCAATGACGTTGGCAAAGATCCGATCATTGATCAATCCGATATCAATCGGCTTCAAGCGGGTGGAACGGAGCGTACGGATCGCCTCATCCGGATCAAGCGGGATATGGAGTGCTCTGGCAAAATCATTAACAGTGCCGAGAGGAACAATGCCAAGCTTGGGTCTGTGCGCTTGATCCATGTAACCATTCAGCGTCTCGTGCAAGGTACCGTCTCCTCCGATGGATACAACCAGATCATAGCAATCCTCACAGGCGGAAATGCAGAAGGCTGTTGCATCATGCTCCTTCGCTGTTTCGTTTACGGACGTCTGGTAGCCCTGTTCCTCCAAGACCTCCTGTACATCTCTCAGATAGGCAAGAGCTTCTTCCTTACCTGAAGAAGGGTTAATAATAATCATTGCCTGCTTCATATCGTTGTTCCTTCCTTGGTTATCATTTTGATATTCTTTACCCTGAGAAGTCCCCATGTGAATACCCGGCAAGCCTACATCCTCAAAAAATAAGAAAGAATCGCCCACATACCTTCTATTTTTCACAGAAGCATTTCCCTTTATTATCGTATGTAGATGCAGCTACGCTGTTTGCGATAAATAAGAGAGGTGTGTTGATATGACTTCTACTCCTTTAACGGATAAATATATAAATTTAGATACCTGTGCTGTCGTTACAGAATTTCCTTATATGCTGAACCCATTCATGCTGTCCGATGATGAGAACCGTTTCGTCACGCCGCCTGGAGAGCTTGTTCCGGTGGGGGATCGCCAGCTTCACACGCTGATTACCGGATCAGGCGATCAGACGATTATTCTGGAAGCAGGTAACGGCGGCTGCTCACAGGACTGGTCTCGGATACAGCCTGAGCTGTCCAAGCATGCAGTAGTGCTCTCCTATGATCGTGCAGGATTCGGCTGGAGCAGGGGAGAGGAGAAGCAGCAGACCTGCCGAGAGGATGTGGAGGATCTGCGAACCCTATTGGCTGTGAAGCAGCTGAAGCCTCCCTATGTTTTTGTCGGGACCTCGTTCGGTGGAATGACCATACGGCTGTTTGCTTCCATGTATCCGGATGAAGTGTCTGGATTGCTGCTCGTCGATTCGATTCATGAGGGCATGAACATCGAGGCTATAGCTTCAGGATATCGCCGCAGTGCATTTGCAGTCGCTGATCCTGAGCTTGAGCTTAGGTATGCTCGTGAGAGTGTTCGGCAGTTGTATAGTGCTGCACCGCTTCGGCCTTCGATGCCGGTCATCGTGCTGACGGCAGGCAAGCAAACGGAAGAGTGGAAGGACAGCCAGCAGGCATTGTTTGAACTGACCAATTGCACAATACCGCTAACGGTTCAGGACAGTGAGCAAGACATTCATATTCATCAGCCGGAAGCGGTCGTTGATGCAGCGCTCTCCCTGGCCATACTCGGCCAGCGTGGATAGTATTTGGTCTGTGTAGTTGCGATTATATCTACAGCAAAGCTGTCGCCTTACGAGAGATCGTGATTTTGAAGGATTCCTTTACCTTATGGGTTGAGGAGTCCTTTTTTAGGTACGCCTCATACGCACCTGGACATATGTAAAAAAGTACATTATAATAATAGAGCAATATAGTTACCTAGGGTAACTAATAGTGAAAAGAACACGGCCTTTTTTGACTAATTAAGCTCAATAAAGCTTTTTGCTGCAAAGAACCAGACTTGCACCAATGCAGGGTGGTCCTTTTTTTGATGTATAGAAAGGGGAATATGCAATGGAACAGACAATTTCAAAGGACCGATTATGGACAAAGGATTTCTTCATTGTCTTCGGTGTGAACTTTTTATTATTTTTATGCTTCTACTTGCTTGTCGTGATCATGCCATCTTACGCGATCAATGAGTTTGGGGCATCGGAGAGCATGGGTGCATTCGCATCCAGTATTTTTGTGATCGGTGCATTGATCGGCCGGCTGGTTGGAGGCAGCACAATTGAGAAGGTGGGACGGGGAAGAATGCTCTTGACCGGGCTGATTTCTTTTGTCATCCTAACCTTTCTTTATTTCGTCACCCCTAATCTGGGAGTGCTCCTGATCGTCCGTCTGCTGCATGGGATTGCCTTTGCGCTAGCCTCTACTGCGACAGGAACCATCTCGGCCAGCCTCATCCCTCATTCCAGAAGAGGAGAAGGAACCGGATATTACGGGGTCAGCATCATTATTGCCTCTGCCATTGGCCCGTTTATCGGATTGCTGGTCAAAGAACACGGGAGCATCACGTTAAACTTTATTTTATGCGCGGTTCTTGGCGTACTATCCTTGGCTTCCTCTTTCCTGATGAAGGTTCCGAAGCTTACACTGACCGCGGAACAGCAGAAGGACTTAAAAGGCTTCAAGATATCCAACCTGGTGGAACCGAAGGCCATTCCGATCTCCATCATCAGCTTCGTCATGGCGTTTGGATATTCTAGCATTCTAACTTACCTCACCTTGTTTGCCGAAAAAATAAACCTGGTGGAGGTCGCAAGCTTCTTCTTCATCGTCTATGCGATTGTCGTCATTCTGACCAGACCCTTCACAGGGAAATGGTTCGATAAGCATGGAATCAACGTGGTCATGTACCCTGCTATTGTGCTGTTCGCCATTGGACTTGCGATACTGAGTCAGGTGCACAGCGGTCCATTGCTGCTGCTCTCCGCCGTCTTCGTCGGGCTTGGCTACGGAACAACGCAGGCCAGCGCTCAGGCTCTCGCCGTGAAGAGATCTCCCGTTCACCGGATGGGACTGGCTACCTCGACCTTTTATATCTTTGTGGATGTGGGAATCGGCGTGGGGCCCTTTATTCTCGGGTTCCTTACACCGGTCATCGGCTACAACGGCATGTACATGGCAATGGCGGCACTGATGATCGTTGGATTTGTTCTTTATTATGCACTGGTGGGCAGAAAAGAAGCCGCAATGCAGAATTCAGAGCTTAAGATATTGAATTAACGACTGAGAAGTCGTGGCCAGCCTTAATGCCTATTAAAAAAACTCCCTGCCTTCTTTGGCAGGGAGTTTTTTTATATCAGCACCGTTTGTTCTTGGTATCGCGAAATGAGATCTTGCATAGTGCAAGGGGATGTTATTCAAGTCATGCTCACAGCGAGCTTTTGATCACCCGTTTGTAGTAGTTGACTGACAGGATGCCAAAGATCGAATAGAGCACGGTGTACAGACCCATCACGATCAGCATCGGCGCCATGAGCTCGGTACCGAAGAGGAACCAGCCTGACTTGACGGCGAAGTAGCTGTGGCACAGACCGACAATGAGCGGAATGCCGAAGTTGAACAGCTGCTTGAACCTTATGCCGCGCATCAGGTTGCTCTCTGTAAAGCCCAGCTTGCGCAGAATCGTATAATTAGGCCGCTCTTCTTCACTTTCATCCATCTGTTTGAAGTACAGAATACAGCCGGAGGTAATCAGGAATGTCAGACCGAGGAAGCCGACGATGAACATGATCATTCCCATGTTATTACGTTGATTCAATTCAAAATCATATTGAGAGAAGCTTGGTACGCCAAGATCCATCTCTTTATATATTTGATGGGCTTCTTTGACCTGTGAACGGTCCTTGAGCTGAACTCCGTAATAGTTGGCACGGTCGTCTGTTTGAAGCTCCGGATTCATATCTTGGTGCAGCTGCTGATACACAGTCTCGTCTACAATAACAGTAGGTGATAAGCCGCCGTAAAAATAGGAGAGCACAGCCTCTTTCTTGATTCCGATCAGTTTCTGATGAATTTCAGTTCCATTTCTTCCGATCAAATTGAACTCACCTGTATTAGCAATCGTCATGAAGCTTGATAACGAATCATCGTATCCCATGAATACAGCTTCACCAGGTTCAAGCTCGATTCCTCCAACCATCGTTTCACTGAGCACAGGCGTTGCAATCGTTTCATCGGCAAATGTACTATTAGACATGAGTTTACTTGCATCCATCTCAGCTGTAATCGGCTGTCTGTGGATGACCTCATAAGCGATCAGGTGTGAATCCAGCTCGGATATGAAATCTTCTTTGACTTGCTCATCTGCAAAGGAGAAGTCATGCGGTACACTATTCTTCGCACTTGTTTCAGCAGAATAATAAGAGATATAGCTGAGTGACAGCAGGCCGATCGCGAGCGCCGAGACGGTCGTGATGACGGTGAGGAGCATGGCATTCGATTTCATCCGGAACATAATGGATGAGAGCGACAGCACCTCGCCAATGGACAAATATCCATTCTTGCTCTTGCGGATCGCGTTGAATATGAAGCTGACCGAGCCCTTATAGAAGAGATAAGTACCGATGATGACGGACGCCAAAATAAAGATCATGGCCCACATCAGATCTCCCATTTCCGTAAAGCGTCCTCCGAATAATTCAGAGGAAACATAATAACCGCCCAGAATCAGAGCGATTCCCAGTACGCCGAGTAATATTTCAAGCAGTGACATCTTACTCACCCGCTGCTGTGCGGTGGATACGACACGGAACAGGGAGAGTATGCTCTGTCTGACAATGAACAGATAGTTCATGATCATGATCAGCACATAGATGAGTGCAAACACAATAACGGTCTGCGTGAGAGCCTCCGGTGAGAAGCGAAGGGCTGCCAGCTCATCCACGCCAAGTATTTTGAACAGAATCATAAGAATAAGCCGCGAAGCGGCGAAGCCTGCCGCAATACCGATAACCATGGAGCCAAAATACAGAATCAGGTTCTCCGCCGTCAGGATCCGGAAGATGCGGCCTTTTGTCAGACCAATTAACTGGAACAATCCGATCTCCTTACTCCGACGCTTGATGAAGATCGTGTTGGCATAGAGCAGGAAGACGGCGACAATGGCAACGAGCAGAACCGAAGCTGCCCCAAGTGCCGCAGCCCCTTTGACCGTACCCTTCGCTTCATCCATGGACGGATCGTATTGCAGCGTTACGAATGAGAAGTACAGGCCGACACTGAAGATAAGAGCAAATACATAAAGATAGTAATTGCGTATATTCTTCTTCAGGTTTCGAAAAATAATGGTATTCAGATTCACGCTTGAACACCGCCCAGCACGCCTTGGGTTTTCATAATATCGCTCAGGAAGGAGGATCTCGGCTGCTCGCCCTTATTCAGCTGCGAGTATATCTGTCCGTCCTTGATGAAGATGACCCGGCTGCAGTAGCTTGCCGCTACGGGGTCATGCGTAACCATAATGATCGTTGCCGCATGCTTCTCGTTCATGTCACTGAGCTTATTCAGCAGATCGGAGGCGGATTTCGAATCGAGCGCTCCTGTCGGTTCATCTGCAAAAATAATGCCTGGATCATGGATGAAGGCTCTCGCAGCAGAGGTTCGCTGCTTCTGTCCGCCTGAAATCTCACTCGGATACTTATCCGCCAGCTCATAAATGCCAAGCTCGGATGCAACCGCCTTGAATTTCTCCAGCGCAGCCCGCTTGGATACGTTCTTGATGGATAGCGGAAGGAGTACATTTTCCTTAACCGTCAGTGTGTCGAGCAGATTATACTCTTGAAAAATAAAACCGAGATGGTTCTTGCGGAATTCAGCGAGATCCTTCTCCTTCATGCCTGTAAATTCCTTGCCCTCAATCTCTATGGTTCCCTCGCTCAGCTTGTCGATGGAGGACAGCACATTCAAGAGGGTGGTCTTGCCTGAGCCCGAGGCGCCCATGATGCTGACAAACTCTCCTTTGTTTACTTTCAGATCGATCCCTTTCAGCACTTCCTGCTTGTTGAATTTGTTGCCGTATATTTTGTGGATCTTGTTTGCTTCCAATATAACCACGGGTTTCACTCCTTATGTTCTTTATGAATCCATCTTACCTGGTTCACGTAAGATTCTCCTTCGATTCAGCGAACAAAGCACAAAAGCATGTGACAATGTTGTCACATGCCTGCAAGGTGATCGAAATCATTAGGAACAGGAAAGGTAAGATAGAAGGCCGTGCCATGCCCTACAGAAGACTGAACCTCTATATGAATTCGAAGCGAATCAGCCGATTTCTGTGCCAAATACAGCCCCATTCCCGTAGCCGCGCTCTCCTGATGCCGGGTCGTTGAGGTGAAACCCCGATCGAAAATGCGGGGCAGATCCTTCGGATCAATGCCGCGGCCAAAATCCTGAATGGTCAGAATAACATGTCCATTCTCTTGCCGGCTCTCTACGATAATATCCGAAGCCTCACTGTATTTGACGGCATTGGTCAGGAGCTGACGAAGGATGAAGCCGAGCCATTTCGCATCCGTGAGCACCTGAGGCGCTTCCAGCGATACGTCAAAGCCGATTCCTTTTTGGATACACCAAGATTTCAAGTCCCGAATCTCCTTGTAGATGATCGGCTCGAGCGAGGTCTCCTCAATATACAGATCATTCTCGATAAAAGGAATCCGCTTCTGGTGCAGCTGCTGATCCAGCAGATGGTGAATCCGCAGCCATTCGAACTGCAGCTGGTTCTTGAGCGTATCATCAGGCAGCCGGTCGATCATGAGCCTCATTGCCGTCAGGGGTGTCTTGACTTCGTGAATCCACGAGAGCAGTTCATCCTTCTCCTGCTCAAGGAGCAGAAGACGGCCGGAAGCTTCTTGTTTATAGTGCTGGGTCTGTAATGTCACTGCTTCCTCCACAATTTGCTCGAAGGGGCTCTCGGCGTTCTTGAAGGCTGTAAGATCATAGGTGTGATTCCAGGCCTTCAACTGTTTGAAGAACTTGGTTTCCTTATGATACCGAATAAAGAGGAACAAAATACAGAGCATGGAGGACAGCAGTGTAATATACAAAATCGGCAGCAGTGGAACAGAGGCATCGATATAGGCGACGAACAGTGTCAGCAGCTGTAGGACGAGAATCAGCAGCAGCCAGCTGCGCCGTTCAATAAGAAACCCCCGAATCATGGGGCAGCCTCTTCCGTAGCCATGTAACCCTGTCCAACCTTGGTTTCGATATAAGCCCCAAGGCCGATGGTTTCGAGCTTCTTGCGCAGGCGGTTCACATTGACGGTGAGCGTGTTGTCGCTCACAAAATGCTCGTTGTCCCACAGGCTCTTGATCAGATCCTCTCGGCTGATGATTTGGTTCTTCTGCTCAATCAGCATCTTGAGGATGAACATCTCATTTTTCGTCAGCTCTGCCGTACCTTGATCATTAGAAATCGTGTTCTTCACATATTCTACGGTAGCTCCCCTCCAGGTCTTGAGCTGAGTCGGTTCTGTATTGTAATTGTAGACACGGCGGAGCGTAGCCTGGATCTTCGCGATAAGGACATCGAAATGGAACGGCTTCTGAATGAAGTCGTCAGCACCGAGCTGCATAGACATCACCATATCCGTCGGATGATCACGGGAGGACAGAAAGATGATGGGAACGTTGGAGTGGGCCCGAATCATGCGGCACCAATGAAACCCGTCGAACTTGGGAAGCTGGATGTCGATGATGACTAGATCGGGCTGGATTTCTGCAAACTCCTGCATGACCTTATCAAAATTTTGTACCCCGTATGTATCATAAGACCACTGCGATAAACGGTCTTTTATCTCCTGAAACAAGGTCAGATCATCCTCGATGAGCATGATTGTGAACATATGACAAGTCACCACGTTTCTCTATAGATTACTATAGCCAGTGTATAGGAAATTGTTTGCTGATTAAAGTGAGGGCCTTTTTGATGAAGCATACTCAAATTGAATCGGGTGCCAGGTTCAATTTGCTGTAACGGGTTAATAATGAGCATACGTACAACTTTACAGAAAAGAGGGCTGCATCATGGTAAACAAAGATACACAAAACAATGAAGAAGATAAAGCGATCCGTGATGATGAACCGGACCAATTTGAGCAAACCGGCGGGAAGGCTGGCGCGGACGAAGAGAAGTCTGAGTAAAGCAACGCGTAAGTTAAGTGCCAAACACCAAACACCCTTTCGTGTATAAGACGAGAGGGTGTTTTTTAATGAAGTAAGTCAGTCTTATGCTTACTCCACAATAACACTGGCTTCCATACTCGGGTGGGTAGCACAGTAGTAGTTGTAAACGCCTTTTTCATGGAAGGTATAGCTGAACTCCTCCCCAGGTCCGAGGTGACGGCTGTCAAAGGTGCCTCCTATATCCGTCACCGTATGAAAGACAGGGTCCTGGTTCTCCCAGGTAACGGTTGTTCCGGCTTTGATTCGAAGCTCTTTCACGGAATATTTCATGTGGCTGATTGCAACCATAGCTCCTTCCCGGGACTCTTCCAAGGGGGAGACAGGGGGTGCAGCGGCTCCTGCTCCTGTTATGCTGCTAGGGTGTTCATTCTCGTTTTGATCCTCAAGTTCACCATTCTTCCCATGCCCTTCATGTCCTGGCGCCGGTCCTTGATCACCGATCATGACCATCGTATGCATACCGCCGGGATAGACTCCATTGTTCGTATTGTCGACGATGTTATGGCTGTGGAAGGGGTAAGCCCCTTCCTGGGTGAATGTAATTAACAGGTCGTAGCGCTCGCCGGGCCCGATATTTACCGTGTCCTTCTCAAGCGGGGCAGGCAGCGGCCTGCCGTCAGATGCGATCACCTGAAAATGATGTCCATGCAGATGCATGGCATGAGGCCGGTATCCCGAGTTGATGATGCGGACGAGTACCTTCTCCCCGAGCTTGCCTGTGATCAGCGTACCTGGGTCTTTCTCCGTATCAGGATAGGCCTTGCCGTTGATTGTAAAATAGGTAGGCTTGAAGTCAGTACGATCATACTTCTTGCCCTCCTGCACGGCCTTGTGCCATACCGGATCAATCTCGTTCAGTACGAAAGTATATTCTTTATCGTATTTCGGACCACTGGTCCAAGCCTCATTAGCTCGGTCCTTTGCTTTGACAATAAAAGCCCCGGTCATTCCCATCTGCAGATGCTCAATCGTATCGACATGACAGTGATAGAAATAGGTTCCTGCATGATCGGCCTTGAATCTATAGGTATAGCTGTCTCCCACAAGCAAATCCTTGGAGGTGTGCGGCACACCGTCGTTTGCCTGATCCGTATCGAGCCCATGAAAATGAATCGTATGCCCGACCTGCTTAATCCCCTTCTGGGAGGTACCCAGATTGGTCAAGGTCACCTCTACCTGATCTCCTTCATTAACGGTGAGAGTAGGGGCAGGATATCCGGCAGTCCCCTTTGCTTGTTGCTCACTATACCCCCACACATATACAGATGTCTCATCAGGGAGCTTGAGAGTGCCGTCAGTGGCATAGAGGTGAAAACGTTTGGTCTCCGGAAGAGACGTATTCATCTCGCTCGGACGTTGGAAAGCGGCGGCAGCAGAAGAACTAGGCTCCAATCCGGTCATTATATTTATCATCGAAAATAAAACCATAACAATGAGCAGGATAGTGCCTGTACGGAACAGAAGTGCTTTATTGGATGAATTTATCATATATTGTTCCTTTCCCCTTGAAATTGGGTATATGTAACAGAGATAATAAATCGAAACATTTGATCACAAGAAACGTCCATATATTTAGGATTCTGGCTTTCAGTTTAAGCAAACAGGGGGAGGAATATGCGTAGTGAGGAAATACATATCCAGCATACTTATTTTCTTAATCATCAGTATAAGTGTTGTCGGACAATCCTCCTTTGCCGCAGCGTACACCGAAGAGATATTTATTGAAGATGAGGCACTGTCCTATGGACTGAAGTCAATACTTAATAAGCCGGTTGACGAGCCGCTCACGACAGAAGATTTGGCTTCCTTGACGGTCGTTGATCTGCGGAGCTTGGGAATTAAGAGTCTGGCTGGACTGGAGCACGCGGTAAATATGACCCATCTGAGGCTCTCCGGCAATGAAATATCGGATCTTGCACCTATAAGTGGAATAAAGACTTTGCGGGAAGTCGATGTAAGGAGTAACTATATTACTTCAATAGAGGAGTTAGCAGCACTTACGGATTTGGGAAGACTGTACATAAGCAATAATGGAGTTGCATCCATTGAGGTCGTCAGAAACTTTCCTCGGCTACATACGCTTCTGATCAGCGGCAATCCTGTAGATCGACTGGATGCACTGGAAGAAGCCAAGGCATTAAGCTGGCTGGAAGCGACCGATAATGGGATTACAGATATTTCGGTGCTCGCCGAGCTTCCGAGCCTTCGGTATATTCAGCTGGACAATAATCAGATTGCGGATTTGTCCCCTCTTGAGCATTTGACAGAGACCCTTGAGGGAATCAGTATGAATAATAATGAAGTCACCGATTTAACACCACTTGCGAGCCTGACGAACTTAAGATCCATCCAGCTGGCCAATAACCAGATCTATGATCTGGCACCACTGGCAGATTTGGCAGAGCTCAGCGAGCTGCAGTTGTCAGGCAATCGAATATGGGATATTTCGCCCCTTGCAGATCATGACTTTATCTATTATCCGGCAAACCAGGTTGGAAACGTGCTGGAATACTATTCTTTGGGGCTCGCTGACAACTATCTGGACTTAAGCGAAGGAAGCGATACATTAGATATTTTTGAGAAAATAACGGCGAATGACAAAGACAAACGATCCCAAGGCGAGCTGCAGCGCTTAATCATTGGATCAAGCACAGCCTATGCCGGCAGCATGGAATTTTCTTTGGAAACTGCCCCATATATAAGCGATAACCGCACCTATGTACCGCTTCGGTTTGCAGCAGAACAGCTGGGGGCAGTTGTTGAGTGGAATCAAGATCTTAGAGAAGCGACGATCCAGGCTGGAGACACAACGATTCGCTGGGCAGAGGGAAGCAGGCAGGTGGATGTGAATGGCAGGATTGAACGGTATGATGTCCCGCTCATGCAGCAGCATGGCCGTTTGTTCGTTCCTGTCCGCTTCATATCCGAACAGCTGAATGCGGATACGGCCTTTATCAACGAAACGAAGACAGCCCTCATTTTCAATAAGGAATAAATCCATCCATTTCATTCTTTTGTTGTGAACCCTCATCTTGCTGATGGGGGTTTGCTTGTTCGCATTGGATCTACTTTCTAGTCCATGGTAGCGATGATCCACCTGTCCTCTTCTGTCCCCTTCTCCGGAATCAAAGTATATTCAAAAGATCCATAGGTGACTTCTTCTTTCATCTGAATGGCATAGCTTACTGCAATTTGGATTCTTTTCTCCTTCTCCAAATAAGTGATTGAATCAACAGATTGGAACTCAATCGCTTCTCCATCCGTGTGCAGATAGGCTAATAAATTCAGATTTTGTTCCACTACATCCTCGGACATTCCTTCTGAGAAGCCTTCTGAATCATTGCTGACGATCGCTTCCATATTGCGTTGGATGGTCTCCGCCATGTCCAATGTAAAAAAATCCTGTACATAACCTGCCATATCTATAGAGACACCTTCTTGAAATTTAGTGGGATCAGAGGGGGCGGACCTTTCAAATATAATCGTTTGTTCTTCAGCCTCCGGCTGCTCTGCTGGAACAGTTTTTGGCGCTGTTTCTGTCGCATTAACAGGGTCGGGAAGATCAGGAGTCGAAGTCTCCGTCTCTGCTTGACTACATCCAGTGATCCATAGTAACACTGCGGCGCTTGCTGCATAGAGGATAATTCGGCTTTTTTTCATCTGTATAACGACTCCTTTTGATTTAATTAATACTTCTACTGACGCCGGCGTTCTACATAAAGTTGCAATAGAATCTTTATTACATCATGCCGAAAATATTAATATTTTCATGAAAAACAGAGGAATATGATAGATTGTCGACTATTGTCATCATTTCTCAACAATTGATACACAAGGATATATAGGCATTTTTTAAAAAAATAGGTTTACATATTTTCCCTCTAAATATAGTATGAAGGAGTACGTCCATAACGTTTAAGGGGGAGAGCAATATTATTAATCGTAAATCGTTTAAGTGGCTCGCCGCGCCACTCATTTTCATGCTGGTCGTATTGACAGGCTGTCAGTCAGTAGGTGGATTTGATGTCAATTCAGCCATACTAGGAAGCAAGGAAAAATTATATCAGCCGATGGAATCCCGTCAGACACTCGATCTGGAAGTTACACCGTCTGCGAATGCAACTGCGGAAGATAAGGAAATGATAGACCTATTGAACTCCATATCTGTACATATTGACAGCGCAAAATCAGAAGATATGGATCATGCTTCGGTTACAGGCTCTGTATACTATTCGGATAATGAAATTCCATTCCTCTTCAGCATGGATAAAGCCGGGTTTGCCCTTGATATTGAGGGTGCAGAGAAGCCGGTTTACTTCTCGCTTGGGGAAGAGTTAGAAACACCAGAGATGACAGAATATTATGAGCAGGTAGAGGATGTAACCTGGGAATTGGCGAGCTTCTTAGTGAAGCATTTGCCTAATCCAGAGACGATCTCTGTTGCGAAGGTACAAGAGAAAGTCAATGGAGAGCAGCTTGACCTTACTCAGCTTCATGTGGAACTCAGTGGTACAGAGATGGTTGAGCTCATTCGTCCATTCTTGACTTCTATTGCTGAGGATGAAGAAGGCTTGAAGCAGCTCATCGGCAATCTCTACGATGCCATCTCGGTCATGGTTGTTGCGATCGAAGCAGAAGATGAGTCACTGGAAGGAGCTTCGGAGTTTCTGTCTCCGGAATCCAAGGATACGACGGTAGCGATGATTCATGGCGCGATCACAGGGTATCTGGATGAGCTCCTGGTGGACTATGATCAGGAAGTTGAGAAATTGTTCAATGAAACACCAGAGCTGAAGACCGTATTTGGCGATAATACGAATCTTACAGTAGATTATTATTTCGACAGCGAGCTGAATGCACGCAAATCAGATATGGAGCTGAAGGTAGCCATTCCGGCATCGGATGAACTGCCAATCAATGAAATCAAGCTTGTAAGCACTTCTGAGATTTGGAACTATGGAACTGAAGTTAAGGCAGATAAAGTCGACACTTCGAGTGGTGTTCTTGATGTGATGTATGGTGAAGCAACGACAGGCGAAATTCTGCGTAATTTTGAAGGGTCCGCACCGGTGCATGAGCTGCTGCTGAACTCCGGTATGACCAGCATGTTCACTTATCTTGATCCGGAAGACGAGTACTACGGATTGGTGAATTACGACGGTACTGGATTTGTAGCCCTTCGTTATTTTGCAGACCAGTTTGAAGCGGATGTGAAATGGACCAAAGGCTCGAATCAGATTGTCGTTACGAATGACCTGACACTTGCGCAGTCCACTTATACGCTGGGCTCTAAACAAGCTGTCGTCAATGGAGAGAAGGTAACCTTGCCTTCTGCACCTTATATGGAGCATGGGATGGTCTATGTTCCACTGCGTTCCATTGCAGAAGCACTGGATGCAACGGTTACGTTTGAAGACGGCTGGTATGCCGTAGAGCGCATGTAATAGCACGACACTGTAACATGAGCACTGAGCTGTTCAATGCTGCCGATGGCGGTATTGAACAGCTTTTTCTTTATTAAGATGACAACTGATGATCAGATTATTTGCTATTAATAATCAAATGAATGTCACAAATAAGCATTTTACTTTGTTATTACTCATAGACAGGGCGCCCTGTAGGGAAGGAGGAGCTATGAGCGAGGATAATATAGACATAGAAATAGAAATAGAGCTTATTGTTGATCAAGTCAAGAACGGAGACAAGGAAGCGTTTCGACTTCTTGTTTACAAGTATCAGCGAAAAATTCACCTGTATTGTTATCACATGCTAGGAAACCGTCAAGAGGCCGAAGATGCGGTACAAGAAATTTTCTTAAAGTGTTATCAAAAGATAAGTAAATATGCCAGCAGCACAGCCTTCTCAGGATGGCTATATAAATTGGCTTATTATCACTGTATTAATTTACTTAAAAAGCGTAAAGTGCGTTATAAAATACTTAATCTTTATCGTGTACAATGTGAGCAATCGCAAGGGATGTTGGATTATTCTCCATCTATTCATGAGCTATTAAGCCTACTATCCCCAGAGGATCGAAATTTGCTCGTACTGAGAGTAAGTGAAGAGAAGAGCTTCGAGGAAATCAGCCGAATTATGAACCGAACGCCAGCAGCACTCCGCAAGCGATTTGAACGCATTCGAAAAAAACTCAAATTGATTCAAATGGAGGAGTACCCAAAATGGAACAAAAACAGCATTTAGATGATGATATTAACGATCTAAATAATCTGTTCAATACATCGTATTTACCCAAGCGGGATTTCTCCTTAAATATCATGGACAATATTAACAGGTTGGAGCAGTCAAGGGGGAAACTTAGATTTGTGATATTAAAACGTGTAACGCTTGTAGTGGCAGTGGTAGGATTACTTACTGGCTTTTCATTTGTTGCAGCAGATTGGTTTGAGCTGCAAGATAAAGATGGAAACACGGTAATGGAAGTACATCTCACGGATAAGTCCATTCCAACAACTCATGAGATTGCTTTAAATGAAATTCGAGAAATGCTACCTCCCGGAGAGTCGGCTACAGTCTATTTTGGCACCAAGGAGGACATTGAGAATAAAAATCCGGAAAATATGATGGGGACCATTTCACCATACAAATACACGGATTATGAACAATTTCTGAAAGCTGTTTCTGTTCCATTCAAGTCAAACCAATTTCCGAGGCAGTTGTCTGATGAGTATCGTTTCAAGGAAGCATCCATCTATATGAACTCAAACCCATCAGTAAGGGAAAAGGGAGAGATCGTTTATGGTATTGCCTCAAATGGACAAGAATACGGTTATTATACTCAAAAGCTAGGCAGTAAGCAGAATTCAATTATACTGAGCTACCAGAACGGCAAGCACGTAATCGACTACAACATTCATTTTACTCAAACTCAAGAAGAAACCCATTTTTATGATGATGCTCCAACGATTGATAACGTGACAGAGATTAATGGGGTGGATACCTATTATTATAAGAATGATCATATGCACGAGAACTCGCTGATCTGGGCAATCCAAGAGAGAGAATTCACAGCCAATTATGTGCTGACCAGTCACACAGCGGACCAAGAAGAGCTCGTTCGAATTGCAAGAAGTACGATCTCTGGTGCTGACTAGACTTTGAGACGGAATAAGTCCATGTTTTGTCAGGGGCGAATACTCTATAATGGCTAGGCAAGTAGGGAGGAGGAGAGGTATGACAACAACTTCAGCGAAGCAGGTCACACTTTCTGCAACAAAAGAATGGATCCTGCGTTCCCGATTTAACGGACATGACTATCGAATTTGTGTGTATTGCCCAGTAGAGGAGCCTCCAGCAGAAGGCTTTCCTATCATTTATACCCTTGATGGCAATGCGACCTTTGCAATGACAACGGAAATGATTCGAATTCAATCGGTTAGACGGGAGAAGACGGGGGTCGTTCCAGCGATTGTGGTCGGTATTGGCTATGATCTGGATGCGCCGTTTCCGCCGCGCAGGCACTATGATCTGACGATGCCGGCTAATGAAGCGGAGCTGCCTGTGATGCCAGGGGGAAGAGAACGTCCGGAGCAGGGCGGAGCTAAGGAATTTATGTCCTTTATTGAAGAACAGCTCAAACCGGATATAGAGCAGCATTATTCGGTGAATGCAAGCAAACAAATGATCATCGGACATTCACTCGGAGGCTTGTTCGTGCTGCACATGCTGTTTGCGAGACCGGGTACTTTTCATACCTACATTGCCGGAAGTCCTTCTATTCATTGGAATGGATCTTATCTTGCGCAGCAGGAGGAGACTTGGACGAAGGCGTTGACATCCGGAGAGCTTGCATCACTGAAGGTTCGGGTTCTGGTGGCTGTAGGCGAGCTGGAGGGAAACTTCAAGATCCCGATGATTGAGAATGCCAAGAAGCAGGCAGAACGGCTCTCTGCTCTATCCGAATATGGCGTACACGCTGTATTCAAGGAATTCGAGGACGAGAATCACAGCTCCATTCTGCCTGTACTGATTAATCGGGCTTTACGATTTGCGGACTGGGCGAGCGAATAACAGACAACAAGACAACTTTTCTCAGGAGTGCTTTTTGAGGAAGCTGTCTTTTTTTCTGCGGATGAAAATGAATTTTCGTTTATTTCAAAAAAAATCACTGCAAAGTCGTGAAATTTGATATACTCTTTATGATATTGATAATCATTATCATTAATGAGGTGGTGATTCCAACATGTATGAATGGAAGATGGATAGTGCAGATCATGAATTGGCAAGCAAGACGCTTGATTATTCATCGGTAAGACTGCGTGATATTGCAAGAGTCAGTACCAGATCAAGATGGTCCCTTCCGAGAACCCGTACAGCATCACGCAGACTGCTTGTGATCACGGATGGAAAGGGCTCCCTTACGATGAACAACTGTTCATATCAAGTAGAGAAGCCCTGCGTGTATTCCTGTGTGCCGGAAGCGAGTATTGAAATGACATGTAACTGCGGCCGGGATCTCGATTTAATGATTATAGAGTATGATATCTACCAGGAACAGGGCAACAAGGGTCCGCTTGTCGTTGTTGATGATTACATTATGGAACCAGGCAGTGAGCTGCTCAGTCAAGAGGCAAGCTGGTTCACAGGAATGTGTCAGTCCATATATGGTCATTGGCACAGCGGTGAGGGACTTGGACGCTACCGCAGCCAGATTATTTTTCAGGAATTTCTGTACTGGGTAGCAAAAAGCCGTACATCTGATGTGCAGGACTCGAACTCGACACTTCAGAAGACAAAAGAGTATATTGATCAGCATTATGATGAGAATCTGACACTGGAGCGGCTCGGACGGATGGCGGGACTCAGCTTGAAGTATTACAGTGAACTGTTCAAGAAGCAATATGGAGTAAGTGTAACCGAATATATTGCGACGACGCGGATGGAGCATGCTAAGCAGCTCATGATGGATTCAGAGCTCAAGCTGCGGGATATTGCCCACTTAGTCGGGTACCCGGATGAATTCTATTTCAGCCGTAAATTTAAAAAAATGATGGGTGTTTCCCCATCTGAATATAAGAAGCAGCAGGAGTTAACCTTCTTAGGCAGCCGTTTTTCCTAGGTATTGGTAAAAAATGTGGATTTAGTCCATGTCTTTACCGAGTAATGTCCATGGATACCTTTATAAAACTCTTATAATATTCAATAATGATAATCATTATCAATTATGGAGATATAAGAGAGGGGTTCCTATTTTCATGAAAAAGATTTCCTTTTATGCCATGCTCGTTCTGATGCTGGTCATGCTGGCAGCATGCGGACAAGCAAGCGACACAAACGAGACCGCAAGCGGCACATCAGAGACAACTCCAGCTGCTTCTGAGCAGCCTGCCGAAACGGATACTACAGAAACCGATACAACAGAAACAGACAGTACAGAAGGCGAGACACGTACGGTTACATATCTGGGAGAAGAGTATACTCTTCCAGCAAATGTGGAGAAGATCGTCGTAACGGGCGCTATGGAGGCGATGGAGGACGCTCTTGTACTTGATGTGCCGCTGACAGGTGCTATCGAAGTAGGCGGCGAGTTCCCTGAACGCTACGCTTCGATTACGGAAGGGGCAACCTCGATCGGAGCGAAGCAAGAGCCTAACTTCGAAACGATTCTTTCCTTGAAGCCAGACGTTATTCTGGGAACAACCAAATTCAAACCAGAAGTTGTAGAACAGCTGAAAAAGATCGCTCCACTTATTCAAGTGTCTCATATCTCAACGGATTGGGAAGCTAACCTGAACCTGATGGGTGAACTGTCCGGCAAACAGGATGAGGCAGCTAAAGTCATTGAAGATTACAAAGCAGAGGCAGAAGCAGCCAAAGCGGAGCTTGGTACGAAGCTTGAAGGTAAGAAGGTCATGGCGATCCGTATTCGTGGTGGAGAGATGTATGTTTACCCGCAGGACGTATTTTTTAACCCTGTGCTTTACACTGACCTAGGCTTGACTGTTCCAGATGCAGTAGCTGCAGCCAAAGCGCAGGAGCTGATTACGGTTGAGCAGTTTGCCGAGATTAATCCTGATTATGTCTTCCTGCAATTTGCAGATGCGGAGAACGCGGATAAACTTACTGCACTCGAAGACATCCAGAACAACCCGATTATTCAAAAAACAAATGCTTTCAAGGATGGACATGTATATACCAATATCATTGATCCATTGTCTGAAGGCGGACCTGCTTGGAGCAGAACAAACTTCCTGACAGCTGCTGTGGCAGAGCTGAAGAAGTAAACGAGCTTTCATTCATCCATGTTATCCAAAAGACGAGTACATCCGCTGCTCATATGCCTGGTCGCTCCGGTCATCATAGCTGTTACCATTCTCGTCTCGATACTATATGGTGCCAAGGATATTAACGCGTCTGAAGTATGGAATGCCTTATTCCAATTCGACTCGGACAGTATCGATCACCAGATTATACTAACCTCACGACTCCCTCGAGTCGTGGGGGCATTATTAATTGGTGCGTTTCTAGCTGTCTCCGGTGCGCTGATGCAGGGGATGACGAGAAATTATTTGGCTTCACCTTCCATAATGGGTGTATCGGACGGTTCCGTATTTGTAATCACGATCTGTATGATTCTGCTCCCTAACACATCCTCATTGGGATACATAGCTTACTCCTTGATCGGTTCTGCCATCGGTGCCGGCATCGTGTTCTCACTTGCATGGCTGCTGCCGAGGGGGATGACACCGGTCAGGATGGCCATTCTCGGAACGATCATCGGGACCTTCTTGAGTGGACTGTCCGAGGCGGCAGCTACTTATTTTCAGGTATCGCAGACGGTCAGCTTCTGGTACAATGCCAGACTCCATCAGATGGATCCTGAGCTGATCAAGCTCATTATTCCATTCGCGATTGCCGGCCTTGTGCTTGCCATGGGTCTGGCACGGTCCATTACGATTCTGTCGATGGGCGAGGAGATGGCTACCAGTCTTGGCCAACGGACCAAATGGGTCAAGGCATTGTCCATTCTCAGCGTAGTCATTCTGACAGGAATTTCAGTAGCGCTTGCGGGTAAGATCGGATTTGTCGGTCTTCTCATTCCGCACATTACCCGGTTTATTGTCGGTATTGATTATAAATGGGTCATCCCATGCTCTGCGTTAATCGGAGGCATATTCCTGGCTTGGTGTGATATTATGAGCCGGTTTATCAACGCTCCGTTTGAGACACCGATTGGCGTTGTGACAGCCATATTTGGTGTACCATTCTTCCTCTACCTGATCAAGACCAGAGGAGGGAAGTCCAATGCCTAGAACCGCTCGTTTTAAGCGATGGACGGTTGTTACCGTTTCGCTATTCATTATCCTTACCGCTTCTTATATCAGTGTAACGAATGGCACCTTTGACATGACGGTAGCTGAGGTGATCAAGACACTGCTTCGGATTGATCCGACGCCAGAGCACGATCTGGTAATCTTTGATTTCAGGCTGCCTCGAATTGTCATTGCCATATTACTCGGACTGGGGCTTGGGGTAGCGGGTGCCGTTATTCAGGGTATCGTCCGTAATCCGCTTGCGGACCCCGGGATGTTAGGTATTAACGCAGGGGCTGGCTCAGCGGTCGTGCTGTTCATGTTCTTGTTCCAAGGAACGATTACAGGAGCGAGCTTTGGCTCTATTATGCTGATGCCCTTGTTCGGGCTCGTCGGCGGGCTTATAGCGGCGGCTTTCATCCTGCTGTTTACGATGGACAAAGGAAGACTCGATTCGCAGCGGCTCATTTTGGTAGGGATCGCGGTATCGTCAGGGTTCGGTGCACTGACCTTGTATGTATCGCTCAAAATGAACCCAAGTGACTTCGAGATGGCCACAGTATGGCTGTCAGGCAGTATCTATAATGCGAACTGGCAGTTTATCCTTGCCATGCTGCCATGGCTGATCATATTAATCCCGCTGATCTGGAGTAAATCACTCGTGCTTGATGTCATGCAGCTTGAAGAACTCAGTGCCTTGGGAGCCGGTGTGCGTGTACACCGTGAACGCTTATGGCTGCTCCTGTTCAGTGTTGGCATTGTGAGTGCGTGTGTAGCGGTATCAGGAAGCGTGGGCTTTGTCGGACTGATTGCACCGCATATCGCCCGCAGGCTTGTCGGGATTAAGCACCGGCATGTTATTCCTGTATCCGGGCTTATAGGGATGGCAATGGTGGTCGTCGGCGATCTCATCGGCAAGTCCATCTTTGCACCGGCGGAGCTGCCGGTGGGTATCGTTATATCCATCATAGGGGTTCCTTACTTTGTGTACTTGCTATTCAAGACAAGAGTATAGCGAACAGTTGAGATATGTGTGGAATCCATTGGGAAGGAAGGACAGGGGTAGTGGAGGACTCCTGTCTCTTTTTTATAAGTCTATTTGAGCATTCATTTCGCATAATTGAATCGTGCATGATAGAATAAATAAGGCGCGAAGTTAAACGTGCCAATCCCCATACGGAAAAAGGAGTGTATGACGAATGGCTTTGACATTTAAGAATATGATTGAAGAAGCATTGAAGCATGTATCCGGGATTAGCTCCCAGGAAGCGAAGCAGCAAATTGCTGACAAACCGAACACGCTAGTGATCGATGTACAGGATGCCGCTGATGCCGGTGCTTGCGGACTCATTCCGAGCAGTGTCAACATCTCTCTTGGCATGCTGCCGATTCGTGCAGATCTTGAGCTGCCAGCTGAGCTTCGTGACGAGCGTCTAGCTGATCGCAGCCGTCCTGTTCTTGTTACGTGCGGTGCAGGCGGACAAGCTACTCTAGGTGCTTATATCTTGCATCAGATGGGCTTCACTGACGTTCATTTTATTGACGGCGGTACAGCAGCGTGGAAACAAGCAGGCTTTGACGTAGAAGCACTGTAAGAGACCACAATAATATATTAGATATGCATAAGAACGCCGGGCACCCACTGCATAGTGGTTCCGGCGTTCTTTGTGCGTTCTGTTCTAATTGAGAATATACTAAGTGACCGAATGCTCTTCCTTCTTGTTCAGAATGCTGTCCTCCAGCATATCGGTCAAACTGCCATGCTCCTTAATAATATGTTGTTCTCCCCAATTGCACATGGAGTCCAGAATCGGTTTGAGGCTCCAGCCATACTCGGTCAGCTCATATTCGACCCGTGGCGGGACCTCATTATAGCTGATTCGGTTTACGATTCCGTCCTCCTCAAGCTCGCGAAGCTGCTGGGTCAGCATTTTTTGCGTAATATTGGGCATGAGCCTGCGAAGATCACTGGTGCGCTTCCTGCCGTGAGTCAGGTGGCACAGAATGACGCTCTTCCACTTTCCACCGATGACCTCAAGTGTTGCTTCCACAGAGATGTTATATTTCTTGTTCATCTGCATCATCCCTTTCCAAAAGGCACTAAAAAGTACCTATAGTACTTTAAAGTACGTACTGTTCATTATAACTCATATGGATCATAATAGCTTTTGCCGGCCGGCGATTCTATCATACAGGAGCGAAAAGTCCATGTCATTCGAAAAAAAACGAAGCACCTTGGCGCTGTTAGCCCTGGCGATCAGTGCCTTTGCCATTGGAACAACCGAGTTTATTAGTGTAGGGCTGCTGCCCATGATTGCTGATGACCTGAATATATCCGTTACCACCGCAGGGCTGACGGTGACACTGTATGCGCTTGGAGTCACCTTCGGGGCACCGATTCTGACGTCACTTACGGCCCGTGTGCCGCGCAAAGCCTTGCTATTATCCATTATGATTCTATTTATTATTGCGAACAGTGTAGCCGCCATGGCCGACGGCATTGCAGTTCTGCTGACTGCCCGTGTTCTGTCTGCATTTACACATGGGGTCTTCATGTCGGTAGGATCAACGATCGCGGCAGATCTCGTCAAGGAAGATAAGCGGGCAAGTGCCATATCCGCCATGTTCACAGGTCTTACGGTAGCGACCGTAACGGGTGTGCCGCTGGGTACATTTATCGGAGGCCAGATCGGCTGGAGAGCGGCTTTTGTCACGATCATCATTATCGGTATTCTCGCATTCATCGCGAATGCCGTCCTCGTTCCATCTGAGCTGCAAAAAGGCAAGACCGTGCGCTTTCGGGATCAGGGCAGGCTGCTTACGAACGGAAGACTATTGTTAATTCTAGCTATAACGGCACTCGGATACGGAGGAACGTTTGTTGTTTACACTTATTTATCCCCGTTGCTGCATGATATAACCGGATTTTCAGAAAATACGGTAGCGGCCATCCTGCTGCTATACGGAATCGCCATTGCCGTTGGTAATATCATTGGCGGCAAAGCGGCCGATCGAAACCCGCTCAAGTCGCTGCTCGTTATGTTTATTCTACAAGCTGTAGTGCTGCTCATGCTTGCTTTTACAGCACCGTTTAAGATTGTAGGGCTCATCACCATTTTTATGATGGGATTGTTTGCCTTTATGAACGTTCCCGGACTGCAAGTCTATGTGGTTATTCTGGCAGAGCGGTATGTACCGGAGGCCAAGGATGTAGCTTCCTCACTGAACATCGCAGCCTTTAATGCGGGAATTGCGATCGGAGCTTATCTCGGCGGCGTGGTCAACGATTCCATCGGATTGATTCATACCCCTTGGGTTGGATCGCTGATGGTTCTGGGGGCAGTACTGCTCACCATATGGAGCTTAATGCTGGAAAGAAAACAGGTACCGGTTCACACGAGTCCGGCAGCCTGAACAATTAACAATAATGGAGGAATGTACAAATGATTACAGCAATGCATTTACAAGACACGGTTAAGCTGAATAACGGAGTGAACATGCCATGGTTTGGTCTTGGCGTTTTTAAAGTGGAGGAGGGCGAGGAGCTCGTTCAAGCTGTGAAAAATGCTATAGCTCACGGCTACCGCAGCATCGACACAGCGAGCGTATATCAGAATGAGGCCGGCGTTGGACAGGCCATTCGTGAAGCTCTGCAGGAGAACGGACTCTCAAGAGAGGAGCTGTTCATCACTTCGAAGGTGTGGAACGCCGATCTGGGATATGAGGAGACGCTGGCTGCCTATGAGGCAAGTCTTAACAAGCTGGGACTGGAGTATCTGGATCTGTATCTTGTGCATTGGCCGGTGCAAGGGAAGTATAAAGAAGCGTGGAGAGCGCTTGAAACGCTGTACAAGGATGGAAGAGTGAGAGCAATTGGAGTGAGTAACTTCCAAATCCATCACTTGGAGGATCTGCTGGCGGATGCTGAATTTACACCGGTCGTTAACCAAATTGAGCTTCATCCTTATTTGAGCCAAACCGAGCTGCGCGATTATGCGGCCAAGCATCATATTCAGATTGAAGCCTGGTCCCCGCTCATGCAAGGGCAGCTGCTGGATCAGCCGGTGCTGCAAGACATCGCAGAGCGTCATGGCCGTTCAGTGGCCCAAGTCATCTTGCGCTGGGATCTCCAGCATGGAATTGTCACGATTCCCAAATCCACAAAGGAGCACCGGATTATAGAGAACGCCACAGTATTTGACTTCACCCTATCGGATGAAGAGATGGCTAGAATAGATCAATTGAATCAAAATGACCGGGTAGGTCCAGATCCGGATCATATTGATTTTTAAAAATTTCGAGTTAAGGCGGTTCCTAATCTTATAGGGGGCCGTCTTTTTCAAGTTCCATGGATTAAGCCTTGTTTAAACGTGAAAAGTTTGGGACAATAATAGACGGATTACCGCATGATTATAGAGACCAAATTCCGGTTGTTCGTTACTAAGCTGATCGTTGTCTATACGACATTTTCAAATTCATCGTTTTATTGATTGTTTAAATATATTGAAGTATGAGGATTCTGCTCGTTTCATACAGAATGACGCACAATCCTGGTATGTGAAAAGAGGGCAAAAGATTCATGATTAAACCATCCATCTATGGATTAACACTTGATCAAATGGGAGCCTGGCTCGAAGAGAAGGGCCACAAGAAATCCCGGGCCACCCATGTATGGGAATGGCTCTACAGAAGACGGGTTACAGAATTTGAACAAATGGAAGAAGTCAATAAGGACTGCCTTCAGCTGCTGTCGGAACACTTCTCTATTCAAACGCTGACTGAGCATACGCGTCAGGAGTCCATCGACGGGACGATAAAATTTCTGTTCCGCTTGTCCGATGGCAACTTGATTGAAACCGTGCTTATGCGCCACAAATTTGGCTTGTCCGTCTGCGTGACAACGCAGGTTGGCTGTAACATTGGCTGCAGCTTCTGTGCGAGCGGATTGCTCAAGAAGAGCAGGGATCTGAGCAGCGGAGAGATTGTCGAGCAGATCATGAAGGTGCAGCTGCATCTCGATTCGATGGGTACGGGTGAGAGAGTGAGTCACATCGTCGTTATGGGGATCGGAGAACCGTTTGATAATTATAAGAACATGTCTGATTTCATTCGTGTCGTGAAGGATCACAAAGGGCTTGCGATCGGAGGACGCCACATCACCGTCTCAACCAGCGGACTGGCCGGCAAGATCAAGGAGTTCGCGGATTCGGACCTGAACGTTAACCTTGCGGTATCGCTGCATGCACCGAACAATGATCTAAGAACACGTATTATGAAGATTAACAAGGCCATCCCGATCGAGAAGCTGATGGACGCGCTTGAGTATTACTGGGATAAGACCAATCGCCGGATTACGGTGGAGTATATTTTGCTGAAGGATGTAAATGACCAGCCGGAGCATGCATTAGAGCTCGCAGAGCTGCTGAAGCATAGACGGAGCCTCGCGATCGTCAACCTCATCCCATACAACCCTGTAGATGAGCATAGCCAGTATCAGCGGAGCGAGAAGGACTCCATTACTTCCTTCTATGATACGCTCAAGAAGCAAAATATCAGCGTAAGTGTGCGGCTGGAGCACGGAACGGATATTGATGCTGCCTGCGGACAGCTGCGCAGTAAGCAGATCAAGAAGGACGTGGACGGCAGCCGGGAGAAGGTACTATCTTAATATATCAATGGTAAGGATGAGCCAGCTTGGCTCATCCTTTTTTTGACACGGGACAAAAAAAGGAAAGGGATTCCTCCCTTTCCTTCGGCATTTCGTATCTAATTAGGCACGGCCTAGCTTGAACTATATTTTCTGCTCTTGTAGTATGAGGAGCCGTTACGGTTGTGTCTGTGCTTGTAATCGGACGAGGAGCCTCTGCGTGAATAACGATGAGAGCTTGAAGAACGTTTACGGTATTTCCGGTCTGAGCTGCTGTATCGTTTGCGTCCCTGACTGTGCGAAGTGGAGTGAAGAACCTTGTCGATCAGTTTTCTAAGCATATATAAACACCTCTTTATTTCTTAGCGTATTCGCATCCTTATGGGATATGATGATTAATATAACCCACCGTAGCCTTCCCTTAAACAGAGCGAAATTGCTAAATATCATATTATTATAGGGCAGCAAGCTTAATGCATCCTTAAAACAATGTAATCGCAATGTAAAATTTAGTCTGCATCGGTTTGTACAAAAAAAGAGCTGTTTACGGTCCATTATGGACTGTAAACAGCTCTTTCCTAAATCATCGTTATCTAATACCCTTCATGGCACGCTGGATGATCGGAGAAATAGCGAACAGAATAATCGCGAGTACGATGGAGATCGCCCCGATGATACCGAAGTATGCCATTTCAGATTCAGGTGAGTACAGCTTAACGACCTGAGCATTAATCGCCTGAGCAGCCGCATTCGTCAAGAACCACAGACTCATCGTTTGAGCCGAGAAGGCTGCAGGCGCAAGCTTCGTTGTCGCGGACAGACCGACCGGTGACAGACACAGCTCACCGAGCACGACGATGAAGTAGCTGAGTACGAGCCACAGCGGATTAACCAGTGTATCGCTTCCGCCGAAGTAGGCTGGCAGCAGGATGACAAGGAACGATAGCCCTGCGAACAGAAGCCCGAGCGAGAACTTTTGCGGAATGGACGGCTGACGGTCTCCAAGCTTAACCCACAGCCAGGCGAATACCGGTGCCAGGATAATGATAAACAGCGGATTCGCGGATTGGAACCAGGCTGGTGCAATCGTGATGCCTGCGAATTCCAGCTGAGTCCGGTTATCTGCATAAGAAGCGAGAATCGTTGAACCTTGCTCCTGAATAGCCCAGAACATAACAGAGGCGATAAAGAGCGGGATGTACGCGAGTATACGCGAGCGCTCCACCTTGCTTGTTTTCGGACTGTTGTACATGACAATAAAGTAAGCGGCCGGAATTAGAATACCGAGAATCCCGACAATGAAAATAAAGGAGTCAAACGTAAGTAAGCCGGTCTGGGCACCTGCCACAGCGATAACAGCAACGACAATGATTCCGATTACGATCGAAGTGTACAGCTTTTTCTTCTTCTCAGGTGGAATTGGGTTAGCTACCACTGTACCCGCAAGACCGAGGTTCTTCTTCTTGGTCAGCATAAATACAACAAGACCCAGGAACATACCTACAGCTGCGACACCAAAACCAAGGTGATAGTTGTACTCACCCAGCGTACCTACGATCAGCGGAGCAAGGAAGCCCCCCAGGTTAATCCCCATATAAAAGATACTGAAACCGGCATCGCGGCGGTCGTCTTCCGTCGCATAAATATCGCCGACGACACTCGACACGTTGGGCTTCAATAATCCGGTACCGAGTACGATCAGTACCATGGAGCCAAAGAATGTGGCCACACTGCCTGGAATCGCAAGCAAGATATGACCGAACATGATAAGTATACCACCATAGAAGACGGCCTTGGACGTACCAAATACCCGGTCGGCTAACCAGCCGCCGATGATTCCGGACATGTATACGAGTGAACCGTAGATCGACATGATGGACAATGCCGTAGATTCGGCAATGCCGAGTCCACCGTTTGTCACCGTATCGTACATATAGTAGAGAAGGATCGCTCTCATTCCATAATAGGAGAAGCGTTCCCAGAACTCTGTAAAGAATAAGGTGAACAACCCTTTAGGATGTCCAAAAAAACCTTTCTGCGGGACACTGTCGACAATGTCCTTTTTCGTGATGTCTGACATGAAATAACCTCCTGTGCTTCTGCTAATCATACCGTTAGATGTTTTTACCTGTCAAAAACTTTGCAGGAGGTAATATTAAGCATCTGCCTGCCAAATTATCATGAACGAAGTAAAAAGGGCTGTGCACTTCCTGCAATGCCAAGTGTAAATTCAGCTAACGACGGTTTGTCTCCTATGTAAACGGGTAAGGTTTCCCTTCCGTTTATTGATACCCATGTGTAGTAAAAGTTGACAAAGCAATCCATCCCATTTCATATGGCAGTAAATATAGATTGCCTCCGTCAGGACAAAACAATACGGATGTATGAATTACTTGACTGCTTTGTAACTGTAATACACAAAAGCTAAAATAGGATAAAAAAAGTCCATGTCATCCACAATCCGTTTATTATCATCAATAATACGGTTTGAGAGCATGAAACTGGGTCTCCTTCAAGGCCTGTTATCTTCTGAAAATCAACAAAGGTGGAGGTATGCTGATGAATCGCAGAAGACTTGCCATCATGAGACTATTGAATTCTCGCAAGAAATATACGGCCCGTGAGCTTGCACAGCGGTTTGAGGTGTCCATTCGTACAATACAGCGGGATCTGACTGCCTTGCAGGAGTTAGGAATGCCTGTATATACCGAGGTTGGAGCCCATGGCGGGTATCAGGTCTTGCAAAATGGTATTTTACCACCTCTTCAGCTTCGTTTACAGGAAGCATATGGAATCTACTTGATGATGGAATGGCTGGAAAAGATTCAGGATATGCCTTACGGCGGTATCAGGGAGGCATTGTCAGAATATTATGCGAATGACCTTCCCCTTGAGGTTCAGGATCGAATTGACCGTACAAAAGAGCATATTATGTTTATCTCGTCCGTCAAGGCAAGACCGGCTCCATACACGACGGTGGTACTGAATGCAGCGATAGATCGAAGAAAGCTGCAGTTTACTTACGCAGGAAAATCAGACATGAAGGTTCATGACGCGTTCCCGCTGGGCCTGTACTACGAGCATGGCTTCTGGTATATGCCGGCACAGAAGGACGACGGGAGAACGCTGCTGTACAGGGTAGATCGGATGGATGCTGCCAAGATGCTGGAAGAGAGTAATGAAACGCTCCCTACTTTGAAGGAGTGGCTTCATAGAGTGGAGCAGCCTCAAGGACATGCTGCGGTGGTCGTCTTTACGAATATTGGAGAGCGGCTGGCTGAGAATGATCCTATCTTTGCGGACTTGCACGAAGGGATCTGGAGAGGGAGGATTCCGGAATCGGAGCTCGCCTATACTGCGCGGCGATTGTTGTCCTATGGTCCCGAAGTGAAGGTGCTTGAGCCGGATGTACTCAAAGAACATGTTCGATTATTACTGATGCAAAGCTTGAAGCAATATGAAGAATAGCCGTTGATATCGAAGCGGCTATTCTTCATTTCATAAATATATGGATAGAGCTTAAGGTGCTTCAATTCGATGGTTCCATGCAGAGAGGTTATCTGATCATATCAAGTCCATTTCAGCAGCTTCTCTGCTGTTCTGACAAAGACTTGAACTCCATAGGCCAGTGCTTCATCGTCTATATTAAAGCGTGCATGGTGGTGAGGATAGACGATGCCCTGCTCTTCATTACGAGAGCCTACTCTGAAGAATACACCAGGGGCTTCCTGCTGATATGCCGAGAAATCTTCTCCACCCATCGCAGGTCGAATCATAGCGATACGATCTTTACCGAACAGCTCTTCAGCTGCTGTGTGCACGACTTGAGTGACCTCCGTCTCATTCACGACAGGATGGTAGCCGTATTCATAGTCGAGTTCATACTCGGCATTATGAGCTTCAGTAATTCCGCGCAGTATGCGATGCATCAGCTCGGGAACCTCACGGCGCACTTCGGGAGTGAAGCTGCGAACTGTGCCAGCCAGTTCAGCAGAGCCGGGAATGACATTATAGGCGGTACCGCTAATAAACTTGGTGACGGAGACGACTAAATGATCGATCGGGTCTATGTTGCGGGATGCGATATGCTGTAGATTGATCACAACCTGTGCTCCGACGGCAATCGGATCGACCGTCATATGAGGATAGGCAGCATGCCCGCCCTTGCCAGTGATCGTAAGACGGAAACTATCCGGCGAAGCCATGGCCGGGCCATAAATGATGCCAATCTGACCGGTAGGGAGACCTGCATCCAGATGGCTGCCAACGACGTAGTCTACACCTTCCATCACGCCGGCCTTGACCATCTCCTGGGCTCCCCCAGGCAGCAGCTCCTCCGCATGCTGAAACAGAAACCGGATCTCGCCATGCAGGGAATCCTTGCGCTCCGCGAGGATCTTGGCGACCCCGAGCAGCATGGCGGTATGTCCGTCATGTCCGCATGCGTGCATTACACCTTCATGAATCGAAGCAAAGGGGATATCATTCTCCTCCGTAATCGGCAGGGCATCCATATCAGCGCGCAGTGCCAGCACTTTGCCCGGATAAGGCCCCGTTAATCTGGCCATGACGCTGGTAGGCGTGGGTCTGCTCAGTTCAAGACCCGGAAATTGGCTGAGTGTATCAAATATGAACTGTGAGGTGGCGAATTCTTCGAAAGACAGCTCCGGGTGCTGGTGCAAATGTCTTCTCCATGTAATAATCTGCTCCTCCAGCTCCCCCGAGAGAGTACTGGACGTACTGTGAGATACCGCATCAGTGGACATCTAAGCTCCTCCTCCATTTATCAAACGATATCTAAAATACATTCGCGCTCTCTTCCCGCACACCTTCTTCACTTTAAATGTCAGGGATTTATCCAATCGCAATGTCATGTTTGGAGCTTGCCTATAGAGCGAGCTTACATTCTCGAACGTGACAGTAAATATAAGAAATAAGGAGCTCCAATTATGGCTACCATGATCCCTGCATGGATCTCGGAAGGCTGGAGGATGGAGCGCCCAAGTGTATCGGCCACCAGCAGGAGAAGTGCCCCGCCAAGTGCCGAAGCTGGCAGGAGCATGTTATGGCTCGGACCAACAAGCCTGCGGGCGAGATGCGGTGCAATCAGCCCGACAAAGCCGATACCCCCGGTAAAGGCTACACAGGATGCGGCAAGTCCTACAGCGATCAGGATAAGAAACAGTCTTTCCTTGTTCAGTCCAACACCAAGAGACATCGCCACATGCTCATCCATCGTCAGGGCATCCATCATTCTGGAGCGCGCGAAGGCAATGATGATGAGCAAGAGGACCCAAGGCACAAGGACAATGACTTGATTCCAGGTCGAGCCCCAGATGCTCCCCGCAAGCCAGCTCGCGATCATATCATACTTCTCCGGATTCAGCCGGAGCATCAGCACAATCATGAGCCCGTTTACTGCTGCGGTAATGGCAATACCGTTAAGGACCATACGATTAGGATTGAGGCCGTCTTTTTTGCTGTAAGAGAGAGCATAGATGATCGCTGCTATTGAGAGTCCTCCGATGAGTGCAAGGATGGGAAGCAGGAAGGCAGGGGCATCGGAGTTGCTGGAATAGAAGGATATATAGATTACAACAACGAAGCCCGCACCAGTAGTAATGCCGAGAATGCCCGGATCCGCGAGCGCATTGCGGGATACACCCTGCAATATACATCCGGATACGGCAAGACCGGCGCCGACCAGCATCGAAATAATGATCCGCGGCATACGGAACTCAAATAGAATGAGATTCTGCCTAGCCGTCCCGTTCCCCAGCAGTGTATTTAGAACCTCAGCCGGGGTCAATTTGGAAAATCCGGTATTTATGCTGATCAGCGTAAATATGATGATGAGCAGCGAGAAGCTGCTGAGTACAATCCACTGCTTCGTTCTTTTCTTATGCTTACTTGACTGGATTTGCTGTCTAAGTGATTCTTGGGTCATTTATAGTCCCCTCCCTGTTTTGCGAGCGATATATAAGAAGAAGGGAACGCCGACGAGGGCGAACAGAGCACTGATAGGTGTTTCATAAGGAGGATTGATGGTCCGTGCACCCATATCCGCCAGGAGCATGAGCAGTCCGCCAAGAACAGCCGAGCAAGGAATGATATAGCGGTAATCTACGCCTACGATATAACGTACCATATGAGGCACAACCAGACCGACGAAGCCGATCGGCCCGGCAACAGATACGGCAGCTCCGGCCAGAATGAGCACAATTATTCCGCCGAACAGCTTGACGATGCCTGTTTTTTGACCAAGCCCGGAGGCGATGTCGTCCCCTAGACTAATTAGGGTGATGGATCTGGAGATCAGCATCGCACAGATGAGCGCCCCGACAATCCAAGGAAGCACACCGATGAGCTGCGACATCTTGATGCCTGCGACCCCTCCTGCGACCCAGTAAGCAAGGTCCTGACTTAATCTAAAGTGGATCGCAATTCCTTGACTGAGTGCCGTTAATAGCGAGGTAATCGCAGCACCTGCCAGCACGAGACGTACAGGAGTGATTTTGGCCTTGCCGAGATAGCTTGTCCCATAGATCAGACCGGTCGCCATAGCCGCTCCAACAAAGGAGAAGAGGATCGTTCCTCCATACGACATGCCGGGAAAGAAAGCGAGCGACAGAGCAATCATAAACGTAGCTCCGGCATTGATGCCAAGAATACCGGAGTCCGCGAGTGGATTGCGTGTCATTCCTTGCATGACGGCTCCCGATACAGCGAAGGCAGCGCCGATAAGCACATCTGCCAAGGATCTGGGAATGCGCAGCTCATGAATAATGTTGTGCTGAGTAGAATCGGGATCATATCTGAAGATCGCATCAATGACAGTTTGCAAATGAATATCAGCTGCTCCGACAGCAATAGATACCCCAATGAATAGAATGATGGCAGCCAGGCCGATGACAATCGTCAGCAATGCTCTGACAGGGCGTGCCTGAATTTTGGGTTTTTTCGGAGGTTCAGAGGGTTTTGTGTACACGTTATATACTCCTATGTCATCATCAATAATGAGTATCATTATCAATTAAAGATATTTAGTTCATTCTATATAGTTCTATAGGAAAAAACAATCGAATTCCATGGACTAATGTAACTATAGCACACCCCACACTTTTTATGGAAACCTACATATAGTATATAGAATACGTGGCAATAAGGAGGGCTTGTAATGCCTGTGGTATCAACAATGAACGTATTAAATCAAGTAGTACAAGGTGTCCGGCCTTATAGCCAAGCACTCATCAAGATCATTAACAATGCCGATTCAGCGGGAACCTGCTACTTGACGGGGGCAGTGAACAGTACGGGAATTCAGGGACTATTTGCAGAAGATCTCTTCCTCATCAACCCAGGCGAGATTGTAAACAGAACGTACCTAGTGACCTACGATTTCTTTCAATTTGATGTTAGATGCTCACTGCAGGGTATGGAAGTTGCCATATACGGAATAAGTCCGGACGGCCTCTATAATCCCCTCTCTCTGCGGGAGCTTAATATAAGCCGAATCACATCGGAGATTCACTCTGATTTCTCGGTAACAGATGTGTACTTCCCGGCCATCAGCTTTCAGCGGATTCCTTCCTTTGCCTTGCCGGCAGGTGTTGCCGCAGCGGTCTATCCGCAGAGCTTCGACATTCTGTCCAAGCAGCCAGTCCGCTACATGCTGGTCGAGGGGGGGACGATTGACGGGACTTTTGTCAATTTCCCTACATCAACAACGAGCATACCGACGAGCGATACTGTGCTTCAAGTGAACACAACCGCCACGACCATCACCGGCGGAAGAGTGCTGACCCAGGGAACCTCGGCAGGCTTGTCGGGCGCGTATGCGAATACGACGGTTTATTTTGCAGCACAGGATCTCACGTATGCACTGAATTCGGGCACAATCCTTACCTTAGTTGTCAGCTCATTGACGGGCAGCGATGACTTGGTCGTCACTTTTCGAATGGAGGAGGAATGGTAGTACGGGCTATCCATGTCATTGAGGTATGGATCTCATTTTGCGGACATCCGATGGAGGGATGTTCTTTATTTTTTTGAAGACCCTCCCAAAGTAAGTTAAATTCGAGAAGCCGACAGCCTCGGCGATCTCACTAATACTATAGCTTGTTGTAAGCAGCAATTGCTCTGCTTCCTGGGTACGAAGCGTATGGATGTACTCCTTCAGTGTCTTTCCCGTCACTTTTTTGAACACACTGCAAAAATAATTGGGGCTTAAGCTCACAAGCCGGGCCGCTTCCATAACAGAAATATCCTCCTGATAACGCTCCGCAGCATTTCGAGGAGACGGGAGAGATTGTGCGTGTCAGGCTGACGGTAGGTTCGAACCTCGGCTACCTGCTGTGCATGGCGGAAATACTGTCCAAAGATATGGAGCAGCTCACTCTTAACCATAAGCTCATATCCCGGCTGCTTCTTCTCGAACTCCTCTACCAGTCTCAAGAAGGACAAGCTGATCGTCTGCATGCAGGCTTCCCGGCTTCTTACAATTCTGGGCCACTGCTGCTTGAGATGGAGGTAGGGGAGAAAGTAGTGATGCTCGGTGATATCGAGTCCATTGCCTCTGACGAGAGCTTCATTGAAGACGATGCATACAAGCTGTGTATCCGGTGCCAGCTGTTCAGCTCGATGGAGCTGCTTCGAGTTAACAAAAGCAAGATCCCCTTGCTCCAGAACATCAAAATCACCATCGATCTGGAGCTTCACTTTTCCTGTCTTTACATACACCCATTCCATATGATCATGCCAGTGCAAATAGATGCCGTTTACGAAAAATACGTTAATCGGAAAAGTTCGATCGGGAATCCATGTATTTTCCTTGTGTGGATGCATCGTCATTGAATAACCCCCTTGTCAGAGTCATGTGTACTCAACCATTTCTATCAATATATTGGAGCAAAAAGCGGAATGTCAACGCTATCATCGATACAAACTGCGTAAGATTGTGCGAATATATCGCTAATTCGGATATAGCAGAGGCAAGGCTCCTTTAAGTACCATAGTACTCAGTTAAAGATCCTACTTTAAATGGAGGTTACCACCAAATGCATCCTATTCGAATTGGAACATTGGTTAATGGAGGCGATGCCGTACGTGTACTGCCTCAGATTATCCCTCATGGGTTCGAGTCCTTTTCGCTCACTTTCTGGCAGACAACTGCCGGGATTGATTTGAAGGAGCTTGCCAAAGGGGTGCGGGAACTACTGGACCCGCATCATATCCCAGTTACGAGCTTATCCATATTTGGCAATCCGCTGACTGGGGAGGGGAAGAATGCGGATACGCTGGGAAGCTGGAAGCGTCTGATTGAGCATGCTTCAGATTTTGGAACAGATCTTGTTACGGGGTTTACGGGTCGTATGCCCGGCTCCATTGATGAATCTATTCCGCGGTATGTAGAGGTGTTCGGTGAACTGGCTCGTTTTGCTGAGAGTAAAGGGGTGCGTCTAGCTTTTGAGAACTGCAGCATGGATGGAGATTGGAAGCGTGGAGACTGGAATATTGCTCATCATCCCGCAGCATGGGAGCTTATGTTTAATGCCCTGCCGATGGAGAACATCGGACTGCAATGGGAGCCCTGCCACCAGATGGTCGGCCTGATTGACCCGATTCCACAGCTTAGAAAATGGGTGAGCAAAGTGTTTAATGTACACGGCAAGGATGCCACCATTGCCTGGGATGTCATCAAGGAGCATGGGATTCATGGTCCGGAGCCTTATGTATGGCATCGCACGCCTGGATTCGGGGATACCAACTGGACCGATGTCATTACGATCTTAAGACAGGCGGGCTATACAGGCAGTATAGATATTGAAGGATGGCATGATCCGGTATACCGGGGAGAGCTGGAGATGACAGGTCAGGTTCATGCACTCCGTTACTTGAAGCAATGCCGCGGCGGTGACTTTGTGCCGAATCCGGTATAGAGGGAGGGGAGTCTTATGTCTAAGCACAAAATCATCGTTGCGGGGTGCGGCGGGATGTCCAATACCTGGCTTGATTATGCTGCAGCCAAAGAGGATGCGGAGATTGTTGGGCTGGTTGACCTATATGAAGAGAGTGCAAAGAAAATGGCGGAGCGCCGGAATTTGCAGGTGCCTACATTTACGGAGCTGTCCGCCGCTCTTCAAGCGACGGATGCCAATCTAGTGTTCGACTGCACCATACCCGCCAGTCATAAGGACATCGTCACCTGTGCGATGAAGGCCGGCTGCAATGTGTTTGGCGAGAAGCCAATGGCAGAGAGCTTTGAAGATGCGAAGGAGATTGTAGGAGTCAGCAGCGAGACGGGAAAACGGTATGTAGTCATGCAAAACCGCCGATATTTAAAACAAATCAGGGCACTCCGTGATTTCTTGCACCGTGGCAGGATAGGCAAAATAGGCGCCGTGCATGCCGATTTTTTTCTGGGACCGAGGTTTGGCGGCTTTCGCGATGTCATGAGTAGTCCACTCATTGTTGATATGGCGATTCATACCTTCGATCAAGCACGGTACATTTCAGGGGCAAACCCAGTATCTGTCTACTGTCATGAATACAATCCAGAAGGCTCATGGTATCAGGGTAATGCATCTGCCATCTGTATATTTGAAATGAGCGACGGCTCCGTATTCAGCTACCGCGGCTCTTGGTCAGCTGTCGGCTTGAATACATCCTGGGAAGCGGATTGGCGTATCATCGGAAGCACTGGAACTGCACGCTGGGACGGGCACCGGATGCCGATTGCGGAATTTATCAAAGATCAGGGAGGCACAGGATTTTTTCATGAGGTAGAGCAGGTGGAGCTTGGAGAGAGCTGGACAGGACGCGAGGGACATTACGGCTGTCTCGACGAGATGTTTCAGGCGCTGGACGAGGGAAGGCTGGCTGAAACCGACTGCAGGGATAACATCTATAGTATGGCCATGGTGTTTGGTGCAATAGAGAGTGCAAGAGTGGGCAAGAAAATGGATCTGCAGCCGCTCCTGATGATTTAAATCGTTTATTACCTATTAAAGACGTATCTTCTCATTGTTAAGCCGGTCTAGGGTATGCTAAGCTGATACTAACTCAAATGGGAACGGAGGGTTACGTGTGCTGATTGCTTATATCCGCTTGAGAAATGCTTAGTGCTAAGTTATTCCATATGAATTTAGCAGCTGAAGAGAAACTCTTGTCATCTGTCTTGTGTATAGATGAAGCGGGATAAGTATGTCCACATGTAGATCACTTCTCAAGAATATGCTTGCCTGAGCTATGAGCAGCTCGGGTGCCTGGCATACCTGAGTTGGCATTCTATTTGTCATAAAGCAATGAATGAGAAGAGCTGAGCACGCGGACGCTGGCAAGCTGTGTTCCAGCTCACGCTCTAGGCGCTCATTATGCTTTTTTGCGATCCCGTAAATCGAACACAGGCAGACGATTGCCTGTGTTTTTTTTATTTTGATCAATTAGGAGGAAACAGTAATGACAAATGGATATGAAGAGCAGGAGAATACGAGTGCGGCTAAGGAGCTGCTGGATCTTGCCCGTAAATATGGATTACATTTTGCGTCGAATGAAGCGAAGGTAACCGAGTCGGGGATGGATTTCCAAGTCGCGATGGCGAAGGATGCGTCGGATGTGGACTGGGTCATTCGTAAGCCAAGAAGGTCAGATGTACTCGAGCGTGCTGCGAATGAGAAGAAGGTGCTTGATTATATCCATGGCAGACTGCCCGTGAATGTTCCGGATTGGAAAGTATTCTCGGATGAGCTCATCGCCTATCCTAGACTGGATGGTATTCCTATGGCGGATGTATCGACATCGGGCTATGCCTGGAATACGAACCATGAGGAGCTGAAGGACGAATTTGTGCGATCTTTGGCAGCGGCGCTTGCAGCCCTGCATGCGATTAACGGGACCCAGGCAGCTGGAGCAGGACTGCGGGTGAAGACACCGCAGGAGGTAAGAAGCCATTATGCGTCCCAAGCACAGGAAGTCAGGGAGAAGATCGGGGTAAAGGCGGAGCTGTGGGATAGGTGGCGGGCCTGGCTGTCCGATGAGACATACTGGCCTGATGTATGCGGATTGATCCACGGAGATCTTCATCCGCCTCATATTTTGCTGGATCGTGAGCAGCGAGTGACCGGGCTGATTGATTGGACGGAATCCGAGGTGGCTGATCCGGCTGCCGACTTTACGATCTACTACGCCATTTTTGGGGAGGATGAGCTTCAGCGGTTGCTGACTCATTATGAAGCAGCTGGAGGGAAGGTATGGCCGAGAATGGAGGAGCATATTGTGGAGCGATATGCGGCCTACCCGGTTCTTGTGGGACAATTTGCTCTACTGTCAGGTGATGAAGGAGTTATGGCAATGGCGCGAGGTGCACTCGGTTTGCTTTAAAGTCACGAAGAGTGAAAATTAAATGAAGAAACCATGAGGTAAAGGTGATCTTTATCCTCATGGTTTTTTTGTTGGTGATGAAGCCGTTTAACCGTTATCCATGCAGGGTACTTATTTAAAAGCTTGGACTTATTTGGACTTTAGATGATCAAGAGGAGGAAGGCCAGGATGAGTAACGAAGAAAAGCGCATGAATGAAAATGCCAAGCAGGAGCAGCTGGATTCTTTTCGCGTAAATAATGACGGTAAGAAGCTGACCACCAATCAGGGACTGAAGGTATCTGAAGATGAACACTCCTTGAAAGCGGGAGTCCGCGGTCCGACCTTAATGGAGGACTTTCATTTTCGGGAGAAGATGACGCATTTTGACCATGAGCGTATTCCGGAGCGAATTGTACATGCCCGCGGATTTGGCGCGCATGGTTATTTTCAGGTGTACGAGCCGTTAACCTCTCTTACCCGAGCTAAATTCCTGCAGGATCCTTCTGTGAAGACACCTGTCTTTGTCCGCTTCTCTACGGTCGCAGGCTCGCGCGGTTCGGCGGATACAGTGCGCGACGTAAGGGGCTTCTCCACGAAATTTTATACTGAGGAAGGAAACTATGATCTCGTAGGAAATAACATACCGGTGTTCTTTATTCAGGATGCGATGAAATTCCCTGACTTTGTGCATGCCGTTAAGCCTGAGCCGCATAATGAAGTGCCGCAGGCTTCTTCTGCACATGATACCTTCTGGGACTTCATTGCGAATAATCATGAATCAGCGCATATGATGATGTGGGCGATGTCGGACCGGGCACTGCCGCGGAGCTATCGCATGATGGAAGGGTTCGGTGTACATACTTTCCGTCTGGTCAATGAGGAAGGCGTCGGCCATTTCGTCAAATTCCATTGGAAGCCCGTCCTTGGCGTCCATTCTTTAGTATGGGATGAGAACCAGAAGGTAGCGGGTAAAGACCCGGATTTTCATCGCAGAGATTTGTGGGATGCGATTGAGACCGGCAATTATCCGGAATACGAGCTGGGGCTTCAGATTATTAAGGAAGAGGACGAGTTTTCATTTGACTTTGATATTTTGGATCCGACAAAAATTTGGCCGGAGGAGATCGTTCCTGTGCGCCGAGTCGGCAAAATGACGCTGAATCGCAACACAGACAATTTCTTCGCGGAGACGGAGCAAATTGCTTTCCATCCAGGCCATGTTGTGCCCGGAATTGATTTCAGTAATGATCCGCTCCTCCAAGGGCGTCTATTCTCTTATACGGATACTCAAATCTCCAGACTTGGCGGGCCGAACTTTGCGGAGATTCCGATCAACCGTCCAGTCGCGCCGGTGCATAACAACCAGCGTGATGGCATGCACCGGATGACGATCAATCAAGGTCCGGTGAGTTATCATAAGAACAGTATTGCGGGTAACACGCCTTCGCCTGCATCGCCGCAGGAAGGCGGATATCAGCATTATGCGGAGAAAGTGGAAGGGCACAAGATCAAGGCAAGAAGCGGAAGCTTCGAAGATTTTTACAGCCAGGCTCTGCTGTTCTGGAACAGTATGTCAGCGCCGGAGAAAAAACATCTCATCAGCGCATTCCAATTTGAGCTTGGGAAGGTTCAGCGGATGGAAATACGTCAGCAGGTCATTCATCTGCTGATGAACATTGCTCCTGAGCTGGCTGCTGCGGTGGCTCCTAAGATCGGTGTCCAGCTGCCCGAGTCTGCCGAGCATCCAGCGAAGTCACCGGTGATTGAGTCTTCTCCTGCACTTAGCATGGCGAACACAATTCATTCCGCAAAGACGCGTAAAGTGGCCATACTGGCGGGAGATGGTTTTGATCAGCATGCCATCACCTTGATGAACGCCTTGACTGAAGCAGGTGCCATGGCCGAAGTGGTCAGTGATCATCTGGGACCTGTTGCAGGACAAGGAGGGGTAAGTATGGAGGCGATGCATACTTTCCTCACGAGCGATTCATTACTGTTTGATGCGATCTACGTGGCCGGCGGTGAACATAGTGTGCAGGCGCTTGCAGCCGACCCTAACGCGGCGGAGTTTATTAAGGAAGCTTACAGACACTATAAGCCGATTGGTGCAGTTAATGAAGGAGTATCCTTCCTTATAAAAGGCCTGGGTATGGCGTCTGATTCTGCAGCTGCCTCAGCACCGGGAATTATAACGGCTGCGAGTGGAGAAGAGCTGGGAAGCTTCGCTGAGAAATTCTTGAATGCCATAGCAGCACATCGATTCTGGGATCGCGTTATTTAAGGGGAATAGAAGCAGAGTAAAAGTGACTAAAAAGATCAATATTAAAGACAAGCAATCAAGTGACGGCTGTTCACTTTCTGATTTGCTTGTCTTTTTTTGTTTACCTTTCACCCCAGTGGAATAAAGTCGGTTTTGGATTTGCAATACCTCTTCATGTTACAATGGTCCACAGTATTAAAGGTGATTCGTTTTAAATCGTAGTAAAGGTGTGTCTATTATTGAATTTGAATAGTGTTGTCGAATTTTTTGGTGAAATTAATTGGTTTCGACTAGCCGTTGCGGTGCTTCTTCTGCTGGTCTTTACGGTTTTTAACAAATGGACCTCAACCCGTCTTTTTCGTTTAATGAAACGATTCTTCGGTATGAAGTGGGATAATCTCTACCTGACTGTTCGTAATCCGATCCGCGCTTTAATGATTCTGCTCGGCGTTTCGGGTGCAGTTCGGTTTTATTTCGATGGGGGCGGAGAATGGGTTCTATTCTCCCATCTCATTCGAACCGCCTTTATCGCCTGTATCGGATGGGGATTGTATAACTTATCAGGAAGGTCATCCCGATTCTTTGCCGGTTTTACCACCAAATGGGGCGTTGAAGAGTCGGATATGATCATTCCCTTTTTATCCAAGGTGCTCCGATTCTTAGTTATTGCATTGACACTGACAATTATCGCAGCAGAGTGGGGTTACAGCATTAATGGTTTAGTCGCAGGACTAGGGCTCGGAAGCCTTGCCGTTGCGCTGGCCGCTCAGGATACGCTCAGTAACCTGATCGCAGGCGTTATTATCGTGACAGAGAAGCCTTTCTCGAAGGGTGATTGGATTAAGACCGATACCGTAGAAGGTATGGTAGAGGATATTTCATTTAGAAGCTCGAAGATCCGTACTTTTGCGGATTCTATCGTTATTATTCCGAACAATATTCTTGCGAAGTCGGCCATTACCAACTGGAGTCGGATGGGCAAGAGACGTATCACCTTCGATCTCGGCGTTGCGATTGATTCGGATCGGAAGAAGCTGGTCACAGCCGTTGAGCGGCTTCGTGAATATATTGAGAGTCATCCGGAAGTGGACAAAGAGCTGCTGATGGTTCGTGTTAAAGGAATGACCAATGAACAGATTACGATCTTCTTCTATTTCTTTACGTATACGACGGTTTGGGTCGAGCATATGCGAGTGCTGGAGTCGATCAACTTTGAGATTCTGAACATATTGGAAAAAGAGGGGATCAAGCTGGCTGTGCCGGCACAGCGTTTGTTCGTTGAGAAGAATATGATCTTTGCACCAGAAGAAGAAGTGGATGTGGAGAAGGAACGCGTCTACGCAAACAACTAGTCTCCACATCTGGATAAGATAGAGATTACTCTGCCGTATAGTATAAGCACAAGCAAGCGGCACATCTGTCCCCGCAGGTCAGATGTGCCGCTCTTTTTTATATGCCTTACGCTTCCCGCTGCTCAAACCGCTCTATGATTCCAATGATCACCTGTGTGGCTAAGACCATATGATCTACAGATACATATTCGTAGCGCCCATGGTAGTTCTCTCCGCCGGTGAAAATATTCGGTGTCGGCAGTCCCATGTAGGACAGCTGGGAACCGTCTGTGCCTCCGCGGATCGGGACAATGTGAGGCTCAATATCGAGACTCTTCATCGCTTCGCCCGCAATATCAACGATAAATTTGACGGGTTCAATCTTCTCCCGCATGTTGTAATATTGGTCGCGGAGCGTAAGCTGGACACGTTCTTCACCATATTTAGCCTGAAGATCCTTAGCGATCCGCTCCATGTTTGCTTTCCTTGCTTCAAAGCGTGCACGGTCAAAGTCACGGATGATATAGCTGAGCGTGGTCTCTTCTACGTCTCCTTGTATGGAGTTCAGATGATAAAAACCATCATAGCCATCCGTATGCTCCGGCGCCTCCTCTACTGGAAGCAGACGGTTGAACTCCATAGCGATTTTGGCGGAGTTGACCATTTTATTCTTGGCAGTGCCGGGGTGAACGTTCTTGCCCTTGAAGACGATCTTGGCCGCCGCCGCATTAAAGCTCTCATATTCCAGCTCTCCAAGGGGTCCGCCGTCAACCGTATAGGCATATTTCGCACCAAAGGCTTCAACATTAAACCGGTGTGGTCCGCGCCCAATCTCTTCGTCTGGTGTGAAGGCGACTCGAATCTTGCCGTGCTTGATCTCAGGATGATTCAGCAGGTAGTCCATGGCGGTCATAATTTCGGCAATGCCGGCTTTGTTATCTGCACCGAGCAGGGTTGTCCCGTCCGTTGTAATCAAGGTGTGTCCTTTATAGTTCACAAGCTCTGGAAAATCCTTGGGTGACAGGATAATATTCTGCTCTTTGTTCAGCACAATATCATTACCGTCGTAGGCGTCGATGAGCTGAGGATTTACGTTCTTGCCTGTAAAATCAGTAGCTGTGTCCAGATGCGCTAGAAAGCCGATCACCGGAACTTCTTTGTCTGTATTCGCAGGCAGTGTTGCCATCACATAACCGTTATCATCCATTGTGACTTCCTGCATCCCGATCTCCTGAAGTTCTTCTACAAGCTTGCGGCCTAGTTCCAGCTGGCCCGGTGTAGACGGACAGGTCTCGCTGTTCTCATCCGACTGAGTATCCATACGTACATAACCGGTAATACGCCGAATCAGATCTTGCTTCATGTACTCCTCATCTCCTTATTATGGCGGGACGATAATCCCGTGTTCAATATTTCCATTTTATCATGAACAAACGAAGATTCATAAATTGTAAAATGAAACCTAAGGGTTTCCCTTTACATGAAACCAAAAGGTGTCATATAATCATGAAAGAAATTGAACACACTTATAATCTTAGACAATTTAACTGGGAAATAGCGAAGGAGTAGAGAATAAATGACGCAAACATTGCCGGATATTCAGAAGACAATCGTTATCGATGCGCCCATCGAGAAAGTATGGAGTAAGGTGGCTACGGCCGAAGGTATCGCTGCCTGGTTTATGCCAAATGACTTTGAACCCGTGCTTGGGCATGAATTTCAACTGCATGCAGGACCGTTTGGAAATTCACAGTGCAAAGTGACTGAGCTCGAACCGCCGCATCGGCTCAGCTTCAAATGGGACAAGGATTGGCTCATTACCTTCGAGCTGGCAGAGAAGGATGGGCAGACGGAGTTCACACTTACCCATGGCGGCTGGAGTGTAGAAGAGAAGACCTCCTTCGGCGAAGATCACAGCGTAGTGCGAGACCGGATGTCGGGCGGCTGGACTGGAATTCTTAGCAAGCTGGCAGCGCAGTTTGGAGCGTAGCATTCATGTCAGCTGCACCCAAGCATGATGTCTTTCAAGCGATTGCAGATCCTACCCGCCGGGATTTGCTTCATTTACTGAGCCATGGGGAAATGCCGGTTGGTGCCATCAGTGAGCGGTTTCCCATCAGCCGAACCGCCGTATCCAAGCACCTGCGTGTGCTGGCTGATGCTGGACTTGTACAGGACCGTAAGGTTGGACGCGAGACCAGGTATCGACTGGATACCGAGCCTCTGACCGAACTGAAGCGCTGGTTGTCTTACTATGAGCGGTTCTGGGATAACAAGCTCACGATGCTGAAGCTTTATGCAGAACAGGATGAGCCTTTGCAAGAGGATTAAAAGTAGGATCAAAATCGTCCAGGAGTGTGACCTACAACGTAAGGGTTCTCCATAGATAGAAGACGGCGTAGGCCTCATAGCCTGCCCAAGGCTTAAACAGCTCCCGGATCTGATCAGGAGCCGGCTTCATGCTGAGACCAAGCTGCCGCTTTAGCGCAGCATGAAGTCCGGCATCACCGATAGGAAAGGCAGCGGGATCACGCAGGCAGCGCATCAGCACATAATGCGCCGTCCAGCGGCCGATCCCGCGAATGGAGATGAGCGTCTGCTCGGCTTCCTGGAAGCCCGAAGCAAGAAGGTCCCCCTTCTGGAGCTCACCGCTGTCGATCCTTCTGGCCAGATCCAATATATACTCGCATTTTTTGGTCGTAATTTGCAGCTCCTTCAGTTCCTGTACGGATGCCGTCAGCACAGACTGAGGCGTCGGGAAGAGATAGTACGTCCGCTCTCCAAATGGATGCTGCTCCCCATAAGTCTCGGTGAGGCGGCGTTTTAACGTATAAGCAAACGTCAGATTGATCTGCTGTCCGAGCACTGCCCAGCATAAAGCCTCGAACAGATCAGGAACACCAACGATACGGAGCCCTCGTAATGATTCAGAGAATTTCGAAAGAATAGGGTCAGACGCGACAAGTGTCTCCACAGGAGTGAGATCTCTGTCCAGATCCAGCCATTCGGTTATATAGGCTGCTGCTGCCTGGCATTCTTCAGCACGGAGCGGTGCTTCCAGCAAGGAATGAACAACCAGCGCATGAGTCTCTTGATCGTACTCCAATTGAAGTAGAAGTACGGTTTCCTTCACTTTAATCAGCTTATATATCCTCCCCTGATCCACTTGATGCAGACATTCCAGCTTGGAACGGTTCAAATAATACAGAATCTCTTCATAGTTAAACAGCTTCGGCAGAGACAGCTTAAAGGTGTTATTTCCAGGATGGTACTCCACTCTAGAACTGGAACCGGGCATGTCCGGCTGCGGTATATCCATGATATCCCTCCAAGTTAAGAAGTGCTTCCTTTACTTTCAATCCGCCTGCAAACCCCGTCAGTGTGTTGTTCTTACCAATGACACGGTGGCAGGGAATGATAATGGGCACAGGATTCGCCCCATTTGCCGTACCAACGGCACGGACTGCTTGAGGGCGATCAATCCCGTGAGCAATATCGGAATAGCTGCGCGCTTCGCCATAGGGAATTTGCTGTAACGCATGCCATACCTTCTTCTGAAATTCTGTGCCTCTCAGATCCAGCGGCAGACGGAAGCTCTGTCTTGCTCCATTCATATATTCGTTCAGCTGAGAGACATAGGGTGCGAGCTTCTCGGGACTCTCTATCATATCTGCTCTTGGAAAACGGCGGTGAATCCAGCTCATCAGCACCTCCATCGAATCTGTGGGCCAGGTCACTTTGCACAGTCCCTTCTCTGTTGCGGCTATATACATCGTCTGATGTTGAAATAAAGAATGTCTGAGCTCAGCCCAGTACACGGTCTCCATACGGTATACCTCCTCCTCTGTTCAAATGAATAACCTCTATGTGATATCCCCTTTGCGGTACTGCTGGGGTGTGACACCTGTTCTCTTTTGAAAAACATGGATAAAGTGCGAGACGCTCTTAAAACCGACGTTTAATGCTACATCCTGAATTTCCGAATCCGAGCTCTTCAGCTGTTCCTTCGCATGCTCAATACGGACATGCTGCAGCTGCTGAGCCGGGGACGCTTCGGTAACTCTCTTGTACACCCGCTGCATGTGATATGGACTGATACTGAGCGCTTCAGCGATCTGCGGGAGAGTAAGCGGCTCTCTGTAGTGTGCGTAAATATAGCGGGTAACCCGTTCTGCAATATCAGCATCCGGGTTAATGAGCCCCTGCTTATTCGGCTGGCACCTCTTACAGGCCCGGTATCCGCTGCGTTCCGCCTCATAAATGCTGGCATAGACCGTGACATTTTCCGGCTTCGGTGTTCTGGAGCGGCAGGAGGGTCTGCAGTAGATGCCTGTCGTTTTGATCGCGGAATAATAAATGCCGTCATACCGGTCGCTTCGCGCAAGTATCGCAGCATACACTTTGTCAAACAGCTCCTGATCCCTCACACCTATCATCCTCCATATCCAAATCTTTATTGCCCGAATCAATTTCATGATATCTTTTTTGTCGCTTTAATAAAGGATGAAATTGATCCTACTAAATCACATTATAGGCAACATTCATCCGAAAAGGCACGTTATAGAAATAGGAGAGCAAGATTTCGACGTTCTGCGAAATGAACATTCCTTAATATGGAAAACTGTAGTATATTAGATGAGTTATCGAATCAAAATCTGACCCAAAACATCAAATTTTATTAAAAATGATATATATTGCGTCGACAAAAAAGATAGTGAAGAAAGGAGAAGCTGATGAGCGATCTTGAATACCCGTTGACACGGAGCAACCGTAAGAAAGCCGGCAAGAACAAAAAAGCGAAGAAGAAGACGAAAAAGCCATTAATCATCTCTTTTATTATCCTGCTGCTAGTCGGCTCATTCGCTTATATTTTTCATAAGGAGCTGGGGTGGGCAGCGCTGCAGCTGTTCGTAGAGAAGCCGGTCAAGACGGCACTCGATGATTCTTATGAACCGCTTGATGAAGTTACCGGACCCGCTGTGACAGAAGAAGAGAAGGAGCTGGAGCCGTTCAGCATGCTTCTCCTTGGTGTAGACGAGCGCGAAGGGGATGTCGGCAGATCTGACACGATGATCTATGCCGTATTTCGTCCAGAAGATCACCGGATGCTGCTCTTGTCGATCCCGCGTGACTCCTATGTGCAGATTGCCGGGAGAGATCGAAGAGATAAAGTGAATGCGGCTTATGCCTATGGCGGCGCCAAGATGAGTGTGGAGACCATTGAGCAGCTCTTGGAAACGGACGTAGATTATTATGCAAAAGTGAATTTTAACGCGCTTGTTGAAGTGGTCGATGCGCTCGGCGGTGTCGAGCTTCCTATCACAGAACCGATTCAGAACAAATACAAGTACCATATTCCACTGTACATTGAGGCAAACAAGCCCATCTATACAGGGGAGGATGCACTCAATTATGTAAGGTACCGTGAGGATTCCGATTTCAAGCGGACGGAGCGCCAGCGTATCTTTCTCAAAGCCGCAGCAGAACGGATGCTGCAGATCGGAAATATTACCAAGATTCCAGAAATCCTGTCTATCGCGAGCAGTAATATGAAGACAGATATGACCTCAGACTTTATCCTGGATCTTGGCAAGCTGCTCTATGATAAGGAAGCTGTTCCGCAGATGACCAGTTATATGCTGGAGGGTAGCGGCAAGAGCGATGGGGCCTGGTACTACATGCTGGATGACGAGAAGCTGGACTACGCGCAGCAATTAGTCGATAACTGGACAGATGCGTCCATTACCAGCGATCAGCTGATGGATCCGGAAAAGGATGAAGAGCAAACACCATAATATGAAGGGCCTGTCCTATGCAGACAGGCCCTTTTTGTGTGATCCGCCAGCAGGGGCGTCATTTACGATCATTATTTAAGCTGCTGCCGATAATGGCGGGGAGAATGGCCCTGCTTCTTCTTGAACATCTTGGAGAATAAAAATGCATCGTTATAGCCTACGGAGTGGGCGACATCACTGATTGACAGCTCCGGATTCCGGAGCAGCTCTGCGGCCCGTCTCATCCGGTATTCCAGCAGATAGGACTGAAGCGACACGCCAAAATGCTCCTTGAAGATGCCTGACAGATAGGTGCGGTCAAGACCGACCGCTTCTGCAATATCCTGAATCGTCATCTTCTGACTGTATCCGTTCTCAATGAAGCGGATCGACTTCCGAATATAGCTGTCCCGTGAAGGGGACTTATGGTATGCAGCCGGAGCGGGAGCACTGCGTATGAGATCGCCCAGCACTTTATACAGAACACCCAGACTATGAACATCCCCACCGGCATGATGACGAACATGAATGAGATCGTCATAGAAAGAAGTGAAACAAGTTCCGGATGCAGCTGAATAGATGGGATGCTCAGGCGTACAGCTTCCGCGCTGCAGCAGGGATTTGGCATATATTCCTCTGAAACCGATCCAGGAATAAGTCCAGGGGTCCTCTTCATCGGCGGTATAGTGAATACGTTCATCTGGGAAAATGACAAATCCCTGTCCTGGACCGAGCCGAGCCGTCTGATCTTCATAGCGAAAGCTCCCATGTCCCTTATGGATGTAATGAAGGATGTAGGCATCTCGTAGACCTGGACCCCAGCTGTGCCCGGGTTCACACTCCTGCAGGCCGAAGAAATCCATGCGGAGCTCCATCTTCTCCTGCGAATCCTGGAGGGTTAGATAGACTTCATTGATTGGCATTGTATGATATCCCCTTTTGCACGTATGTAGCTGTATTATACCAAATAAAAGGGGCAAAACGGCTGTAAATGTATTACCGTCCCTAATCAATCAAGTGGGATTATGACATGTTTATCTTGGACTATTCTATGTCCTCCTGCCCTTGCCCAGGCGTATAGTTAGGCTGTATTTAATACAGCGGTTGCTGACTATGGGAGGCAGATAAAATGTCCAAAATTACATTCATTGGTGCGGGGAGCACCGTTTTTGTCAAAAATGTACTCGGCGATGTGATGACAACTCCAGCTTTGCAGGACTTCGAGCTTGCTCTGTTTGATATTGATGAAGAGCGGCTGCGGGACTCCGAGCGGCTGCTTAACAGCATAAAGGAAACGCTCGGCAGCACCTGCCGAATCATCGCCTATCATGACCGCAAAGAAGCACTTCGCGGTGCGAAATACGTCATTAATGCGATTCAGGTCGGCGGCTATGATCCGTGTACGATCACTGATTTTGAAATTCCGAAGAAATATGGTCTGCGCCAGACGATAGCGGATACGCTGGGGATCGGGGGAATCTTCCGTAATCTTCGGACGATTCCGGTGATGCTGGATTTTGCCCGCGATATGCAGGAGGTCTGCCCGGACGCTTGGTTCCTGAACTACACCAATCCGATGGCTGTGCTTACGAATGTTATGAATACGGTTGGCGGCATCAAGACGGTTGGACTCTGCCACAGCGTACAGCACTGCGTCTCCGATCTGTTCCGCTCGCTTGAGATGGATACGGCGGGAGTAGAATCGAAGATTGCCGGCATCAACCATATGGCCTGGCTGCTTGAAGTGAAGAAGGATGGCAAGGATCTGTATCCGGAGATTAAACGCCGGGCGGCTGAGAAGCAGAAGGAGAAGCATCATGATATGGTACGGTTTGAGCTGATGCTTCGGTTTGGCTATTATGTCACCGAATCTTCGGAGCATAATGCAGAGTATCATCCCTACTTTATTAAGAAGAGCTATCCTGAGCTCATCGACAGATACAATATACCGCTGGATGAATACCCGCGCCGCTGTGTTAACCAGATTAATGGCTGGAAGGAAATGCGGGACAAAATATTTGCCAGCGAAAGTATTGAGCACACACGATCTGCAGAGTATGCCTCATACATCATGGAAGCGATGGAGACAGGTAATCCGTTCAAGATTGGCGGTAATGTCATGAATACCGGACTCATTACGAACCTTCCGAAGGAAGCTTGTGTTGAAGTGCCGTGTCTAGTAGACCGCTCTGGCATTACGCCGACCTATGTCGGGGATCTGCCGCCTCAGCTTGCTGCACTGAACCGTACGAACATCAACACCCAGCTGCTGACGATTGAAGCAGCGGTGACTCAGAAGAAGGAGCATATCTATCATGCCGCGATGCTTGATCCACATACAGCTGCCGAGCTGTCCCTGGACGATATTACTTCCCTGTGTGATGACTTGATTGAGGCTCACGGTGACTGGCTGCCGGCATTCAAATAATAGGCCAAGAAGCTGTTCCAAAATTAAATAACATAAATCCCCTGCCTCTCCATAACGTTAGAGGGCAGGGGATTTGTAATTTGGTAAGCATGTTCTATCCAATTAGCGGATCAATTGTTGTTCGATGCTTCAACCCATACCGATACGCTTCCACCGTTCACAGGGAAGTCGGCAAAGCCGTCTTTGCCAATCTTGATCTGATCAGTCCGGTTGCCCGTAATATCGATAAAGGTCTGCCCAGCCCGTTCTGAGCCTACCTTCATGTGCTTCTTGCCCTCTTCGCCATTGCCGATAACGACGGCACATCCGGAATGAGGGAACTCGGCGACCCCGCGCCGTACCCAGCCAATCGTATTCGGATGGTCGAAGTAATCCTCCTGTGGACCATAGGCGTAATGATATCTGGCGTGAAGCAGCGGATCGATCGCATCCTTCTTCGGAGGAATTGGATGCTCACCGGATATTCCATAATAGTCACCGTAGAATACGCAAGGGTATCCACCTTGACGCAGCAGAATCAGCGCATAGGCACTCTGCTTGAACCAATCATCAATCCATGATTCGAGTGCCTCTTCTGGCTGAGAGTCATGATTATCAACGAACGTTACCGCATGAGTCGGATGGGTATTAACGAGTGTATCCTGGAAGATCGTGCTGAGATTGAAGTTCTTCCCAGCCTGGGAGGCCTCATGCAGCTTATAGTGGAGAGATACATCAAATAAGTCAATCTGGTAATCGACCGTGTCCAGGAAGTTCTGACAGGCCGCGAGATCCGGCTTCCAGAACTCACCGACAATGTAAAAATCCTGTCCGCGTTTGTTGATCATCTCTTTAGCGAATTCCTTGATGAATTCATGGTTGATGTGCTTGATGGCATCCAGACGAAAACCGTTGCACTGTAAAGTGTCGATGAGCCATTTACCCCAGCGGATCATTTCCTCTCTGACCTCAGGGATGCTGTAGTCGATGTTAGCGAACATGAGATAATCATAGTTGCCGAATTCATCGTCTACATTCTCGTTCCAGGCCTTGTCTTCTTCTGCCATGCGGAAGATGCCGGTCCGATTGGTCTTGGCATCATAATCTGTGCCGTTGAAATGAGTATGATTCCATTTGAAGCTGGAATACTTGTCACCCCGTCCAGGGTAATCAAATTTGGTCCAGCCCTCAATCTCAAACGGCTTGGAGATATCCTTGGTACGATTGTTAGGATCGACTTCAATGACTTTGAAGCGCTCCGTTGCATCGGCTCCAGCCTTGTGATTCATGACCAGATCGACGTATACGGCAATGCCGTTCTGCATACAGGCGGCTAGTGCTTCGAGCAGCTCCGCTTTGGTTCCGTACTTGGTTCGAACGCTCCCTTTTTGATTGAATTCGCCGAGATCGTATAAGTCATACACTCCATATCCCGTGTCTTCAGGCGAGGAGCCTTTCGTAACCGGGGGAATCCAGACGGAGTCAATGCCTTGTGCCTTCAGCTCGGGAGCTTTCTCGGCCAGTCGTTTCCAATGGGAACCGTCCGGTTCAACATGCCACTCAAAAAACTGCATCATCGTATGATTACGTTTCATGGTATGTTCCCCTCTCCATATCAAAAAATCTCGTGCATCCTATATGTATTTCTTAAGATCGCCGGAAGGGCGGAACTCCAGAACACATAAATGCTTTTATTGTAGAAATAACCCCGAAAAACCTGCAGCTAAACGATGTCCCGCAAAAATATTCTTTTTTTAGGTGATCAAATGAAAATATTATGATAAACTACCTATGTTTTTCATCAATTCCAGAAAATTTTCGAAATCCGTTTTCTTATATTAATTAATGAGTCAGCAAGGGAGAAATTATGACGACGACAGCAACGGGCGGGGGCGCCGCCGAAACGAATAATCTTAAGCTTTTTGCGTTAACCTGGCCCATATTTTTAGAGCTGCTTCTGTTCATGCTAATGGGTACAGTCGATACATTTATGCTCAGCGCGGTATCCGATGAGGCCGTATCGGCCGTTGGTACAGCGAATCAGATCGTAACCATCGCCATTCTGATACTAGAGGTCATCGGTAATGGAGCAGCCATTGTTGTTGCCCAGTACATCGGTTCAAGGAAGCTGGCAGAAGCCTCAAGAGTATCTGCTATCGCGATTACCCTGAACCTGTGTGTCGGACTTGCGATCAGTATATTGTTTGTATTTGGAGGGCGCTCCATACTACAAGCCATGAATCTTTCGGGAGAGCTTCTTGCACTCGGTCAGGCTTATTTAACCATTGTAGGGGGAGGGATATTCCTCCAAGCCTTGATTAACATCCTTGCCGCGATCATTCGGACTTATGGATATACGAAGCAGACGATGCTGGTCTCTCTGGTGATGAATGTTATCCATCTGGTCGGTAACTATGCGCTTATATTTGGGCATTTTGGCTTTAGTCCGCTGGGTGTTCAAGGTGCAGCCATCTCGACGGTGCTCAGTCGATTAATCTGTGTCGTCATTTTCTTCTGGCTCCTGTACAGGGTGCTGTCTGTTCGTATCGAGTGGAAGCATTACTTCACGATTTCCAGAGATTATGTAGGGAAAATTCTGAAGATCGGCATTCCGTCGGCCTTTGAACAGATCATCTATCAGGTCTGTCAGCTCGTCTTCTTATATTATGTCACTTATCTCGGTACGGAATCCCTGGCGACAAGGCAGTATGCTGCTCAGATTTCACACTATATCTATCTGTTCAGCATGGCGGTTTCGATCGGTACCTCCATTCTTGTCGGACGCTTCGTTGGTGCAGGGAATCCGGAAGAAGCATATGCCCGTTTGCGAAAAAGCGTCAAGATCGGGCTGACCTCCACGATTATTATGGATTTGATTATTATTGCGCTGCGGGAGCCGCTTCTTGGGATCTTCACAGACAGCGCCGAAATTATTCGTCTTGGATCGCAGGTGATCCTGTTCAGTATCGTGCTGGAGACAGCCAGAACCTGCAATATGATCATGATTAATTCGCTGCGCGCCGCAGGAGATGCGCGATTCCCGGTATATATGGGTCTCATCTCCATGGTCGGTGTAAGTCTTCCGCTTGGCTATGTACTCGTATTCTCTCTCGATATGGGCCTCCTTGGTGTATGGATGGCGAATGCAGCGGATGAGTGGATTCGAGCGTTCATTATGCATTTCCGCTGGAAGAGCGGTGCTTGGCGCAAGCATGCCTTGGTGGAGCATCTGCCCGTACATGAACAAGCACAGCCTGCTGCAGCACAATCCTGACGGATACCGGCATTGATTGCGATTTCACGCAGTTAGCACCTATCCAAAAATAGCTAATATTAAAAAAAGCCGCCAATAGGTGGTTTTTTTACTAGTAAAAATACAAATAAATCATGTTATCATATACAATAGATTGGTCAGAGTGATTGGATGTTTATCCGTATTTAAAAATAGATTAAGAGATTCTTAAGGTACACAGAACATGAATGATCTATGATAGATGAAGCACTGTGAGCTCAGAAGATCCTGTTATATAAGGACAAATTGCTGAACTCTATTATATAGAAACAAGGAGTTTTAAATGATGAGTCAAACACAATTAGAAAAAAGGGAACGTATTCCCGAGCTGAACCTGGTACGATGTATGGCGATTCTCGGGGTATTGACCGTGCATTCGTCTTCATTTGCGACATTAAACATGATTGATTCCGGTATGTACGGTGTATACAACTTCTTCAATATTTTTATGAAGTTTGGTACACCGACATTTATTTTTCTCAGCAGCTTTGTCTTGTTCTACAATTATTACACAAGACCGCTGGACAAACAGCTGGTCACAGGCTTTTATAAGAAACGGTTGCTTTACATCCTGATTCCGTATTTTATGTTCTCACTCTTTTACTTTGGAATCCTGCATGTGACGCATTATCCGGACCGTTCCTTAGTGGATACAATAACAAGCTTCACTGATAAGCTGTTTACAGGTAAGGCATATACGCACTTATACTTCGTATTTATCAATATGCAGTTTTATATTTTATTTCCGCTTGTGCTGTGGCTGTTCAAGAAGGCGCCATCGCTTGTCAAATGGGCAGTCCCGATCGGTCTAGCGATTCAATGGGGATTTATTCTCATGAACAAGTACGGAGTCATCTCTGTTGCAAATAAAGGAAGCTGGTCACCGTCTTATTTTGCCTATTTTATGCTGGGTGCATTCCTTGGCGTATACTTCCCTAAGATCAAACAGTGGATTGTGATGAAAAAGGAGTATGCCACGCCGGCTAAGATTACCGCCTGGATTGGGCTCTGGGTAGTCTGGCTTGGTGCGGGGATTGCCCATGCGCAGATTTGGTATCTGAACCGCAAAGGCATTGCCGTATACGATTCGCTCTGGTATGAATTTTTGTGGAACCTGCACACATTTGCAGCGGCTCTGGTGCTCTTCCAGATCGCCTTCCTGCTATATAAACGTGAACGTGGGCAGAACATGTTTGTACGCGGTATGTCTCGCATTGGTGGACTGTCCTTCGGGATTTACTTGATTCACCCTTTCTTCCTGCTGATCTACCGCGAGTTCCCGCCGCAAACCGGGATCTCTATGCTGCACCATCTATGGTACGTAGGCGGCTTCTTGGTGGCACTGATCGGTTCGTATATCGTCGTGTCGCTGGCATCTCGAATTCCACAGTCGTGGATCCTGTTCGGGAACCTGCCGAAGCCGAAGAAGAAGGAGCGCACTATTGGGGAGAAGAGAGACCTCCCTGCATAATCAATCTTTTCTCATACAAAAAAGCATGCCGCGAAATTTAGCGGCATGCTTTTTTGTGCGCTAACCATGGTCGAGCCGTTTAGCAAAGACCATGCGTACTACCTCATATCCCAAGCGGAATTTTTGGATGGCGAACGACTTTTGCGTTAGCAACCGGAGAGAGCCAGCCAAAAATGGAGCGCCTGACTTTTGCTTTAGCAACCGGAGAGAGAGAATCAAAAAATGAAACGACTGAATCTGCTAAATCAAAAATAGAGTGTCAAGTAAGCCGCTCAAAACATGGAGCGGCTTACTTGACAGTCGACCTGCGCAGCAAGAAATAGGTAATGACGACAAACAGCAGAGTGAAGGGAGTCAGGTACCAGATGGAATCGGTCTGATAAGTTACAAAGAATCGGCTGACTTCATCCCATAGTTCATAGAACGTAACGAGCACGCTCGCAATGCCCATGACAACGAACAAAAGTACAAGCAGCCCAGCCAGCACTAGAGCACCAAATCTGCGGGCAATGCTGGGGAGTAAGAAGCCGAAGAAGCAGAAGAAGGTGAATACGACAAAGTTGAGCCCGAGGAACTCCAGAAAACCGAGCTCGTTAGTAAACGGAAAGTTAAAGAACCCAAGCCCAGTCCCCCAGGAGGTGGCCTTCTCTATGGCCCGCAGCACAGCGAGTACGATTGAGGCGACGAGCATATGGACGGTCAGCCAGATAACAGTTCCTGAGTAGTAATCCTTTCTTCTGACACCGAAGCCGAGCAAGAACGAGAAATTCATAGGCACGATAATGATGCCAAGTGTCATCATGAATACATAAATGCTCAGCACGCCTCCAGAAGTATAGGGCCCAGTAAAGGTGCTGACGATCAAATTGGTCAAAAAGTTAAATATCATAATCGTGTAGGGCATGTAAACCCACAGCCACCGATCGATATGGTGAGTTCTGATGACATTACGTATACCTGGCATTATAGAATCACCTCTTCCTTATTACGGTTGTTGGTCAAATGGACAATGAATTGCTGAAGCGATACAGGGGCTACGTCCAGATGTTTGCTCTCAGCTTGTTTACGGAAGTCTGAAATTCCTTCGCTTCGTACTGTGACTTGAAGTATAGAGCCCAGCGTCTCGCTGTGAAGGACTTTTTTGTTATGAATAAATGCTTCCACATCCTGCTTCTTTCCACTGATCGTATAGGCAGCTCCTCTTAGCTTCTCTGCCTCTTCACTCAGCAGAATCCGGCCGCTGTCAATAAGGATGACATGCTCAAGCATGGCGCTGATCTCATCAATGAGATGCGTCGATAAAATAATGGTGCGAGGATGCTCCATATAGTCCTGAATCAGCCGGTCATAGAACATTTGTCTTGCGGTAGCATCCAATCCGAGATAAGGCTCATCGAAGATGGTGAGCGGAGCACGGCTGGCCAGACCGACTACGATACCGACGGCAGAAAGCATCCCCCGAGACAGCTTCTTCACATGACGTTTCAAAGGAAGATTGAACTCCGTCAGCAGGGTGTCTGCAAGCTTCGCGTCCCAATTCGGAAATTGGTAGGAGGCAATGGCGATGACATCTCTGATCCGGAAGGAATCCGGATATTTTTGACTCTCTTTAATAAAGCACATTTGATTGAGCATCTTGGCATTCTCATAGGGTTCCTCACCAAACACCCGAATTTCGCCGGACGTGGGGAAGATCTGGGCAGTTAAGATGTGCATCAAGGTTGTTTTACCTGCTCCGTTTCGTCCGAGAAGTCCATATATTTTGTTTTCTTCTATGTTCAGACTGATGTTATTAATCGCGGTGACATCATTTCCGAAGCTTTTGGTCAGATTCCGGATTTCCACTACATCACGCATTATCGTTTCTCCTCCCGTTGAATCATAATAGACAGCTCTTCTTTGCTGATGCCGAGCTTCTGTGCCTCTTGGATCATCTTGGTGACATATTGCTCATAGAATTGCTCTCTGCGTTTCTCCATAACCATCCCCCTCGCGCCTTTGGCTACAAACATGCCAATTCCTCGTTTCTTGTACAGCACGCCTTGATCGACCAGCAGATTTACACCTTTGGCGGCTGTGGCAGGATTAATTTGATAAAAAGAAGCAAATTGATTCGTTGAAGGGACTTGAGCTTCTTCTTCCAAACCACCCTCAATAATGTCGTCTTCGATTCGTTCCGCGATCTGTATAAAAATGGGGCGGTCATCATCCATTTGCAGTCCCATGTGCCACCTCTCCTCATTGGTTAGTTACTTATGTAATTAACCATACAAGCAACAAGGTGAGAAGTCAACACTTTTACAAAAAATAGGCGCAATGTAATCGGTTGCTCTTCATTCCATCCTCGCTGTCGTTTCGGATTACAAAAATGAAGTGTAATATAATCTAACGTGTTGTATAATGATTAACACAAATCAGCTGTTTTTCAGTAATTAATCACATTTCAGTAGCAGGAAATATTACATTATTCATCATGAGGCCTTAGTGTATTCGACATTGTTCTGCTTCAATAGGCAGCTTCCCTGACACAAGAAAAAGATAAAAGGGGATGACGTTATGCTGATTCCGTATCAAACGGAGCCGTTCTTTGATGAGATGTTCATGCAGGCGGGTGAGCCGAGGCTTCATTATGCCGAGTTCTATCGCAGACTCAGACGCTTTACAGCAGAAGAGCTGAAGGAGAAGCATGAAACTGCACAGCTGTCTTTTTTAAGACAAGGAATTACTTTTACGGTATACAACAATGAGATAGGAACAGAGCGTGCAATGCCCTTTGATTTTATTCCCATTATCATTCCCCCTAGAGACTGGGAGCTGATTGAGAAGGGGATGATTCAGCGCTCAGAAGCCCTCAACCTCTTTTTGGAGGATATCTACGGTGAACAGCACATTATTCGTGACCGGGTCATTCCTAAAGAGCTGATTATGAACAACCCCTACTACTATCATAAGCAAGTGAAGGGAATAGACATTCCACTGAACAACCATATCTTCCTCGCAGGTATTGATCTGATTCGGGATGATCAGGGTAAATATCATATTCTCGAAGATAATCTGCGCAATCCGTCCGGTATGTCCTATGTGTATCAGAATCGCTACGTTATGCGTCAGGTTTACCCTGAATTGTTCGCCAGACACTCGATTCACCCGCTTGAACATCAGCTTGTTCATCTCTACCAAGCCTTGCTTGACCATACACCGCAGTCCTTCAGCTTCTCCTCCTCCCCCTGTGCGGTGCTATTGACTCCAGGTATGTACAATTCGGCTTATTATGATCATGTGTTTTTGGCTCAGCAGATGGGTATTCCTTTAGTAGAAGGAAGAGACCTTACAGTGGTAGATGATGTTGTATATATGAAGACGATCCGCGGACTTCGAAGGGTCGATATTATTTATCGCCGGATTGATGATGATTTTCTTGATCCGCTGCATTTTCGCAAAGACTCTGTCCTTGGCGTCTCTGGCCTCCTCTCCGCTTATCGCAAAGGCAATGTTGCTATACTGAATGGCATCGGAAACGGGGTTGCTGATGATAAAGCCATCTACGCTTACGTCCCCGATATGATCCGTTATTATCTGAACGAAGATCCAATTCTGTCGAATGTCGAAACGTATCGTTTAACCGAACGCTTGGAACGGGAGTGGGTGCTGGACCATCTGGAGGAGCTGGTCGTCAAGAACGTCGGAGCCTCCGGCGGCTATGATATGCTGATTGGCCCGCATGCGACAGGCGAAGAGATCGATAGGTTCAGGCTAAAAATCATGCAGCAGTCTCATCAGTATATCGCCCAGCCCACCATACGCTTATCTAGAGCACCGTCCTTTCAGAACGAACGCTTTTACCCGTGCCATGTCGATCTGCGCGTATTCGTTATCCGGGGCCGGAACACGCATGTGCTCCCTGGCGGACTCTCACGAGTTGCCCTTAAGGAGGGGTCGCTTGTTGTTAATTCCTCGCAAGGCGGGGGTGGAAAGGATACATGGATTCTGCGGAGAGAGGGAGGAGAGGTATAGATGCTGAGCAGAGTGGCAGATTGCTTATACTGGATGTCCCGTAACATTGAACGGGCAGAGAGCAACGCGCGTATACTGAATGTACAATTCATTCAGATGCTGGAAGCTTCAGAGGAAGAGATTCTTGCCAAGCATGACTGGGAGATGATCTTTGAAATATGTGCACGGACCGATCTGTTTCATGAAGCAATGCAGGAACGAATGGGGGCGGAGCAAGCGCTTATTCACCAGCTTGTCTTCGCAAGGGCCAATCCCAATTCCGTGGTGAACTGTGTCCAATATGCCAGGGAGAATGCAAGAATGACGAGAACCCAGCTCCCGGATGACCTCTGGGAGATCTGGAACGATGTTTACCTGGATATGAACCGGATGAACAGAGGAGAAGATATCGACAGCAGAGAGGTAAGGCGCTGTCTTGAGCGGACGAAGATTGCTTCCCTTACTGCGAGAGGCATCATCGAAACCTCGATGTCACGCGGACCTGCCTATCATATGATCAACGTTGGCAAATGGCTCGAGCAAGCAGAGAAGACAGCTCGGATTCTGGATGTCGTAAGCAGCTATATCTATGCAGATCCGGCCTGCAGAGGCCAAGGAGAATCGTATTACTGGCGTCTGGCTCTGCAACTGGCAAATGGGTATGAGGCATTTCTGAAGCGTCATCCGCCGGCTATGGAGCCCGGTCCGATCCTCAGCTTTCTCGTTGCGGATGAAGCCTATCCCAAATCGATCCGCTACTGCATAAGCCAGGTACGGGAGTCGGTTCAAATTCTGGAGTATGGCAGGGTATCTCATTATTCCTGGGAGATGTATGCTTCCCTTGATGATCTGCTGGGTATGCTGGATGAGGTCCATATTACGGAGCTGAGGGGACCGGAGCTGGACTTCTTTCTCAGCCAATTTCAAGAAAAGTGCAGAGAGATCGGCCATGTGTTCTCGAGAACTTATTATTTAATGGATACAGGAGAGCGGCAGTTTCAATTTCACTACGCAGGAGAATAGAGAAGCGATGAAATACAAAATTGTGCATACCAACACGTTTAAATATGACGCTCCGGTGGATCAGAGCATGAATACAATACGGCTGCGTCCACTAGAGGATGAGTGTCAGCAGCTAATATCATACCGTACCGATATCCATCCTTCGGCTCTGACGAAGGGGCATGAGGATGTGTGGGGGAATTATGTGGAAGAATTCTTTATCGCGGAGCCCCATACCTCTCTGGAGGTCATTGCTACCTCCATTGTGACGGTGCAGCGGAGTCCTTTTTTGCAGGATATTCCGTACTCCTCTGAGATGAAGACGTTGTTTGAGTCTCATTTATATAAAGAGCATTATGGAGCTTATCTAGTGGAGACCGCGTATACCAAGCTTAATATGGAGCAGATTCGAGCTGTACAGAAGGAAGCGGGGAGCATGAAGGATCCGCTCAGTTATGCATTACAAGTGATGGATTATCTGTACAGCAGCTTCACCTATGATAAAGACTCTACTGACGTAGAAACAACGGCAGAGGCGGCTTTTGAGCACAGTAGAGGGGTCTGTCAGGATTTTTCTCACGTTATGCTGGGGATTCTGCGGGCCAGTGGCATTCCATCACGTTATGTGAGTGGTTATCTGTACGTAGGAGAAGATTCGGCACTGAAGGGAGATGCTGCTTCGCATGCGTGGGTTGAGGTGATGGTGCCTGGCATTGGCTGGGCGGGTCTTGATCCGACGAACAATGTGGAGGCACTATCCAATCATATAAGAGTGGGTACGGGCCGCGATTATGCCGATGTGAGTCCACTGCAAGGAAAGTATCGGGGCGGAGAGTCCACTCTGGATGTCGGTGTTTCGGTACAGCTGCTGGATGCAGACGAACCGGCATGAAGAGCTGCAAGGGTCTGAAGCGAGGAAGAATGGTTTCGTGTGGATGCATCACGGTTAATAAGAGGAGGATATACGAAAGGTACAATAGAGAATAGGTGATAACATGATGAAATGTCATATTTGTGGAAAATCATTAAACGATGTGTTGGAGCATGTTGAACATATATTGCACGAGTGCAGTCAAATTCAGGCGGAGCCCATGCTGCAAGCAGATCATGAGCAGGAGCGGAATATGCTCCAGCTTAGAAATAAATAAATGTAAACCTGCCGAGGGCAGGTTTTTTTATGGGCAGCGATGTTTTAATCACGGGGATTAAGCTATACTATCCTTAAATTTACCAGAGTACCTGGGAGGCTTCATTAATGTACAGTTGGTCCTTCACGGATATCATGTCCTATTTCACGGAAGAAAATATCATCATGCTGCTTGAACAGTTTCGTTCCTATGGACCGCTGCCCGGCATTCTGATCACATTTCTGAAATCCTTTATCCCGCCGCTGCCAACCCTGCTGATCGTAGGAGCGAACGGGGCTGTATATGGCTGGGCTGGATTTATATATTCGTGGATTGGTCTGGTGGGGGGCAGCTTCCTGACGTTTCTTATCATCCGCAGAATCGCATCCACTTCCTATATCCAGCGCTGGACGAAGAAGCCCAAGGTTCAGAAGAGCTTGCGATGGATTCGCCGCAATGCGTTCAGCTACGTGTTCATACTGGGGATGTTCCCGATGGGGCCTTTTGTGCTGGTGAACATGGCAGCAGGCGCAGCTCAGATGCGCCCCGGTCTCTTCCTGCTCGCGGCAGGGCTCGGCAAAGGAATCATGATATTTTATGTGACTTATATTGGCACCAACTTGGAGGAGATTATCCAGCATCCGCTCATTCTGGTTGGCGTCGTCATATTCATCATCTTGACCATTGTGGCGAGCAAGAGAATAGAAGCTTATTACACTGAATCTTCCAATCGGTAATAGGTGTGGAGCGGTCCGCTCTTTCCAAATACGGGATCTTGATCGGGCAAGGGAACTTGCTTGATGTCCTGAAGTACCTTGGGCCGCTCTCCAGCTTCGCCCGTATAGGTATCATATTCGATGGCGTCGGGATAACCGCCCACCACTTGAAAATCACTGCTTGCTTCAATCCTCTTATGGCCTGTGCCGGCAGGAAGGACAATCACATCCCCGGCCGCCGCAGTGACTACGATCCCTTGCTCTCCCCCGAGCTGCAGCTTGACCGATCCGCTGATAACACCGAGGACCTCATGTGTGTTGCTGTGATAATGATGATAGGGGAATACGCCGCCTGTCCAGGTGTTCTGCCAATTGTGGCTGTTGAATAGGGCTTCCGTTTCCTGTTCCCTGCCTCTAAGAACGCCCGGATATAAGAGTACAGGCAGATTCGGGTGGTTTGGGATGATGCCATCATCCTCAAAACGATAAGCCCGTGTCTTAAATTCGGTTTGTGCCATGTAAGTTCTCCTCCTTCTGTTTGCGGTTTAAAGGTCATATATGAAACAAGCCATGAACAAGGGATAACCTCTGGTCATGGCTTGTATGTGCAGTATACGATTACGTTACTGCAGCTTATTCTAACCCTTTTAGCAGGATTAAGACTGCTTCAGATTGTCCTCAGAGCGGGGATTCCAGTTCTCGGCTTGAGGCTCCACGTCCTCATGCTTTTTCATTTTTTCTACCTGCTCCTTGGAGTCCTTCTCCTTGTCTAATTGATTGCGTACCTCTTCGCTTGATTGCTGTTTCATCGTGAACGCCTCCTTATTCTTAATGAGTATAGTTATTACATACCCGGTCTGTAGAAAGGCAAACATGAAGCGGAGACGGGCCTATTTGATTCGGTAATAAACAATAAATAGCGAGCCGGGGACTCCATTCATTACAATTTATCCCCAGTACAATGTACATATCACATGTGAATGTTAATGTTATGACCAAATGCTGATTTTTCAGGTAATGGCGAGGGCGGGCCAGGGGACAATACCGAGATGATAAGACGGTTCGTGCGAGAAGGCATGAGCAGTCTTATTTATTTTGTGAAATTTGGTGGAGTTAAATTTTAACAAGAGTGAGAATAAAACTTTATGGAAATTTTAAGCGGTATACGTTGATACATATAGTGATCAGCATGCTCTTTGACACCGCATATAGTAGCAAATATGAGAAAAAGCAAATTCATGGATGGAGAACAGGCTTTTGCACGTCGTATTGACAAAAAAGGTGTATTTGTTACAATGTTCACAAGGTATTCACAATTGCTAAAATATTTATTTCATGTTCACGTGTAAGAAGTGTAATATTAGGGTATAGGATCCGTTTTTATGACCTGTTCGGTAAGTTTGTTATTGCGATGAATGATCATATTCGTGTCTGCAATAGATCCATGGAATACATCACACTTCTGCTGTAGAGCTGCCTGAGCCGCCCTTAGTGGCATCGGCTCTTTCTTTGTGTGAAAATTGTTACATTACAATCATGTAGTTCCTTGATCGACTAGATTGCTTAGCAGAAATGTCAGGCGAGCGGGCTTATAACCCAAAGTAAAGGAGGACGTTCTCTTATGTCACAACCGACGCAACAAGAAGTACCTGCTACAGGTGCTCCTCAAGCACAAAATGATGTGCTCGATCAATTGATGAAGCCGGAGGTTCAGGAGTCTCTTACTGTTCTGGTTGAGAACTTGCCTAAACTGGCTGAAATGGTAACTGCAATGACTACAGCTTATGACTTTGCTCAAGGGCTGGCGAAGGACCAAGTATTCGTAAACGACATGAAAGTTGCCTTTGGCGAATTTACTACTCCAGTAGTAGAAAAAGCAAAAGGTGTTGCTTCTGCAGCCATCGAAGCTGGCGATCGCGCTCAAGCGGAACAGTCTTCTGTTGGCCTGTTCGGCATGCTCAAAATGCTGAAAGACCCTAACGTACAACATACGCTTCGTTTTGCTCAAGCTTTCTTGAACATTCTGAACGAGCGTCAGCAAAACAAACAAGACTAAGATTTTTTCATACGAAAGTAAGAACGGAGGATGGATATGTCGAAGCAAATTTTGATCCTGGGCGGCGGCTACGGCGGATTGCTTAGCGCACTTGCAGCGCGTCAATACCTGACTGCTGAAGAAGCGACCATTACGGTTGTGAACCGCTTCCCGACTCACCAAATCATTACAGAATTGCATCGTCTGGCTGCAGGTACAATCAAAGAGAAGGCTGTTGCTCTTCCACTTGAGAAGCTGCTCCGCGGTAAAGACGTGAATCTTAAAATTGATACGGTTGCTGAAATCAAACCTGACGAGAACAAAGTCACAATGAAGAGCGGAACCATCTATAGCTATGACTACCTGGTAGTTGCTCTGGGTAGTGAAACAGCATTCTTCGGTATTCCAGGACTTCAAGAGTACAGCTTTACGCTGAAATCTGTTGAAGAAGCGAACAACATTCGCGCTCACGTGGAAGCTCGTCTGGATGCATACAAGAAAACAGGCGAGAAAAAAGACGCTACCATCGTTATCGGCGGCGGCGGCTTGACAGGTATCGAGCTTGTTGGTGAGTATGCAGATGTGCTTACAGAAGTATGTAAACAAAAAGGTATCAACCGCAGCGAAGTTGAGCTCTATAGTGTAGAAGCAGGTCCTTCGATCCTGGCAGGATTCCCGCCAGAGCTGGTTGAGCGTGCACAAACAAGCCTTGAGAAACGAGGCGTGAAATTCATCGTTGGCGTAGCGATCACAGAAATGCAAGAGCATACGGTATTCCTGAAAGACGGCAGCTCCATCGAGACAAGCACTCTGATCTGGACTGGCGGCGTTCAAGGTAATGCTGTAGTAGCGAACTGTGGTATTGAAGTGAACCGCGGACGTGCAACGGTAAAAGAAACACTGCATTCCACATCTCATGAGAATGTGTTTATCGCTGGTGACAGCGCAGTTGTTATTCCAAGTGAAGGCGCTCGTCCTTACCCTCCAACAGCACAGCTTGCTTGGCAAATGGGTGAGACGATCGGACATAACCTGGCAGCAACCATCAAGGGCGGCGAGCTTGAAGTCTTCACTCCAGTCTTCTCCGGTACACTGGGAAGCCTTGGACGTAAAGATGCAATCGCAATGCTTGGAGGAAGCCAGACTCGTCTGAAGGGTCTTCCTGCAACACTCATGAAAGAAGCAAGTAACATTCGTTACCTGCAACATATTGAGGGTCTGTTCGCTCTGGCGTACTAACTCCTCATCTAGAAGGCGTCCCTTAGGGGGCGTCTTTTTTCATATCATCATACTGTACATAGGAACAAATCGATCTGTGCCTGTATGTAGTGGACCTGACTCAGAGAGTTCATGTATATTCATCTTATATTAAACAGCTAATTTGGAACCCTATGAGGTAGCAGGGCAGCTAGAGAATATAATGGATGCGATAGACTCATCAAATTGGGTAAGTAGATAGGAATACCTTTTTATAATATTAGACAAGGTATACACTAATGAATCGAAGGGAGTTATTACATCATGAATGTACTCGTTATCGGAGCCAACGGCCAAATTGGAAGACATCTAGTATCTCAGCTAAAAGAAAACCCGGAACATACTGTTCGTGCTATGGTTCGTAAACAGGAACAGTTAGAGGCACTCGATAAATCAGGGATAGAGGCGGTACTTGCCGATCTTGAAGGCACGGTAGAGGAGCTGGCTGAAGCCATGAAGGGGAATGATGCCATTGTCTTCACTGCTGGATCTGGTGGAAGTACAGGTGCAGATAAGACCTTACTCATCGACCTGGATGGTGCGGTGAAGACGATGGAAGCAGCCGAGAAGGCAGGCATCTCTCGTTATCTTATGGTAAGCGCACTCTATGCAGAAGACAGAACCAAATGGCCTGAGTCAATTAAGCCGTACTATGTGGCTAAGCACTACGCAGATAAGTGGCTTGAGAATTCGTCCTTGAATTATACGATTATTCGCCCAGGAGGGCTGAAGAATGAGCCGGGGAATGGCAAAGTGACAGTGGATCCAGAGGCAGGAGAGAGCAGTATACCTCGCGAAGATGTAGCTGCTGTCATTGTCGCTGCGCTGGATGCGGACAACACGTATAGAAAGGCCTTCCCAATCGTATCCGGAACGAAATCTATTAACGAGGTGATTGAGCAAATTTAGTCCTTTGATCTATGATGATATTCATATTTAAATGAAGTGGGGGAGTCGTCATGAGTGCATCCATTCTCATTGTGGAGGATGAAGAGAAGATCGCTCGATTGCTTGAAATCGAGCTGGAGTACGAGAATTATAAAGTGCATAAAACGGCAAGCGGCACGGAGGGGCTTGCGGCTTATCAACAAGGGGAGTATGATCTCGTTCTGCTCGATGTGATGCTGCCGGGACTGAGCGGAATTGAGGTGCTGCGTCGTATTCGCAGTCAGGACGAGCACACGCCGGTCATCTTGCTGACAGCGAAGGGATCTGTGGAGGATAAGGTGTCGGGACTTGATCTGGGGGCAACGGATTATATCACTAAGCCGTTTCAGATTGAAGAATTGCTGGCTCGTGTACGGGCTGCGCTGCGTTTGAGCAGTAAGATGCAGCCCCAGCCAGCTGCAGCTTCTAACGCCGGAGAGTTTGAGACGTGGCTCACAGCCGGTAATCTGCGTGTGAATGAGGCCACTAGAGAGGTCAAACGCGGGGATGGCTCAATAGAGCTCACTCCCCGTGAGTTTGATCTGCTTGTCTATTTGCTGCGCAATCAGCGCCAAGTCTTGAATCGAGAGCAAATTCTTGAATCCGTGTGGGGTTATGACTATATGGGAGATACGAATGTGGTTGATGTTTATATTCGTTATGTCCGCAAAAAAGTGGATCATGGCCATGAAACCGGACTTATACATACAGTGCGCGGTGTAGGTTACGTGCTTAAGGCGGACGCATGAAGCTGAGAACGACGATTTACGTTTATACGTCCGTATTTTTTATGGTACTGCTTCTGTTGATTAACGCATTTATCTATATTCTGTTTGATCGCATGTCGATTAATACCCAGACAGAGCGTGCAGAGGCTGAAGCAAGTACTGTTGTGGTAGGAATAAAGAACGCAGCGGTGAACGTTGCTCCGGATGATCTCCTTCGCGCTTTTGTTCCGGCTGATGGCATGCTCCGTCTGGTACGGATGTCGGGCGAGGGACCTGTCGTAACGTCTCCAACACAGCAGCATCTGGATCGCCTTGCAGTGACATACCATCCAAACAAGCTATCACAGGTCATTGAGGTCGAAGGAGCGAGGTATGTATTTGTATCGATGCCGATTATATGGGTAGACGGTGAGGTCGTAAATATACAAATTACTGAAAGTTTGGCGAGCGCAGATAACAATCTGCGTGTCCTGCGTAACGTACTATTTTCCGTCTCAGTAGCAGCACTCATTGCGGTCATTATTTCCAGTCGTCTACTTAGCGGGATTATTATCAAGCCGATATCAAGAATGATTGACACAATGAAAAATATTGAACAGGGCGGCGGCTTCAAATCCATCGATTTGGAGAAGAAATCCAAGGATGAGCTCTTTGAGATGGGCAATACGTTTAATCGCATGATCGACAGGCTGGAGATGAATTATGAGAAGCAGGAGCAATTTGTCTCCAACGCCTCTCATGAGCTGAAGACACCTTTAACCGTAATTGAGAGCTACGCGAGTCTGCTGAAACGTAGAGGAGCAGAGCGACCTGATTTGTTCAATGAGTCTGTTGAGGCCATTCATTCTGAGGCGGTAAGGATGCGTGAAATGACAGAACAGCTGCTGCTCATGGCTAGGCAGACCGAATCGGCCGGAGTGAAGCTGGAATCCTGCAATATCGCGGATATGACGCAGGACACAGCCCGGTCCTATGAGACGGCTTATCGCAGAGAGGTGAATGTGCATATCGAAGCCGCTGAAGCTGATGAGCAGATGTTCGCGATCACGGATCTTAATAAAGCCAAGCAGCTCCTTATTCTGTTCCTCGATAACGCGAGGAAATATAGTGAAGAGCACATTGACATCCATGTCGAGAAGGAAGAAGGTCATATTAAAGTATCGATTCGAGATTACGGTATTGGCATGTCGGACAGTGAGCTCGCCAAAGTATATGACCGCTTCTATCGTGTGGATCAGGCCAGAACACGTAAGCAAGGGGGATCAGGACTCGGGCTGTCGCTGGCCAAAGAGATCGCCGGCCATATTCAGGCAGAGATTGAGCTGAAGAGCCGTCCTGGAGAAGGTACAACGGCGATATTACGCTTCCCCTCCTTTCTCAGCAAATTCTCATAAAGCTCCGCTATAATGGCATACATAAGCCATATATGGCTGTGTTGTGATATGAAACTTAAGAGGGGTGTTCTCCTAATGAACGTTAAAAAGTGGGGTTTATATGGCGGTGTGGCTGCAGTACTGGTGCTGGCAATTGGTCTTTATTATTTTCAGCCATGGAATAAATCAGATATTTTATCAGCGGAGGCCGTATCCGAGAGTGTGCTTCAGCAGTACCCAGACTTCAAGATTGAGGATAACCGATTGCAGGGTAGTGAGTATCACCTTCGGCTGGTTACGGAAACGGGTGGCGAATACCGCCTAACGGTAGATGCGGAGAGTGGAAGCATACAAACCATTGAGCAGATTTCAGAGGGGGAAGTGGATACACCGGTACCTCAGAGCAGAGAAGCTATCAAGAAGGCTGTCCTGGCTGATACTCCAGGAAAGCTGCTGTTACTGGAGCTTGTCTCTGATTCCCCTGAAGGAAAATATTACAAAGCTGAGGTACAGACGAAAGATCAGATCGTAGAACTAAGGCTTGATCCGTACAGCGGGGAGGTTCTCTCCCGATCTGAAACAAAGCCTCAGAATCCCGATTCAGACAATAAACAGCCAGCTGAAACACAGGAACCGATCCGTCTGATCAGTGAACAGGATGCAATCGATATCGCGCTAGCCGAGGTGAAGGGAGAATTCGAAGACATCGAGCTGCGTGCCAGAGAATCGGATATTCCTTATTATTTGGTTGAAATTGAGAATGTGAGCGGTGAGGAGATGATCGTTCAAGTGCTTGCCATTACGGGTACGGTCAAATCTGTTGAGCATGAGGATGATTTTGATGACAATGACGACGATCAAGATGATGAGAACCAATAATCCTTTCTTTAGTACTCAGTTAACTAATCATTAGAGACGATTTCATGTAGCTGAGAAATCACTTCATTTTCTCATCAAATTCTAATCTTACTCTTTCTTTGCTCTCATTTTGCAGGGGTAAGATGGTGTTGTAAGGGAGAAACGAACAACCCAATAACACGAAATGGAGCTGATGAGTAATGAAGAAACAAGTCGTATTGAGCGGAGTTTTGGCAGTAGGTTTGATCGCTGGAGGGACGGCAATCTTCGCCGCAAGTAATACGGGAACAGGAACTGCAAGTACAACGGGAAATAGCGGGGTATCCTCATCCTCCTTCAACCCGGACACGATGATAAACTTCGGTGAGGCGAAGAAAGCAGCGCTGAAGGCAGCTGGGAATAAAGGTCATATCGATGATATTGATTTGGAGAGATATAATAACAAAGCCTTCTATGATGTAGAAATCGAGCAAGGCGACAAAGATGTTACCGTTCATATCGATGCTTACACGGGAAAGACACTTGATGTATTCACAAGCAATGATGATGACAATCGTTATGATGATGACCGCTACGAGGATGACGATGATCGTTACGAGTCGGAAGCCATCGCTTCTGTGAAGCTCTCTGCAGCGGATGCAGAGAAAATAGCGAAGAAACAGCTGAGCAACAGCAAGGTGGTACAGATTGAGCTGGATGAGGATGACAACCGGCTTCAATATGAGGTAGAGGTTGTTAACTCGAAGTATGAAGCAGATGTTGAGATTGATGCGAACACCGGCAAGGTGCTGTCTGTAGACAAGGATGAGCGTGACGACGATTAATCGAGAGTGAGCTGGTTAACAATTACAGCCTTATTAGATGTAAATGCATGATGGAAGGCCCTCACGAGTGAGGGCCTTTTTTTGATTTGAATAGCTAGATTAATTTAACAAAATATCCCTAGTAAGTTTCTTTATGCTGTGGCGAACGATAACAATGATGAATGATGCAAATGTTGAAGTTTATGCTAATTCATAAGTTATACGTGAATCGACGGATAGAGGGGGTAAAGTGATACATGAGAGATCTACTGTGCAAGGTAATGATCATGGTTCTTATTCTAAGCTTGGTAACAGGGTGTCAGCATCAAAGCTCGCAATCCGAGGATCAAGATCTGCTGCACGTGAAGTCGGCGGACAGAGTTCAATCCAAGAAGGTTATATTTCTGCTGGTCGATTCGTTAATGGCAGAAGCCATTGATCAGGGTATCCGGCAGGGTGAGCTGCCAAGCTTCAAATACTTAATTGATCACGGCCAATATTACAGGGATATGGTTACCTCCTTTCCTACGATGTCGGTTTCTATTGACAGTTCTTTGCTGACGGGTACCTATCCTGATGAGCATCAAGTTCCAGGACTCGTGTGGTATTCCGCACAGGAGAAGAGATTGATCAACTATGGATCAGGTCCTGCGGAGATCTGGAATCATGGCATCAACAGAACACTAGCAGATGCTCTGATACATCTAAACGACAAGCATCTGAGCTCGCAGCATTCCACAATCTACGAGGATTTGGCACGTAAACATCTAAAATCCGGTTCAATAAACGGGTTGATCTACCGGGGGATGTCGGATCATACACTTCAGCTTCCCGCTTGGGTGTATGGACCGTCTTCATTGCCGCAGCAAATCCAGGTCAAGGGCCCCGATCTGCTATCTTTGGGTTCGATCGCCAATCCATTAGAGAACTCGTCCGGGGGTACAACTGCGCATAATTTGCCCGATGGTCTCCCTGATCGGATGGGTCTTACGAACAAATACTCTGTAGAAGCAGTAAAATATTTGGTGAAGCAAAACAAGCTGCCTGATTTTCTATTTGCCTATCTTCCCGATTTGGATCAAAAAATACATAAGAGCGGCCCGCCTGGACTAAAGGGAGTCAAAGAAGTAGACAAGCAGCTTGACGGAATCCTGCAGGCTTTTGGATCGCGCGAGACAGCGATGGATAAGTCAATTATTATCATTGCGGGAGACAGCGGAATGACGAGACTGCTGCCGAAGGATCAGAACTCGGTGATTGATCTGCCCGATCTGTTCACAGGTTATCAAGTTCTTCGTGCGGGTAAGGAAGTCAATGACGAGACAGATATCATTCTCGCTGTGAATGAAACGATGGCTTATGTATATCCAAACCTTGCTGTGAAGTCCTATGAAGAATGGGCTCGTCTGATGACGATAGACCCTCGTATCGATTTTGTATCATGGCAGGAGGGTGAATGGATCCATGTACGCCAAGGGGGAACGAACAAGGAGCTTATGTATCGAGCTGGCGGGAGCCTTGCCGATCCCTACCAGCAGAATTGGACGATTAAAGAGGCGGGGAATGTACTGGATTTGAGCATAGATGAGGGGCGTGGATCGTTAAAATATGGTGACTATCCTGATGTGCTCCGGCGATTGTCTAGTGCACTTCACTCCCATCCAGGAGATTTCATGGTCGTCACAGCCAAGCCGGGATATGAATTGGCGGATCGCAGCTCACCGACACATGAAGGTGGCGGCGGGCATGGTTCCATCCGCAAGGACGAGTCACTCGTCCCTCTGATTATATACGGAACGGATCAGAAGCCGCCTGAACATGTAAGGATTATTGATTTGAAAGGATTTGTGCTGCAGCTGCTCGCGGACTGAATTAAGCAAACTTGGCTTCGGCAATGGAATCGGCTGCAGCAGCCGTTGTAATGCCGTTCTTGCGAGCATAATCGTACAGATACTTAAGGGTATGGGGTATCTTCTCTACGGCTGCAGCCGCCCCCCGTGCCCCGGTTCCGGCAAGCTCTGCGCCGGTACTAAGGATTCCTCCTGCATTAATGGCATAATCAGGAGCATACAGAATATTTCGCTGCTCCAGCATATCGCACAGCTGTTCATCAGCCAGCTGGTTGTTAGCTGCACCGGCAATAATCCCGCAGGACAGCTGGGGAATGCTCAGATGAGTAAGTGTTCCGCCCATCGCGCAGGGAGCATAGACCTCACAGCTATGCAGATGAATATCGTCAGGTGAGACGGCTAATGCTTTGAAGTCACGAACAGCTTGACTCATTTTTCCTGAATCAATATCAGATACGATCAGCTGAGCCCCGGCCTGATGAAGGCGCCTTGCCAAGGCATATCCGACTTTGCCCAGTCCTTGGAGCGCGACGCGGACTCCATTCATATCACTCAGCCCATATTTATGGGTCAGTGAAGTCTGAATGCCAAGAAATACACCATAGGCAGTCATTTCGGCAGTGAAGTTTCCGGTTGCTCCGAGCGTTCCGCTCTGATCGGTCACATGCCTCGTTTCACGATGGATCTGGTCCATATCGTGTGGAGTCGTGCCAAGATCAACCCCGGTAATGTACTCTCCGTGTAGTCTCTCTATGAATCGGCCGAGTGCAGCAAATGCTTCATCCCGCCTCATCCCAGCATGCTCCATGACTACGGCCTTGCCTCCGCCGTAGGGCAATCCGGAAATAGCCGCCTTATAGGTCATGCCTCTGGCGAGCTTCATGGCATCCTGGGCTGCCTCCTGCTCCGAAGCATACGACCATAAACGGCAGCCGCCTAGTGCCGGTCCCAGCTTGGTGCTGTGCAAGGCGATAACGGCTTTGAGACCACTCTTCTGATCCTGACAAAATACGAGCTGCTCCATCCCGCGGTCCTGCATTGCCTTCCAGAGATCCATGGCTGATGCGCCTCCTCCGTTGTTCTATCTGCACCTTATATTTGTCTAATATATTCGCATCGTCTCTTGAAAGCGCATGGACAGATGTACCGATTATTGGTGCTTCGCAGGAAACGGCTTGATTCAGTATAATGATACAGGTGTAATACAATTGGATATGCTGTATTTAGGAACATCGGATAAGGCACCGAATAAGAAGAGCGTATTGGGGCTTACAGCTTGGCAGACAGGAGTGTGATGACATGGGCACAACGTTGCTTTTTATTTTTGCAATCCAGATTGTATACGTATCGGCTTATACGCTGAGGATGATTCTGACGCTGAAGGGCCAGAAGTATATCGCGGCGCTCATCAGTATGGTCGAGATCGTTATTTATGTACTCGGATTAAATCTGGTGCTTAGTTACTTGGATCAGATTGCCGCCTTGGTCGTATATGCGGTTGGCTACGGTCTGGGTATCTTGATCGGGGCCTGGATTGAGGAGAAGATCGCTCTTGGCTATGTGACAGTCAAAGTGATCTGTGACCAGGCAAGAGGAACGATTGTAACCACGCTTAGAGAAAAAGGCTACGGGGTTACCTCGTGGCTCGGCAATGGACGGGACGGAGACCGGCTCGTGATGGAAATACTGGCGAAGCGTAAAAATCAGAAGAGGCTCTACCAGTCCATTCTGGAGCTTGATCCCAAGGCGTTTATTATTACGGTGGAGCCCAAGCAGTTCCATGGAGGATTTTGGACAAGATCTATTAAGCGATAACAGACTGAACTCATCTCAAAATGAGGATACCAAAAACAATGAGCTAAAGATTGCATGAGTATAAAGAGACTAAAAGCTTGTAAAGTCCAAGAAGTCCAATGAATCTAAAGCCTAAGAGCCTGGCGAGCACCATAGCGGTGTGAGCAGGCTCTTTTTCTATTACAGCGCATGTGAAGAAATGATTATTGTCCTGCTGAAGGAGTGCATTATCTAGCCCACAGCTGTTCTGCTGATTATTGTTGTAATCGCTTCCATACGTTAAATTGAGAGCAATTCGAAACAGAGGAGGCAAGAAATAATGAAAAGAAAGCAGAAACCTTGGAGGACGCTGTTTGCAGCGGTCGTTAGTCTCGCGCTGGTCATAACGGTTGTTCCTCTACAACAGACGGCTGCAGCAGGAATTACAGATTATAACCTGACAGGCTTCTCGGCCGGGAATACGGGAGGGGGGATTGTCAGCGAGACCGACACAGCAAAATATCGAAAAGTTTATAATGCCACAGAACTGGCGGCCGCATTAAAGAAAGGATCAGGTGTCAAGGTAGTGGAGATTATGAACGACCTTGATCTAGGCTGGAACGAGCTTCCTGCTGCGGCTCAAACGTCGCCTTTTGCCGAGCATAATGATGCCTTGACTCACCCTGTGCTGAAACAGACAGGTGTCAGCAAGCTGACCATTGACGGATTTAATGGACTTACGATCTTCTCTGCAAACGGAGCTACAATCAAGCATGCAGCGATCAGCGTGAAGCGCAGCCAGAATGTGATCATTCGAAATCTAGAGTTCGATGAGCTATGGGAGTGGGATGAATCCTCTAAGGGGGATTATGACAAGAATGACTGGGATTACATTACCCTTGAGGAGACCAGCAAAGTGTGGATCGACCACTGTACGTTTCATAAAGCCTATGACGGGCTGGTTGATTCGAAAAAAGGAACAAATGGTGTCACGATCTCGTGGTCAGTATTCAAGGGTGATGACAGAAGCGCAAACAGCTGGGTTACACAGCAGATCAATGAACTGGAAGCAAACCGCTCCTCCTATCCAATGTACAATGATCTGCGCAGCATCGCGGTAGGTCTGAGCAAGGACGATATTATTGCCATCGCAGCCTCTCAGAAAAAAGGACATCTCGTCGGCTCGACTTCATTTGACTCCGGAAATCCAAGTCTATCGATAACATTGCATCATAATTACTACAAGGATATTCAAGATCGCTTGCCGCGCCTCCGGGGCGGAAACGCACATGCCTATAACATCGTTATGGACAGTGGAGATGCGAGGCTGGCCAAGCAGCGAATTACACCGGCGATGGCTGCTGCCATCTCATCCAAAGGATATAAGTTTGATGTAACGAGCAATGGAGCTATCTCAACCGAGGGAGGCGCTGTGCTCGTTGAGAAATCAAGCATCATCGGCATCCAGTATCCAATGCGCAACAACCAGACGGACCCATCCGATGCTTCGTACACAGGTAAAATTCGCGCCGTTGACACGATGTATTCACTTGATGGCTCCTCCTTCCGGGGCAGCAGTGATACAGCTGGCAGCCCGCTCGCACCTGTGCCTGCCCCAATTGTTCCGTTCAGCTGGAGCGGGATAACCTCGCTGCCTTACAGCTACACGATGGATGATCCTTCGACGCTCCAATCGAGACTCACGGGAGCGGCAGGAGCGGGAGCAGGCAAGCTGAGCTGGAGCAAGGACAATTGGCTGAAGACGGCTTATTAACTCTTGCACCAAGCTGGATGTTCCGTAAGCGTTTTGGCTTTAGCTGCACGCAACTGTTCCAGCTCAACTTCGTCCTTTTGTTTCATCCAGAAGTAATGGTTTGTCGTTACTCGTAGCGAAGAGACTCCTAGATATAGTGCAATAATCTTCTTAAACAGTCGGTCAACAACCAACTTGAGAAACCTATTAGTAAAAGCGGCATTGCAATGGCTATTGTCGCGTTCATCACACGTTTGAATTTCACTTCGAATAATTGGTATCGGCTATTGTCCAGTTTAACAAACACAATATAGACAAGGATCATAGGTAAAATATATAGAAAGCTGTATATCAGAAGAAACAAAGGCTCTATTGTCGTCTGGTTCTCCAGTGTTGCGAGCGTGGCAATAAATGCACCGTACGGTAACGCAGTAGGCAGGTCGACTAAGGTTGACCCAGCCGCAAGGAGAAGTAACGACACGGGATTTACAAAGCGTGCTGACCGCCCGACCCAATTTGGCAGCGGAACTTTTCGTTTCCACCTCATCCACGACCGCCATGCTAAGGTAATGCCGAAACCCAGCATAAGAACGGCTGCTGCCAATTCCAGCCAGCCAATGAAGGGTTCCACTTTAACCATAATGCTCATTATAAGAGGCGCAACAAATCGTTCCGCTCCCCAGAGAGACAGAAGGCCAAACAAGAAATAAATGAAAAAAGTAGCTCCGATATAATACCAGGCATGCTGTCGCCTCGTTACCAGCGGCATGAGAAGTATCATAGTGGCGATCGTAGACGGATTCAGACTATCCAGCAGCCCCCATCCAATCATCGACATGATAATTGTCACCATTGTTCCATCTCCAAGTCGTAAGTGAAGTTTTGATGATGAAAAAATAATACCGTCCAGACGGTCTTTTTGTCAAATTCAGCCCTCCTTTTCCTATTTTGACCTCTTTAGGGTTTCATGCTATAGTATGGGCACAATTATGGAGAGTCGGGGGCTTAAAGAGAATGGGGCGTTCCTTAGAAACACAGCAAAAGCTGATTCGCGCAGCACATGTTGTTATACGGGAGAAGGGGATAGGCGGGTTTACGTTAGAAGCGGTTGCCAAGCAGGCAGGCGTCAGCAAAGGTGGGCTGCTTCATCATTTCCCGTCCAAGGATGCCTTGATTGAAGGCATCCTTGAGGAGGAAATGAATCAGTTCGAGCGACAATTGCAACAGCGTTACGAGCATACAGAGAAGAAACGCGGTGATTTGCTTCGCGCCTATATTTCATTGTCGAGTGAGCCATTGGATGCGCAATTCGGCTATTTTGGCCTAATGGCAGCTGTTGGTATTAATCCGACTCTACTGGATCTGGTGAAACGTAAGCAGAACGAGTTAAACGAGCGCCTCGTGCAAGATGCCAACGGGAGTGCCGAAGCGGACCTCATCCTTATGACGCTCGATGGTTTGCTGTTTAACGATCTCTTTCAATTAAACACGCTAAATTCGCAGCGCAGAAGCAGAATGTTGCGTTTGTTGTATGCATTGGAGAACATGAAACTTACTTAATTTGCTGGGACATTAAAGTCTTTCTCAAGTGTACCAATCCCAATGGCTGCTTCGTTTGCAGAGAGTTTCAAGGCAGCTCTTACGATGTGCTAATCAGTCATACGCGATATTATTCTCGCGCATATATTCTCCTGCCTTCTGATCCACCTTATTTATTGAGATCACACAGCCTGGTGAGCATCGCAGTACAGAGCTCGCTGGGCTTTTTCTATTAAGTTATACATGCTCTTCATTTTCAGATAATCGTCTCTTAATAAATCTTCGTAAGATGTATTTAGAGGTTAGATGTTGATAAGGAGGCTGTATAGAAAATGATTGAGCAACTGGAATCCGCAGCAGGCATGGTCGTCGCAGGACATCGGGGGTATAAATCAGCTTACCCGGAGAATACACTGCTATCCTTCAAGCGTGCTATTGAAGTAGGTTGTCACATGGTGGAGTTTGACCTGCGTATGTCAAAGGACCGTGAAGTCGTCGTTATTCATGATGCAACAGTGGACCGCACGACGAATGGGAGCGGTGAAGTGAGGGAGCAGACCCTCGCGGAGCTGAAGAAACTGGATGCGGGAGGCTGGTTCGCTCCGGAGTTCGAAGGCCTTAAAATCCCTACATTTCAAGAGCTGTGCCAGCTGCTTGCCGGATATCCGGACATCTTGCTGAACGTGGAGATCAAATCCAGCCCGGATGCGAAGGATACCGCCGATGCTGCAATAGAGCTGCTTCATGCATATGAACTGTATGAGAGATGTGTCTTCACCTGCTTTGATGCTGAAATTATCGCTTACCTCTATGATCACTATGGGGCCAAGACTCAGGGGTTCAAGGCGGAGGTCATGCGTAATTTTGTGCATGGGGAGAACGGCACATACTCCAAAATGTGGGCTATCGGGATAGAGATGTCGCTTCTTCATCGGGAGGATGTACAAGCATTTCGGAATAGGGGTCTGCAGGTGTGGAGCTACTGACCGGACACAACTGACAGCGTCCTCTATGCGGTCGGCTGCGGAACACCGATCATGACCTGTAATGACCCGCTTCCTGCGCTGCGCATTAAACAGCAGCTCGAGGGTACGGTTTAAAAAAATGCCAATTGCTGTGGTATGATAAAGCCTGATCTGGGGAATGAATGAAGAGGCGGCGAAATGGCAGAGTCATGCCACAGCTTACTTTTTTAAGCGAGTGCACTACGTCAAGAAATCAACAAACGCAATCTAGTTTGGTAAATTAAGTAATTTTTTCTTAATTTCTATTGCGTTATTGATTTGAATATGGTAATGTATACGAAACGGTGTAATTCACATTTTGGAAAGAGCTTCATTTCGAAATGGCACTTTTTCCAATATGTGAATTTTTTTTATGAAAATAACCATATTAATATAAGAGTAAAGGAGAATGACCCTAATGCAAACAGGTACAGTTAAATGGTTTAACGCAGAGAAAGGCTTCGGTTTCATCGAAGTTGAAGGCGGAAGCGACGTTTTCGTACATTTCAGCGCAATCACTGGCGAAGGTTTCAAAACCCTCGACGAAGGACAACGCGTTGAATTCAACGTGGTAGAAGGAAACCGCGGACCACAAGCAGAGAACGTAGTAAAAGTATACTAAGCCGACCTGCTAAACTGCCTTTAACTGACAAGTTGAAGGCAGTTCTTGTTTTCACTCCAAAATAGCGAATGCGGGATAGACGGAAATGAGCCGTTTATTTGCGTAGATAGGAGGGGAAGTATTCATGTACAGACGTCAAGTAACAGAGGAAATCCCCGAGGAAAACACAAAAGTGTGGTCATGCACCAATGATGACTGCAAAGGCTGGATGCGGGACGACTTTACGTTCGAGAGCGAACCAAGCTGCAGTCTATGTTCCTCGCCAATGGAGCGGCAGATGAGAATGCTGCCTGTACTCTCCAACGCAACCAGTGATTTGAAAGCAATGAAAAAAGGTTAGTTTTTTTGTATGTATGTTGATGCAAAATGGAATACAAGAAATAGCATAGCTCTGTAAGTGTACCGCGATAAGGTAAGGTTACTCCTTCCCCTATGGCGGTTTTTTCATGCTATATTTATCGATAAGACAACGATAAGGGGAGAAGGCTATTGGATAAGGTTGGACTCGTAATGCGCAAAATTCAGTTTGCCGAAGCACAAGGACCTCGGGTTTTTGCAGACAGGCTGCAGAGCATCGGACGGGAGCTGGGTGTCGAGATCGTATTTATATCGCCGGAGCGGCATGTCAGCGGATATGACTGGGTGCAAGGCTATGAGCACGAGAAGGGGGATCTGGTTAATTATGATATCGTGCTGGATCAGCTCTATTCTCAAAATATAGAGCATGTGATTTACACGGTATCCGGCTTTACTTTTCTGAAGATGTTCCTCGATAAAAGCGTACTCTTTCCGCACAGCTTCCCCGATCCTGCGCTGACCGGCTATGAGATGATGAAGCCGTTCTATTCCATTGTGGACAAGGCGATTGTACAGACGGAGTTCTTGAAGAGAGAGATGAACTCAAATTACGGCGTTCAGGACATTACCGTTATCCCCATCGGGTTCGATGAAGAACTGGCGAAGAAGTATTATGATCCGTCTGCGGTCGTGGATAACCGGGTCATGTGGATTGGGCGGGATGAGGCAAACCGCAGGCCGGATCTCGTGCTGGAGTATGCAAGACAGAATTCGGACAAGGAAGTCTTCATGGTGTTCGGTGGACGCCGGTATGAGGAGAGCATGAAGAAGTATGATATTCCGGATAATATTCAGCTTCGCTTTGCTCTGACTCAAGATGAGGTGTTCGAGCTGATGAATTCCTCCAAGGTGTACTGGAGCTCTTCACGCTTTGATACATTTGCCATGCCGCTGACAGAAGCACTGGCCATGGGCAAAATGGTGGTGAAGCCAGAGCATCCCTGCTACGGACATATCAATTCTACCCATGCCTTCAGCGGGAATGACCGCAATTTCTTCGAGCTGGTGAACATGGCCTGCGCTTCTCCGCGCAGAACGTCTGAGGATAACCGGGACTATGCCTTCAGTGCATTCTCCAGAACGGTAATGAAGGAAGGCTATCGCAGGTTCTTTGAAGCATGGCTTAAGTAGCTGACAAAAGTAAAGAACAGCTATAAACATTTTTTCCGCACGAGCCGGGTAGGGTTATCATCCTTTTTGTGGTATAGTTAACAATAACTTTGATGAGAGGAGGTGAGGCAGGTGAATATTGAATGGGTAAACAACCGCTTGAGCCAGCTGCCAATGGTGCTGTCTGGCATCTTTTTCAGAGGTTTCGAAATACGGGAGAAGTCTGTCCAATTGTCCCATATCGTTACCCATTCGAGAAGATGCCTGCCATAACCTCCAGAACGGATTAGATTTGTTTCCGATTAAGGAGTCGCGGGGCTTGTTCCCGCGGCTCTTTTTATTTGCGGCTAAGGTCAGGGTCTTCTACACCATAGGAGGATCCTTAAGATGATCATAATGAACGGTCAAAATATACAAAAATACCACGGCGCCAATCTGGTGCTGAATGACGTAACCATCGAAGTGCATGAAGGCGAGAAGGTAGGACTGATCGGTGCTAACGGGAGCGGCAAATCAACACTGCTCTCTCTTATTGCAAGATTGGAGAAGCCCGATAAAGGTCTGCTTACGGTGAAAAAGGAAGCCCGGGTCGGGTATTTGCCGCAGATACCCGCTGCTTTTGAGAAGCTGACAGTATATGAGGTGCTGTCGCATGGCTTCAGTAGGCTTGCTGACTGCCGTCAGAAGATGTCCCGGATGGAGCAGCAAATGGGTGATCCGGCTGTAGCAGCTGATCCGGATGCACTTGAACGGCTGCTGCATAAATATGCTGTGCTCCAAGAGGAGTATGAGCGGGGCGGAGGCTACGAGATCGATGCCAGCATTGATCAAGTGGCGACAGGACTTGGCATTAAGAAATTAATGTATTCGAGGCCCTTCGATACACTATCCGGCGGGGAGAAGACTCGAATCGTGCTCGCATCCCAGCTGATTATGAAGCCTGAGCTGCTGCTGCTCGATGAACCGACCAATCACCTGGATTTGGAAGGAATGGAGTGGCTCGAGCAATTTTTACGGCAATACTCAGGGGCGTGCATCATTGTATCTCACGATCGCTTTTTCCTTGATCGGGTGGTGACCAAAATCGTTGAGCTGGAGGACGGTGAAGCAAGCACTTTCTTGAGCAGCTATACCGGCTATGTCCGTATGAAGGAGGAGCGTGTACTTCAGCAGTTTGCCGAATATCAGGAGCAGCAGAAGCAGGTCAAGAAGATGAAGGAAACGATTCGTCAGCTCGAGGAATGGGGGCGGATCGGCGGGAATGAGAAGTTCTTCAAGCGTGCTGCTTCCATACGCAAGGCTCTGGATCGAATGGAACAGGTGAAGCGGCCGGTCCTGAATCCGAAGCATGCTTCCTTTGATCTGGGGACGAGAGACCGCTCCGGACAGGTCGTGTTACTATTCGAAGCGCTGTGTAAACAATTCGCGGATAAACAGATACTTCAGAATGTGGAGGGAATGATTGAGTTTCGGGATAAAATCGCCCTTCTCGGCACTAATGGTTCTGGCAAATCGACCTTTTTCAAGCTGCTGCTTGGTGATGAACAGGCAGATGAGGGATACATTGAATGGGGAAGCGGTGTCACCATCGGCTATCTTGCTCAGCAGGAAGAGATGAAGGAGCCCAAGAAGACGGTGCTTGAATTTTTCCGGGAAGAGGTAGGTATGGAGGAAGGCGCTGCAAGAGGGATACTGGCGAAATATATGTTTTATGGACCGGATGTGTTCCGGGAGATCGGGAAGCTGTCAGGTGGTGAGTGGTCGAGACTCAGACTTGCCGTGCTCGTAAATAACAAGCCGAATGTTCTGCTGCTCGATGAGCCGACGAATCATCTGGACATTGCTTCTAGGGAGGCGCTTGAGGAAGCACTTGAGGACTACCAAGGGACCGTACTCGCGATCTCTCATGATCGTTATTTCATTAACCGACTGGCGGGCAAGGTATGGGAGCTGCACGAAGGGGCTCTTGATGTATACCTGGGCAACTATGACTACTATGCGGAGAAGAGAAAAGAAAAAGAAGATGGTGTGTCATCAATCATCTAAGTTATAGTACAAAGAACACCTCCAAGACAGACTTCCGGCAAAAGCTTCAAAAGCAGAATTTGCCGGATTGTTCTTGTCTTGAAGGTGCTTGTTCTCTGTGTATTTTAGAAATTTTGCTTGCTGATATTATTGTGGTGCTGGAGCATCGAGAACTTCTTGTGGAATATCAATTTTGTCCAGTTCATTATACTTGGAGAAGGAGCCGTCCATCGCCATAAGAATGGTTACATTCTGTCCTTCCATTTCCATGCTCATCTCCATGTTGTAGGTCATATCTGCAGGGTAGTAAGTTTCTTTGTTTACACTATAGGACAGATCAATGCTCTTAATATCCATCTGCTCCATCATGGCTGCCATTTGCGGATCAGTCGCACCTTGCTGTGCAATCATTTCCTGAGCAAGGCCCTTAACGCCATCACCGGACAGATTCGCTTTCAACCAATATACATCGCCCTCTTCCGTTACTTCGATCTCGTTCGCGATGCTGTTCAGCTGATCATACTGTTCGGCAGCACTGCCTTGGGACTTAAATTGCTCGACCAAAGGTCCAATGGACTCCTGAGGGAGCTTCATCCATGAACCCTCTACATGTGAGTAGATCGCGTCCTCCGTTATGTATTGCTTGATCTCCTGAGCACCGCTTTCTGCAGGCAAAGAGGTAGATATTTCTTGATAAACAGCAATGGGTGAGAGAACCATGTCCTGCTTCATGTTCATTTCTACATCTTGAGTTTGCTCTTGACCGTCAACTGCCATCGTAATATTTTGCGTGATATTTGTGTCCATGGAGTAGCTCTCTATGCTGCTGCTGGATTCAGACACCTGCTTCAGAAGCTCCTCCGCTGTTGGAATCTCTGCTGACGTTTCTTCTGCTGGTGCTTCTGTCGATTCCTCGATGTTATCTGCACCTGTTGTCGCTTCTGTGTTTGCCTCATCCGTAGGTGTGACCTCCTGGCTCTCATTCTCTGCGCCGCAGGCCGCCAGCATAAGGACGAGAATCATTCCGATCATTGAACATTTCCACTTTTTCAAAATATGAGACCTCCTAAAATTTTATCTCCATATTTACCCATATGTAAGGCGCGTTAATCAGCCCAAAATAGCAATATCCGAGTCGAAGGGGACCCGGATATTGAATAAATCATAGTAAACAATTTAAATTACATAAAGAAAGGCAGCTCTTTCACACCAGCAATTCGCGCATACGTGAGTAATTGGCCCTTATGATGAATTTCGTGATCCAGCGCTTTACTTAAGAACACATGAGCAGGTGCAGTTTGGCCGAAGAACGTAATTTCTGCCTGCAGCTGCTCGTTTGTTATGGAAGCAAGAGTCTCCTTCGTCGCTTCCGTGTACGCATGCACAAGACGTTGTACGTCTTCGAGTGTTGTCCATTCATCTTTGGTTTGCGGAGGGGTGAATTCCCCTTTGCTGACCATGTTCGCGAACATTTGTGTAGAGCTGGCGATGTGAAGGACAAGCGTTCCGTAGCTCATTCCGCCTTCCCATGGGGTGAAGTGAACAAGATTATCCTGATCTAGTGTGACCAGCTTATGTAGAACCTCGCGATGGGTCAGCCAATGCTGTGTGTAGCTATCCATATTTAACATATAAAATCCTCCTATTAGTTCTTCTCCGTAAAAGATGTTAACGATTTATGCATGAAATTGCAAACGTATCTGAATGAAGTTATTTGTGTATGGGAGATGCTATGAAGCATAAGTCATTTTTTCGCTTGCAGGTCGTGACGCTATAATGGTTCAATAAGGAATGATGACAACATGAACAAGACAGGTGAGGGGGAACTACATATGAAGAAAGTAATTATTGATACGGATACCGCCGGTGATGACACGATTGCCATTTTGACGGCTCTCCATTATTTTGACGTGCAGGGAATTACGATTACGGGCGGTAATGTGGAATTTAACCAAGAGGTCGAGAATGCACTTTACACGGTTCAGGTTGCGGGCAAAGGCGGACAAGTACCTGTGTACAAAGGGTATGAACGGCCAATGCTTACCCTTGGTTCAGGGCAGCACCGTTATGTCGATGATGTTCATGGGGATGACGGAATGGGAGGTGCTCATTTTCCATTAGCAGATCAGCGCCCCGAGTCAGGACATGCGGTAGATTATATCATTGAAACAGTGCATGCGAATCCGGGACAGATTCATCTTCTAGCGATCGCGCCGCTGACCAATATTGCGATGGCTATCCAAAAGGATCCGAGTATTGCACCCCTAATCCCTCATATTTATATTATGGGTGGAGCCAACAATTCGCTGGGTAACATCACACCGGCGGCTGAGTACAACTTCTATACAGACCCTGAGGCAGCTCAGATCGTGCTGCATTCGGGTATTCCTATGACCATGGTAGGCTGGGAGATGTGTACTCGCTATTCCATCATGGATAATCAGGATCATGAGGAGATTGCGGCACTCGGCACTTCTGGGGCGCAATTCTTTATCGATATCAACAAGGTCGTTATGCAGTTCAACAAGTCGGTGCACAGGCTGCCTGGAACAACGCATCCGGATACGCTGCTCATGGCCGCTGCTGCTGATGAATCCATTATGACAAGAAAGGGTCAATATTTTGTAGATGTTGAAGTGGGCGGTCAGTACACTAGAGGGTACAGCGTCGTCGATATTAATGGACGGCTGGGGCAGACACCGAATGTACGTGTATGTGAAGAGATCGATCGTGAAGCCTTCAAGCGTATGCTGCTTGATGTGCTCTCATCCATTAAATAGAAACATGAGGTGATCAAGGGGCTTCTCTAACTTATAGATGAAGCCCCTTTTTTGCTGGTTAGAAAGATTGGATGTACAGGATTTGGATTTGCACAGACCGGCTGTGTTACAGTGAAGTAGATAGGAATAGAAGCAGTCAGCTAACACGCAAATACATAACGATTAGGAGTAAGAGGCGCGGATTGCAGTATAAACGTAGTTTGAAGTTTTTATTTCAGGTTATAGATATGGAGCAGCAGATGAGGAGAAGGAGGAAATAATGCTATTTTATATTACGGCGATCGTTATATTGATTATAGACCAGGCTAGCAAGCTATGGGTCCGAGAGCATATGGACATTGGCGAAGTCATTCCTATGGGAAATATTGTCCATCAATTAGAGCATTACGAAAACTCGGGAATGGCATTTAGTCTGTTCCAGGGGTATGCACGATTATTTGGCGTGGTTGCGCTTGTTTTTATTGCTTTTATTCTGTACTACAGGCATAAGGGAGAGATTCAAGGCCGGCTGATGAATGTGGGGGCAGGCTTTCTGGTTGGAGGTGCGGCGGGGAATATGGTAGATCGATTCTTCCGAGGCACAGTAACCGATTTCCTTAAATTTTCGGAAGAAGGCGGGATACTGAATTTCGCAGATGTAGCCTTGAATGTTGGTGTATTGCTGTTTATCGCAGGCGCAATACTTAGCTGGATGAGATCCCGGAGGGTGCAGCGCTCACATTTTTGACCCTGTGCCCACACAAGACTTCTGCGAGCATCCCCCATAGGCCTTGCCCCGCAGAGAGGTTTTTGGATGTAGAACGACTTTTGCCGCAGGCAACCGGAGAGATACAGCCAAAACACCGCTCGCCCACACAAGCCTTCCCCGAGCAGCTCAAGCCAAGCCTTGCCCCGCAGAGAGGTTTTTGGATGTAGAACGACTTTTGCCGCAGGCAACCGGAGAGATACAGCCAAAACACCGATCGCCCACACAAGCCTTCCCCGAGCAGCTCAAGCCAAGCCTTGCCCCGCAGAGAGGTTTTTGGATGTAGAACGACTTTTGCCGCAGGCAACCGGAGAGATACAGCCAAAACACCGATCGCCCACACAAGCCTTCCCCGAGCAGCTCAAGCCAAGCCTTGCCTCTCCAGAGAGGTTTTTGGATGTAGAACGACTTTTGCCGGAGGCAACCGGAGAGATACAGCCAAAACACCGCTCGCCCACGCAAGCCTTCCCCCGAGCAGCTCAAGCCAAGCCTTGCCTCTCCAGAGAGGTTTTTGGATGTAGAACGACTTTTGCCATAGGCAACCGGAGAGATACAGCCAAAACACCGAACCGGCACAAGACTTCCCCGAGTAGCCCAAGCCAAGCCTTGCCTCTCCAGAGAGGTTTTTGGATGTAGAACGACTTTTGCCGGAGGCAACCGGAGAGATACAGCCAAAACACCGAACCCCAAATACCGAACCCAAAAATTTTCCGATTACAACTCCGCTGATTTGGTGTATAATCAAACATTGTGTGAACGTTGTCACAAAGTGTTGAGATTATTGTCATATTAGGAGGCTTAAAAAATACATCATGAGTAACTGGACTTTTTTTAAACGAATGACTCGATTATTTTCAGTGACCGTCATGATTGTTCCTGTTGTTCTTGGCACGATTACAGCCTATGCGTTTGATAAGGAGTTCAACTTTCTGTTGTTCTTGCTGACCTTGGTCGGGGCTGTATCCGCTCATATATTTTCGAACATGGTCAACGATCTGTGGGATTACCGTAACGGTACGGACACAGAGGCGGCTGAAACAGAAGGAGCAATATCAACGAATTCTGGATTCCTGACGATGGGAACCATGTCGGAGAAGAAGTTTGCTGCAATTACGTGGGGATTTCTTATTCTGGCTGCCGTGTGCGGGCTGATTCTGACCATCGTCAGCGGCTGGCCGATTCTGGTACTTGCCCTGATTGGTGCGCTTATCGCATACTTCTATGTTGCACCTCCGATTAAATTCGGCTATCGCGGCAAAGGCTACAGTGAGATTGGTATCTTCATTTCATTCGGAGTACTGCCTGTGCTTGGGGCGTATTATGTACAGACAGGTGAATTTGCAGTTGCACCGCTGCTGCTGTCGTTGCCTGTCGGCATGCTGACCACGATGCTGCTGTTTAACCATCATTTTCTGCATTGGCGTGCGGACCGTGAGATTGGCAAGAAAACGCTGGTCGTGATGTGGGGAGAAGAGCGTGCGCTGCGTCTGTCCAAAATAATGACGGTTCTCGCCTATGTGCTCTTGATTGTAAGTGTCGTGTTTGGGGCACTGCCTGTGTATGGGCTTCTGGCCGTTGTCTCTGTCATACCTATGTACAAAGTATATAAATCTCTCGGCAAAGTAAACCCGTCGGAGGCCTATCTTCCGCTTATGGGAGCTTCACAGCAATCCTCGGTGCTCTGCGGTTTGATCATGTGTATTGGACTATTGATTCAAGGAATGGCATGAAATCATTAATAATAATATTTGCTACTAAAAAAGAACGTTCATGGCGAACGTTCTTTTTTTGACTTCATCAGCGAGACTACTCAGCATCCATACCCAGATCTGTACGTAGTCTCTTTAGCGCATCCTCTAATGTCCCCTCTACGATAGTAACAGGAATGCCGAGCATGAGATTGGTGGGCAGATCGAAGTTCTCAATCGTCATCCCGTCTTCATACAGTCCTGTCACTGGATCTGTCGCAGTTGCCAGCTTCTCCCCCATCGTGCGTGCATCAAGAACATGGGCATACAGCTTCTTGCCAAGTCCATATCCAAGCCCGCATTCAAATACGGTGCCGGAATCCGGCTCCTGCCCGCGGAAGGGATTCAGATTGGCGATGATGATATCGCATTTCTCGATCAGTCTCACATTGCCTTCGAATATAGCGACCGCCGTCTCATGCCGTGTAGGCTGGGGTTTAATATCCTTGTCTAGTGGAAAAATACCTTCAAATCCATATTCAGCGCACAGCGCCTTCATGTGTTGTCCCAGCTCGGAAGCATCGGTACGGAACACCTCATAGCCAGCCATATAGACATGGAGAGGTTTTGTTTCTACGGAGTTCATGTTGTCGCTGCACCTTCACTTTCTTCAATATGAGTAGGAGATCATATAAAATATATTATATTATCATGTGTCAACAGGGCATGAGTATATATTCAAAAAATATATAATCCTTAAGGGAGGATGAATATAAATGAAAGCTTCAGTATTTAGGGAATTTGGTGGTCCTGAGGTGCTGCACATTGAAGATGTGCAGACGCCTGAACTTAAGCCGGGCTGTGTGCTTGTTCGAATGAAGGCCGTCGGTCTAAATTATGCAGATGTGTATCGCAGAAAAGGAAATTATCATCTGGAGGGGGAGCCGCCCTACATATTAGGCTACGAAGGAGCCGGTATTGTGGTGGAGACTGCAGACGATGTTACAGGCTTGCCGCCAGGCAGCCGTGTGGGCTTTGCTGATGTTCCACATGCAAATAGTGAGCTGGTATTGGTTCCTCAGGAGAAAGCCATTAAGCTGCCTTCCGAGATTACGTATGACCAGGCAGCAACCGTGCTGCTACAGGGTATGACGGCCCATTACTTGTTAAATGACAGTTATCCTGTACAGGCTGGGGATGAAATTCTGGTGCACGCAGCTGCAGGTGGAGTAGGTCAGCTGCTTGTCCAGCTTGCCAAAGCAAAAGGGGCAAGAGTATTAGGGGTTACTTCTAGCTCGTCAAAGCGTGACATTGCTCTGCAAGCGGGAGCTGATGAAGTTCTGCTGTACAATGAAGGCAATTGGGTAGATCAAGCAAGGCAATGGTCGTACAAGCAGGAAGGTGTCAGAGCGGCCTATGACTCGGTTGGAAGTACGTTAATGGACACTTTCCGAGCAGTTCAAATCAAAGGCCATATCGTGTTCTACGGCATGGCCGGAGGTAATCCTGTTCCAGTCGATCCAAGGATGCTGATGGATACGTCCAAAACATTAACCGGGGGAGACTTATGGAATCATGTGACAGATCATGCCGACCGTGTGCGGCGGGCGAACGACCTATTTACAGCCATTACAAGCGGAGACATTAAACTAGCTGAACCCATGAAATTTTCGCTTGATCGTGCAGCAGAAGCACATCAATGGATTGAAAGTCGGCAAAGCACAGGAAAAATTCTGCTCATTCCCTAAACGAGTCTGTTTCAAAAAATTAAAGGTTCTAAAAATTCAACTATACAAAATTCATTATGCAGGTGTTTAAACCAGGATACGGGTGTTTAATAAATATCACTCGTTTTTTTCTGGTTAATCGAAACCGGTTTCGGTTGGCAAGACTGCAATGGAACTAAATACATATACCTTAAAGTTAGACATTTATAACCATTGGTCATTAAAAACGAGTGTGCTATGCTTTACACCGAGTGGAAATGTAAGCACTTTTATCAGAACAAGATAGAGGGGGTACACCATGAGATTTCAATGGCTTAAGAGTTGTAAAATGCTCCTCATTGCCGGTGGAGCGGCATTAATGCTTACCGCATGCGGCAGCAGCGAAGGGGCCTCCGGCAAGGTCCAGATTGAATTCTTTCAAAACAAGCCCGAGGCGAAAGAATCCTTCGACAAACTTGTAGAGAAATTCAATCAGGAGCAGTCTGAAATTGAAGTGACACAGGTCAATCCACCGGATGCAGAAACGGTGCTTAAGACCCGGCTTGTAAAGAATGATGTTCCGGATATTATGGCGCTGGGAGCAACGGATACATTCTCCTTGCTGTCTCAGAGCGGTATTTTCATGGATCAGACCGATCAAGAAATGATCGATCTGATCAATCCGAGCTATATTCAGATGGTGAAAGACGTAAGCGGTCTTGAAGAGCTCACAGGGATTCCATTTGCAACAAATGCAAACGGTATCATGTATAACAAGACGCTGTTCCGCGAGATGGGGCTTGAGGTTCCGAAGACTTGGGATGACCTGATTGCGACAGCGGAGACAATTAAAGATGCAGGTAAAATACCTTTTTACCTAACCTATAAAGACGACTGGCAGACCAACCTTGCATTTAATGCACTCGCCCCGAACTTGGAAGGGATCGACTTCTATTTGAAGCGCAGAGATGGCGAAGTGACGTTCCAGGAGCGTTACCGCGAAATAGCGGAGAAGCAGCTGAAGATTCTTGATTACGGGCATAGTGATAACTTCGGTAAGACCTATGCGGACGGTAACCGTGCCTTCGCGAACGGGGATGCCTTCATGTATATCCAAGGCACGTGGGCAATTCCAGAGATACGAAAGGCCAACCCGGATATTGAGATCGGATTCTTCCCTTTCCCGACCGGAAATGACCCTGAAGAGATCAAGCTGGTTAACGGGATAGACACGCTGCTTACGGTCTCTGAAGATACAGAGCATCAGGCTGAGGCCATTGAATTTATCAAATTTTTGCTGCGTGAAGATAACATGAAGCAGTATATTGATGAGCAGAATTTGTTTGCGGCAGTAGAAGGAGTAACGCAGGATGATTCGAGCGTAGCTGAGATCCTTCCTTATATCGAGAGAGGCCAGGTCACCGACTTTGCTGACCACTACATTCCGTCTGCTGTTCAGCTGAATTCAATCGTACAGGAATTTTTGCAGGTCGGAGACATTGATGCTTATCTTAAGAAGCTCGACGAAGAGTGGGATAAGGTAGCAAATCGAAGATAGGATACGAGGAGGAACAAACATGAAGAATCGGCTTACTCCGTTCTACTGGATGACTTTGCCGGCCGTAGCACTGTTCTTTGTGTTTATGACCCTGCCTGCACTACAAGGGTTGTATTACTCATTTACGAACTGGAACGGCTTCGGTGATCAATATGATATGGTTGGATTTAAAAATTACATTAATCTGTTTGCAGATGAGAACGTCTGGAATGCATACGGATTCACCATTAAATATGCCATTGTGGCGACCATCTTCATTAACATCATCAGCTTGCTGATTGCGCTGGGGCTGAATGCGAAGATCAAATACCGGAATTTCTTCCGGGCGATTTACTTCCTTCCGAACATTTTGAGCATTCTGATCGTCGGATATATTTTCAACTACCTGTTCTCGAATGTATTCCCGATCTGGGGAGAGAATCTAGGATTGACCGCCCTATCAACCAATATTCTGGGCAGCCAGGATCTCGCATGGGTTGGGGTTGTATCAGTTGCGATCTGGCAAGGGATTGCATTCAACACCATCCTGTATCTTGCCGGGCTGCAGACCATTCCAACGGATCTGTATGAGGCGTCCAATCTGGACGGAGCGAGCAAATGGCGCGAATTCTGGAGTATTACCTTCCCGCTTATCGCACCATTCTTCACGATCAACATGGTGCTTGCCATGAAGAACTCGCTTATGGTCTTCGATCTCATCGTAGCCATGACGAACGGTGGACCAGGACGGGCCACACAATCCATTGCGCACTTGATCTATACCGGCGGTTTCGAAGGCGGCGAATTTGCTTATCAATCGGCGAATGCCATCATTTACTTCATTCTGATCGCCATTATCTCGATTATTCAGCTTAGATTTCTGCAGAGAAGGGAGAGTGACATGTAATGAGAAAATCACGCTCACGCACCAATTGGCCGATTACGCTGCTCGTCGCGCTCGGTACGATTGTAATCCTGTTCCCTCTCTACATGACGCTGACGATTGCGATCAAAAATCCGGAGCAGATGCGTCAATCCGTCTTCTCCTTTCCCGCAGATATTCAGTGGGATAACTTCTCTCGTGCCATCGAGATGACAGGCTTCTTCAACGCGCTGGGTAACAGTGCGATTGTTACGATATCGACGGTGGTCCTGACATTGCTGACCAACTCGCTTGTCGCTTATGCGATCGCGCGGAACATGAACCACAAATTTTTTAAAGGGCTGTACTTCTATTTTGTCAGTGCGATGTTCATTCCATTCCAGATTATTATGCTGCCTGTCGTTAAGCTTACTTCAGGGCTCGGCATGACCAACCTGCTGGGACTTATCCTGCTGCACACAGTATATGGTCTGGCCTTTAACGTATTTATCTACGTGGCTTATATTCGTTCAATTCCAATCGCTCTGGAAGAAGCGGCCAAGGTCGATGGAGCAACAACATGGGGTACATTCTGGCGGATTATCTTCCCGCTGCTGGCACCGATGAGTGCAACGGTCGGAATTCTGACCTGTCTGTCCACCTACAACGACTTCCTGCTGCCGCTCATTATGATCAGCGATCAGGATCAGTATACACTGCCGCTTGTGCAGTACATCTTCCAAGGACAGTTTAATACCGACTTCAACCTGGCCTTTGCTTCGTATCTGATGGCCATGCTGCCGATGATCCTCATTTATATTTTCGCACAAAAATGGATCATCAATGGTGTAACTCAAGGGTCGGTCAAAGCTTAATTCATCATAATACACCAGCGGAATCGCATGATTCCCTGGTGTTTTTTATAGGTCATGCTTTTTGAAGCGTCCTTATGTGTCTGCAGAAAATAACGGATGCTTTTCCAGCAAGCCACAGCCCCCTTTTTATACATAAATATTGACTAAGCTTCGTTGTTTTTATAGACTTAATGTATACATTGCCCGAGAACTGACGGTAGCGGCGGAAGGGAATCCCTTTTTTGCGGCTGCTTCTTGTCGTTTATGAGGTAATAAACAAATTCAAGTTGTCTAATTCATAGCTTGGAACTATAAATAAAGACAGGTGGAAATGAAGAAAATGAGTAATTCTAATTATCGTGTATTGTTGTACTACAAATTTGTCCAGATTGAGGATCCTGAGGCTTTTACACAGGAACATTTAAAATACTGCAAAGACCTTGGTCTCAAAGGACGGATACTGATTGCCAAAGAAGGAATTAACGGCACCGTATCCGGTACCTACGAGCAGACCGAGCAATATATGAACGACATGAAGGCCAATCCGCTGTTCAGCGATATTTGGTTTAAGATTGACGAAGTCGAAGGGCATGCATTCAAGAAAATGTTCGTTCGTCATAAGGAAGAGCTCGTTACCTTCCGTTATGATGAAGAGCTTGATCCGAATGTAATTGGCGGCAAACGCCTCAGCCCGAAAGAGTTCTATGAGCATCTTCAACGCGATGACGTTGTTGTCATTGACGGCCGGAATGATTATGAGTATGAGATTGGCCACTTCCGCGGTGCAATTCGTCCGGACGTCAAATCCTTCCGTGAGTTTCCCGAATGGATTCGCGAGAATTTAGGCGATATCAAAGACAAGAAAGTCATCACTTACTGCACAGGCGGCATCCGCTGTGAGAAGCTGACCGGATTCCTGATCAAAGAAGGCTTCGAGGATGTAGCCCAGCTTGAGGGCGGTATTGTGACTTATGGTAAAGACCCGGAAGTACAAGGCCGGTTGTTTGACGGAAAATGTTATGTATTCGATGAAAGAATTTCCGTGCCAATCAATCAGACGGAAGAGGATATTGTCATTGCTTCCTGCTACCACTGTGGAACAACGCATGACCAATATGTGAACTGCCCGACATGCAATCTCCAGTACGTATCTTGTGAGGCATGTGAGGAAGAGCATCAGCATTTCTGCTCTGATGCTTGCCGGGAAGAGGCGCACGCGAAGGCTATATCTTAAATCAGATCCGCATCTTCACTGACAAGAAAGCAGGTGGTTGTAATGAGCGCGCCCAAAGAGAAGTCCACACGTCAGCGAATCCTTCACATGCTGAAGGTTCAAGGTCCCTTAAGTGCTCGTGAAATTACAGCTGAACTGGGCATTACGGAAATGGCGGTCCGCAGGCACCTGGCAACACTGGAGAAGGATGGACATATTGCGACCAGCGAAATCCGGCAGACAGCCGGTCGCCCTTCTGCAGTATTTGGTCTTACTGACAGTGGAGAGGGGCTGTTTCCGAAGACGTACCCGAAGGTAACGCTCGATCTGCTAGGCGAGCTTGCCGAGGAGTCGGGTGAAGAGATGATCGACCTGTTATTCGAGCGGAGAAGGAACAAGCTGCACCAGCGGTATGCCACGGAGATGAAGGGCAAGGACCTGGCTGGCCGAGTTCGATCTCTTGCCCGCATCCAGAATGACAACGGATATATGACCGAGCTGATGGAAGTGGAAGAGGGCTTCGTGCTGAAAGAATACAATTGCCCCATCTCCGAAGTGGCAGATGCCTATGGACAGGCCTGCCGCTGTGAGTTGGAGCTGTTTCAGTCCCTGCTTGAGGTTTCGGTATCGCGCACGGAGTGTCTTGCTAAGGGCGGCCGATGCTGCACTTACAAGATTTCGTCTTGTGAAACTTAAATAAAGAATAAGAGCCAAATATGGAGGCGTCCAGCAGAAATTTCTGCTGGACGTTTCTTTTTTTTAACATACAATAAAAGTATTAATTGACGAATAGTGCAGGCGCCCTTAATATTAGGGAAAAGTTGTATCGACCACGCGTCAATAATTTCCAAAACAGGAACCGAACACGCCATATTGCTTTAGTGCAGTTAAATATAAAAGCACTAATGCTATTATGTGACGCAGTATGTAAGAGGTATTTAATGGAAAATGGGGACATGTAGAAAAGAGAGGGGAAACAAAGATGAGCAAAAAATGGTGGATGTCATTAATGGTAACGGCTTCAATCGCCCTGGTTGCAGGGTGCGGCAGCGATCCATCCGGCACAGAGAGCGGAACTTCAGGTACAGCGGGAGGAGATGAAGGGGCTGCAGAGAAGACCTATTCTATTTCTATTTCTCAGTATGTTGAGCATCCTTCACTGGATGCAACACAGGAAGGGTTTATTGCAGCGCTCAAGGATGCAGGACTTGTAGAGGATGAGAATCTAAAGATTGATTATAACAACGCACAGGCCGATGCAGCGAATAACAACTCCATCGCCCAGAAGATTGCAACGGACAGCAGTGACCTCGTTCTTGCGATTGCTACACCTTCCGCACAGGCTGTCGTAAGCCAAGTGAAGGACAAGCCGGTATTGTTCGCAGCAGTGACGGATCCGCTGGATGCTAAACTGGTCACCGATCTTAAGAAACCGGGCGGTAATGTCTCTGGCGCATCCGATACGAATCCAGAGGCCATTGTGAAGCTGGCAGAATTCATTGCGACACAAATGCCGGATATTAAATCGGTGGGACTTGTTCTGAATGAAGGTGAGCCAAACGCAGTTGTCATGGCAGCTAGCGCGGAAAAAGCATTTGCCGCGCATGACATCGAGCTGGTGAAAGCAGCGGCAACAAATACGTCGGAGGTTCAACAAGCTGCTGCTTCACTCGTTGATAAGGTAGATGCACTATATATCACACTGGATAATATTGTCGTGAGTGCCGTGGATACTATTATCAAGACGGCTAATGACAATGACCTTCCTTTCTTCTCTAGTGATCGGGATACGGTAGAGAAAGGTGCCTTTGCTACCGTCGGCTTCAAGTATTACGATCATGGCTACCAAGTAGGCGAGATGGCAGCTGACATCCTGCAGAACGGAACGAATCCAGGAGATCTTGAGGTGACTGTACCGGACAAGCTGGATCTTATCCTGAATCTGAAGGCAGCTGGAGAGCAAGGCATAGAAGTTACAGATGAGATGAAGGCTGCTGTAGAGGATCAAGAGAACAACATCATCGAGTAACCTAATTGAGGTTAGTATGCTGAATGCTCGGAAGCAGGGTGGACGACATACCACCCTGTTTTTTTGTAAATAGGAGGATAACACATGTTAGAAACGATGCTTAGTCTGCTGAAATCGACTCCTGGAGCCATTGAACTGGGACTCTTGTATGCATTAATGGCTCTCGGTGTATACATTACGTTCCGAATCCTTGATTTCCCAGATCTTACGGTGGATCAGAGCTTTACGACTGGTGCGGCAATTGCTGCAATTATGATTACGAACGACTTCTCACCTTGGCTTGCGACACTTGCAGCCTTTGGAGGGGGGCTGATCGCCGGAGCATGTACAGGTCTCTTGCATACGAAAGGCAAAATTAATGGTCTGTTGTCTGGTATATTGATGATGATTGCCCTGCATTCGATCAATATGAGGATTCTGGGTGCGCCGAATCTGTCTCTGCTTGGTGTGGACAATATTTTCTCCAGCATGTCTGTTCTGCTGTTCATGTTCATTGTAGCGTTTGTTGTTAAAGTGCTGCTTGATGTATTCTTCAAAACAGATCTGGGTCTCGCTCTCCGCGCAACAGGAGACAATGAGCGAATGATTCGCAGCTTTGGAGCCAATACCGATACAACCAAGCTGGTAGGTATCAGTCTGTCTAACGGGCTGGTGGCTCTATCCGGTGCGTTCCTGGCACAGTATCAAGGGTTTGCGGATATTAGCATGGGGATTGGGATGATTGTCGTTGGACTCGCATCGGTTATTATCGGAGAAGCGATCGTGGGCAAGCGGAGCATCTTCCTCGCGACACTGTCCGTTATCATCGGCGCCGTTGTTTATCGTATCGTCGTTATGATCGCGCTTCGAGTCCCTGGATTTGAGACCTCGGATTTGAAGATTATTACGGCTGTCATCGTTATTCTGGCGCTTCTGATTCCTTCTGTACAACGCAGTATTCGTCAGAAGAACATGGCGCGGCGGAGAACGACAGAGCTGCTGTCCGGCACGGGTAGTAAATCGATGGGAGGTGACCTGTAATGCTGCATATCAATCACGTATCCAAGCTGTTTAATCCAGGTACCGTGGATGAGAAGATTGCGCTTATGGATGCCCATCTAACCTTGAATGAAGGCGATTTTGTAACAGTCATCGGCAGTAATGGCGCAGGCAAATCGACTTTGATGAATATTATATCGGGTGTAATGAAGCCGGATGCAGGTGAAGTGCAGATTCGGAATCAAACGATCAGCCAGCTGCCTGAATATAAGCGAAGTCAGTGGATCGGCCGGGTATTTCAGGACCCCATGGCAGGAACCGCACCGATGATGACGATTGAAGAAAATTTGGCAATGGCTTACCGGCGCGGGAAATCCCGCGGCTTATCCTTTGGCATCAACCAGAAGACGCGGGCGCTGTTCCGAGAGCAGCTGGAGAAGCTGGGGATTGGTCTTGAGCACCGAGTCAGAGCTAAGGTCGGCTTGCTGTCCGGAGGTGAGCGTCAGGCGCTCAGCCTGCTCATGGCAACATTCACCCAGCCTGAGATTCTGCTGCTGGATGAGCATACGGCTGCACTTGATCCATCAAGAGCGGAGCTGATTACGAATATTACCGAAACGCTGGTCCGTGAGATGAATCTGACCACCCTGATGGTTACTCATAACATGGAGCAGGCTATAAGGCTTGGCAACCGACTTATTATGATGGATAAAGGCCGGATTATTCTTGACGTCAATGCCGAGCGCAAGAAGACATTAACTGTACCGGAGCTGCTTCAGGAGTTTGAGCGAATCAGCGGAACAAAGCTGTCAGATGACCGGGTTGTGCTCGGTTAAAGCTATATGTATTAGACCTCTTAAGCCCCCTCACGGCCCTCTCGTGCAGGGGGCTTTTTAGACGTGCGTGCAATGTTTGACTCGCCCGATATACAATAGAAGCAGCATCAGGCAAGGGGTGAACGAGCATGGCTCACATTTATTTTCATGAAGGAGATTATTCGGTAAGCAGTTCGGGCGGACAGGTCACCTTGCTGTCCAAGGAGTTCGCGCTTCTCTATTTTCTGTACCGGAACCAAGGGAAGACCTTTACGCGGGAGCATTTGCTGGACCAGGTATGGCCGCTTGAATATCCCGTGGAACGGACGGTGGATGATCATATCTACAGGCTGCGCAAGAAGCTGTCTCTCATCTCGGAAATTAAAATACATACCGTTCGAGGCTTTGGATACCGTCTTACGGCAGAACAGAAATCTTCGGGTGTTCTCAATCCATCGATGGCAGATACGGAGCTTCAGTCGGCAGTCCATCAGTTATTCCAAAAGTATCATCTCTTCGGTCAAGGCAAATCCATTACAACGCTGATCGCACAGCAGGAGGCGCTTGGGATTGAAGTCGTCCCTTTTTACGAGAACTATTTGCATTTTCTGGGTGGTGATCTCGACTGGTTTATGAGCCGTGATGACCTTAAGGCTGAGGATAGGCTGTACTGGCTGCTGATTCTGTATGGCGTGATTGCATCTCCTCAGGAAGGGCTTCAGCTCTGTGAGACGGCACTGTTACACTCCAGACTGGAGCCTGAGTTCCACAGGGAAATGTATTATCTAAACATCATTGATCTCTATGTCGAGAATGGCATGTATTCCGAAGCAGAAGAACGAATCGCCGCTTCCTACAGGCTGCTTGACGAAGAGGACGACTTGGAAGGCTTTCGTATTCCACTCATGTTATCTGAGCTGCTCCTATATATTCATGAAGAGGACGGTGCCGGAGTTGAGAAGAGCATCCAGGAGATCAGCCGATCGCTTGAACATAAGCCCTATCTGCGGGAAATATGCAGATTTCTCTATATGCAAGGAATATGGTATTACCGACAGGGACAGATCAGGGAGGCTTCAGCAGCGGTGGATGATGCACTTGAAGTCTACGGTCAATCCGGTTTCGTGCCTCACATTCTGCTGTCTGTACGCCAATTCTTGTATTATATGGAAATTCACCCTCCTGCTCAGACGGATAAGGCAGTTATAGGTCTAAGATCGAAGCTTCTAAGCATCTTTCAGGATCTGGACGATCGACATCACTATACCTTGCGAAAAGAAGCCTGCTCCTCCCTCATCAGAAGACTCCTGCGCTCTGTCTGATATTCCTCTGATATAACCCCGTTATGCTGGATGCAATCTAAAGATAGCGGGGGAATTCATATGCTGCATAAATGGTTCAACACCAAGCTCCAGAGTCGAAGTCTGCTCTCTAATAAAATATTCATGAGGCTGTTCTCTGCCTATGCGACAGCCTCTTTTGGCGATTGGTTTGATGCCATTGCCATTCAGGTACTGCTCGTCTATCGGTGGGGCGTAACACCAATGACACTGGCATTGGTGCCTGTCGCCATGGCGCTGCCGGGACTGCTGCTTGGATCCTTAGCGGGTACAATTGCAGATCGAGTACCGAAGGTAAGGCTTATGCTCCTATGTGACTTGCTGAGTGCTGTTCTGACCCTGTGTTTACTTGTCGCACCGAGTATCTACTGGATTATTCCTGTTCTTATGCTTCGGTCAGCCGTATCGACTTTTGTGATGCCGGCTCAGCAGGCAATGACGAGACAGGTGGTTAAGGATGAGGAGCTGCTGCAAGCAACATCGCTTAACGGGCTGGTCAACCAGCTCTCCAAGATTGCGGGTCCTCTTCTCGGCGGTGTGATTCTCGCAATGTTTACACCTCAGATATGTATTTTAATCGGTGCAGCAGGAAGAATCGCTTCTTGTGCAATGCTCTGGACGGTTCGTCATGCTTCAGATGATGTGAAGAAGGTATTACCGGTAGGTGATACCTATACAGAAGTGGTTCAATCCGAGGAAGCATATATTCAGAGAGAAACGGTGTGGCAGGAGTGGAAGGAAGGGTGGAAATACCTTTTACAGCGTCAGATATTGCTGCACACGATAATCTATAGCTTTTTTGGCCTGGCAGCCTTGTTGATGGTGGATTACCAGTTTACCGTTCTGCTCCGGGAGATTGCCCCTAATAATGAATCGATGCTGGGCATATTGGTGGCCGCAATTGGGCTGGGCGCAGTGATTGTGCTGCTCATTGTAAACAGGCAGGAGCATATAGGATACCGGTTTGGCCTGGGTACAGGTGCGATGGGAATCGGTCTCGGCATTGCCGGGCTGGGGCTTGTTCCAAGCGGCAGCTCTTCATGGATGATCACTGGACTTGCGCTGGTTATCGGGCTGGGAAATGGTCTGTACATGGTCACGAACCAGACCATCATGCAGAAGGAGAGCAGCACAAAAATGGTAGGCCGTGTATTCGGCATTAGTAATACGCTGATGAGTGTCGCACTCGTCACTGCGCCTTTGGCAGGAGGGGCGATCATTGAGCTTGCGGGTATAGAAAGTGCCTTTTTCTGGATTGGATTCATCGTTACAGTCATTGGATTAGTAGGTCTGCTGTTCGGTAAGAATTGGTGGGGGGTTCACCGCGTGAGCAGCGAGGACGAGCCTGAATCTAAGCAAGCAGCAATGCAGTAAAGTCTAAGCTTCCCACCACATCACATTGGCCGTAGAAGCGAGCAGGCCGGCTACAGATAGAGAACCGCTGACCGTTAAGGTGTAGGACTGGCCAGGCGGCACAATGAAGCGACCGATTTCATCGAAGCTGAAGGGACCTGCAGCGAGCGGCATGGACAGAACCGGTGTTCCGCCTGTAGACGCAGCGTTAGAAGACCTCGCTGTCATCAGAGAGGTACTGCTGCTAGCGAAATTCGTGTTCACTGGAGTCAGCAGAGCCGGGCTTCCAAGGGTTCCATTGCGTACAATAGCCAAAGTTCCGGTGAAGGAGGAGAGGAGGTTAAGAGCGACATTGATTCCTCCGGTTATTCGGGAAATATAAACGTTTCTTCCGCTGCCCGCAGGATTCGTAATTTGAACGGTGATAATAACACTACCGCCAAGCAGTCCCAGTGTAGTCGAGTTTGTGGCTCCAGCGGTGAATAAGGCTCCAGCTCGGCCTGCACTGGATTCGGGAGGGGCGCCGATCGCCGGAGCTTGATAGGTATTCACGTTACGATTAGCAAGGGGTTTGTTCGCAGATCCGAAGATATGGTCGTTTGGCACACAGATCCCTCCTTTACGAATGTATTCATACTCAGACCTCCCACCAAGTCAGGTTGATGGAGCCGGTAAGTGCTCCAGGGCCGATGCTAATGGTTACTGAGCGCCCAGGAGGAACAATAACAGACCCGCGCAGCTGAATATTGTACGCTCCAGCCGTAAGAGGAATACTCATCAGGGTGATTGGGGAGCCGGTTACGGTTCCTGTTACCTGCTGTGTTGTCGCTGCACTGGTCACACTGCTTCCGAAGTTGTTGTTGGCCGGAACAGGAGCCGTACCTCCGGTAAGTATCCCGCCGTTATACACAATAAGTGAAGCGGAGACTGTGCTGCCTCCGATGATCTGGGATAGATACAGTGTGCGGGAGCTTGCTGCAGGGTTAGCGACTTGAAGCAGCAGATTAGCTCCTCCGCCTGCACTGACATTTCCTGTAGTAAGTGTAAACAGCCTGCCGGCAAAGGCAGCACTGAGATCAGGCATAGATTCAACGGCAGGCGACACATAAGTATTGGTCTGCTGTACATAAATAGGTTTATTGGCTGTATTGAATACAGAGTAATTCGTCATAGGATCCTCCTCCCTTGCATTATGAAGATTTAATTTGTTAGCAGCTGCCGTTCACGACTACCTTGAATTATATATATGCGAAGCCTGGCGGACGGGTTTGGGTTGTCTCTCTATATCGCGCAGGAGAAATAAGCATTGTAAGTTACCTGAATCATTTATCTTTATTTTTCTGTTCCAGCCAATCCCAATAAACCGCATAAAACTCATCGTGCAAAAATTCCTCGTGAACATCCTCCTCACCCGACTTCCGTTCTCGCAATGTCAATCCCAGCCAAGGCTGCTCCCCTTCAACAATTTCGGGATCTCCTACGGCGTCCAACAAGGCAAAAGCACGGAAGAATGCGCCCATAATACTGTCTCTGACTGTTTTTTCTATAGCGGATAAGGCTGCATCATCAAAATTATAGTTTTTCAAAGCATTCACTTCTTCTGTACTCAACTTATACTCATCCCACATCATGTTATCCTCTGATGGGTATACAAGTTGATTTCGTATCTCGGAGCTATTTTTAATGATTTCATGCAGTTCAATTAAAAAAATTTTCTTTGGATCCATGTTATAGTTGTCCTCCTTAGTAAGAAGTTGAATAGCAGTCTATTTCGCCCAGGACAATCTTTTTCCTGCTTCAACATAACCATCTGATCCGTGACCGTGACTCTCAATTATAAAAAGCTTAGGCAGCATTTCCCGGCTTGTGCCGTTACCGCGTGTCCCTCCACTTGCATACTGTACGGTAGCACTTTATATGTGTGAACCCTTGGTTAAGCGATAAGGAGGTGCGATGTGAGAAATGCCTAACTTTTCAACCTTTAACTTGAATCCGGATAATTTAAGGAGTTTAATTTACGGAACTGATGATGCAAATGTCAGCCATCCGGTCAGAACAGATACAAGTGGCAACCTGATTGGCGTTATATTGGACGGAACCATCAGTAACATGCCAGGCATATCGAATGTGACGATCACTGCCGGGACGCTCACAAGCCTGCTGGATGGAACCATCTCGAATGTGATGGGAGCTACCATTACAGCCGGGACCATTACAAGCGTGCTCGGAGCAACGATTACAGCGGGTACGATCACAAGTGTACTAGGTACGACAATTACAGCGGGTACACTCACGAGCCTGTTAGATGGAACGTTGACGAGCGTACTGGGAGCGACGATTACAGCGGGTACGATCACAAGTGTACTGGGAACAACGATCACCGCAGGAACCCTAACGAACCTGCTGGATGGAACGTTGACGAGTGTGCTAGGAGCGACGATCACCGCAGGAACGATCACAAGTGTACTGGGAACGACGATCACCGCAGGAACCCTGACGAACCTGCTGGATGGAACGTTGACAAGCGTACTGGGAGCGACGATTACAGCGGGTACGATCACAAGTGTACTGGGAACGACGATCACCGCAGGAACCCTGACGAACTTGCTGGATGGGACGTTAACGAGCGTGCTTGGAGCGACGATTACAGCGGGTACGATCACAAGTGTGCTAGGCACGACGATCACGGCGGGAACCCTGACGAACCTGTTGGATGGGACGTTAACGAGTGTGCTCGGAGCGACGATCACTGCCGGTACACTAACGAACCTGCTGGATGGAACGTTGACGAGTGTGCTTGGAGCGACGATTACAGCGGGTACGATCACGAGTGTGCTCGGAGCGACGATTACAGCGGGTACGATCACAAGTGTGCTAGGCACTACAATAACGGCTGGTACACTAACGAACCTGCTGGATGGAACATTAACGAGCGTACTTGGAGCTACAATTACGGCAGGAACAATCACAAGCATACTCGGAGCGACGATTACAGCAGGAACGATCAACAGCCTCCTCGGGGCGACCATCACCGCCGGTACACTTAGCAGCGTCACCTCCATTTCACAAAAAAGCTTTACGGAAACTCAGGTGCTCGGCATTCCGACAGCGGATGCGTTCACCCCGCTGGGTCCGGTAAGCACCAGCGTATTCGGAACGTACTCCTTCTTCGTATATAATGCAGGCCCTGCAAACAGCGTGGACGCAAGGGTAGAGATCAGTGCCAACGGAACGAACTGGTTTGCCGATGTAGACACGGTTACCGGTATTACTGCAGGGTCGGTAGACGTGCTTGTGCCTCAGCGTTTCCTTAAATATACACGGCTTGCTTATCGTTCGAGTACACCGGGTGCTGCAACGACAATTGATGTGTTTTTCAACGGACAAGGAACATAAGACAGCCTTATTTCATATAGGTACAGGGAATCTCTATGCACGAAAGAGCCTGTACCTTTTTTTGCGTGTAAAGGAGGAAAGACAAGTTGAAACAGCCTACACTGGGTGTTCACATGATTATACGTAACGAGGAAGCACGTCTTGCGAATTGTCTTGCATCCATTCAGCCCATCGCGGATGAGATTGTTGTTGTGGATACCGGGTCTACAGACAGATCTGTGGAGATCGCCAAGCAGTTCGGAGCAGCTGTCGTATGCAGCACCTGGCAGGATGACTTCGCAAAGGCACGGAATGAAGGGATATCACTGGCAGGGACGGACTGGATTCTAGTGCTGGATGCAGATGAAGAGTTGACGGATGGTCAGAATGAGATCAAGGCTTTTTTGCAGGAGACATCTGCTGACGTCTGTACGATACAATTGGAGAATTGGACGGGAATGCAGCCTGAGGATCGAACGTTCTATGAGGCAGAGCGACTGTTTCGTAATCGATGCGGTTTTTTTTATAAAGGAATCATTCATGAACAGCTTGTTCGTAATGACAACATGAGGCAAGAAGGAGGATTGAAAGCTCGTATCGGCAAAAGTCCGATTCGTGTGCAGCATTATGGCTATCTGCCTGCAGTTATACAGGAGAAACAAACCGCTCGGCGTAACCTTGGCCTCCTTCAAAAAGCGTTAGAACTCGATCCAAAGGATAAGTTCCATCTCTACAATCTTGGGGTTACCTGCTGTCAGCTTGGCATGTGGGAGCAGGCGAAGGAAGCCTTTGAGGTGTCACTGCAGGATTGTCCAGTATCTGCACCTTACCGTGCGACACTGGTCCGTGATCTTGCCAAGCTGCTGCATGCACTGGAGCTGTATGATAAGGGGAGAGCTCTGTTATTGACGGAGCTGCTGCATTATTCCGATTATGCAGAGCTGCATGTTGTGCTGGGAATGATTGAAAGGTCACAAGGCATGATGGATCTTGCCTATGCGTCTTTTCATGCTGCGCTAGAGATGAAGCCTGCCGGTTCCTATGTAACGGATGCGGGAATGAACAGCTATGTGCCACAGGTACATATGGCAGATATAGATAAGCATAAAGGGCGCTGGGCACGGGCCGAAGAGCGATATTCTGCCAGTCTTGAGGAGTGTCCTGGCTACATACCTGCCGCGATTGGCCTTGCAGATCTTCTGCAGCTTCAAGGGGAGAAAGACGCAACCATTGCTCAGCGCTTACTACAGCTCATGACACCGACGGATCCGATATTGCTGTACAAAGCAGCCTATGCCTTGAGCTTGTGCGGGGCATATGAAGCTGCGTTGTCCGTTCTGCCGGAGGACCGGATTCAAGCCAGTGATGAGGCTTGGGTACGTTTATGCCTCATGCAGACTGAACGTTACCCGTGGGCAGCCGGACGTGCACAGCAGCAGATCCGCTTGCTGCAGCAAGCACAAGCGGCTGCTCGCGAGGAAGCCAAAGATACAGCCATGATCAGAACTGAAGGGGAAAGAGAAGCAGACACAGAGGCAGAGGCGACGATATTGGATATGGCAGTAATTGATTGGAGCTTATCCGAATGGCGGATAGGGGCCAGATTGCCGGATGCTCTTGTGACGGTACTTGGCGAACAATCAAGAGTGTATCTTCAGATGGAAGCTCGATTGTTTCACTACGGGCTGCAGAACAGCGAAGGTGGAGCGGATCCGGGTGCTGCGAATCCTGCAACGGATGAAGGAGGAGCGGCTTCAAAGGAAGCTAGAGCCAATGAAGCCGCTCTGTCCGCTCTAGCCGTCCGCTTGTGTGAACGGGCAGCAGAATGCGGCTGGAAGAAGCTTGTTCTACAAATGAAAGCGGCCGGAATTATCACGACAAGACAAAGCGCAGGCATTCTATATCGCTCTGGTTACCGCCGGAGTGCGGCAGATCAGTACCTGGAGCTACTAGCTCAAGACCAGCTGGATGCCGATGGGGCATTTGAGCTTGCTGAATTGCTGTACGATCAGAAGCTGTATGCCAAATCAGCGGCATTGTTCGATAGAGCGATCCAGCTGAATCCCCAGCATCAACCATCCCGTGCCGGTGCAGCAGCGAGTTACTTGCAGCTGGCCCGCAACACGGCGATCCAGATACTTAATTTAGCAGGGCAGCTGCGAGGGGCTTCCCAGCTTCAGAGTCATGCTCAGAAACTGAGCGATTCTACTCTTCAATTGATGGATCTGGGATGGCAGACGCGGCGATCCGGACGGGAGCGGAGGAATGAGCATGTCTAGTGGCCGAATCTCTTTATGTATGATCGTGAAGAATGAAGAACGGAGCTTACCTTCTTGTTTGAACAGTGTACGAGGGGCGGTTGATGAGGTCATCGTGGTCGACACGGGCTCCACCGATCTAACGGTACAGCTTGCGAGACAGCAAGGTGCTGCTGTAATTCCATTCGAATGGTGTGATGATTTTGCGGCTGCCCGCAACAGGGGTCTTGAGGCTGCAACAGGAGATTGGATTCTGTTTCTGGATGCCGATGAAATGCTGGATGACAAGGCTAGGGAGGAGCTTCCGCTGTGGGGAGCACAGGAGGGAGTAGACGGATTTTTTCTGCAAATTCACAATTATACCGGCAACGGATCGGGCGGAGTCACCATCAATCCTGTACTACGGATGTTTCGCAATGACCCGAAGCATCGTTTTTCCGGACGCATTCATGAGCAGATCGCGGAATCCATTGTGAATCACAATCCCCAGGCGCATTTTCATATGACAGATATGATCATTCATCATTATGGCTACAGTGAAGAGATTGTGCTGGAAAAAGACAAGGTCAGCCGAAATACACGGCTTCTTCAACAGGTGATTCATGAGGATCCAGACAATCCATTTCACCGGTATAACATGGGGGTTGAATGGCTGAGGATCGGCCGACTGGAGGAAGCATTGAGCTCGTTTCGCAAGGCGTGGGAGGGTCTTGATCCAATAAAGGCCAGCTATGCTCATCTGGTGCTTAAATACGAGATTCGATGTCTGCAGGCGCTCGGCAGATGGGAGGAAGCGGAAGCACGGATTGCGAAGGGGCTGCAGCTGTATCCTAATTATACTGACATATTACACTGCCGAGCCTTGACCGAGGAGGCATTTGGCAGGGAGAAGCAGGCGGAAGCCGCGCTCAGGGAAGCACTGCGTCTAGGTCCGGCGCCGGATCTATATCATACGGAAGAGGGAATCGGCACCTATCAGACGCATTACCTGCTGGGATTAAATGCAGAGAAGCGGGAGGCACTGGATGAGGCGGTTGACTGTTATGTGAAGGCGATTCGCTGCAAGCCCAGCTTAACTCCACCGCTCTATCGGATATTTCGGATTATGCAGCCTGCGCTTCAGGAGGAGCATATTCCGGAACTGCTTAAGGCACGGTTTTCCTTCTCGACACCGGAGAGCACATGGAAAGTGATTCATATTCTGAACGAATGCGGATGCTATTCTTCTGTAATCCCAATGCTGCATCAGCTGGAACAAGAGAGTCCTCCGCATGCGCGAAAACAGATTCGTGTCCATCGGGTGGAGGCGATGTGGAAGGCAGGGGAATGGAAGCAGGCTGACCGGTTGCGGCGCAAAGCCCATATTCCGTCCTCCTCTTCTCTGTCTGAGCTTATGAGCTGGAGCATGGATAGACGGAGTAAGGATGAGCTGTATCAAGATCCGGCCATTCGGCTGCTTCAGAATAAGCTGTCCTTGTCGGAAGCACTGGGCGGCAGAGCCGAACAAGGCGCAGCTGCCGCCGCCACTCGGGAGGAAATCCCGCAGCTCTGGAACTCATTCGCGAGCCTATGTCAGGCAGCAATGAATGCCAAGAGGCAGGAGCTGTTCTCATCGGTTCTAGAAGGCTGGATTGAAACGGTAGAGCAAGGCTTGCAAGAAGGAGAATTCACTTCTGTGTCCGGCGTCAATATGCTGCTGCATACGATGATCAGCGCAGCTGACCACCATTTGGCCCATATGAGCACCCTTCAGCGTGAGCAGGAGCATCGAGGCAAGGACTGGCGGATCATCCAGCGGCTTCGGCTTACATTGCCATGGAGTGATGGGCATTAGTGATGGGGAGGGAGCGGGCATGAATAACAGATCACCGATTTCCTTATGTATGATTGTTCGTGATGAGGCGCTGTTTCTGGAGCAGTGTCTGGCTTCGGTGTCGAGCGTCGTCTCCGAAATGATCATCGTCGATACCGGGTCCACCGACCGGAGTGTCGATATCGCTAGAGCGTATGGGGCAACGGTTGTCCATATGGAATGGCAATCCGATTTTGCTGCAGCTCGGAATGAATCCCTTCGACATGCGGCACAGCCCTGGGTTTTGATTATGGATGCGGATGAACAATGGGTCGAAGGACAGCAGAGCCGGCTGTTTTCATTATTGCTTGAAGCAAGTGATGGGGTATACGGATTTGAGGTGGAGATCAAGAGCCTGCTTGGTCGTTCTGGAGAGGATTCTGTAACGGACAGTGCCTGCCGAATCTTCCGGAATGATACGAGAATCAGGTTCAAAGGGCGAATTCATGAAGAAGCGGCCACTTCTATACTCGCACTGGGAGCAAGTACGCTTAGAGCCTCAGGGCTGCAGCTCCTGCATTACGGGTACCTTGATCACATCGTTAAACGGAAAAATAAAAGCGAACGGAATTTTCAGCTTATTAAAGAGGCTTTAATGCAGGAGCCGGATAGCAGAATATTGCTCTATGCTCTGGGTACAGAATATTTTCAGCTGGGTGATTATGATGCTGCGGTACGCATACTGGAGCCGCTTCTGGATAAGTTGCCGACAGAGGCCGGATATGCCTCCGATGTATTTCTTAAGACGATATTTGCTTTACGGGAAAAGGGAGAGCTGCATCAAGCGGTAGAGAAGGTGGAAGAAGGGGTATCCAGGTATCCAGGGTTTGCCGATTTACAGGAGCTGAAGGCGGTTCTGCTTATGGATCTGGGGAGGGACGATGAGGCGCTGGGTGTACTGACTAACATCAGTCGTAGCAGGGAGTATACCTCCGTATCAGGAGCAGGTACGTATCGTTCCTCATATCTGACAGGAGTCGTCTATGAACGCAAGGGCGAGGGAAGGCATGCTTGTGAAGCTTATGAAAAAGCTGTGGAGGCGAACCCTGATTATGTGCCGGCGTGGCAGCGCTGGATTCCGCTCGCTGTATGCAGCGGTGAGCTCGCTCAGGTAGAACGTTGGATTGGAAAAAGGGGACTTACAGAGAAGGCGCAGCAGGTTGTTCTCCAGCAAATGCTTGATATGCAGCAATCTGTATGGGTATTGAAACAGAAATGCTGGCTGCAAGAAGCCTTTAGTAAAATGCCCTGGGCAGAAGCCATCCTGCTGGCTCAGCTTGGGGAACGGCGCGTTGCTGCAAGGCTGCTTGAACCTTGGCATACACATCAGGACATGGCGGCAGAGATCGGCATCTATCTGCAGGCGCTCTGCTCGGATGCTGCCGGCAGAGGGCAGCTGCGCAGCGGCGATCCTGACCGATCTGTGGCAATGGAGGATGCACGCTGGATGGGGAAGCAGGCTGAAGCATTCATCCGGCTGGGGGCATGGGCTGGTTTCGGTGCATGGCTGCCAGAGGTGAAGGAGCCATCTGCTGTGCTGGTTCAGCTGTCTCCTTCTGCAAGAATAGGGCTGCTGCTTGCTCCGCTGTCCGTCCGCAGGCAGCTCTACTCCTGGCTGCAGGAGCAGAAGGAGGTTGACCGAGAAATGCGGGAGAGGACAGCGGCATCTGAACAAGCATACCTGAATCGAACGTCAGAACACGAACCAGACACCGCCCGACTGGAAGTAGATTCTTCCGACCGAGCGGTGCCGACTGTGCAGCTGTTTATGCGGCTTGCCTTGAGAGCCAGCTTCAAGGAGAAGGAGGCAGGTCTGGATCTCCCGAGCTATGAGCAAGAGGCAGCACGGATTCTGAAATATAAGCCTGCATCTTCTATAGAAGCGGCTCAATCCGGATGGAACGCCTTAGAGCTGTTCATGAAGCAGAATCCTCAGCGCGCTGAAGACAGATTCCAAGCAGCAGCCCAGCTCATGCTGTTATAAAGTGATGAGGTGTGGCGATCTTACCGTCACGCATCATCCTTATGTCTTTTTTTGATAAGTGCCCGGAAGCAGTAGATGACTGGACCATACATGGTTGTAAATATTGCATCGTCAGGCCGTTCGGTGCTCAGCGGACCCACGATCATAAGACCTGCTTCAGACAGGAGAGCGGCAAGCTGTTCTGGTTCAATTTCGGGCACATCCACAGTAAGCACGAGTCTGCCGTCGGGTCTCAGCACCCGGGCAAATTCCTTCAGCGATTTCAGCCTTGTGGGGTGATCTAAATGCTCCAGTACAGAAATGCAGAAGACCGTATCAAATTGCTCATTCGGATAAGGCAGTGCAGCTAAGTCAGCTTGAGCCCGCTCCACATTCTCGATGTAGCGCTCTGGCAGAATTCGCGATATATGAATACCAAAATCGTCCGCGACTGCGGAACGGATCGCTTCATTGGATAAGATGCGCGGGTCCAGATCACAGGCATATACTTTATGCACACGGTCAACGAGCCAGAATTTAAAAGGATGAGGAATGCCGGAGGCAGCATCCAGCACAGTATCTTCCGCATGAGCGAATTGACGGGCCCAGGCATATTCATATGGTCTGCTCCACCAGGCTGGATGCAGTGGAACAAGCACCGTGTCCATTCGTTCATCATCACGCCGTACATATCTTGATTCGATTGTCATCGCAGCAGTATACGCTCCTTCCGGGCCTTGCGGCTGAGGTGGTGTTGGAGCACCGTTTTCCAAGCCAGCTCCCATTTGTGATCATCATAGGCAAGTGCAGTTTGTCTAGCCTGATTACCCATCCGCTCCCTAAGCTCATCATCATCGATCAGCCTGCATATGGCGGCGACTATGTTCTCTTCTACGGGAGGAACAGACAGTCCATTGAACCCGTCCTGGACGATATCATTTAATCCTCCGACATTGCCCGCGACAACGGGGAGCCCGCAGCTCATCGCTTCAAGGCAGGCATAGGAGGTTCCTTCCGAGAAGATCGTCGGAATGACAGCGATATCCGCCTGCTGATAGGCCAGCAGCATTTCATCAAATTTATAGCTCTTCGCATATATGCGATCTTTGTGTGGATGATGCTTTCTCCATATCTCGAATGTCTTCCCGATCGTACTGCCTTCAACCCGTTCACCTGCAAATTCAATGGTGAGTGTGGGGTAGGCGCCCAGCAGACGGTCACTGGCCAGCATCATAGGAATGATGCCTCGTTCCAGGCTGATTCTTCTCGGGAACAAGAGCCGTATACTCTTCTGGTTAGAGCTGTCGTCAGCGTCCTGCAGGTCCGGTGCTTCTATTGCAGCGTTGAGATCCGCTGGAGAATTGAATTCCCCTTCGTGTTCTTGATCTCGGTGTTCTCCATCCTGCTCTTCATCTCCATGATGAAGGTAGGCCGTCCGGCCCTTCACTTTCTTGCGCAGTGCTTGTTCATCAATCGTCTTGTCGGCATCGGTGTCTCCGAGCATCAGGTGCACAGGCTTGAAATATTCTGTATCGACACTATTCGGAATGAGCACAACCTGATGGGGATCCTGATAGGTGCATGCAGCCCGGCAGTAGGTGAGAAAATGTGAATCTACCGACACAAGGGTGTCGAGCTGGTCCAGCGCCCTTTGAATCGAGCCGGCAATCTCGCGTTTGGCAGCCGCCGGAAGGTTGTGTCGATCCCAGTTAATACCGTGGCAGATACCGAGACTGCCTGGCGCATAGTTCAGCGGGTGCCATATACAGCTGGCGTAAATGAGTGGGCCACGGGCGCGAGAGGCCATTTCGTCAAAAGCTTGTGGGATGTGGTCCGGATCATAAGGGTAACCGAATACCTCAATCTCTTCTATCGTTCTATGGAATGCCTCGTAATAGGAGAGCTGGTGCACTTCCGGGATATAGCCGATATCACGTATGACCTGGCACAGCCGAAAAATATACCGTTCCAGTCCGCCGCCAAACAGCCGTTCGAAGTCACGATTGTAGCCATCTGCGAAGCTGTGCGTAAGCACACTGATATACCCCATGCTTAGATCTCCTCCTTCCACTCCACAAGGCTTGGGGATAGATCCAGAATGGATTCATACTGTGCGATATTCCCCCATTTGCCTTCAGGATCAAGCTTTTTGTAGCGGACGTACTTCTGAACGCGCTCCTCAAGAGGGCCGGCCCAGCCCAGATGCTTGATCCGCAGATCGGTCGTTAATCCCTGCAGTGCGGCACAGGTGGCGGGAAGGCGGGGTACATGATGCGCTTTTTCGGGATAGAGATAAGGGAAGCCTGGAAAATAGCGGACAAGCGTCATCGTCTGACGGCGATGCGCCTGCCATAGCTTATCCTCCCGATAATACTGTCTGCTCCCCCACATATCATATAGTCGGAAGCTGACCCAATCGTAACGATCCTGGTTAATCAGGTTTCGAATACTCCGCTTCGCACGCTCTTCATACAACTCATCGGCATCGACGGCAAGGATCCAGTCTGGTGAAGTGGAGGCCGTCGTCTGCCACAGGATCGAGCGGAGCTTCCACTCCTCATCAAACAGAGACGAAGCCAAAGTAACCAGCTTCTCTACCTTGTCGAAGGATCTGCAGATTTCAAGCGTGTGGTCTGTGCTTGCATCATCCACAATCACGATATGATCAACAAAGGTAGAGAGATCCTCCAGCACTTCCTCCAAATATCGGCCCCCTTCATTACGAACCTGAAGCATGGCCGTCAGCTTATTATTTTCCTTCTTCCTCACAGGAGATATAGGTGGTGAATTGGATATCGTCATCGTCTTTCGGCTCAGCTCCCTTGCTCCAGAATGCGAAGCTTCTCATCGAGTGCATCCAGTGCAATAATCTGCACAAGCACATCCTCATCGCCCTCGGCTGCTTCCATGAATAGGCGGATTGCGGTGTGCCGGTCACCTCTCATGGCTTCTACACTGCCTGACAGTATGCGGAATTCCCTTCGGTCCTGCTCCGTTTGCAGATCGGAGGCTGCAACCTCTCCGAGTGCTTTTTCGAGGCGGCCGGTTTCCCGGTACAGCTGAAAGGATAGATGTCTTGCATTCTGCTCTGGCAGCAGGTCCAGCATGGATAAGGCTGCGCGATAATCATCGTTGAATCGATAGATATGGAAGAGGGCAGTCGTCTCTTGCCCATCCGCCATTAACTGAAGAAGTGAGTGGTATCTGTTCGTGTCAGTATCACTATAGGCTGTAATTCCGTAGGTGCTGACAGCCTGAGTAAGATTGCCCTGCTGTGCCTGAATGGCCGAGAGGAATCTGTAATGCGTGATGAGGGCGTTATTTCTACCCTGCATGACAGCCTGCAGGAAGGCCTCCTCCGCATAGCGAAGCGCATTCTTATCCTCCAGCAAGTACCTATAGACGGACAGCAGGAAGGAGATCGTCTCATGAGGACCGGATTGTTCCCGTAACGATTCGTAATAGGCAGCTCGCTCTAACCACTGACGTCGATGAATGGATGTTGTCTCACTGTGGACAAGCTCATGGACGGCCTCCTGAAAAAGCACATCATAGACAGCAGATTCCTCCTGCAGGAAGAGGGCGGCACAGCCTCGGAAGGCCCAGTCCAGACATTTCATCTCGGAATCAGAGCATACAAGACTGGATATCGCCGTCAATTGCTGCATACATGCTTTATATAGTCCTTCATCTGATTCATCAAGATGGGCAGCCTCGTATGTAATTATGTACTTCGGATGCATGGACGCCGCTGCATGTACCCAGTATGGATGGGCCACGAAGGCGATGGTATTCTCATTCCAGAGCTGAGCCAGCGCGCTCCTGAGTACATAATTTAATTCCTCAGGTTCGGAGTGTTCGTGGAATTCCTCCTTTGGCCGGCTTGTAACATAGTATACAGGGGCTGACTCACAGAGAAGGGCCAGGAGTCGCTTCAGTATCGGATCTGCGATGTTGGGTGGTGGAAATATGACAAATTGAAGAGTGTCCAACTTCATCCGCTCCTTCAACAGCTGTACTGATACACAGGCTTCTGCCTGCATCTATATACTGTATGGGAGCAGAGGGCAGTTCATGAACAATTTCTTATGCTGGGCATATCGGACTGGCGGCCTTCCAGGCACACAAAAAAGAGCATGATCTGAGTGGAGGAGACTCATGGATCATGCTCTTTGTTGGATATAAACCTACGCTCTTAGATCTGTACCAGCATCAGAATGATCGAGGACAAGCAGAGACATACACTTACGAGACATAAGACGGCCAGAGTCTGCTTGTGGGTCAGACCTGCTCTTAGCAATCTGTAATGCGCCTGACTCGCATCTGCCTGATAGATCGCTTTTCCTTCAAGGAATCGCTTGATGACGACGAACAGGTTATCGAAGATCGGAACACCTAATGCCAGAATTGGAATCAGGATGGATAGAACCGTTGCCTGCTTGAATGCTCCATCCAAGGCGATGACGGCGAGAATAAACCCGAGGAACGTCGCTCCCGCATCTCCCATAAATACTTTGGCCGGGGGTTTGTTGAATTTAAGATAGCCTGCAGTTACACCGACAAGTACGATCGCAAGCATGGCCGAGTGACTCTGACCCATCGTCAATGCCACAATGAACAATGTCGTGCCTGAAATGGCAGATAGTCCTCCCGCGAGCCCGTCCATTCCATCGGAGAAATTAATAACTGTCGTAACACCGAAGATCCACAGAATGGTCAGTGTAAACTGCAGCCAGACCGGAAGTGAGATGTATTCCTCGCTGAAAGGGTTATAGAACCCGGTAAAACGAATGCCTGCTAAATATACAATAACGGCAGCTGATACTTGAACGAGCATTTTGGGCAGAGCGGGAAAGTCCTTGCCTCTGGTCTTGTACCAATCATCAACGGTTCCAATAACGAGCAGGAGCAGTCCTCCGGCAAACAAGGCTGCCGTCTGCCATGTATATTCGCCTGAGAACAGCAGATAGGCGATGAAAAATCCGGCAAAGATCGCATAGCTTGCGGTCAAAGGGATGGGCTTCTTGTGCAGCTTGCGCTCCTCATTCTCTCTAGGCTTGTCCACGAAATCGATCTTAAGAGCAAGCCTGCCTAATGGAGGAATGAGCAGCACAACAATGAGCAGGGATACGATAAAGGCACCAGCATACAGCATGGAACAGAAATCACCACTTTTCAGCATATTTTTGACAGAAAATGATTCCATTTATTCAAATTATAGCTTTTTTCTTCAGGGATTGTCGATTGTTTTCTCGATTGTTTTCTTCAGCCTTTTATATTCCGAGTAACAAGAGCGTGTTAGTACAAAAGAAAAAATATTCCGCTTTTTAAATAAATTTAGGAAAAAATCTTTTTTATTTTGGTTTTCTTTGCTATAATTTCCCACAAAGAGAAGCGAAAGGTAAAACTTCCTTGCTTTTTAACACATCATCACGTCTTTCTCTTCGCAAATGACTCTTGTCGATTATGAAGGGGGAAAAAGGAATGAGAAGAAGCAGAAGAGGTTTCAAGCTGTCGTGTTTAACCCTGTTGTTGCTATCCCTATTGCTTAGTGCATGCAGTGGCGGAGGCGGTAATAACGGAGCGGACCCTGCACCAACGCCTGCTGATCCGGGTTCAGGAGGAACAGAGGAAGCCAGTGAGCCGATTGAGCTTGAGTTCTGGACGATTGCCCTTCAGCCTACGTTTAACGACTATTTTAACGGACTGATTGAGGAGTACGAGGCAGCACATGAGAATGTGACGATTAAATGGAGTGATTTTCCGTTTGATGCGATCACCCAGAAGCTGTTGACGACAACAGCCAATAATGAAAGTCCGGATGTCGTGAATCTCAACACCGAATTTGCGAGTCAGATGGGCACCAAAGGTGCGCTGACCGACCTGAACGAACACCTCACAGATGAAGAGAAAGCCGTATATTTTGACGGAATCTTCAATTCCACCATCATTAACGACAAAGCTTATGCCCTCCCATGGTACACCGGTACCGAAGTGCTGTTTATGAACAAGAAAATAGTGGAGGAGGCTGGACTTGATCCGGCAAATCCGCCGCAAACCAGAGAGGAACTGGCAGAGTGGGCCCGTACGGTAAAAGAAAAGACAGGCAAAGCCGGTTACGCGGTGCAGCTCGTTTCGAAGCTTCTGCCCATCGACGGTATCCAGATCCTGAACGAAGACAAGACCGCAGCTGCCTTCAATACACCTGAAATGGTGGCTATGATTGAGAACCTGAAGGGGTTAATGGAAGAAGGGCTGGTCGTGAAGGAGGATGCTGAATTCTCCAAGCAGATCCAGTTCTACTCGGCAGAGCAGACGGCCTTCGTACTCGCTGGACCAACCTTCATCAATTTTATCAAGACATCCGCACCTGATGTGTATGAGAACACGATTGCTGTATCTTTGCCGACAGGTAAAGCCGGCCTGAGATTGTCTAACTCTATGAACATTGTCGTCCCTTCCAAGACCGAGCATCCGGAGGCAGCAGCTGAGTTTGCCAAATTTATTACCAATGCAGCCAATCAAACCGCCTTCTCCAAAGTAGCCAATACACTGCCTTCCACGAAGGAGTCCGTTGAGGATCCGTTCTTCAAGGAATCTGATGGATCTCTTGAAGCTGAAGCGAAGCTGGCATCGAGCCAAAGTCTTACCGAAGCGACAGACTACATGGTCGGGGTACCAAATGCAGGAGATATTAACTCTGCAATCGCACGCGGACTGCAGGAAATCTTGCTGAACGGTAAAGAAATTCAGGCCACGCTGGATGCTGTAGAGGCCGAAGTGAACAATATCCTGAAGCAGTAGTGCCACTTGAGTGTAAGGAGAATTGGAATGCATTAAATGAGGCAAGAAATACGTTTCTTGCCTCGTCTAATTCACAAGGGGGGAATGCAAATGAGGTGGGTTCGTTCTGAATCTTTTGCAGCCTGGGCATTCATGACCCCAGGTTTGCTCATTATTGCCGTATTTGTATTTTGGCCGATTATTTATGGAATACCGCTGTCCTTAACGAATTATTCCGTTATTGGGGAAACAAAGTATGTTGGTTTGGATAACTTCAAGAATGCGTTTCTGGATAAGAACTTCACCATCTCCTTATGGAATTCACTGCTGTACGTTATCGTGGTTCCGTTTATCCAGATCTTTTCTATCTTAATGGCGATTCTTGTGAACAGCCGTATACCTGGAATTAAGCTCTTCCGTGCGGCGTACTACATTCCTGTCGTTACCTCCATGGTTGCTGTAGCCCTGATTTGGAGCTGGCTGCTGAGCAGCAATGGGGTGGTCAACTACCTGCTGATGCAGGTAGGAATTATCAGTGAGCAGGTATCTTGGCTGTCGACCAGTGAAACGGCACTGGCTACGCTCATGTTTATTACGATGTGGAAAGCACTCGGCTATTACATGATGCTGTATCTTGCAGGTCTTCAGGGCATTCCGAATGACCTCTACGAGGCAGCGAGAGTAGATGGGGCGAACCGAATGCAGCTGATTTGGTCCATTACCCTGCCGCTCCTGCGTCCGCATATCTTTTTTTGCTCCTTGATCTCTGTTATGGGGGCGGTGCGCGTATTTGATGAGGTATATATTCTGACCAAGGGTGGCCCAGGAACATCGACGCTGGTATCCAGTGTGTATATATTTGAAAAAGGTCTGGAGCAGTTCAATTTCGGCTATGCCTCTGCGCTGGGACTCATTGTGAGTGTACTGATCGGAGGACTCAGTGTCATCGTGTTTAAGCTGAATCAGAAGGGCGGTGTCAATTCATACTGATGGAAACAGTCGAGTTAACCCAAGCTGACAAGTTGATCGAGACGAGCAAGCGCAAGAAAAAAGTAGTCAACGGATTGCGGATGGCGATTACGTACTTGCTATTGCTCCTCCTGGCTATCTTTATGATGGGACCGTTCTTATGGCTGCTGAGTGTGTCACTGATGCCGGGGCGTAATATTTTCTCTTCGCCGCCTGCAATCTTCCCGACCTTTATTGATTTTGATAACTATGTGCAGGTATGGCAGTTTATGAACTTCCCAAGGTATATCTGGAACACGGTTGTAATTACGGTGCTGGGTGTAGTGTTCAATATTGTTTTGTCATGTATGACAGGGTACCCGCTCGCCGTATTCCGATTTAAGGGTCGAAACTTCGTATTCGTTACCTTGATTGCAACGATGATTATTCCATCCTCCACCGCGATGATCGTACATTACCTGACCATTCAGGATTTGGGACTAGGCGGCTCGTACCTGGGTGTAGTTCTGCCTGCGGCAGTGTCTGTTTTTAATATCTTTCTGATGCGGCAGACGTTCTTGAATATCCCCATTGATGTGCGTGATTCTGGAAAGATCGACGGAGCCTCCGAATTTCGGATTTGGTGGCAGCTGATCCTGCCGCTGGTGAAGCCAGGGATTGCCGTTATTGCCCTGCTGGAGTTCATGTCGTTCTGGAACAGCTTCCTGTGGCCAATGGTTATTCTGGATGACCCATTAAAGTACCCGCTTGCGTCCGCATTGACGACGCTGAACGGACAGTTCTCGTATAACTTTGGCTGGATCGCCGCCGGTACGATGATCTCGGTGATTCCGATCATCGTCGTGTTCCTGTTCACACAGCGATACTACATGGAGGGTATCGCCGGAGCAGTAAAGGGCTAAGGTTTTCTCTATCCCTGGAGGGAGATAGAGTTACGCCGCAGACTAAAGAGGTTTAGATCTTCTCTATCCCGCGAGGAAGATAGAGCGATGCCGCAGGCTAAAGAGGTGTAGATCTTCTCTATCCCGCGAGGAAGATAGAGCGATGCCGCAGGCTAATGGGTTTAGACCTCCTCTATCCCACAAGGAAGATAGAGTTACGCCGAAGGCTAAAAGGGTTTAGATGTCTGTATCCCGCAAGGAGATAGAGGCAAGCCGAAGGCTAAAAGGTTTTCATGTAATTCTGATCTTTCATCCCTTAACAAACTAACTAATAACAAGGCAAGGGTGACGCGAAGCAACCCGCCACCCCTAAGCGCCAAGCGAGTGTTCTGGATTCTGAGCGACTTTTGGCTTTGAATGCATGAACAACTCCGAAGCAATCACTTCGCATTCAAAACAAGTCGGAGCGAAGAAGTCAGAACAGGAGCGTCCGAACAGGAGCGTCCGAATAGGAGTGAATGATAAACATGCATACGATCTTCATCCCACTCGACGAAAGACCCTGCAACTACGAATTCCCGTACATGCTGGCAGAGGGCACGGAGCTTACAGTAGAGCGGCCACCATTGTCGATATTGGGACTTAAAAAAAGACCGGGCGATATTGAACAGCTGTGGACCTGGCTTGAAGAGAAGGCCGAAGGTGCAGGAGGCGCTGTCATCGCGCTGGATACCCTTTTATATGGAGGAATTATTCCTTCGAGACTTCACGAATTCACGGAAGATGAGCTTATTGGAAGGCTAACAAGACTGCGCAAGCTCAAAGAGAAGCATTTGAATCTCAAAATTTTTGCATTTCAGCTCATCATGCGCTGTCCGCAGTACTCCATATCAGATGAAGAGCCGGACTATTATGCGGATTGGGGTCGTGAGATTTTCCGCAAAGGCTATATTAGTCATCGGAAGGAGCTGAAATTAGCTACCGAAGAGGAGCTAGAAGAGCTTCAGGACATTAACAAACGTCTGCCGAAGGAGGTGCTGGATGATTATCTGGGAAGAAGGAGGATCAACATCCAGGCTAATCGGGCCGTACTGGACTTGGTGAAGGATGGGGTCATTGACTTCCTGATCTTCCCGCAGGATGATTCCGCACCGTATGGTTATACGGCAAAAGATCAGCAGGTGGCGAGACAGCGGATCAGTGAGCTCGACTTGGAGCTAAAGGCGTACATGTATCCAGGAGCTGATGAAGTCGGCTGTACACTGATAACTCGGATGTTGAACGAGACGAAGGGACTAAAGCCGCTGGTGTATCCTAGACTATCCTCTATACAAGGTGCATTTGTTACACCGGTATATGAAGATCGTTTTTTCTACGAGACACTAAAGTATCAGATCACGGCAGCAGGAGCCTTAATCGCTTCCAGTGCGAGTGAAGCAGATCTCATCCTGCTTGCCAGCACCCCGGGGGAGACGATGATGGAGGCAGTGTCGCAGGAGCATCCATTCTTCAGCTATGATGTGTACCGCAATTTAATGGAGCTGATCGAATACGGAAGCTACATGATGAAGGAACAAGGCAAGGCGGTAGCCGTTGCCGATGTAGGCTATGCGAATGGTGCGGATCTCAAGCTGGTCAAAATGCTGCGCCAAAAGGGCATACTGTTTGATCTGGCAGGCTATGCCGCTTGGAACACCAGCTCAAATTCACTTGGAACTGTTATCTCGCAGGCACTCATTTATACGCTGTACGGACGAACGCAGGAGCACCTCGATTTTCTCGCGCTACGTTATGCGGAAGATGCATGTTACTGTGCGACGGTCCGTAAGGAAATGAATGCAGGAGTTGTCGAGGAAATGGGTTACAATAAATTTTTGCTGGATGGGCCGCGTGGGAAAGTGGCGGAACGCGTCGAGCAGCGGCTTACTGAAGTGCTGGAGGAGAAGATCAATGGTCCGGCGGGCCGAGTTGAGATTGTTGATTGTTACATGCCGTGGAATCGTACCTTTGAAGTTGGACTGAAAGTGAAATATCATGCCGTATGATTCAGGCAGGAGTAACCAGGAAGAGGGTGTATGCTAGTGATTCCCGTATTGAAGCAAATACGATATGGACTGATTGCATCATGCCAAGCTTTACCGGGTGAACCGCTTCATGGTTCGGAGACGATGGCGAAGATGGCCAAGGCAGCGGAAGAAGGCGGGGCAATCGCGATTCGCGCGAACAGTGCTGAAGACGTGAGAGCGATCAAGCAGGCAGTGGGCCTTCCTGTCATTGGAATCGTCAAAAGAGATTATCCGGATTCGGAGGTATATATTACGCCCACGACGAAAGAAGTCGATGAACTGATTGAGGCGGGAGCGGATATGATCGCTCTGGATGCTACGCGAAGAAAGCGGCCGGGCCAGGTTACGCTGGAGACGATGGTGGAGTATATGAAGTCTCAGAATATGCCAGTGATGGCCGATATCTCTACGTTAGCTGAAGGGCTGTACGCCGCGTCCCTCGGTGTCAGCTGTGTGTCAACCACCTTGTCGGGTTATACATCGTACTCTCCGAACCTCGCAGGTCCTCATCTTGAATTGGTCAAGGAGTCCGCGGAGCGGCTTGCCATTCCGGTAATCGCGGAAGGGAGAATCAGTGAGCCGGCTCAAGTGGAGGAGGTGCTTCGGCTCGGTGCATATGCCGTCGTGGTCGGTTCCGCTATTTCCCGTCCTCAATTAATAACGAAGCGGTTCGCGGAAGCCGCACGGAAGGCAGTGATTTCAATCCATGGAAATGAAAGATCGCATTAATACCTACTATCCTTCGCTGACCAAGTCAGAACAAAAAGTAGCAGAATGCGTATTGCAGAATGCCGATGATCTCATGTATTACTCTGTCACGGAGCTGGCCGATTTTGCCGGGGTGGGGGAGACAACAGTCATGCGTTTTTGCAGGAAGATTGGATTCAAGGGCTATCAGGATTTCAAGCTGTCGCTGGCTCAGAACGCAGGGGCGAAAAAGCCGGGGGAGCAGGACGAGGACAGCAAGGACTTCGTCCGTATGGTCTACGAGAACAATATCGACATTCTGCATTCAAGCATGAGTCTCTTAGACAGAAGCAAGCTGGAGCAGGCAATTGAATGGATCGATCAGGCTGGCAATGTACAGTTCTTCGGCGTAGGAGCCTCCGGTATTACAGCGCTGGATGCCAAGAACAGACTGCTGCGGATCGGTAGACGATCCGAGGCGGTGGCAGACAGCCACATTCAGGCCATGATGGCAGTCAGTATGCGGGAAGGGGATGTTGCCTTCGGAATTAGTGTGTCCGGCAGTACGCTTGACACCAACGATATGCTGCTTAAGGCGAAGCAGAGCGGGGCGAAGGTCATTGCCATTACGAACTATGCCAAGTCACCGATTACATCCATAGCTGACCTCGTGCTGCTGACAGCGGGCAAGGAAATGCCGCTCGAAGGGGGATCTATTGGGGCTAAAATATCACAGCTGTTCATTATTGATCTCATCTGTGAAGGTCTGGCAAGAACAAACATAGCAGAAACAAAGAAGATGAAGGAAAAGACAGCAAGGTCCGTTATTGATCGAAGCTATTGATACAGGCAGGGCCTTAAAGGAGAGGAGACCAGGAAATGACGTTAGTTTTGCATGCAGATGTCATTGTAGTTGGGGCAAGTCTCGGAGGAACGATAGCGGCAAGAGCAGCAGCAAGAGCAGGTCTGAACGTTATTTTGACAGAAGAAACGGATTGGATCGGGGGACAGCTTACTTCGCAAGCGGTTCCGCCGGATGAGCACAGATGGATTGAATCCTTTGGCTGTACAGCGAGCTATCGCGAGTTTCGGGACCGGGTGAGGGAGTATTACAGACGGAATTATCCTCTTAATGATGAGGCGATGGACGATCCTGTTCTTAACCCAGGTAATGGTTGGGTGAGCCGGATTGCTCATGAGCCGAAGATTGCACTAAGAGTACTGGAAGACATGATGGCGGCATACGTCAACTCCGGACAAATTCGTATCCTCCATCATACGGTGCCGACTGGAGCGGATTGTAAGGGTGACCACGTGCAGAGCGTCAATGTAAGACAGGTGTACACTGGCGAGGAACTCGTGTTAACAGGTGAATACTTTCTGGATGGTACCGATAACGGGGATTTGCTGCCGATCGTGGGCGCAGAGTTTGTGGTAGGTGCTGAATCAGGTGAGGACACAGGCGAGCCGCATGCATTATTCAAGGCTGACCCCTGTGACATCCAGTCCATTACGCATGTCGCAGCGCTGGAATATGTGGAGGGCGGTGATTTTACGATAGAACGTCCTGTATCCTATGAGTTCTGGAAGGCTTATACGCCGCTGCCGGATCGGATGCCTCTATTCAGCTGGTACGCAGGAGATGCGAATGACACCACGAAGCAGAAACAATTTACGATGTTTCCCAATGATCAAGGAATTACTCCGTTATGGACGTACCGCCGAATTGTAGACCCATCCCTATGGCGGGAAGCGTTGCCGACAGGAGAAGTGACGCTGCTCAACTGGGCGCAGAACGATTACTACTTGGCACCGATCATTGGTGTTGGAGCACAGAAACAGCGGGAGCACGAAGAACAGGCACGGGATCTGACACGCTCACTTGTTTACTGGCTGCAGACAGAAGCACCTCGACTTGATGGGGGCGCAGGTTATCCCGGAGTCAGGCTTCGCGGCGATGTTCTGGGCACATCCGATGGTCTGGCCAAAACAGCATATATCCGAGAGTCGCGAAGAATCAAAGCACGCTACACGGTTACCGAGCATGATGTCAGCAAGGCGCTGCGCGGTGATCAAGGTATCAAACGATACAGAGACAGCGTTGGTGTCGGCAGCTACCATCTGGATCTGCATCCGACAACCAAATCGCTGAGATCCTTTTACATACCTAATTATCCTTATGAGATCCCGCTTGGCTCGCTCATTCCGATTCGTATGAAGAACCTGCTTCCTGCCTGCAAAAATATTGGGATGACGCAGATCGCGAATGGCTGCTACCGTCTTCATCCAACGGAATGGAACATTGGCGAGGCAGCCGGCTATCTGGCAGCTTACTGCCTGAGACAGGGCATCCATCCTGTTCATGTATATGAATCAAGCGAGCATCTGGAGCAGTATCAGCTTCTCCTTACGGAGCAAGGCGTTGAGCTGCACTGGCCGGATGAGGTATATGATACGATGTACTAAATTTGTATGGTAGACAACAAAATAAGCGTCCCCACTTCAGCAGTAATGACGTGGGGACGCTTATTATGGTTTGTAGAATATTTACTTAATTCGATTCTATTAAGTTAGCTGCCAGATCAAGGTTAGTCCTTGATTGCTCCTGCCGCAATGTCTGATATGAACTGCTTGCTGATGAACAGGAACAGGATGATGAGTGGAACGATGGCCAGCAGTGTTCCGGCAATGATCATGGCATAATCGGTGTTGTACAGTCCATTTAGCTGGGATAAGGCAATTTGAAGGGTATACTTGCTCTCGTCCGTCAGCACGATGAGCGGCCAGAGATAATCGTTCCATACGCCAATGAAAGTAAAGGCACCGAGAAAGGCAAACGCAGGACGCAGAATCGGCAGAGCCACATTAAAGTATAGTCGGAAGAAGCCGGCGCCATCCATCCGTCCTGCATCCAGCAGCTCCTTCGGGATCGAGCCTTCTGCATATTGCCGAATCCAGAAGATCCCGAAGGCATTGACCATGCCGGGAATAATGAGTGCTTTGTAGGAGCCGACCCAGCCGAGCTCAGCCATAATAACGAAGGACGGTACGAGCGAGAGCTGGGTTGGTACCATCATCGTGGCAAGCAGCAGAACGAACAGCCACTTTTTGCCCGGGAATTCAAATTTGGCAAAGGCAAAGCCGGCGAGCGAATCGAAGAACAAGACGAGAATCGTAACAACAGCTGAGACAAACAAGGTGTTAAGAAAGGCTCCGACAAAATCAATCTGTTCCATAACCCTCGTGAGATTGTTCCAGAACTCTCCCCCAAACCACAGCTTCGGCGGGAAGGAATAGATATCTGCCGTCGTTCTCGTCGACATGACAATCAGCCAGTAGAAGGGGAACATCGAGATAACGAGACCAATGGCTAAGCCGACGTATAGACCGATAGATTTGAGTCTTGCCTGTATCATGAAGCCTCACTCCTTCTAATTGGATGATTTGCCTTGAACGAGCTTCCAGTTAATGATCGAGAACAGTGCGATGAGGATGAACATTCCCCAGCCGACAGCTGCACCATATCCAAAATAGTTGTTAATGAAGGATTCACGGTACAGATACAGGACAATCGTCATTCCTGCTCCGCCGACCCCGCCATCATTGCCGAGCAGGATTTGCGGCTCGGTGAACAGCTGCATACCACCGATCGTGGAGGTGATGACCGTGAACAGAATGACAGGACGGAGCAGTGGAATCGTAATACGGAAGAAGGACTGGATGCCGGTTGCACCGTCAATCTTAGCCGCTTCGTACAGCGTCTGCGGAATGGCCTGAAGACCCGCCAGATAGATGACGGCATTGTAGCCTGCCCAGCGCCAGATGACCATCGAGGCAATGGCCGTCTTGATTCCCCAGCCGGTATCCAGCCACTGCACCATGGGAATCCCGAAGAGATTAAGAATGTAGTTGAATATGCCGTAATTGTTTGAGAACAGGGCCGCAAAGATAATAGAGACTGCAACAATGGACGTGACATTGGGCAGGAAGAAGCCGACCCGGAAGAAGGTCTTAAATTTAACGAATGGAGCATGAAGCAGAAACGCAATGACAAGGGCGATGAACAGCATTGGAATGGTGGAATAAATCCAGATAATGAAGGTGTTCCCAACCGCTTGCCAAAATTCTGGATCCGTCACCAGGTAGCTGAAGTTATTCAATCCGTTATACGTCATTTCACCGATGCCGTCCCATTTCTGGAAGGCTAGATATAGAGAGAATCCAATCGGGAATAGACCGAAGATAGCAAACACAATATAAAAAGGCGAAATGGCCGTGTATACAGCTCGATTCTTCCAGATTTCAGACCATAGCGATTCTTTTTTGGCTGCAGGCACATAGGATGAGCCTGTTTTCGGTTCCAAAGATTGCATATCGGTAGCCTCCTTTTGTGAGTGAGGAATACGTGCAGATCTATCGCTTCAACTCCCGCTCGACCCTTTGCAGTGCTTCATCAAAGGCCGTTTCCTGATTCAGATTGGAGATGTTCTTCAGCCAGCGGGTCATGATGCCATGCACTGCAGGGTAGCGCTCGCCGAAGAAGGAGACTTTGACATTGTTCGCCGATGCAGCGAATACTTCTCCGGTAACCTGACCGCCAAAAAATTCTTCTTTCTTCTGAACCGTCTCGCTGTCAAATACACCCGGTGTAGCAGGGAAGAGGTTGAGGTTCGATAGGGCTGTCTCTTGGTTCTCTGGGTTTTGCAGCCATTTGATGACCTCGAAGGCTTCCTGCGGGTGCTCACTGGATTTAGGGATCGCCAGGAAGGAACCGCCGACATTTCCATCTCCGCCGGGTGCCCTTGCTACCCGCCATTTCCCTACGCTGTCTGGAGCCGCTTCGAGCAGTGGCTGCTTCATCCATACGGCACCGACATAGGAAGCAATCTTTCCTTTGCTGATTCCCGCATTCCATTCCGGTGTCCAGTGCTCAGCATTCGCAATGAGGCCGTTATTGGAGAACGCAACTGCTGTATCCCATGCGTATTTGATCACTTCGTTCTGATCCCCGATGTATTGCCCATCTTCGGTAAAATATTTCTGCTCACTCTGTGAAATGATCTGATTGTAAACGTTGTCAATATTGTCGGTCATAAATACCTTGCCATCAAAGGTCTCCTTGACCTTCAGGCCTGCATCAATATAGTCTTCCCAGGTTGACAGGGCCTGGCTGACCTCATCCGGATCCGTTGGCAGTCCGGCCTGCTCAAATAAATCTTGGCGATAGAAGAGTGCGGTGGGACCGGTATCCATTGGAAACGCGATCATTTTACCGTTTGGCGTCACTCCTTGCTGCCACTTCCAGTCAAGATAAAGATCCTCGACCTCGGCAGCTCCGAGCTCATATAAATCGTAGAATCGGTCCTCACTTGGAAAGAGCTCCATGACCCAGTCGTTCAGGGCAACGATGTCGGGCTCTCCGGATTTGGCGGCTAGCGTCGTTTTCAGCTTCGATTTGAAATCACCGCCGATTTTTTGAGTGACCAGGTTAATGTGGGGAAATTGTTCTTTTGCTTTGGCGAGAAGTCCATCATCAATACTTCGATTCCAATACCATAATGTAAGCGTTATCTTTTTGTCAGATGCGGAAGAATCCTTAGATGCACCGAAGCTGCAACCGCTCATGACAAGCACAACAATGAGACTGACAATAATCAAGGACGTCCGTTTCATAGGTTTTCCCCCTTGGTAGTCTTCGTTTTGTTACTCGCATAACTATGGATATGAGACAAGAAGAAAGATATGAAGTTTTTCTGCAGAATCTATGATGTTTGTTACATAATACCATAAAATCCCCGAATTGTTCGTAACAGAATCAATTTTATATGCACCATTTTAACAATTTATAAAATATTTATTATTCATAGCAGTTTACTCTGTTTTATGTTGACAGTTATGACTAATCTATTCTATACTTACTTACGTAAAGTAACTAAAGGAAAAATGGCACATACCCTGTGGCGATTAATACGATAAATAAATGGTTCCAGCAGCGTACAAGTAAGACCTGAATAGGGGGAGCATAAATGATCACGAACGATACGATTCAAATATTGAAAAATAAAATAAAGACGATCAGCGGCAATGAAGGCGAGAAGCACATCTATCTGGTCGGTCCTGTACAGCTTCCGGTGAACATAGAGGATAATACACTACAATTTAAGTGGTACAGCTGGATTACCTCAGAGAAGCAGATGGATGAGCAGGAGCTCATCGCCTCTCTTGCCAATGCGCAGCTTGCTGATCAGCAGCAATCGAGTGTACTGGTATATGGGGATTTTGAACACCACCCGGATGCGATGATACGGATGCACAGCATTTGTCACACAGGTGATATCTTTGGTAGCAAGCGCTGTGACTGCGGCTATCAGCTGCATGAGTCAATGAAGATGATCGCTGCTCACGGGGCAGGCGCAGTCTTCTATCTGGCCAATCATGAAGGACGTGGTATTGGCTTGTTCAGTAAGACGATGGCTTATCTCCTTCAGGAGGAAGGCTATGATACGGTCGATGCCAATCTGGCGCTGGGCTTTGCCGATGATCAGCGGGATTACAGTGAGGCCATTCGTGTACTGAGAGCGCTGAGAGAAGAGCCGGTACGTCTGATTACGAATAATCCACGCAAGCTGGCATCGCTTCAGAAGGCGGGAATGTCGGTAAGCGGCAGAGTTCCGCTCTGGGGAGACCGCTCTGCCTATAATGATAAGTATTTGAAGACGAAGGTCAGTCGTTCCGGGCATCTAGAAGAGCATGCGGAATGGGTTCAAGATGTACGTTTATCCTAATCATCCTATAGAGTTTCGAATAAGAAACAATGAAGAAAACCTGCTGAAAATTTCAGCAGGTTTTCTTATATTGAGGCTCTACATTTTTTTCTTGATTTCGTCCTTGAGCGCTTCAGATTGGGTACCGAAGATCACCTGAACAGCACCGTTGCCTAGACGCATAATTCCCGCTGCGCCCAGCTTCTTGAGCCCTGCGTCATTCACGACCTTCTCATCGCGAACGACAAGCCGCAGCCTTGTAATGCAGGCATCAATGCTCTCAATGTTATCAGCACCGCCGAGCTGATGAAGCACTTGATCTGCCTTAGTTTCTCCTTCTGCAGAGACAGCAGTTACTCCTGGCTTATCAGAAGCATCTCCCGTTCCTGTACCTTCTACAAGCTCATCATCATCTTCACGACCTGGTGTTTTTAAGTTGAATTTAACAATAACGAAGCGGAACAGGAAGTAATACACCACTCCAAATGCAAGCCCCACCGGTATGAGCAGCAATGGATTCGTTGCGAGCTTCATGTTGAGCAGGTAGTCAATTAAGCCTGCGGAGAACGCAAAGCCCAGCTTGACGTCAAGCATATACATAATGAATCCGGATAAACCCGTAAGAACCGCATGAATGACATAGAGTACAGGCGCCAGGAACATGAATGAGAATTCCAGCGGCTCTGTAATTCCTGTCAGGAAGGAAGCAATGGCCGAACCGATAAAGATGGAGCCTACCATCTTCCGCTTGGACGGTTTTGCGGTATGAATGAGCGCGAGTGCTGCTGCCGGCATAGCGAACATCATGATCGGGAAGAATCCGGACATGAACATCCCTGCCGTTTTGTCCCCTGCAAAGTAACGCGTCAGGTCACCATTCACAACCTCTCCAGCTGCATTCGTAAATTCCCCAATCTGGAACCAGGCAATGGAGTTCAGAACGTGGTGCAGACCGATCGGTACGAGCAGCCGGTTGGCGGTACCAAAGATAAATGCCCCGATGCCTTCAAGACTTACTACCCAATTACCAAATGCAGCGATGGCGTCCTGAATCGGACTCCATATCATCCCGAGCAATGTGGCAAAGACGATGGTAGCAACTGAGGTAATAATCGGTACGAACCGTTTACCTGAGAAGAAGCCGAGCCATTCGGGAAGCTTGAGCGTATGGAACCGTTTGTATAAATAGGCAGCCAGCAAACCGGTCATAAATCCGCCGAGCACCCCGGTGTTGAGCACAACATCGTCCGGGATATAGCCGAAGACCAGCGGAACCTGCTCCAGAACCTTCACCAGAATGAGATAAGAGATGACGGCAGACAGCGCCGCAACGGCATCCCCTGCGAGACCAATTGCAACACCGACGGCGAAAATAATCGGAAGATTGCCGAAAATCGTTCCAGCACCCGCATTCAGAAAGGGGGTAATGAACTGATTAATGAAACCGCCTACAGCTCCGAGCGGAATATCCTGTTGGTAGTCTATTAAAGCAAAAGCTTGGAGAATACCCGCTGCAGGCAAAGTAGCGACCGGAAGCATCAGCGACTTGCCGAGCTTTTGAAGACCTTGTAACATGCTTACTGCACTCCTTTTCGATGAGGATTTTGCATAAATAAATTGAGCTTTCTAATTAGAGAGCTAAGCAAAGTCCTTAATAGATGAAAATAGTTTTCGTGAAAACGGTTAAAAAATAGAAAAATATTTTTGTGACACTTGCTATTATAACGATATTTGCGGAAGATGGAATAGGACTTTTGCATCTTGCAGGTGCCTTGTATTGACTTCTTCACTTCAACCGGATAGATTAACTATGAAAAAGATCACTAAAATCAAGGCTTTGCGCCCGTTTTCTTTGAAAGCGCTTCATGCGTATATGCCAACAATTACCTTTATTAGGGGGAGGGCATATGTCTTTTCATTCGCTGCCTATATTACCTGCAGTCAAGAGCATGAGAGAGCTGGAACGCGTATTGCACAGTCCTTATATGTATATTGTTCTGCTCGATTCTCATGTCGCTCAGCTGAAGAATATTGTCAAGCTCGCTGAGCAGCATGGCAAGAAGATCCTTCTTCATGCCGATATGATCAATGGGCTCAAAAATGACGAGTACGCTGCCGAGTTTCTATGCCAAGAGATTCGTCCCGCCGGTCTCATTTCGACCCGTGCCGGTGTCATCCGTGTAGCCAAGCAGAAGGGGCTGATCGCGATTCAACGCGTCTTTTTACTTGATACCATTGCACTGGAGAAGAGCTATGTACTAATTGAGAAGACCCAGCCCGATTATATTGAAGTTCTTCCTGGTATTATGCCCCATATTATCAAAGAAGTTTCATCCAGAACTGGAATACCTATATTTGCAGGTGGTCTGATTCGAACCGTAGAGGATGTCGACAATGCCATTCAAGCGGGAGCAACATATGTAACCACATCTAATCAGGAGCTTATCGCTCATTATCAAAAATAGCATTGGTTAACAGGAGGTAGAGCAGATGGAACAGTACATCATGTCATTAGATCAAGGAACAACGAGCTCGAGAGCCATTCTATTCAATAAAAAAGGGGAGATCGTATACACCGCACAGCGGGAGTTCCCTCAATATTTTCCGCAGCCCGGTTGGGTAGAGCATAATCCCAGTGAGATCTGGAGCTCAATTCTTGCTGTCATTGCAACTTGTCTGGCAGAAGCGGAGGTGAAGCCCTCCCAGATTGCCGGTATCGGTATAACGAATCAGCGGGAGACAGCGGTTGTGTGGGAGAAGGACACCGGTCATCCGGTATACAACGCGATTGTATGGCAATCCCGACAGACGGCTGATATTTGCGCGGACCTGAAAACTCAAGGTCATGAAGAGATGATCCGTCAAAAAACCGGACTGCTCATTGACCCCTATTTCTCCGCGACCAAGGTCAAATGGATATTGGATCATGTGGATGGGGCAAGAGACAGAGCAGAGCGGGGCGAGCTGCTGTTCGGGACAATAGACAGCTGGCTGATCTGGAAGCTGTCGGGAGGTACAGCCCATGTCACCGATTATTCGAATGCTTCCCGGACCATGATGTATAACATTCACGACCTGGAGTGGGATCAGGAAATATTGGACCTGCTTGATATACCCCAAGCGATGCTGCCTGAAGTGCGCGGATCTTCCGAAGTGTATGCACATACGGTTCCATATCATTTCTTTGGCTCAGAGGTTCCGATCGCAGGCGCTGCAGGAGACCAGCAGGCTGCACTATTTGGTCAAGCCTGTTATGAAGAAGGCGCAATTAAGAACACTTACGGTACGGGCTGCTTTATGCTGATGAATACAGGCGAGCGGGCCATCCATTCACAGCATGGGCTTATTACGACAATCGCCTGGGGGATCGATGGCAAGATTGAATATGCTTTGGAGGGAAGTATCTTTGTCGCCGGCTCTGCGATTCAGTGGCTTCGTGACGGGCTTCGCATGATCAAAGATTCCAAGGACAGCGAGTTGTATTCCTCCCGTGTGGATTCTACCGACGGCGTATATCTGGTGCCTGCCTTCGTTGGACTGGGCAGTCCGTATTGGGACAGTGAGGTTAGAGGCGCCGTATTTGGGCTGACACGCGGTACGAGCAAGGAGCATTTTATCCGTGCCACGCTGGAGTCACTGGCCTATCAGACCCGGGATGTACTGAATGCGATGCAGCAGGACTCCGGGAATCCCCTGGCTAAGCTGCGAGTTGATGGCGGCGCGGTGAAGAATAATCTGCTGATGCAGTTCCAGAGTGATATTCTGGGTGCTCCGGTCGAGCGGCCGGTTATTAGTGAGACCACGGCGCTCGGAGCGGCTTATCTTGCTGGTCTTGCCGTTGGATTCTGGAGCAGCCGGGAGGAGATCTGTGAGCAGTGGGCGTCAGAGCGGATATTTGAGCCGGGGATGGCTGAAGAGCAGAGAGAGCGGCTATATGCAGGCTGGCAGAAGGCTGTGGAGGCGGCGATGGTGTTTAAGATTTAGAGATAGTATTCAGTTAGCGCTGTAAGTTCCCAATGATTTGGTACAGTAAATGACAAAGGTGTTTCATTCACTGTTAAAGTGAGGTGGGCATAATTATGTTAGCTGTTATCATATTGCTTCAGATTATCATCATTGGTTATTTGATTAAAATTGATGGAAAGCTTCCGAAGAGGGACGTTGTCGCCGATGCTGTACAAGAAGCAATGGAACGAGATGAGAAAATTCGTAAAGAAAAGGAACGAAGTCAATAAACAAATTGGTATGCAATGATTGGCGGTTCTAATGCTGCTCCGGTAGTGAATATTCCGTCGATCGTTCTTGGACAGGAATGGCAGTGAATGGGCTATAAGGAAGCCATTCCTGTCCAAATACGAACGCTTCGCTTCTCCCTGAATATTTCACTCCCTCCGCAAGTGGAACCGCAAGTAGAAAGCAGCCCTCCCCTCTCAAACGGGAGGGGGAGTAGTAAAGTCCGGCTCGGCATTTCGCCGCCGGACTTTGTTGTGTTCAGGGTTCATTGACTTGCGTAATGAACCGGGCAGGGCTAAAAGAGTTAAGAGCGTTGCAAGAGCGGTGTAAGAGCGGTGCAGGAGCCGTGCAAGGGCAATACAAGAGCGGTAAAGCGGCGGGCGGTTCTTGTGCTGCTCCGGTAGTGAATATTCCGTCGATCGTTCTTGGACAGGAATCGCAGTGAATGGGCTATAAGGAAGCCATTCCTGTCCAAATACGAACGCTGTCGCTTCTCCCTGAATATTTCACTCCCTCCGCAAGTGGAACCGCAAGTAGAAGCAGCCCTCCCCTCTCAAACGGGAGGGGAATAGTAAATCCGGCTTGGCAATTCGCCAGCCGGACTTTGTGTTGGGTCGGTTTATTTGACTTGTGTAATGAACCTAGCAAGGCTAAAGAACGGGTCGGTTCATTTCTCAGTAATGGTTTATACCAGGAATTTCTTCTTAAGCTGTGTTCTTTCTTCCTCGGTAATGCCAAGACCGTCGTGAAGGTAGTTCTCGAATGTCCCATAGTTATTGTCGATCGCTTCCAGCGAAGCTCGGATAAAGGCAGCCTTCATCATCTCTGGAATCCCGTTTTTCAGTTCAGGCATTTGGTCCATGTATTGTTTATAATCTTCCTCTTTACTTGAGGACAGGAATCGCTGCATGAGTCCATCAAGCGCCAGGTTGGTAAGCTCATAATCTTCAATAACGACCTCGCGAGGCACTCCAAGCGTTAAGAGAATCAGTGCACATACGACACCCGTACGGTCTTTACCCGCAGCACAGTGGAACAAGGAGGTGTCACGATCTTCTTTCAGAAGCTCATGCAGGATAAGCGAGCATTTATCTGTGTTCAAGATCATCGCCTTATAGCCTGCATTCAGGTCAAGTCCAATCTTCTGCATTTCTTGCGGACTCGCTTCGGCCATAAAAGGGATATTCGTGTTGATCGCTTTACCGATGGCAGGGCTCGGGCGGCTCGCGACTTCAAAATCACTGCGAAGATCACAGATCCAATCAATTCCGAGAGCATCTGCGGTCTTCAGATCCTGCTCACTAAGTTCATGCAGATCTGCGGAACGCAGGAGCATTCCCCAGCGGGTTGTCCGTCCGTCCTCTGTAAGATATCCGCCCATATCACGGAAATTGACCACTCCATCGGTGTGAATCATACGGTCGGTTACGGTAGTGACGGAGCCGTCATTAAACTTTACATGATAATAGCTTCGCCCAGGGAACGGCGTTCTTGTAAAGGATGCACCTACCGGCTCGATCTGAACATCAAGCGGTGTGCTGTTGTTCTCATCAAATTCAGGGCTGGCTGAGAGGTAGATCGCTTCGGCCTTCAGGCTCTCTGGCATATTCCAGGCGAGCGTAATGATATTATTGCTGGTATATTTCGCTTGTACTATCGGTCCTTGCTCCAATGACGGGTTAAATGTAGACATAATAAATCCTCCTTTAGATTTCGATGAACATAACAGGTTCAAAATTCATTAAACCAACTCATAAACTGAATCGATTTCACAACTCATTAAATTAAACAATTCGATCTATACATCCTCTGGATTAAAGCTATTTAATATAATATGGATTTAACTCTTACGTGTTTTCAATTTCATTTTATACCTATTCGCAATGAACTCCACGCTGAATACCATGACGAAGACGACCAGGCCGACAAACAAAGCTGCCGCAAAATTGTACGATTTCATCGCATGCGTCATTTCAAATCCGATCCCGCCGGCACCGACTGCACCGAGGATGGTGGATTCGGCAATACCGCCTTCGAGCTGGAGCACACACCAGGCGATGAACGCCGTTTTCACTGTAGCCAGAATGCCCTGCATTACGATCTGCAGCCAGCTGGCTCCGGTTGCCCGCATTGCTTCAAGCACACCCTTGTCGATCTCTTCAAGTGACTGGGCAAATACTTTGACGAGCATGCCTGCGGCAGATATGGCGATGGCCAGCACACCTGGAAGCGGTCCAAGGCCGACAGACACGATGAAGATGAGCGCCCACACAATGGTAGGAATCGCACGCAGCAGAGAGGCTGCGCTTTGGATAACCCAGGCAATCAGCGGATGTGGTGTCAGGTTGCTGGCTGCGAGAAACGACAGGAAGAACGCAACGACTATACCCAGCACGGAGCCAATAATGGCCACTTGCAGTGATTCTACGGCAGCGAGCAGAACATGCTTCCAATCGGAGAAGTCGGGAGGGAACATCGTCCCCATATAACCCCACAGCTTCGTGAAGCCCTCGGCAATCTTGGCATAATCAAACTGCAGCTGCAGGAGACTGAATATAAACAGTACAGCGACCAGCGGAAGACCGATCACAACCAGCTTATTTTTCTTCGGCTTCGGCGGCTCGACCGTCGATGTCAGCACCGTAAAGGATGGCTTAGGCCCGTTTAGCTGCATACTCATATGATCCGCTCCCTTACGCGATTGGTAATCGTTTCAACGACAAGGACGATGACGAGCACGAGCAGAACGGCCATGCTGGCTTCCTGGTACTGAAACAATTTCAATTTGGATTGCAAAATAAATCCGAGACCGCCGCCGCCCACCATACCGACGATCGTGGAGGCGCGAACGTTAATTTCAAAGTTGTACAAGGTCCAGCCGATAAAGCCAGGCAGGAACTGTGGAATGACGGCTTGAGACAGCACTTGAAAATAGCTTCCGCCCGACGCGCGGACGGCCTCAACCTGTCCCATATCAATCTCTTCAAGCACCTCGGCAAAAGAGCGGGTCAGCATTCCGATCGAGATCAGAATGAGGGACATCGTTCCTACGACTGCGCCGAGTCCAAATGCAGCGACAAGCAGGATCGTCCAAATAATGACCGGGATATTCCGGAAGAGCGACGTTGCCGCCCGAACGAATACCTGCAGGTAAGGATGCGGGCTCGTTGTCGCCGCAGCCAGGAAGGACAATAGTCCAGCAACGATTGAGCCGATCACCATCGCAACAACACTCATATATAACGTCTGCAGCGCAGGCTCTACGAGCTGGGACAGGGATGAGAAGTCCGGCGGCAGAAAGTCGAAAAAGATAAATCGGAAGCTCTCACCAACGCCTGTAAACAGAGCTCCGAGAGTAAACTCAGCACCGATGGAGGACCAGATGATGAGCGCAAGCAGCACGATAACAAACAGAATCGTTTGAGTGCGTTTCATTTTACGGGCAGATTGCATTTGTGCCGCATTCATGTCAGGCGGTCTCCTTCACTTGGGAATTGGTCTGGTTGTAGATCAGCCGGATCATCTCGTCCGTAAGCTCATCTGGTGTTCCATCGAATACTTTGGTTCCTTTATGAATGCCGATAATACGGGATGCATATTTCTTCGCGATATCTACCTGATGCAGATTGCATAGACAAGCGATGCCTTCCTCATTACAGATCGTGTACAAATAGTTCATGATCGTTTCCGATGAGGCGGGGTCCAGACTCGCGATCGGCTCGTCAGCAAGAATCAGATCGGGTCTTTGGGCAAGTGCACGGGCGATACCTACCCGCTGCTGCTGTCCGCCGCTCAGCTCGTCGGCCCGCTTGTACATCTGTTCGAACAAACCGACGCGCTGCAGCATCTTCTTCGCCGCTTCTGTATCTGATTTGGAGAAGAGGCCAAGGGCTCCCTTGAACGCACTCATGTACCCCAATCGGCCATGAAGTACGTTTCTTAGTACGGACACACGGGTGACCAGATTATATCCCTGAAAAATCATACCCATATGACGGCGCAGCTCACGCAGCCTTTTGCCCTTGATCCCCATCGTTTCGCTGCCTTTAAACTGGATTTTGCCGTCCGTTGGCTCAATCATCCGGTTCAGGCTGCGAAGCAGGGTGCTTTTTCCCGCTCCGCTCGGCCCGATGACAACAACGAATTCTCCCGGATTAATTGTAAGATCGAGGTTATCAAGCGCCTTCGTGCCGTCTGGATATACTTTGGACAAACCTTCCACTTGTAGTAGTGTCATATTAAAAATCCTCCCCACTTTTCAAATACTCAGCTTATTTGAATCCAATTCATCGTCGCTATGAATTACGAAATTAATTATTTGCTTAACAGTTCTTCTGGAGACATATCAAGTGCCTTAGCTACATCACGAATGGGATCAAAGTCGCTGTCACTGCCTTCCACAAAACGAGCAGCGCCCACACTTTCCAGGAAACTAGGGTTTTTCTCATGGTAATTCACCATAAGCTCACGCAGCTGTGTTACTAGTTCTTCAGGCAAATCCTGACGATACAAGAGCGGTGCACCGCCGACAATCGGCTCGGATTCAGCAATCACACGGAAATCATCTTCACTCACAAGACCGGATTCTGCCATCATAGGTACCATGAGGCTTGAAGTACCGATCGCATCTGCATTGCCGTTAGCCAGCGCAAGCAGGGATTTGTCATGTCCACCGGAGAAAGCAACACTGCCGAAGAAGGAATCCAGCTCTTCATTCGTCAGGCCAAGCTCGTCCATCAGTGTTGCACGCGGGTACAGGTTCCCAGATGTGGATGCCGGATCAGCGAACAAGAAATCCTTGCCTTTCAGATCTTGTACCGTTTGATAAGGAGAATCCTTCTGAACCAGAATGACAGTATTCGATGGTTGATCACTTTCTGAACGGACAAGCAGCTTGGCGTTGGCGCGTTCTGTAGCAATAATATATCCGAAGGGACCGATCAACCCGATTTCAATTTTGCCTGCACGCAGTGCTTCAATAACCATGTTGTAATCTTCAGCTACAAAAATTTCGGCGGGAATGCCGGTTGCTTCTGTAATATCTGCGGCCAGCTGATCCTGCGAACGGTTCATCTCGCCTTCTTCACTTGGCATCATACCGATTCGAATGACCTCCGGCATGCCTCCCTCACCTTCACCAGAGGTTGAGCTTGCTTCGGCACCGCAGCCAGACAGAATAACGAGCATAAGTATAAGTGATACGATTAAGCTTTGATGACCTTTACGACCCCTATTTTTTAACATGTTATATCCTCCCGATATTGAAGTTCATATTATGTGGTACACAAGTAGGATACAAGTTGAGTGTAAGAAGAATGTATCGGTAATTTTGAAGATTTGTAAAATATTCGGCAGGGTTGCGGCCTTTCTTCGCGTATTGTTAATATGAGGTAAAATGATATCGAAAATATAGATATTTTGTTTGAACTGTGATAACAATCGAGTGTGAGTATAAGTCATGGGCAGAAAGGGACTACATAAATGATGAAAAAAAACTCGCTGGTTGATACGGCATACACGTTGCTGCGTGATCAAATCGTTCGCGGGGAATTAATGCCAGGGACGCTGCTGTCAGAGAATGAGCTGTCCGTAGATTTTCAGATGAGCCGGACGCCTGTAAGGCATGCCATCGCTCGTCTGGAGTCAGAAGGATATGTAACAGCACTCAAGAATCGCGGAATACTGGTCAAGGAAATGAACAGCAAGGAATTCATCGATTTGAATGAACAAATTCAGTCTATGCTCTTCTACTGCTTCCAGGTAATGAAGGACCGCAGCAGAGATATTTATATAGATCTAGAATCACTGACTGCCCATGTAGAGGCACAGCGGACTGCAGAGCAGAATAATGATTATGCGATATATATCGAGCATCACTTTCTGTTTATGAGGGAGATCGTAGCATCCATTGGCAACACTGTTATGCTGAGCACCTTTGATTCCTTTAAGGATAAACTGGGGATGTATGCGATTGTCCGGTTCAAGCTAACGCCTCACATCAAGCACTATAGCGCGATCGGCATCAACCGGGATACGCTGAAAGTGCTCAAGGAGCAGAATTATGAAGCTGCCCAGGAGGTTGTGCTGCAACTGGGCCGTATAACAAGGGAGAGAATGCTGGCTACTGGACAGTTTTAAGGAGAAGAGAGCCAAGCATTTATTTTTCGTCAAGAGGGATAGGAATACACAGATGGACAGATGGTTTAAGATATACAGTTAAAGGTTTGCATTACGGTTAACCCGTGTTATGATAGTCGTAACAAGTTAATAGTTGTCAGGAGACGAGGAGAGACCGCGAATACATTATTTGGCACCCTGCCATTGATGTTTATTTCGTGGTCTCTTTTTCTGTTTTCTGTGTGTAAATATAAGAAGCGGAGGTCATAGATATGACAGGATTTGCTGAACTGAACAGAACAGATGCCATAACGGCGATGAGTAAGGAGAACTTTGATCTATTGATTATAGGCGGTGGTATTACAGGGGCTGGTATTGCACTAGATGCCGTAACTCGGGGGATGAAGGTAGCGCTCGTCGAAATGCAGGATTTCGCCGCAGGTACATCCAGCCGTTCCACGAAGCTTGTGCATGGAGGGCTGCGTTATTTGAAGCAGATGCAGATCGATGTTGTGGCTGAGGTCGGGAAGGAGCGCGCCATCGTTTACGAGAATGGACCGCATGTAACGACACCGGAGTGGATGCTGCTCCCTTTCTATGAAGGCGGGACATTCGGTAAGTTTATGACATCCATTGGACTTCGTGTTTACGATTTTCTGGCCGGGGTGAAGCGAAGCGAACGCCGGGTCATGCTCAGCAAGGAGAAGACGCTCAGCAAAGAGCCCCTGCTGAAGAAAGAAGGAATGCTGGGCGGCGGCTACTACGTGGAATACCGGACGGATGATGCACGACTAACGATTGAAGTCATGAAGGAAGCTGTGAAAAATGGTGCTCTCGCCGTGAACTACGTCAAGGCAAATTCATTCATTTATAAAGACGGCAAGGTGTGCGGTATCCAGGCGAAGGATCTGATCGGAGGCACCGACTTTACCATACATGGAGCGAAGATCGTCAATGCAACCGGTCCTTGGGTCGATCAGCTGAGAGAGAAGGATCAATCGAGGCAAGGGAAAGTGCTCCAGCATACCAAAGGCATTCATCTTGTCATTGACCAAAGCCGGTTTCCACTGAAGCAGGCGATCTATTTTGACACACCGGATGGAAGAATGGTATTCGCCATTCCACGTGACGGCAAGGCGTATGTGGGGACGACGGATACGGTATATAAAGAAGAACTCGCGAATCCTACGATCGAAAAAGAGGATGCTGAGTATGTTATCAAAGCGATTAACTATATGTTCAGTGATCTGAACATTACGATTGATGATGTCGAATCCGGCTGGGCGGGGATTCGCCCTCTTATTTTTCAGGAAGGAAAGAGCGCCTCAGAAATATCACGGAAGGACGAAATTTGGCAGTCTAACTCCGGTTTGATCACGATTGCGGGAGGCAAGCTGACTGGTTATCGCAAGATGGCGGAGAGCGTTGTGGATCTGACTGCGAAACTATTGCATAACGAAGGAAAAGGGCCTTTCAAGGCATGCCAAACGGTTCGTATGCCGATCTCAGGCGGACATGTCGGCGGAAGCACGGGCTATCCTGCGTTTGTTCAGCGAATGACAGAAATCGGTATGCGGCATGGACTGACCCAAGCGGATGCAGCACGTTTGTCACAGATGTACGGGTCGAATGCAGAACGGTTATTTCAGCATACGGAAGGCAGTGAACCTTCTCTTGGCATTCATCTGCCAATCGAGGTGCTCATGCAGTTGAATTATGCAATGAAGGAAGAGATGGCGGTAACGCCAGCCGACTTTTTCATCCGCCGTACAGGGGCACTTTTCTTCCATATTGACTGGGTTAAGCAATATAAAGCTCCCGTCATTGAATACATGATGAAGGTGAATGGCTGGACAGACGTCGAGCAGCAGATCTACACACAGGAGCTGGACCAGCTTATTGCAGAGACTAAACCGGCAGCAGGCTGAGACAATTCAGAACAAATAATGATTAAGATGTATGCCCTCTTCAGGAGGGCATTTTTTTCGGTGGTTTAGATAGAGTTCGCCGGTTAAATTTGTTATCCTTAATAAGGAAAATGATGATAACATGCGGAGGCGTTTCATGGGTTGTGGTTCTCAGTGAAACCGTTATCTTAATTAGAAAAGGGGAATTGGCGAGATGACACTCAGAATTGGAATTATCGGCACGGGCTGGTTCAGTAAGGTGCACGCCGGGCTGCTGCAGCAGATGGAGGGTGTACAAGTTCAATCCATCCTTGGGACAAGCTCGGAGAAGGCAGACCGAATGGCAGCAGACTATGCTGCAAAGGGTTACGATCAGCTGACAGATATGCTGGATGCTGAACAGCTGGATGCCGTATATATTTGTGTTCCGCCTATGTCTCATGGGGAGATTGAGCTTGCGCTCATTGAGCGGAATATTCCATTTCTCGTTGAAAAGCCGCTGGCAACGGATCTTCTATTACCGCAGAAGATCGAGGCTGCCATTCGGGAGAAGGGGCTGCTGACATCGGTGGGCTATCATTTCCGTTATCAGGAGACGGTGGACCAGCTGAGGCTGGATCTGGCCGGACATACCATTGGCATGGCGAACGGAGCATGGAATGGAGGCATGCCAGGAGTCGCTTGGTGGCGGCGTCAGGAAGGATCAGGCGGACAATTTATTGAGCAAACGACACATATTGTAGATTTGCTGAGATATGTGGCCGGAGAAGTGGTGGAGGTTCAGGCTATGTACGCAAACCGCAGCCTTCACGAGCTGCATGAAGGTGTAAGCGTACCTGATGTAGGAACGGTCAATTTGCGGCTTGAGAGCGGAGCCGTAGCAAATATTTCCAACACATGTATTCTACCGGATGGTGTACCGGGTAGCAGTGGGCTGACCTTCTATTCATCTCATGGTGTATGGGATTGGAATCCGGAGAGGCTGCAGATTGCGCAGCCCGAACCTGCAGGGATGACAACAATAGAGAATAAGGGCAACGCATACTTGCTGGAAAATGAAGCCTTCATTCATGCCCTGCGTACAGGTGATCGAAGCCGTATCCGTTCCGATTACTCGGACGCGGTTCGTACACAAGCAGTCACCGTGGCTGCCCTGAAATCTGCGCAGACCGGAGAACGTGTTTCCCTTTTATGATCCTCATTAAACATACATGACAATAGCAAACAGCCCTGGGACAGATTCTTATCGATCGATTCTGCTCAGGGCTGTAACTCATAAATTTATATAATCCACTCGGTGGACCATTCGTAAATTTCTTTAATGACCGGTTCAATGGCATGGCCCTTATCCGTGAGCTCGTACTCGACGCGTGGAGGAATCTCCGGATACATCTTACGGGTGACAATACCAGCGACCTCCATCTCCTTCAGTCTTTCGGACAGCAGCCGCCCGCTGATAGCCATAGCTGCTTCCAGCTCCGTAAAGCGTTTCGGGCCAGATAATAAATGATACATAATGAGGACAGCCCATTTCTTGCCTAAGAGGTCCATTGCCTGGGTAATCGGGCATCGCTCGTTGTTTTGGGGCTCCATGAGATCACCTCGAATTATAATAGAACAGAATCATACTAATGGATATAACTCTATTATACCTCTTAACTCAATAAATTCGAGTCAAGCTGTGAATAAAAAAAACGAAACCCTCTCGATCTACCGAGAGGGTTATAGTAATTCATATTAATATGACTAGAGGAGCTTCTTGAGCTGAGATACACGGCCTTGACTAATACCTAACTTCTCAGCGATTTGATTCTGCGAGATACCTGGATTGCCTTCTATAATTTCTTTCATCCTGCGAAGCATTTGGGCTGTCTTGGGACGTACGTCACGGGCAAATTCATCCGATCCCGTTGAATAAAGATGTTTATGTACAGTTGATGATCCTGCGAATTTCGAATCTGTAAATGGGGATAAGCGGTGTTCTTGGTTGGAATTAGTCGAACCTTGTCGATCAGACTCAGGCATGTCCACCGAATGATCCGTGAATTTCAGTTCCTGAGCGCAGCTCTTACAAATAAATTGTTCCTTGAAATACATCTCCGTGTCCACATTTCCACAAAAAATGCATAGAGTAGACTTGTATTTACGAAGAATTAATTCTTTACCTTCAATAAAAAACTCCAGCGGATCTCCGATATCGATCTCCATGGTGTCACGCATTTCCTTGGGAAGTACAATTCGGCCAAGACGGTCGAGCGCTCTTTTCATACCGGTTCTTTTCATGGGTAATCTCCCCCGCTAATCAGCAGATATTATCATTTCTTCATTTTAAGGGAAGAATGTACTGCAATACAATAGGTTTTTTCAAAAATTAGCCAATATAATAGACTAATATTATAGAAATACCGAAAATAGGGGGGAGACCATGAGGGTAATGAGAGCGGCGAGAACCATGGATATACTCGAAATGGTACCTGTCAGCGGGCTGTATTCGAATGCTTTGGAAGTCCCGGTACCGTGCGCACTTGTACCAAAAGCGATTCCCCTGGCAATCTCTCCATCGATTTTCAGCCATTTTACTACATTGGGTCCGATCAGCAGCCCAGTGAGACCTGTAATGACAACGAAAACGGCGGTTATTTGCGGAATTCCGTCGATCATTGTCGAAATATCCATGGCTATCGGTGTTGTGATGGAGTGAGGGACGAGACTGGTTTCCAGCGCTGTGTCCAGATTAAACCATCTTGCGGTAACCATAGTGGAGATGATGGCGGTGAGCGAGCCGCTTGTAACTCCAATGGCGATCTCTCGCCAATTCTTCTTTAAAGCATCGAAATGCTTGTAGAGCGGTATTGCAAAAGCGATTGTAGCAGGCTGAAGCAGCAGTGTAATCAAACTGCCGCCCTCGTTATATGACTCATAAGACGTACCGGTTAGAAGCAGAACGACGACAATTACCGCAGGTACGATAAGCAGCGGGGAAAGGTAGACCTTAGGAAATTGTTTATACATTTTTTTGGCCAGCAGATAGATGGCTATGGTGAACAGGAGACACAGCAGGGCTGTCATAGGGTTTATTCTCCTTTCTCTTGGTGATTGCCTGAGCCGCAAGCCCGGATAGTGCCATGACGATAAATGTGCTGATAAGAATCACGAGCAGAATGCTGAGACCGCTCTGTTTCATGAGATCTAGATGGTTCATGATGCCGACAGCGGAAGGAATGAAGAATAGCAGCATTTCAGCCAGCAGCCAGCTGGCACCGGCCTCGATCCAGCGCAGCTTAACGATACCGGTCTTCAACAATATGAATAGCAATAGCATGCCAATGATGGAGCCGGGGATCGGCAGCTGTAAGAGCTGTACCAACCCATTCATCACAAATGAGATGACGAGCAGAATCACGACTTGAAATAGGATCTTTCCCGTTTGCTTCATAAGATGAGTCCGCCTCCTTTATATTAAAGTGATAATAATGTCTTCCATTCTCCTAGAATGTATACTAGTTGTTACTGAAATTTTACATGATTCATTTTCATGAGTAAAATGCATATTAAGCATGCCTGTCATTCCATTTTTCTATAGAAGGTGATTATTAATCCATGGATATTCGGCATTTGCAGTATTTTCTAGAGGTGGCGAGGCAGCACAGCTTCACGAAGGCAGCGCAGGTGCTGTTCATCACGCAGCCAACGATCAGCAAAACGGTAAAAAGTCTGGAAGACGAGCTTGGTGTGACCCTGCTTGACCGTTATGGCAAGAATGTGAAGCTGACCGATGCAGGTGAAGTATTTGCCCGTCAGGCCCAGGAGATTGTGACTTCATTCCACAATTTATCCTCTGAGCTGGATGACCTGATGAATTTGAAGAAGGGGCATATCCGGATCGGACTCCCGCCTATGATCGGCGCTTCTTTTTTTCCTAAAGTAATTGGTGCATTTTATAAGCAGTATCCGAACATTACAATTGAGCTGTTTGAGGATGGCGGGAAGAAGGTCGAGAATGACATTCTGTCGGGTGCGCTGGACGTGGGGGTGACGGTACTGCCTGCAGATGAGGATTTATTCGACAGCTATATCTTCGTTGATGAATCCCTGAAGGTCGTCCTTCACCCAACACATCCACTTGCAGAACAGGATGAGATTCAGCTCGCCGAGCTTAGCGAGGATGGATTTATTTTGTTCCGCGAGGATTTCTCACTGCATGACCGGATTATTGGAGCCTGTCAGAAGGCAGGATATCAGCCGCGAATTATATATGAGAGCGCACAGTGGGATCTGATCAGCAACATGGTTGCCGCCGGACTCGGGGTTGCTCTGCTGCCGGAGACGATCTGCAGAGAGCTTCGCCAAGAGGAGGTAAGGATCCTTAAGCTGAAGGAGCGGATTCCGTGGGATCTCGGCATGGTGTGGCGGAAGGACCGCTACCAGTCATTTGCGGTACGAGAGTGGATTGCTTTCTCAGAGAAAATGCTTAAGCCTAAGCACTAAACAGAAGGGATATTCCCTGATACAATGGCTTTGAAGTGACGATTCAATACTTAGACCATGACCCACATCGAACTTTAGATAAGTGAAGGAGGAAGCCCGAATGAAACTGCGTGTATCTGCCGTACAATACAAGCTTCAGACTATTACCAGCTTTGAGCAGTTTGCAGCCCAAGTGGAGCATTATATAAAGACAGCCGAGGAATTTGACGCCGAGTTTATCCTGTTTCCAGAGTTTATGACAACACAGCTGATGTCGATCGGCGATGAGAATAGGAATGCACTTGGGATCGAGGATTTGCCGAATTTTACGGAGGCTTACGAGGCTTTGTTTACACAGCTCGCCAAGCAGTACAATGTCCATATTATTGCAGGCACTCATGTGATCAAGAAGGATGACAAGCTGCTGAATACCGCACATCTATTTTATCCGAATGGCCTGATCGGCCGGCAGCCGAAGCTGCATATTACGCCTACGGAAGTGAAGGAATGGAATATGGGGGCAGGCGAGGGATTAACGGTATTTGAGACGGATAAAGGAACGATTGCCGTGCTGACCTGCTACGATATTGAGTTTCCTGAAATTGTTCGTATGGCCAAAGCCAAGGGAGCGGATGTGATCTTCTGCCCTTCTTGTACGGATGACCGTCACGGATTCTATCGTGTTCGATACACAAGCCATGCGAGAGCTGTAGAGAATCAAGTATATGTGGTTCTGACCGGAACGGTCGGAAGCCTGCCGACCGTTGACTTCATGCGGGCCAATTATGGTCAGGCTGCGATTATTACGCCGAATGATATTCCGTTTCCGCCGCGCGGAATTATGGCCGAAGGGGAAATCAATGACGATATGATCGTAACCGCGGATCTGGATCTTGACCTGCTGTATGAAGTGCGTGAGCGCGGAGCGGTAACAACCTGGCGTGACCGCCGGGTGGATCTGTACCCAGACTGGTAGAAAAGGCAGGTGAGCTTGGCGGTGTATCGTAAAGAAATGTATATCCTAAGTGAGGGTAAGCCGGTTCCTGCCGTCGTTCGGAATTATACCGAGACCGACTTTGATGAGCTGATTGCGATTCAGGCAGAATGCTTTCCGCCTCCATTCCCACCGGAGCTGTGGTGGAGCAGAGAACAGCTGAGCAGTCATATTACCCTGTTTCCACAAGGGGCACTTACGGTTGAGGTAGACGGCATACTAGCCGGTTCAATGACGGGGCTTCGAACGATGTTTGACCCGGCACATCCCGAACATACCTGGGCAGAAGCAACTGACGAAGGTTATATTCGAAATCACCAGCCGGATGGTGATACACTATATGTCGTGGATATCAGCGTCCGTCCTGCTTATCGCAAACTCGGCATTGGACAGCTGCTCATGCAATCCATGTACCATGTCGTTATACAGGAAGGTGCTCAGCGGCTTCTGGGAGGCGGCCGAATGCCCGGGTACCATAAAGTGGCGGACAGGATGAGTGCTGCGGATTACCTGTCTGCGGTCGCCTGCGGTGAGCTTCGTGATCCCGTCATTTCCTTTTTGCTGCGCTGTGGACGAACACCTGTGGCCGTCGCTGAGAATTACCTGGATGACGAGGAATCCTGTCACTATGGAGCACTGATGGAATGGCGCAATCCGTTTAAATAAAACTGAATTATGCGCAGAATCGTAAAATGAGAATGCGGGCTAGTTAATTAAGGTGAACGAGGAGGTAGTCATAATGGAATATATTCGTATTGTCTCGATCAAGGATCCGCTCTTTGCACAAATGCATAAGCTGATGCAAGAGGTGTTTCCCCCGGAGGAAGTGCTTGAATTCTCACTGTGGGAGGAACCATTAAAGGACCCGGGGATCCGGGTATTTGTGGCGGTGCTGGACGATCAGGTGGTTGGAGCTACGGAGTATCGCTATTATTCGGATTGGAATGTAGCGATGACCGATTTCACGATTATCGGGCATGATGGACTTGGGATTGGACCGTTTCTGGCCAATGCACGCCGGCGCGATCTGAGAAGCTTGGCGCAGGCGGAAGGCAAGGAGCTCTTCGGCATGTTTGCCGAGATTTATAATCCCTACATATCGGATGAGCATGAATTTGGCGGCATCAAGTCGATGAATCCTTATGTACGTAGAGAAGTGCTGTCTCATCTAGGTTATAAAAAGATTGATTTCCCTTATGTTCATCCTTCATGGCAAGGTGATGGACAGGCGGTCGGCGGCCTTGATCTGTGCTTCATGCCGACAGATGAATCACAGAAGGGGATCTCCAGCAAGCTGGTGGCGAACTTCCTGAAGCGCTATTATGCAGTGCTGCCTGTCAAGCCGGCAGAGTGGACTTCCATGGTGGATAAGCTGGAGGAGCAGGAGGAGCAGGCGCTGCTTCCGCTCTAATTGGGCTGACAATAGCGAAGCTGAATGATCTGCGGACAGTTATGACGCCTAGCTCGGAGCGGATGTCTGATCCGGTCCGCATATAGAATAAATATAAGCCTTCTGCCAGCGGCAGAAGGCTTATTTCTTATCATTATATATCTACTTAATTAAATTATTCCTCTATGTCAGAGCGCTCAGGCAGCTGTGACACATAGCTGTATGAATAATGCATTAGGGCAAGCGCTCGTTCGTACTGATCTTGGCTTACGTCAGGAGCTTCCGTTCCTGATGCTTCCTTCGCGAGCAGAGGGTCTTCAGGCGGCACAAGAGAATCTATAAATTCCTTTGATGCTGTTTCTTCAATCTCGGGCAGTTTATACTGCTTGCCATCCTCAAAGCCACTGCCGGGAATGAACATTCCCTCCTGACTGATGAATGATCCGGTTGGCAGATAATAGCGCTCAGGAAGCAGATTCGGCTGTCCGCTCAGCAGATCCTGTCCGAAATGAATATAATCGTCCATTGAGATGCCCAGCAGGCTTGCAACCGTCGGTACAATATCGACCTGCCCGCCAAGCTGATCTACTCTTGCACCTTCTACGGCACCTGGGGCGGAAATAACGAGCGGAATATTGATCATGTCTGCCGTGGAATATTCACGTCCGAATATTTCCTTCATCAGTGCTTTATCATCGGATTCAAGGGAATAGATGGGCAGACCCAGGTGATCGCCATACACAACGATGAGACTGTTATCCCAGACGCCGTTCTTTTTGAGCTGGTCTATAAATAGGCCGAACTCGTAATCGGCGTAATTCTGTGCTCGAATATAATTGCCGACCAGCGTACCCTCGAAACGTTCCGGCAGGTCCATCTTGTATCTGTCCTCAGGCAAATGGTAAGGATGATGGGCAGACATCGAAATCACCTGTGAATAGAAAGGCCGCCCTTCCTCTTGCAGAGCTGCCAGCTCCTCTGCTGTCTTACGGTACAGCACGGCATCTGATGCCGCGAATGCAATCATATCTTCTTCCCCGAAAAAGTCATATTCATAGTAATCTCCAAAACCGAGAGCCGAGTACATCTCCAGCCGGTTCCAGAATTCTACATGGTTTGTATGGAAAGTGGTTGTATTATAACCGTTCTCCGTAAGCAGTCTCGGCAGACTCGGCACCTCATAATCCGCATACTCCTGTGAGGCGGCTCCCCGCGGAGGGATGTAATAGGAAGAATTGACGACAAACTCGGCGTCGGATGTATTCCCTTGACCGACCTGCTGATAAAAATGCGGGAAATACAAGCTTTCCTGCGCCAGTTTATTCAGATTAGGCGTAACTTCTTGGCCATCCACATTCAGCCCGACCAGGAAATTCTGGAAAGACTCGAGCTGTATGATAATCACATTGCGGCCCTTGGCTGCATCCCAGTAGCTGGAAATGATGGACTCTGGTGCATCGATGCCTTTGAGCTCATTAATGCTCTCCTGGGTAATCTCCTTCTGAGGCACGGGGTCCTCAGGCCGGTCTGAGGCAATCAAGAAGGCCTCGTAATTGAGTATACCCATGGATTCCGCTTGATTCAGCTCATTCATACTTGCCCGGTTCGGCCAGATGTTAAATACGGTAATGATGGCCGAGATGACGAATATGCTGACAGCGGTTCTCTTTCCAAGCCGTGGCAGCTTCTTCGGGGTATAGAATACCTGCTTATTCTGACGAATGCGGCGCTGAATGAAATATACGAGCAGCACAATGATATCTACAAAAATAAGCAGATAATAAGGAGCGAGCAGTGAGAAGATACTGCTGTTGACCGAAGTTACCTGATTAACCTGGGCAAGAGCATGGTAGGTAACGATAACTCCGTAATATTTGTAGTACATAATAGCAGCAAAAAAGATGACCGTTATGATGAGATTCGTCATCATGTAATACCCGATCTTTCGCTTGTCAGCGAAGCGTTCAATGATGGCAAAGATCAGCCATACAAAAGGAATCTCAGTCAAGAGAGGTTGCCAGAATGGGATATCATCAAATATGGCGTACCAGGTAAGGTAGCTCTTGATCAGCATGATTAAGGTAAAGAAAACAAACGGCTTGGTTAAGAATGTCTTCCAAGCGAAGCGTTCCAAATGTACCGCCTTCCTTCCACTTGCAAGCAGTCTGCAATGTAAAATAATGGTATTAGTATACAATAAGATCGGGTGCTTGTTACAGCACTGCAATAAAATATTATCCTATGGATTTAAAAAGTTGTCAAAAGCCGCCAAGTGGGAAATGAATGTAAAATAGCCCGCATTCACCAGCCCTAAAGGATCAGGATCAGGTAATACGGGCTTACATGAGGATCGTGTTAGTCTTTCATCAGATTATTCCACCGTGTACGTCGTAATAAACGAAGGACGGGCAAAGATTGAAGGAGCTTGAGCCTTCAGACCTTCTTGAGAATCACGCTTCTGATGAGCATGGGCAAAGGCCTGGGATTGCTGCCAAGCCTCAAAGCTTGCTTTGGAATCCCATGCGGTAAGGATGACATACGTATCGCTGTTCAGCGGACGAAGCACGCGGATACCTGCAAAGCCTGGCTCATCTTCTACTTTTCGAGCACGGTTCATAAATCTCGCTTCAAATGCTTCTCTTCCATCGTCTGTGACCGGAATATTGTTCATGACAATAAACTTGCTTCCGCTAAGGCTTCCGCTTGCATCAATCGCTTCATAGGCAGGAATGGCCGGGTCGTTGTCGACCATAGCATCGAGTTCGATCACATAACGTGTGTCTTCATCATTCTGAAGCGTGAAATAAGGGTGCTCCTTAAGTGCATCCGATATTGGTGATGACAAAAAATATAGATACATCGCTTTAGACCTCCTGTTACTTAATTTTCAATATCCAATATAGCAATAGCTTATTCTCTTCTCTATTTACTAAACAGATCAATGGAAATAATAACGATACAGGTATTATGAAATGGATTCCGGGTATATAACAGTAAACTCAAAATCTTTACATTCATATACAGCAGATGATGATAGGTCTTTACATTCTCCTGTTATGTTGAGGTAAAAAAAGGAGAGGTGAGTCGGGCGTGGTCAAAACCTTGAGAACTTTGCTTATCGCTTCCATCATCGGAATTGGTGGAGATACAGATCATATTGCCGCTGCCAACTCGGCTGATCCGGTAGTTGTTGCCCATCGGGGAGCAGCGGGGTACGCGCCGGAGAATACGATGGCTGCTTTTGAATTAGCATACCGAATGCAGTCAAGTATGATCGAGCTGGATGTACAGCGGAGCCTGGATGGAGAGCTCGTCGTCATTCATGATCTCACATTGGATCGGACGACAAGCGGGACGGGAGAAGTCAGAATGCATACGCTGGAGGAGCTGAGAAGCCTGGATGCAGGAAGCTGGTTCGGAGGAGAGTATAGCAGCCAGCAGATTCCTACGTTCGAAGAGGTTCTGGCGCATTACAGAGGTAAGAATATCGGGTTTCTCATAGAATTGAAGGCACCTGAGCTGTATCCCGGCATCGAGAGACAAGTGGCGGACTCCTTGATCAAGTACGGATATGACAAAATGGGGCCCGGGCAGGTGATCGTTCAGTCCTTTAACCATGAATCCATGGCGACATTCCATGATATGCTGCCTACCGTACCGACGGGTGTGCTGATCGAGGATCCTGCAGATTTGGATAACGACAAGCTGGATGAATACCGAGCCTATGCTTCGTATGTAAATCCACATATCTATGCAGTAGAGCATTCACTTGTTCGTCAAATCCATGCTAGAGGAATGAAGATTTATGCTTGGACACTGCGCAGCCGAGAGGAAGCGGACTACCTGCTTGATCTAAGGGTAGACGGAATTATTACCGACTATCCCGATTACGTGCCTTATAAGGAAACGAAGAAGTAAAGTGAATTTAAGTGAATTCATGCGAATTGTTCATAGAACCCCTCTCTGGCTGCTATCGTTCAAGTGGTCGTAAGAGGGGTTTTTGTCGATCTTTTACGAATACGGATAAGCTGCTTAGAGAACTGGTATCTTCACCTTCATTTTGATACAGTGAGAAGACGAAAATGAACAGGAACGGGTGAAACGCATGCCATATGAAATTTCTATATCTGTCAGACCTCTGGTGGAGTATGTATATCGAAGCGGCAGCATTACGGGCGGATTCCGGACGAATGCGACGATGCACGAAGGGACCCGGATTCATCAGAGCATTCAGAAGACCTATGCAGATACGGATCAAAAGGAAGTATTTCTCAAGGGTGAGATCCCCTGCGGAGATCTTCTATTCAAGGTGGAAGGGAGATGCGATGGACTTATTCAGCTGGACGGGGCATGGACGATTGATGAGATCAAGTCGACAGCAGCTCCGCTTGAGGACTTGGGTGGCGGGCTTCCGGTTCACTGGGCACAGGGTAAAATGTATGCTTATATGTATGCCAAGGCAGAGGGACTCTCAAGCATGCAGATTCAGCTGACCTATGTACGGACAGGCAGCGGTGAGCAGAAGAGAATGCTGGTTACCCACTCTATAGAAGAGCTTGAGATCTTTGCACGAGAAGTTGTTGAAGCTTATGCGCCTTATGCGGAGATGCTGAGGGAGCATGAAGAGAAGCGCCAGCCGTCCATTGAAGCGCTTGGCTTTCCTTTTCCTTCCTACCGTGCGGGACAGCGCAAGCTGGCAGGTGCTGTATTCAAAACGATCTCCGAAGGTGCCGGGCTGATGGCGAAGGCGCCGACAGGAATTGGCAAGACGATGTCGACTTTATTCCCGGCTGTCAAGGCAGTCGGAGCAGGACATATCAGCAAAATCTTCTATTTGACGGCACGGACAACGACCCGGGCAACGGCGGAGGAAGCCTTTGCGCGAATGCAGGCACAAGGGCTGTATATGAACTCGGTGACAATCACCGCCAAGGACAAAATCTGCTTCAAGGAAGAGGAAGCATGTGATGCCGGGCAGTGCAGGATGTGCGAAGGATATTACGACCGGATCAACGGGGCGGTTCTGGATATTATGAAGCACGAGACGATCATGACTAGGCCGGTTATTGAAGCATATGCCCGCAAGCACCAGGTGTGCCCGTTTGAATATTCGCTCGACATTGCTTACGCGGCGGATGCGGTCGTATGCGACTATAATTATATTTTTGATCCCCGAGTGTCCTTGAAACGCTTATTTGAGGACCAGAAGAAGCAGACGGCCGTACTGGTCGATGAGGCTCACAATCTGGTCGATCGAGGCCGGAATATGTTCTCGGCGGAGCTCGTCAAATCCGTCTTTCTCGGGATTAAGGATGAGTACAAGACGGCCAATGAAGGGGTATCCCGAACGGCCGGAGAGGTTAACTCGTTCCTGTACGCAGTCAAGAACAACTGCAACAGCGAGGGGCGGATCATTCAGTCTGAGCTGCCGGAAGAACTGATCAAGCGGCTGGAAAAGTTCGTAGAGACAGCAGAAATTGAGCTGGTCTCCGGCTCTTCTGCAGATCGAGTCAGTCTCGAAGCGCAGGAAGAGCTGCTTAGCACGTATTTCGCGGCCCAGAACTTTATTCGAATGGCTAAGCTCTATGATGATCACTACCTGACATATGCGGAGATCATCCGCAGTGACTTCCGAATCAAGCTGTATTGTCTCGATCCTTCGGAGCTGCTTCGGCAGGCAGGCAAAGGCTACCGGTCTATCATTCATTTCTCTGCCACGCTGTCACCGATGAATTATTACCGGGATATGCTGGGTGCTGGCGAAGAGGATTATACGCTCAGCATTCCTTCGCCGTTCAGCAAGGATCAGCTCGATGTACGGCTGGTACCGCTGTCGGTCAGATACAACGACCGGGAGAGGTCGAAGGGAGCCATCGCCAGACTTCTGCAGCGGATCGCGGAGGAGCGGCCGGGGACAAATCTGCTCGTCTTTTTCCCGTCCTATTCCTATATGCAGGAAGTGTATGAAACCTATACTCAGGATGAAGGCAAGGGTGTAGATGCCATCATACAGCAGTCTTCCATGAGCGAGGAGGAGAGGGATGCGTTCCTGTCCGGCTTCCAGCCGAATCCTGAGCGCACGCGGCTGGGGTTTGCAGTGCTCGGGGGCGTATTCTCCGAAGGGGTTGATCTTCCCGGCGACAGGCTGAACGGTGTAATCGTCGTAGGTACAGGCCTGCCTCAGATTGGACTGGAGAACAATATGCTGCGGGATTACTTCAACCAGACCGGGAGAAACGGGTTTAATTACGCTTATGTTTTCCCGGGAATGAACAAAGTGCTTCAGGCAGGCGGGAGACTCATCCGTACGGAGGAGGACGAGGGTGTGCTCGTGCTGGTCGATGACCGCTTCGCACAGGAGCCTTACCGTTCCTTGCTGCCTGAAGAGTGGAGGGAGTACAAGCAGATTAACCCTGCTTCGATCTAGTGTAGCTGTGGACGAGCTTGATGAAGTAGAAAAGGAAGATCCAGGGCAGGATGAATTTCGTCATCCACTCAACACAGCTCATTAAGATCGAGAGAGTTACTGCAATGTTAATCCCCAGAGAGCTCATGATAATACTTATGGTGAGAATGACCAAAAGAATAACGATCATGACCATGTAGAAAGAGTTTTTAGATAGCAGGCCTGTTGAAGTATGCTTCTCATCGGGGGAGTTCTGTGGATTATTGTTCATGCAGCCGAATCACCTCCAGCGGTTCTACGAGCTTGGACACAGCACCCTTGTTAAATTGTTTGCGGGCATCAGGTGACGCATAGCCGTCGTGGTAATGCATGAGCAGCGTTTTGGCCTGGATCGGCAGCGGTAGAGACTTGATGTCGTCCAAATGGGTATGCGATGAGATGGTCACGTCCTGCAAATGGCACTCATAGAAAATAATCTGCACATCATCAGCAATGCGCTCAAGCAGCTCGGAATCCATCGTCGCATCACCGCTGTAATAGAATAGCCCGGGAGCATACAATCCACAGCTCAGCATGCCGGGTACATGCTTCGTGAGCGTAAGCTCATATGTAACGCCTCCAATGTTGAAGGGCTTCTGTTCCCGCAGCGGAACCAGCTCGAAATAGTCTTCTAGGGTGCGCTCACCCTGTACGGTATAACGCATGCCAGGCTCTAGCGAGCGCCAGAGCGGCTCCATTAAATCCTCGTGGATGTAGAGCCTAGGCTTCTGCTCACCAAATACTTGCGCGTAATAACCGAGCTGCTGCAGGCCATTGATGTGATCATCGTGCAGATGGGTAATAAACACGTCCTTGATCTCATCCAGCTTGATTCCCATCTTATACAGCACCTTCGCGTTCGACTCGGGAAAGTCAATAATGAGGCGAGTGTCATTATACAGGATCATCGCGCTGTTGTGGTCTTGTTCGAAGCTGAACATATCTCCCGTCCCCAGAAATGTAATTTGCATTTGTCCGATACACCTCATTTTCTTTTTTCTTCAATTATACCGTTCCCAATATAGAAGAACGTTAAAATTCAGAAAAAGTTATTCACCTGAATCCATTTCATAATACCTTTAGCTGCTTCAATCAAGGGTATATAGATCATCAGAATCTCTCCCTGAACCAAATTCTCTATTCAATTCTCCGGTTCATCACAATGCCGACATGTCAGTCAACAGTCATTTACATTGCATGAATTCACGAAAAATGTCAGTGAGCGCACGCACATGTCCATTCAGTAAACATTTTTGTTAGCGTTCTCATTTTATTGTTGAACTTTCTTGGGAAAGGGTGTAGGTTAGAGTTTGAGAGCAGAAATAAACCTGAACGAACCAAAATCAACCTTAAGGGAGTGGGCAAGGAAGATGAAGTCTTTTTTGGATGAGCAATTTCTACTTACGAATGATACAGCGATTGAGCTGTACGAGAAGTATGCAAAGGATATGCCGATTATTGATTATCACTGCCACCTGAGTCCCAAGGAGATTTATGAGAATAAAACGTTTCGCAATATAACCGAAGCCTGGCTGTACGGCGATCATTACAAATGGCGGCTGATGCGGGCAAACGGGGTTGAAGAGAAGTATGTAACAGGAGGCGAGGGAGTCAGCGATTACGATCGGTTCCTCGCTTGGGCAAGAACGGTGCCGATGACGATCGGCAATCCGGTATATGCGTGGTCACACCTGGAGCTGCAGCGTTTCTTCGGCGTCTATGAGCTGATTAACGAGAAGAATGCACCGGTCATCTGGGAGAAAGTAAATGCCAAACTGAACGGAGAAGGCTTTGGTGCTCGTGATCTGATTACCAAATCCAAAGTAACGGTAGTCTGCACGACAGATGATCCTGCGGATACGCTGGAATATCATACAGCGATTCGGGACTTGAATGGTTTTGATACCGCGGTGCTGCCTTCATTCCGTCCTGATAAGGGGCTTGAGATTAACCGCGAAGGGTTCGGGGAGTGGCTCTCCCGCTTGGAGCAGACTGCTGGACGTTCAATTACGAGCTACGATACGTTTCTTGAGGTGCTGGAGGCAAGAGTAGATTATTTCCATTCTGTTGGAGGACGTGTATCCGACCATGCGCTCGACTATGTACCGTATGCGGAAGCAACCCGCGAGGAAGCAGCTGGCATCTTCGCCAAGGTGTTAAATGGCGAGAAGGCTAGTCTGCTGGAGGAGCAGAAGTATAAGACTTACACACTGATCTTCCTCGGCAAGCTGTATGCTGCACGCGGCTGGGCAATGCAATACCATATCAATGCAGCAAGAAACAACAACTCACGTATGCTCGGACTGCTTGGCCCGGATACTGGTTATGACTCCGTCAATGACAGCCCGCTTGCCGGTCCGCTGGTGAAGCTGCTGGATGGACTGGCTAGTGAGGATGCGCTGCCAAGAACGATTCTGTACTCGCTCAATCCTCGTGACAATGAAGTGCTGGCTGCGATCGCTGGCAGCTTCCAGGGTGACGGTATTCCTGGCAAAATCCAGCTCGGTGCGGCATGGTGGTTCAACGATACGAAGGATGGCATGCTCGCCCAGATGAAGGCATTGTCTAACGTCGGTCTGCTCAGTCGATTTGTCGGCATGCTGACCGATTCAAGAAGCTTCTTGTCCTATACACGGCATGAGTACTTCCGCCGCTTGCTGTGCAATCTGCTTGGAGAATGGGTAGAGGACGGAGAGGCGCCGCATGACCTTGAGCTGCTCGGCAGTATTGTACAGGGCATATCCTACGAGAATGCACGGACTTATTTTAACTTTGAGAGTGCATACAGCAAGGTATAGTAGAGTAAATGCTGGTGCTGAAATGAATGCGGTGAGCAGTGAGAAAAAGTTATGGATGACAGATCCGCGGAGGGACGGCTGTGGCTATAGAGCCACAGTCGTCTTTTTTTATATGGAATGAAGAGAATGTGACGGTCCAAGAACAGCCAATATATAACTTAAGGATCAGCAAAATCCTGCAAGGTTCCGGTTTGACACTTAGGCGTGCAAAAGCATATAATCTGCATGGATTTATAATTAATTAGGAGACCTAATTAATTCGATCTATCGCAATATCGCAAAGATTTTTGTTCAAATAAAAAAAGTGGGTGAGGCATTGAAAGAGAAGGATATACTTGCACAAAATCTACTCTTTGCATTTATGAGATTTAACCGCAGCAATTGGAAGCAGCCTAAGACGGAAGGCCGCAATCCGAGCGAAATTGTGCTCCTGGTTACTTTAATCCGGGGGAAGGAAACGCCTGAGAAGCACGATCCTGCTGTGGTCGGGCGGATGATTACGGATTTTCAAGAGAATGGACCAACGACCAAGGATCAGCTTGAAGGGCTTAAGATATCCGAGATCAGTGAAATTATGCGGGTCAAGGCGCCGACCATTACTCCTGTCATTCAGGGACTGGAGGAGCAGGGCTTAGTCGAGAGAAGAATGGATGAAGCCGATCGCAGAGTGATGCGGATTACCATCACTGAAGCCGGGCGGGAGGCTGTCCGGGGTGTTCACCGCGAGCTCATTAGCAATATGAAGGAAATGATTGAATATCTAGGTGAAGAGGATAGTGCTCAATTAGCGAAATTACTGACTCGGGTGTACGAGTATAAGGAACAGAAGCGGACAAGCACTGACCCGCACTGCAAAGATAGATTTTCAACAAAAGGAAGTGATCACACATGATGAAACTGCTGCGGATGCTGAATCCGTATAAGGCGGGTGTATCGATCGTCGTTTTTTTGCTTCTGCTGCAATCGTTATCTGATTTATTCTTGCCTACACTAATGTCTGATATCGTCAATTTTGGAATACCAGATGGGGACGTTTCTTACATATGGAGTATTGGCGGTGTAATGCTCATTGTTGCACTGCTGGGTACTGTATGCTCTATTCTTGTAAGCTTCCTGTCCTCCCAGGTTACAGGCAAATTTGCACGTGATCTTCGCAGCCGTTTGTTTAGACATGTTGAGAATTTCTCTCTTCATGAGTTTGACCAGGTGGGAACAGCTTCGCTCATCACCAGAACAACAAATGATATTACTCAGGTTCAGAACGTGCTGCTGATGATGCTGCGGATGATGATTAGTGCACCGCTGATGTTTATAGGTGGTCTTGTAATGGCCATATCCCAAGATGCGAAGCTGTCTCTTGTTCTTGTTGTATCGCTTCCAATCCTTGCAGGAGCCATTGCCCTGATTGCCTTCAAGGGGCTGCCGCTCTTTAAGGCCATTCAGAAGAAGCTGGATCGTCTGAATCTCGTTCTGCGCGAGCAGCTGACAGGCATTCGGGTCATCCGTTCATTCAATCGTACCGGGTACGAGAAGGAGCGCTTCACCGAGGCCAATGGTGACCTCACAGATACCGCGATCAAGGTGAACAAGATTATGGCCTTTATGATGCCGGTTATGATGCTGGTGATGAACTTCTCTGTCATCGCTATTATTTGGTTCGGCGGTCTTCGGATCAACACGGGAGAGATCCAGGTAGGGAATATGATGGCGTTTATTCAATATGCCATGCAGATCATGTTCTCTCTGTTGATGGTGTCGATCATCTTCGTCATGCTGCCCCGGGCAGCAGCTTCTGCGGCACGGATCAATGAAGTACTGACAATGAAGCCGGAGCTTGCAGATCCTGAAGTGTCCAAGCCGGCAGGTCAGCTGCATGGAACTCTTGAATTCGATAACGTGTCGTTTAAATATCCAGGCGCTGAGGAATATGCACTTAAGGATATCAGCTTCACGGCACAGCCAGGAGAGATTACTGCCATTATTGGCGGCACAGGGTCAGGCAAATCCACGCTGCTTGCGATGATCCCGCGCTTCTATGATGTCACCGAAGGCAGTGTTCGCGTCAATGGCATCGATGTAAAAGATATTTCTCAGCAAGAGCTGCGCTCGAAGATCGGATATGTCCCGCAGAAAGCCGTACTATTCACAGGTACCATTGCAGACAACATCCGTTACGGCAAGGAGGATGCAACCGAGGAAGAGATTCGGCATGCTGCAGAGGTCGCTCAGGCCGCAGAATTTATCGGCGGGATGGAGGAAGGATATGAGAGTATCATCTCGCAAGGAGGCAGCAATGTATCTGGGGGACAGAAGCAGCGTCTGTCTATTGCGAGAGCCTTGGTGCGCAGACCCGAGATCTATGTATTCGATGACAGCTTCTCCGCTCTAGATTATAAGACGGATGCCAAGCTTAGAGCTGCTCTTGTTGACGAAACCGTCAACTCAACAGTCATTATCGTTGCCCAGCGGGTAAGCACGGTAAGAGATGCAGATCGGATTCTAGTTATGGATGAAGGCGTAGTCGTAGGCAGTGGAACTCACGACGAGCTGCTCCGAAATAGTGAGGTATACCGAGAAATTGTGTCCTCACAGCTGTCAGAGGAGGAGATTGCATGAGTCGTAAAAGTAAAGCTTCGCAAAACACGTCCAGCATGGCAGGGCCGAAGCATCCAGGGGGCCATCCCGGTCGTGGACCAGTTGAGAAGGCCAAGGATTTCAAAGGCACAATGAAGAGGCTGGTTCGTTATCTGAAGCCGCAAAACACTATATTAATCGTTGTGTTTATTATGGCTATTCTAAGCACGGTGTTTACCATTGTTTCACCTAAACTAATGGCGGTGGCGACAAATATTTTATCCGAGCCGCTGTTTGATCCGAATGCGGCTATTGATTTCGTAGAGATTGCCAGAATTCTGATGTGGCTTGGTGCCTTGTATCTATTGAGTTCGCTGTTTGCCTATATACAGCAGTATCTCATGGCCGGCGTCTCGCAGCGTGTTGTATTTGAGATGCGGGAGCAGATTAACGACAAGCTGTCACGGCTTCCGCTCAAATATTTTGATGGAAGAACACACGGGGAAATCCTCAGCCGGGCTACAAATGATGTCGATAATATCAGCAATACGCTGCAGCAGAGTCTCGCGCAGTTCATTACCTCGTTTGTAACATTGGTCGGTGTCATCGTCATGATGCTGACGATCAGTCCATTGTTGACACTGATTACAGTGCTTACACTGCCGCTCAGCTTAATCGTGGTTGCCGTAGTCGCTTCCCGGTCACAGGGATATTTTGTAGGACAGCAGAAGAGGCTCGGGGAGCTGAATGGTCATGTCGAAGAGATGTACACCGGGCATAATGTCATTAAAGCCTTTGGACGGGAAGAGCAGTCGATCCGCGATTTTGACAAGATCAATGAGGAGCTCTATGAGACTGGCTGGAAGGCCCAGTTTATTTCTGGTCTGATCATGCCGCTCATGATGTTCATCGGAAACATTGGCTATGTGCTGATCTGTGTGGTTGGGGGAATTCTCGTATCGACACGGTCACTGGATGTCGGAAGTATCCTGGCGTTTATTCAATATTCACGTCAGTTCTCTCAGCCGATCAATCAGCTGGCTAACATTGCGAATGTCATCCAATCCACGGTGGCTTCGGCCGAGCGCGTGTTCGAGCTGCTGGATGAAACAGAAGAAGTGCCTGAACAGGATACAGCCCGTATTTCAAGCAAGGTGCAGGGTGCAGTAACCTTCGAGCATGTAAAATTTGGCTACAGCGAGGACAAGCCGCTCATCACTGATATGAATGTCGATGTGAAGCCGGGACAGACGGTGGCCATCGTAGGACCGACAGGGGCAGGCAAGACAACACTTATTAACCTGCTCATGCGCTTCTATGAAGTACAAGGTGGCACCATTAGAATCGATGGTGTGGATATTACGGATATGCCGCGGAGCAGACTGCGGAGCATGTTCGGCATGGTGCTGCAGGATACATGGCTCTTCAACGGCACAATCTATGACAACATTGCATACGGCCGTGAGGGAGCTTCGGAGACAGAGGTGCGGCAAGCAGCTGTTGCAGCTAGAGCCGATCATTTTATCCGCACACTGCCAGATGGGTATCAAACGGTTCTCAATGAAGAAGCATCTAATATCTCACAAGGCCAGAAGCAGCTGTTGACGATTGCCCGTGCCATTCTTGCGAATCCTTCCATCCTTATTCTCGATGAAGCGACAAGCTCGGTCGACACCCGGACAGAGACCTTGATTCAGCAGGCGATGAATGAGTTGATGAAGGATCGCACCAGCTTTGTGATTGCCCACAGACTGTCAACGATTCGGGATGCTGACGTTATTCTCGTCATGAACCATGGGGATGTAATTGAGAAAGGGACCCATCAGGAGCTGCTTGTGGCAAATGGATTCTATGCAGAGCTATATAACAGCCAGTTTACAGAGGTAGGCTGATTAACGTAAATTTTGGCAAGCTTAGGCTGTTATGAGATGGATTCATCTCAATAGATAAAACACACTGTACTCTCTTGAATGAGCAAGAGCGCTCCTCCCAAGAGGTACAGTGTGTTTTTTTTGTTCTCGCAAGCAGCATGATTATGACGGACAGCTTGGATCAGGTCATACTTTAACCGTGTCTACAATAACAGCGTCTGCCGGTATTTCCAGCTCTTTCGCTCTTCTCTGCTCGATCAGCTGTCTGGCGACATTATAGCAATCCTCTACATGCTTATTGCCAACATACCGCATGGCAGAGAAGCTCAGCGCTGCAGATAAAGCGTGACCGGCGATCGGGATAATGCGTGCCGCTTGTTTGGCCGCCATCCGTACGCCAACCTTCTGGAGCAGCTTGATGACGAGCTCCCGGGTGATGAGCTTACCGATTACCGCGCTCCCCATGGACATAACAAGTCCATACACTGCAGCCTTGGATTCTGCATCCATACCGCTGAGCTGCTTCTCGGACAAGCCAAATTTATCATTAATGGCAGGCAGGAGCTGCATCAGCATGCCTACATCCGCGACAACATCTGTTCCGGGAATCGGTACAAGCGCAGTGCCGCCGGATGCGAAGGCTCTTGTATTTACCATGGAACGGCATTCTTTGCGAATGGCTTCAAGTTCTTCAAGCGTTGCTGGAATCATAGAAACACTCCTCCTCGTCGATGGACATCATTTTACAGCTTCATTACCCTATTGAGCGCTCTAAGACACGCTAGAAACAAAGAAAAAATCCCATTATATATTGGAACTATTCTGCTGCCGTGAGAGTCTACCTAAAAAAGGGGGATGATTAGGATGCTAATGACGAAGAGAGAGAAGGCAGTGAATCGATCGTTTCTGGCCATTATGCTTGTGCTCGGTTTAAGTGCTTGTGCACCTCAGGCAGACATGGGGGAAGAAATCCCGCAAAGCCTGTCCACGTTACCTGCTAAGGTCGATCAGATGAGTACAGAGGAGCGTGATCGGCTGGCTGCAGCACTAGATCCGGTACTGATTAAATCGCAGAATACACTGGGTATCCAGCTGATGGAGGAGCTTCGAGATCAGGAAGCTGCACCTAAGAATGTATTGATCTCACCCTACAGTATTGCCTCTGCCTTAACGCTTGCTTATACCGGCTCCAATGGTGTAACGGAGCAGGAAATGGCAGAAGTACTTGGGCTTACCGGCTTAAGTATGGAAGAGGTGAATGAGGCCAGCCGGATATATATGCAGCTTCTGAACAGCCCTGGTCAAGGGGTGGAGCTGATGACAGCAAACTCGGTCTGGGTAGATGCGGGCTATACCTTAAAACCGGCGTTTCTTGAAACGGCAGGAACCAGCTATGGAGCTGAGATCTTGGAAGCAGAGTTGTCTTCCGAGGAAGCCATGAATTCCATCAATACCTGGGTCAGTGAGAGAACAGAAGGTCTGATAGACAAGATGCTGAGCGAGCCTCTGGACAGCGCGGTGCGGGCTTATTTGCTGAATGCCCTGTATTTCAAAGGAACCTGGCTGTACACCTTCGATGAGAATCTAACCAAGGAGGGAGCTTTTACAACCGGGGATGGTACGGAGCTGAACATACCGATGATGCACGATACCAATCCGTATGGGTATAAGGAGTCAGAGGACTGGCAGGCCGTTCGTCTGCCTTATCGTGATTCAAGCATGAACATGCTGGTGATTCTGCCGGCTGAGGGCAAGAGCTTGGATGACACCATGAAGCAGCTGATACAGCAGCCTGAAGTATTTGCCGCTCCATTCGATGAACATCGGATTCAGCTCTCCATGCCGAAATACAAGGTCGAATATGAAGCAGGGCTTGTGGACCCATTCATGAATATGGGGATGAAGTCGGCTTTTGAAGATGCTGACTTCTCTCGGATGTCAGAGGGCGATTTATTCATCAGCGATATACAGCATAAAGCCGTGCTTGAAGTGAATGAAAAGGGCTCCGAGGCAGCGGCAGCGACTTCCGTGGCTATGGAAGAATCAGGGGCAATGGTCGCAGATACCAAAGTGATGAATATCAATCGGCCCTTCTTTACAGTTATTGAGGATGAGGATACGGGAGCCTGGTTGTTTGTGGGGTCCATAAATAATCCAAGGGGTGCACAATAAAGCGATCCGTTCATCGTCTGCAGCGCTGAGCTTGTTTTATTTCTTCCTCATTTAGGGTAGATATAAAAGTAAGATGTGATTTTGGTGGGGAGGAGATAAGCATGGATATTCAAAAAGCTCTCCTCATCCATAACGAAGCGGCGGGTTCGGCAATGAGTATGGTCGGCGGAGCGGTGTCTGCGCTGGCCCCTGTTATTCCAGAGCTTGTTGTCATGAAGACACAGGCAGCGGGCGATGGGGAGAAGATATGCCGGCAGCGGGGCGAAGATGTGGATGCGGTCTTTATTCTGGGCGGTGACGGTACAGTTCATGAATGCATTAACGGGCTGGCACAGCTTCATCGGCCACCTGTAGCGGGCATATTGCCGGGCGGGACATGTAACGATCTTGCACGTACGCTCGGTATTCCGATCCATGTGCCGGAGGCAGCGGAGGCTTTGATTCACGGAGATGCGGTAAGCCTGGATCTTGGAATGGCTAACAATCGGGTATTCACCAATTTTTTCGGTGTTGGAATCATAACAGAGACCTCTGCGAATATTGATCCCCTACTCAAAGGATCACTCGGCAAGCTCAGTTATTTCATCAGCACACTGCAGACGATTCGGGCTGCCGAACCTTTTCGTTATCAGCTGAAGACGGAGAGCACACAGATCGAAGATGAGGCTGTGATGATCTATGTATCGAACGGCAGATCTCTAGGCACCAGCACACTGCCATTTGCCAAGGATTCGCTTACGGATGGACAGTTTGATGTGCTCATCATACGCGAGGCGGGTATCCCTCTTCTACGGGAACTGCTGGCAAGAAAGCCCGAAGGCAGGTGGGAGCCGCATAATGACAGCCTGAAATATTTCAAGGCGAGTCATATTCATTTGGAGACAGAAGTAGAGATGCCGGCAGATACGGATGGAGAAGTCTATCTCTCTGCACCGGCTGAAATAAAAGTGCTTGAGCAGAGACTAAAATTTCTAATGCCAAGGAACGGAGACTCGTGATGAGCTCCGTTCTTTATTGCTGCGCAGCACCTTGCAGGAACAATTGAACCAGCGCTTGTGCAAGATCAAGCGGGGCTGGGTACTGGATTCTTGTGTCCTCCCGGTTGCCAAGCATCAGCATTGCAGTGAAAGCCTGGGCGAGAAGCATGGCATTGCCCTTCTTAAGCACACCTTGTTCCATAGCCTTCTCAAAATGAACAGACATCACTTCATAGATGCGGTGTTCTGCATCTCGAATTTCCTTGATCTGCTCTGGGCTCAAGAATGCCTCAGCTTCACGCATAATTGTTTCCATTTCGGCGTGTGGCCTAGCGATCTTGGCCTCGGCAACGCGAAGCAGCCCTTGTTCAAATGTATCGGCTTCTTCAAGGAACCTAGCTGTATGCTTGTACCCATTCGTCAGCATGGTCGTCACAGAGATCTTGAAGAGCTCAGGCTTGCTAGTGAAATGATAGTAAATGGATGCCTTGGTCACATTACATATTTTGGCGATTTGAGCAAGCGATACCGGCTCGTAACCGTTCTCCATGAAGAGTATAGAGGCCGTCCTGAGTATCGTCTCCTGAATCGGAACTTGGTCATGGGTTTGCTTGGGTCTGCCCGGCGTACGCGGGGTTTGTGTATTTTTCATATGAAACCTCCTGTGAACAGTTTATGACAAGATGCGGATTTTATCAAAATTAAACTTGATAATTAACCTTCCGGTATATATAATTGCTTTGATCATATTCTTAAATACTTCCTTATTCAAGTTAAATGAGTCGGTGTTATGAATTGAATTCAAAAAAAAGCAATCTACAAAAAGGAGAGACTATAATGCATGAATCCGGCCCGAATTATGGTAAATGGGTTGCAGGAAATCGAAGCAAGTGGATTACGCTCCTCGTATGGATCGTCCTCGCTCTCGTTCTTAACCTGACGCTGCCTGCCGTAGGAGAGCGTGAGAATAACAATGCGGAGAACCTTGCCGATGACAAGGCATCCGTACAGGCTGAGCGCCTTGCTGCTCAGGAATTCCCGAATAATACAGGTGTTCCGGCACTGATCGTGTGGCACCGGGAGGGTGGGCTGCAGGATGAGGATTTAACCAACCTTCAGCAGCTTACCGAAGAACTGACAAGCGAGCCTGTGGCTAATCAGAGCCAGGTTGTTCCGCTGCATGAGCTGCCGCCACCGGCACTGGATGCCCAGCTGTCTGAAGACCGCAGCACGATTATACTCCCTGTGTTCTTTGATGAAGCTGCGGATGCGGCTGCTCTGGAGGAAGGAATCAAACAGCTGGAGGTCAAAGCTGAGGAGTTATATGGCGAGAGTCCTTTTGAAGCTGATATCAATGGTGACGAGCTGAGTGCGCGTGTAACCGGACCCGTCGGCATCTCCATTGATGCTACCGGGTTGTTCGAGGATGCGGATGTATCCTTGCTCATCGCAACGGTTCTCATCGTACTGATTCTTCTGTTATTGATCTACCGATCTCCAATCTTGGCGATCATTCCGCTGATCGGTGTTGGATTTGCCTATTTGGTGATAAGTCCTTTGTTAGGAATGCTGGCTGACCAGGGCATTATAACCGTGGATTCTCAATCCGTTTCAATTATGTTGGTGCTCCTGTTTGGTGCAGGTACGGACTACTGCCTGTTTATCATTTCAAGATTTCGTCAGCTGTTATGGCAAGAATCCGATAAGAAGAAGGCTTTGTTCCGAGCGATTATGAATTCCTCGGGCGCGATCGCCATGAGCGGGCTGACCGTTGTTATTTCTCTGTTTTCGCTGCTTATCGCGGAATATGGGGCCTATCAGCGTTTCGCGGTTCCATTCAGTCTATCCATTCTGATCATGCTCATCGCCAGCCTGACGCTGATTCCTGCACTGCTTGCTATTTTTGGCCGTGTGTCTTTCTATCCATTCGTGCCAAGAACGCCTGAACTTGCTGCTGATCATGCGAAGAAGAAGGGTAAGCCGGCTCCCGCTCCACGTAAGCAGAAAGAGAGCAAAATCGGTAATATTGTCACAACACGTCCATGGACAGTTATCATATCGGCAGTAGTGCTGCTAAGTGTGTTCGCTGCCTTCGCACCGCAGGTGAAATATACTTACGATCTGTTATCATCCTTCCCGGAGGATGTACCTTCACGCGAAGGCTTCAAGATCATTGGAGAGCAATTCTCTGAAGGAGAGCTTGCTCCGGTCAAGATTATGGTGGATACGAAGGGAGAGGCTGTAGACCTTCCTGATCGTCTGGCCGAGCTTGACTATGTGAACGTTGTTTCTGAGCCGCAGCAAGGAGCAGAGAACAGCCAAATTGCAGGGTATGATGTAGAATTGACGATCAACCCGTATTCCATGGAAGCCATGCAGCACATTCCGGATCTCAGAGCAGAGGCCGAAGCGTCTCTTGCGGCAGCTGGCATTTCTAACCCGGAGAACAACGTCTGGATCAGTGGACAGACCGCTATGCAATATGATTCTGAGGTAACTAGTAATCGTGACTCCGACGTCATCATACCGGTTGTTATCGGATTGATCAGCTTGCTCCTGCTGTTCTACCTGCGTTCTATCGTTGCCACCATCTATTTGATGGCGACGGTTATTCTGTCGTACTTCTCGGCACTTGGCCTTGGCTGGATTATTATTCACTACGGTCTTGGTGCAGATGCGATTCAAGGAGCGATTCCGCTGTACGCCTTCGTCTTCCTTATCGCGCTTGGACAGGACTACAACATCTTTATGGTCTCAAGCATCTGGCAGAAGCGTAAGCAGATGCCGCTCAAACAGGCCATCAAGGAAGGGGTCGGAGAGACCAGCTCAGTCATTACTTCCGCTGGACTTATTCTGGCAGGGACCTTTGCTGTCTTGACAACATTGCCGATCCAGGTGCTTGTGCAGTTCGGTATCATTACAGCGATTGGTGTGATGCTGGATACCTTCATCGTAAGGCCATTGATTGTACCGTCTATAACTACGGTGCTGGGGAAATGGGCCTTCTGGCCAGGCAAGCTGACTCGTGAGGAAGAGTCCCAGAACGCAGTTAAGCAAAAACAAATGTAAAAAAATATATAATAAGGGGCATGTTAGCAGAAGTGTGAAGCTAACGTGCCCTTTTTGCATAGGGGCAGGTAGGAATATCAGATGAATGGTTGCAATTGCCTTAAGATAAGACTTAAGATGAATGAAGTTTAACCAGATATTTAAGCATCAGACTAGACAAGCAGGGGGATTTACAACATGACAAAGAAGGCAAAAGTATATCTTAACCATGACGGCGGTGTTGATGATCTTGTTTCACTATTTATGCTGCTGCAAATGGATAACGTAGAGGTAACGGGTGTATCTGTTATTCCGGCAGACGGTTATTTGGAACCGGCAACAGATGCAAGCCGCTAGATCGATTCAGCACCTATCCGGTGGAAGTGGCAAAATCGAATTCACGCGGTAAGAACCCTTTTCCAAGCGACTGGAGAATCCATTCTTACTTCGTAGATGCACTTCCTATTCTGAACGAGTCAGGCACCATGGAAGCCCCATTGTCGGAGCTGCCTGCACACAAACATATCATTGAGACACTGAACAATACAGAAGAGAAGACCGTGCTCCTCTTCACAGGTCCGCTAACCGATCTGTCACGTGCGCTTGAGGAAGCGCCGGAGATAGAAGAGAAGATTGAGCGTCTGGTCTGGATGGGCGGTACATTTGAGAACGGGAATGTTCAGGAGCCAGAGCATGATGGAACAGCGGAATGGAACGTGTACTGGGATCCGGAGGCCGCATACCAAATTTGGAAGACGGGCATTGAGATTGATCTTGTGGCACTTGAGAGCACAAATAAGGTTCCACTCACCCCTGCTGTGCGTAATCTGTGGGCAAAGGACCGTAATTACGAAGGTGTAGACTTCCTGGGTAACTGCTATGCCGGAGTGCCGCCGCTGGTATATAGCGAGACGAACTCCACCTATTATTTGTGGGATGTATTAACGACAGCGGCTGTGGGTAGAGAAGACCTGGTTACACGGAAAGTGGTTCATTGTTCTGTCATTCCAGAGGGTCCAAGTCAAGGACGTACCGTCATCGATCCGAACGGTAAGCCAGTAAATCTGGTATATGATACGGACCCGGATGCCTTCTTTGCCTATCTGGTAGAGCTTGCTAAGAAAGCAGCACCTAAGCGTTATTAATACCTGCTTTAGAGAATAAGAGTGCTGATGGTTCCCGAACTGGCTGTTCTTGGTCGGAATCATCAGCCCTTTTTTTTGTGCAAACCTAAGTCCTGGCCTCTCTATCATCTATGTTTTTACTCAAGGCACTGTTTTGGTAAAATGAAAGGATACGTCTTAAGCATCACAGCAGATTATGCACGGAGCTGATGACGGGAAGTCACCTTCAGGTGTTGACGAGAAAGGATATTTTACGAAAAATGAATGATAAGCTAGTTATATGTATTCCAGGTCAGTGGAAGGATCGGGACAAGCTGAAGCGTTCGGTTCAGAAGAAGAGTCGGGGCGAGTATGTGCTGGCTGAAGATTTGCTGATGGATACGAAGCACAATCGTGCGTTTGAGGTTCGATTCCAGGAGCATGACGCCAAGCTGTCAGAAGCCTTCTATTATTCGGAACGAGGCATGATGAATGAGAAGGCATTGCATAAATTGGACAAGCATACCCATGTGCTGCATCTGATGAGCTATATGGGCAGCCTGGATGCTGTACAAAAAATCGTGCCGGCCGTGCAGCTTCTGTTGAAGAGCGGCGGGCTCGCGGTGAAGATTGAGAATTCAGGCAAAGCCTATACATCTGAGGAATGGGACAAGCTGACAAGTGAAGCTAGAGTCGACCAGCTGCTGCATACCTTTGTCAGCTATCGGCAGAATGAACAATACTACTATTCCTGCGGGATGCAGATGTTTGGCCTTCCCGAAGCAGCGATCAGCATAGATACGGATCCGGATGCCTCTATGCAGGTCATGTCTCAATTCTTGTATGGCCTGCTGACGCAGACGGAAGAAGAGAGCAGCGCAGGCAAAGAATTCAAGATTTATGGTAGAACGTATGCGAGCCAGTATGAACCCGAATGTTTTAATGAAGAAGAACCTTATTTGTACAACCCAAGTGGCATGTACGTACTTACTGAGGTCGGCTAAAGATTCAGGAATAAGTAAATGAAAACCTTCCATTAGAGGCACACTACATTTATGGGCACTAACGGGAGGTTTTCTTGGTCATAGCAAGAACCTTATAAAGTAGGCATGGATAGCAGGAGTCCAGCGGTTCCGAATAAAATAAGCGAATGACCCTCGGCAATGTTCGTGTTTTAATAACCTTTTATGTAAAATATTCCTCATGTCTTGCTTGAATACGAATGATTATGTATAATCAAACCTGTGAGATGTCCGAATGTACGGTAGTATCTTTCGAATAGTAAAGGTGGTATCTGAATGCAGCTGGACACGAACGAGAACAAGAAGAAGATGTGCCAGATTTATAATGAAGTATCTAAGGAGCTATTCGGATTCGGCACGACCCTCCTGAAGGCTAGTGTTGACGATCGGATTGTTACCTTCTATGCGAAGCACCGCCGTTCACCTCGTTCGGCTGCTCTTGAAGGGGAAGCCCCTGAACTCAAGCAGGAAGTTGATTTTCGAATGTCTCTTCTATATAAGAAGATATTTCGGGACAAGCTTGAGGAGCAGATGAACCTTGAGATAGAAGCATTGCTGAGAGATTATGACGCTCCGACGCAGATTGCGATTACGACGCTGATCGTGCGCGAAGAGTCCTGACAATAGGGTGTGGATTGGGTCTACAACTCAATCAATTCCCATATATAACGGCAATCAACTTCGGATCAACTCTGGAGGAGAACCAGTGAATTTATAAGCGGGTGTCGCTATTTCTTTGTTTACGAAGAAAAGTGTTCTTGTACATTGACAAGGATGCTTTTCTTTTTTTTGTTTCATTTTGGGCCATATTACAAAAGACAAAAGATTCTGAGGGGGATATTTACAATGAAAAAGGTACTGACAGGAATTACGAGTGTTGCACTGGCTTCCATGCTGCTAGCAGGCTGCGGCGACGGCGGCGGAGCGGCAAAAGAAAAACTGGTCATATCGACTTGGGGCTTCTCGGAAGAATTCTTCAATGAGCAAGTGTACGCTCCGTTTGAAGAAGAGCATAACGTTGATATTGTCGTTGAGGTCGGTAACAACGCAGAACGTCTGAATAAAATCCGTCAGGGGACTTCACAAGTCGATATCGTGTTCCTGTCTGACTATTATGCACAGCAAGGGATTGCAGAAGGATTGTTTGAAACGATCGACCGTGCGAATATCCCGAACATCGAACAAATCTATGATTCTGCCAAAGCACCACTGGGTGAAGATTACGGTCCAGCCTATACTGTTGGGCAGCTGGGCATTGCTTATAATCCGAACCTGATCAAGAACGAAGTGACATCCTGGAGTGATCTGTGGAGTGATGAATTCGCCGGAAATCTAACATTGCCGAACATCACAGCAACAGCAGGCCCTATGGTGCTTGATGCAGCATCCACCGTAGCTGGCAATACCGCATTCAATGAAGACGCTGCTTTTGCCGAGCTGACTAAGTTGAAGGATGGTGTGGTGAAGTTCTACAGCCAAACCTCAGAGTATGTGAACATGTTCGCTCAAGAGGAAATTGCGGGCGGACCGATCATGGAAATGTACTTCAAGGATATCCAGGCTGCTGTGCCTGAAGCGAAGTTCGTAACACCTAGTGAAGGCGCGTATGCCGTAATGAATACAGTAAATGTCGTAAAAGGATCGAAAAATAAAGAGCTTGCAGAAGAGTTCATTAACTGGCAGCTTAGCGAGGAAGTGCAAACCGCTTCTGCTAAAGCTAAGGTGGATTCCCCGGTTAACGTGAACGTGAAGCTGACAGAGGAAGAAGCAGAGGGCATCACTTACGGCGCAGACGTGGTAGATCAGTTGAAGCTTCTGGACATGGAGTTCGTTAACAACAATGCAGCTGTATGGACAGACCGCTGGAACCGTGAAATTGCTAACTAAGGAGGAGTCTTATGAATCCGATTCTACTGGATGTAGATACAGGTATTGATGATGCACTCGCCATCATGCTGGCGGTTCAAACTCGCAAAGACGACATTGCGTGCATTACGACCGTATGCGGCAATGTGTCGCTGGATCAAGCTACAGAGAACACATGTAAAATACTTGAGTTCATGCAGGCCGATCAGATTCCTGTATATCGCGGCTCGGAGAGCCCCCTTATCCGCAAATCGCATTATGAGCACCGCGTGCACGGACAGGATGGTCTAGGCGGAGCACTCAAGGAGTTCACAGCCAAGAAGCAGGCAGACAGCGGATTTGCGCCCGACCGTATCATCGAGACTGTCATGGAGAGACCGGGGGAAGTGACGCTCATTATGACAGGGCCACTGACCAATCTCGCGCTTGCGCTGCTCAAGAAGCCGGATCTCGTCAAGCATGTCAAAGAAGTGATCTTCATGGGCGGCGTCGTGAAAGGGATGGGCAATGTTACGCCGGTTGCGGAGTACAACACGTATGCCGATCCCGAAGCGGCGCGTATCGTACTGCAAGCGGGGTTCCCTAAGCTCACTCAAGTAGGACTGGATGTGACGCGCAAGACGCTGCTGACGGAAGCTCATATTGAACGTCTCACCATTCCAGCGATCAAGGATTATGTCGCGCAGAGCACAGCGATTTACATCAAGCGCTATGAAGAAATGAATGGAGTGCGTGCTTGCGCTCTGCATGATCCGCTTGCAGTAGGAGTGGCGCTTAATCCAGACCTTGTAACAAGGAATGCGTATTATGTTGACGTAGAGACGGCGAGCCGCTTGTGCGACGGACAGATGGTCTGCGACTTCCAGAATCGACTGGGGCATGAAGCGAATGTACTGGTCTGTGAGGAAGTGAATCAGGCTGCTTTTCTGGAACAATTTATCGAAGCACTTAACAAACCCATTGGAGCCTCTTAAATGAAGAATAAATATGCTTATTACCTTCTCTTGCCGGGTTTCCTGTTTCTGACGCTGTTCATGGTGGTTCCGATCGTGCTGACGATCGGCTCTACCTTTGTGCAGGATGGGAGCCTGACACTTGCGGGGTACCAACACTTTTTACAAGACACTTATTTTCTGAAAATATTGTGGACTACGCTGCAGGTCAGTGTACTGACGACGGTGCTATGTATTTTGCTCGGATTTCCGACGGCCTACTATATTGCCAAGCGCAGTGCCCGTAAGAAAGCGATCCTGATTGCACTGGCGATCTTCCCGATGCTGACAAGCCCGGTCGTTCGTTCCTTCAGCTGGATGATCATTCTTGGCCGCAAGGGACTCGTCAACAACGCTTTGATGGGTATGGGTCTGATTAATGAGCCGCTCGACCTGCTCTATACACCGATCTCGATCACGATTGGTCTCTTGCATTTGTTCCTGCCGATTATGATTATTTCACTGGTGGGTGTGCTGGAGAATATCGATACCGATCTGATCAAGGCAGCGGAGAGCCTTGGCGCTTCCCGGTTTACAGCCTTCAGACGCATCGTGTTCCCGCTGGCAGTTCCGGGCCTTGTGCTGGGTTCGACGCTTGTGTTCGTCGGCAGCTTGACGGCCTATACGACACCTGCGCTGCTTGGAGGTAAAGAACGGGTCATATCCACGTTCCTGTATCAGAATGCAATGACGCTGAATGATTGGTTCCTCGCGTCGGTTATCGCAACGATTATGATCGTCATTACGTTTATTGTCGTCGGTCTGATGAACAAGGCGGCGAACAAATTAAATCCGAAGGGGTAAACAACATGCGGGAGAAAAATATCGGGCTCAGCCTGATCAGTCTTGTGGTCTTCATCTTTCTGCTGGGCCCGCTTCTGATTATCGCTGCCAGTTCATTTGAGCCGGGGACGGTGCTGAAATTTCCGCCGGAGGGCTTTTCCCTCAGGTGGTATCAAAATATTTTTGAGCAAGGAAGCTTTGTACGAACCTTCATGATTTCGGTTATCATTTCGCTGGCGGGCAATGTGCTCGCACTGCTTATCGGCGTACCGGCCGCTTATGCAATCAGCCGGTTTCGGTTTAAAGGCCGGGATGCGCTGAATGCCATCTTCCTATCGCCGGTGCTTATACCGGGAATTGTACTTGGTTTTACACTCATGCGTTATTTGATCGTCGTGTATCAGCTTCCGCTGTATGCGGGACTGCTGATTGGTCATACGGTGATCATGCTGCCGTTTATTATTCGGGTGATCGGCTCCAGTCTGTCGAACTTCGATTTTGCAATCGAAGAGGCGGCACTGAGCCTGGGTGCAGGACGGGTTGCGACCTTCTTCAAGGTCGTTCTGCCGAACATTAAATCCGGTATTATTGCCGCGATTCTGATCGCCTTTTTGGAATCATTCAATAACGTTGACATTTCCGTCTTTATGACCGGCCCAGGGGTAAGCACCCTGCCGATCCAGATGCTCACATATGTAGAGAATTATTTTGACCCGACGATCGCGGCGATATCCGTGCTGCTGATGGTTGTTACCGGCGCATTTATGTTCTTGATTGAACGGATGATGGGTCTGTCCTATTTCACGAAACGCTAATGACAGGAGGCACTTCAGATTATGGCATTGCTAACTTTAGACAAAGTCTCAGTGGCCTATGACAACAATTATATACTCAAGGATTTTGATCTGGCGCTTGAAAAAGGACAGCTCATCTCCCTGCTCGGCCCGAGCGGCTGCGGCAAAACGACAACACTGCGTCTGATCGCAGGCTTCTTGGAAGCCAAAGATGGCAAGTTTACATTTGACGGTAAGGATTACACACGGGTGCCGGTGAATAAGCGTAACTTTGGCTTTGTGTTTCAGAGCTATGCATTGTTCCCGCATTTGTCGGTGTATGAGAACGTAGCATTTGGACTGAAAATGCGGAAGGTCAAGGATGACGAGATCAAGAAACGTGTGATGCGTATTCTTGAGGTGGTCAGCCTGGCGGGATTTGAGAAAAGACTGCCGCAGGAGCTGTCGGGCGGTCAGCGCCAGCGGGTGGCGATTGCCCGTGCGCTCGTGATCGAGCCGGATCTGCTCTTGTTCGATGAGCCGCTGAGTAACCTCGATGCGAATCTGCGGGTAAATATGCGTGTGGAGATCCGGCGTATTCAGCAGGAGCTGGGGATTACGACAGTATATGTATCGCATGACCAGGAGGAGTGCTTCTCGATCTCCGACCGAGTGGCGATTATGAATAAGGGGAATGTGGAGCAGCTGGAGCGTCCGGAGACGATCTTTAAATATCCAGCGACCGAGTTCGTTGCACGGTTCATCGGCTTCCATAACTTTGTCGAGTTTGATGAGCGGAGCGAGCAGGATGGAGTGATTGCACTGCGTGTCGGCGCCCGTCAGTTTACCGCAACGAAGAACCCAGGCACACTTACGCCGGGAGCGCGCAAAGGAGCAATCCGCCCGGATGATCTGATCGTGACTGCGGCAGATGGGGGAGAATTGCCTGCGAATGCACTGCCGGGTGTGGTGAAGGTGAGCACGTACCTTGGACGCAGCTACCAGTATGTCGTGGAGACCGAGCTGGGCGACTTTACCGCGAACCAGGAAATGGAGAGCGCGTACCTGAGCGGCCAGCGAGTGAACCTGATCTTCCCACCGGAGAAGCTTGTGCTAGTGCAGTGATATTTTGAGTTTGGTTTAGCCTATTTTTATCTTTTGTTTTTGTCTCTTGTCTCTTGCCTTTCGTCTTTGTGTCAGTCGCATGACGAAGGAATGCCGCTGACACGCCGGAGGAAGCGGAGCCCGAAGGCACTCTGTTCTTGCACTTTTGGGACAGTCGAGCGAAGCTTCGCTGGCCCTCGCCGGAGCGGACGAAGTGCGGAGGCAAAAGAGATCTTTCCCGCGCTTGGGGGACAGAGAGCGAAGCTTCGCTGGCCCTCGCCGAAGCGGACGAAGTGCGGAGGCAAAAGAGATCTTTCCCGCGCTTGGGGGACAGAGAGCGAAGCTTCGCTGGCCCCGCCGGAGCAGACGAAGTGCGGAGGCAAAAGAGATCTTTAGCGCACTTTGGGACAGTCGAGCGAAGCTTCGCTGGCCCTCGCCGGAGCGGACGAAGTGCGGAGGCAAAGGAGATCTTCCCGCGCTTGGGGGACAGAGAGCGAAGCTTCACTGGCCCCCGCCGAGCAGACGAAGTGCGAAGGCTAAGCGCCTCTACGCACAAGAGCCATGCGGGCAAAGCAGCCTGACGGAAATATTCGTCAGGCAAGCTCGCATCGCGGCTCCACGCTCCATCGTAACCATAGCAAGTTTGAACTAAACTAACGAACCGCCAATTCCGGGTGTCCAGAGGGCAGAGTCCTCTGGGGCCCTCCCTGTCAGGGAGGGTTTGGGAGGGTGACCTTCCGGAGGGTGATTGTAAAAGGGGTTCCTGACGTGAGAATAGATCAATTAATCTTGAATGTAAAAATTTACAATAGTTACTATAAAGTGTTTGAAGAGGGCAGTGTGGCTGTATGCGACGGACGGTTCTTATATATCGGACCGCGCGGGGAAAAAATGTTCACAGCTAGCGAAATTGTGGATGGCCGCGGCCATTACATGATTCCTGGACTGATTGATATCCATCTTCACATCGAGAGCACGATGGTGACACCAGCGACGTTCTCCTACGGACTGCTGCGCTGCGGGGTCACGACGATTGTACCTGAGCCGCATGAGATGGCAAATGTATTCGGCATTGAGGGTGTGCAGGAGATGATGGAAGCGAGCAAGGAATGCGCGGTCGATATGTTCTATGCGATTCCGAGCTCGGTTCCGGCTACACCGATGGAAACAACAGGCGGCAGCATTGAGATCGAGGACATGGACAAGCTGATGGCAACAGGCGAGATTATTTGCCTTGGCGAAATCATGAACTATGTTGATGTCATTAACAAGCCGGACAGCAAGACAAACCGTATTTTGAAGCATATGAAGAAGAACTATCCCAAGCTCGTCATTGAAGGCCATACACCGAAGCTGATGGGACTTGATCTGCATCGTATGATCTATGCGGGTGTAGATTCTGACCATACACACCAGAGTATTGAAGGGATGAAAGCCCGTATTGCCGCAGGGATGTTCATTGAGCTGCAAGAGAAGTCGATGACCCAGGAAGTGATGGATTATGTAATTCATCATCCGGTATCCTCTCATTTCTGCTTTGTCACAGATGATGTGATGCCAGATTCCTTCGTGGAAAAAGGACATCTCGATCATATCGTGCGCAAGGCGATTCGGATGGGGATGAAGCCGGAGGATGCCATTTTTGCGGCGACCTATACGCCTGCGAAGCGGATGAAGATGGATGATCGGGGGAGTATCTCACCAGGCAAGATTGCCGATTTTATCCTTGTATCTGATCTGTATCAGTTTGATGTGAGGCAGGTATACAAAAGCGGCAAGAAAGTATTCGATCTGTACGAGAATGATGTGCAGAAGAGTGAGACCGGGGCGTTCCCTGCTCATTTTTACAGCAGTGTGAAGCTTGCGCCTCTAAGCCTGGAAGACCTGACAGTGAAGGTGGATGTACCGGATGGTCCTCATCAAGCACGGGCCATGATGGTTAAGAATGGTTCGACCTTCACTCAGGAAGCGCATGTCGATGTGACTGTTCAAGACGGCGTGCTGCAATGGGAAGATACAGGCTATGGTCTGATTGCTACGTTCGAGCGCTACGAGAAGAACGGAAATCATGCATTTGGACTCATTGGAGGCGATACGATCAAGCGCGGAGCCATCGCGACGACGTATTCCCATGACAATCACAATCTGCTGATCGTCGGAGCCAACCCGGAGGACATGCTGCTCGCAGCGAACACGGTAATCGAAAGCCAAGGCGGTTTCTGTGTGGTAGAGAATGGAGAAATCCTGTCTCATGTGGAGCTTCCGGTAGGTGGAATCCTGACGGAGGAGCCGCTTCATATTGTGGCACATCAGGTGAAGGAGCTGCGTGAAGCGATGCTGTCGCTCGGGTATGTGCACTATAATCCGATTATGTCGCTCAGCACGCATTCACTCGCCGTCAGCCCAGCGTTAAAAATTACGGATCACGGACTAATTGATGTAAACGAGGGTAAGATTGTTTCTTTAATCGTTTAAGCGCTGATCGGATTAGTCGTTAGCATTGTCGTTGCTATAGTGAACCGAGACAAAAAGAAATAGACCGCCCTTTGTGAGTGAGGATCACGGTCTATTTCTTGAACTTGCGCCCACTGCCGACCGCTCTTACAGCGGTATGTTGTGCAGGGAGTCGTGTGTAGGAGCACGGCTCCCTTTTTCTATTCTTATCTTAACTTAACTTATCCATATTTAGACTTCAACAAACAAAAACACCTCTGTTAAGATAAACTAGTAAAAAAATATGGATCTGGAGGGACAAGCTCAGATGGAACACATCTGCACCGCAGCAGAAGCAAGCCCAGCAGCCAAAGCTGTATTTTTTGATGTGGATGATACTTTGTATGATCATCTTACTCCACTGCGAGAGGCTTTAATACAGAGGCTTCATTTGCCGGAGACACTGCCGTACGAGGAGATCTACCACCGATTCAGGTACTACAGCGACCTGTTATCGGCGGAAAAGAACCTATCCGCCGTCCCTACGCCAGAGGATATGGCAGACATGCGCAGACGCCGGTTTATGCTCGCCCTGGCCGAATTTGGAGAATTCATCAACGAGGAGCAGGCAGAGGCAGCGCAAGCGGCGTATCTCGATATGCAGTTTCAGATTAAGCCATTTCCGGGAGCTGTTAAGCTGATTCAGCAATTAAAGAACCATGGAATTCGGGTGGGTCTAATTACGAATGGGCCAGAAGAGCATCAGCTGGCGAAGATCAAGGCACTTCAAATGGAAAGGTATGTGGATCAGCAGCTATTCTTCGTCTCAGGCGGAGTAGGGTATGCGAAGCCGGATGCGCGGCTGTTCCAGCATGTGAACAACGTTACAGGAACGTTGCCCGAGAACTGTTATTATGTAGGCGATTCATGGAGAAATGACGTCGTCGGTGCGATTGCTGCAGGCTGGACGGTACTATGGTTCAATCACCGGAGAGCAGAACCCGAGTCAGATCATAAGCCGCACTTTATTGCTGATAACTATGAGCAGCTCGGAAATATGCTGAAGAAACAGCTGTACTAATAGAATGAAACTGAAATGGCAGATATGTATAAACATCGGGGCTTTCGCTAAAGAGTAGAGCGGGAGTGTCCGATGTTTTTAGTATAGCGGCAGCGCAACAAGAAAAAAATAATTCTAAAATTACACGAATCAATTTCATATATCATTAAAAAGGTAGAATTGAAACTATATATACTCTTGATTGAAGCAGCTAAAGTTATTATGAAATTGATTTACATAAATTATTTTCAATAAACACTTCCTTTTTCTAGAGAACATGTTATAATGATATCAGGATTTAGATTAAGTCTAAATTGAAATATAAAGTGAAATATAAAGTGATCACGAACATCGCAATAAAAAATTAGCAATGAAATAACTTACTTAGTAAATTTAATTCTAATTTAAAGGAGATAACGAATATGACAACAACTCAAACAAACCAAGCGAACCAAGTGAAAGATGAGCAATTTCTGCACAGCTCCCTGAACCGCCAAATTGCTGGCTGGTCCGTGCTCTATACGAAGCTTCACAATTTCCACTGGTATGTCAAAGGACCTCATTTCTTCAAACTGCATGAGAAATTCGAAGAGTTCTATAACGAAGCAGCAGAGAACCTTGATGTTGTAGCTGAGAGACTGCTGGCCATTGGCGGACGTCCAGCAGCTACGATTTCTGAGCACTTGAGCCTTTCTCCTGTTGAAGAAGCAGCACAAGGCTTGAGCGCGGAACAAATGGTTCAAGCGATCGTAGAAGACTATACTACAATGGTCGAAGCCATGGCAGAAGCGCAGGAAGCAGCGGAGAATCTTGATGACCAAGTGACCGCAGATATGCTGATTGGCATGCAGGCATCCCTGCAAAAGCAAGTTTGGATGCTGAACGCTTTCTTGGGTAAATAAGCAGGATCCTGCTCAATAAATAGACACATGAAAGTGTCCAACTGATGAACTTCCTCTTGCTCTTGTAGTTTCATGGATACCAGATGGGTATAATGGAACTAATTCAAAAGTCACGCTTGCCATTGAAGTGTTAGATGGTAAGATGACGGTAGAACGAGAGGTCGGCAGGTCGGATGACGAACAAGACTGCACTTATTAAAGAAGCGGAAGCTTTTATATATACAAGCTATGAAGAGCTGGGTCTGAGCCGTGATACGGCAGAGACCCGGCTTATTCGTATTCGAGAGGATATCGAAATAACAGGCACCTATGAGCATACGACACAGGAGCTGGAGTATGGAATCAAGCTGGCTTGGCGCAACAGCAACCGCTGTATTGGTCGGCTGTTCTGGGAGTCGCTTCGCCTTGTGGATGCACGTGATGCCACCACGGCCGAAGAAGTGGCTGAGCTGTTATTTTCCCACATCCGACAGGCAACAAACGGAGGCAAGGTGATTCCTATGCTCACCGCCTTCAAGCCGATGAATGCAGCTGGGGAGGCTCCGATTAGAATATGGAATCACCAGCTTATTCGATATGCTGGCTACGAGACAGAGCAAGGTATAATCGGCGATCCTGCTTCGGTGCAGCTGACCCAAGAGGCGCAGCGTCTCGGCTGGGAAGGAGAAGGAACTGCCCATGATGTGCTCCCGCTGATCATCGAGATCCATGGTGAGATGCCGAAGCTCTTCCCGATTCCGAAGGAGCTGGTGCTGGAAGTGCCGATCAGTCATCCGGAATATTCTGCGATCGCAGAACTCGGCATGAAATGGTATGCGGTTCCGATGATTTCGGATATGCGGCTGGAGATAGGAGGCATTCATTACCCGGCAGCTCCGTTTAACGGCTGGTATATGGGAACAGAGATCGGTGCACGAAATCTGGCAGATACGTTCCGTTATGACATGCTGCCACAGGTAGCGAAGCTAATGGGGCTGGATACCTCCTCTGAACGAACACTCTGGAGGGACAAGGCTCTTGTCGAGCTGAATCTGGCGGTGCTGTATTCGTATAGAGAAGCTGGAGTCAGCATAGTAGATCATCATACGGCAGCGAATCAATTTGCGAGGTTTGAAGAACGGGAAGCAAATGCAGGACGGCATGTTACAGGTGACTGGACCTGGCTTATCCCGCCAGTCTCGCCAGCGACAACGCATATCTTTCATAAATCCTATGACAACACGACGCTTAAGCCGAATTTCTTCTATCAACAGGCCCCTTATCCTGCAGATCGGGAAGTGGCAGACGATACAACACAACGGCAAGAGACTGTTTCTTCAGTAAAATGCCCTTTTCACTAGAACGGGCTCATTCTCATCATTCATTTGAACCGTCAGGTTTATCCTGGCGGTTTTTTGTGTGCTCATCGTAAGGTGCGAAGGAAGCATGTCATTCATCGGCCTGTTTCGGAATAGATATAGTGGTAAGCTCTCGAATCACCTTACACGAGGGAGGGGCAAGGAATGGACAAAAGCCAGCTGATTTCTCTGATTAAAGTGCCCTTTGGTTACGGTGCAGGCCGAATGGGCAGTGAGCTAGGCCCTGAGCGTCTTCTGCGATGGGGTCTGATAGAGCAATGGAAGGAGCTTGGGTATGTGCTTGATGAGCCTTCCCGTATTTTATTAAAGGATCAATGGAGCGATAAGGCAGTGAGTGTACCTTTGAAAAATGCTTCTAAGGTGTTGTCCATATGTACGGCATTAGCCAGTGAGGTTAAATTGAAAAGAGACGAAGGACATTTTCCATTCATTCTCGGCGGGGATCACAGTATTGCAATGGGCTCACTTGCCGGGCTGACGGCGGATGGAGGGAGTCTCGGTGTCATCTGGATGGATGCCCATTCTGATCTCAACACGGAGGAGACGACGCCATCAAGGAATATGCATGGCATACCCTTAGCTGTCGGATTGGGCAGGGCTGCGCTGAAGCTGTCTCACATCTGTGAAGGCGCCGCAGACATTGATCCTTCCAAGACGGTGCTGATCGCGGCCAGAGAGCTGGATCCCGGTGAGAAGGAGCTGATTAAGGAGCTGGGAATTCATTGCTATACAATGCATGAGATTGATAAGCTCGGCATACAGAAGGTGATCGATGAGGCAGTGGATATCACTAGCAGCGGAACTGATGGTGTCCACCTCAGCTTCGACATCGACAGCATAGACCCGACAGAGGCACCGGGAACAGGCACGCCGGTTCAGGGCGGATTATCCTATAGAGAGGGTCATTTTGCCATGGAGCTGCTGTATGAAGCCGGGATCATTACTTCCTGCGATTTTGTAGAGGTGAATCCACGGCTGGATCGGAATAATCGGACCTCGAAGCTGGCGGTGGATCTGATCGGGTCGTTATTTGGTAAACGGATCTTGTAACCATCAATTACATTCAATTTCACGCCTGTGTCTTGTACTTGGGTTAGAGCATCTCGTGGAGATTTAAGTCCATAGAGGTGCTTTTTTCTGCTTTTTTCTGAAAAATTTTCACGATTGGTCAAAAAAAGAGGTTGCGCATTGGGGTGGATTATATATAATGGTTTCGATGTGTGCCCGAACGGATATAATGACATATGCAAAATGAACTCGAAGGCGCAAGGCACATCCCCTCAAAAAAGGAGGTTTTTTATTACATGACAAATCAGGAGTCTATCATCCGGTTTGAGAACGTCACAAAACAATATGATAGCGACGATCCGATCCTTAAATCGGTCAGCTTTGAAATTGAGAGAGGTAAATTCTACACCCTGCTTGGACCCTCTGGCTGCGGAAAAACGACGATTCTTCGACTCATAGCCGGCTTTACAGAGCCGTCTGAAGGAAATATTTATTTTAACGGCAGCATTATTAACCGGGTCCCGGCGCATGAACGTCAGGTTAACACGGTGTTTCAGGATTACGCACTCTTCCCTCATCTGAATGTGTATGAGAACGTAGCGTTCGGTCTTCGAATCAAGAAGATGAAAAATGCTCAGATCAAGGAGAAGGTCAGCGAAGCGCTTCGCTTCGTCAACCTTGCAGGCTACGAGAACCGGGAAATTACAGAAATGTCCGGCGGTCAGCGGCAGCGTGTGGCGATTGCCCGTGCCATTGTCAATCAGCCGGAGATCATCCTCTTGGACGAGCCGTTGTCAGCGCTTGATCTGAAGCTTCGTACCGAGATGCAGTATGAGCTGCGTGAGCTGCAGCAGCGGCTGGGCATTACCTTTATTTTTGTTACGCATGATCAGGAAGAAGCACTTGCCATGTCCGATGAGATCTTCGTTCTGAACGAAGGTGTCATTCAGCAGAGCGGTACACCGATCGATATTTATGATGAGCCGATTAACCGATTTGTCGCTGATTTCATTGGAGAGTCCAACATTGTGGCTGGAAAGATGAAGGAGGACTATCGGGTCGAGTTTGCAGGCAAGATATTTGAATGTGTGGACAAAGGACTTAAGAAGGACGAGCCGATTGAGATCGTCATTCGTCCAGAGGATCTCGAGATTACGACGGCCGACCATGGTAAGCTCCAGGTACGCGTAGATTCTCAGCTGTTCCGCGGAGTCCACTATGAAATTTCCAGCTATGATGATGCAGGGAACGAGTGGCTCGTGCACTCTACGAAGCGTGCTGTTGTTGGAGAGACCATCGGGCTCTATTTCGACCCGGAGGCGATCCACGTCATGCGTTTTGGCGAGACAGAGGAGGAATTCGACAAGCGTCTTGAATCCTATGGCGATCTGTCCGAAGGAATTCAAGGACAAGGAGTAAGCTATGAATCGTAGCATGGGAACCCGCAACTTCTACCTGATCCCTTATATGCTATGGATCGTGCTGTTCGTCGTTGCCCCGATTTTGCTGATCCTGTACTACTCTTTCTTTAATGTTGAAGGACAGTTCACATTTGAGAATTATGCCAAGTTTTTTACACCGGTTTATCTAAAAATGACACTGAGCTCGTTCTGGTATGCGCTGCTCATTACGATCTTCTCGCTGCTGATCGCTTATCCGACCGCCTATCTGCTGACTCGAACGAAGCATAAGCAGCTGTGGCTTCTGCTGGTCATTCTGCCAAGCTGGATCAACCTGCTGCTGAAGGCGTATGCGTTCATTGGGCTGTTTGGAACGTATGGGTTCACCAATGCGCTGCTTGAGACGATTGGAATTGGAACACAGCAAATTCTGTTTACGGATTTCAGCTTTATTTTTGTCTCGGTCTATATCTTTATTCCATTTATGATTCTGCCGATCTTTAACGCAATAGAGGAGCTTAATCCATCTCTCATCTACGCAGCAAGAGATTTGGGGGCATCGCCCTTTACCACGTTCCGGCGGGTGATCTTTCCGCTGACCTTAAGTGGTGTGAAGGCTGGTATACAGGCTGTCTTTATTCCCGCGTTATCACTGTTCATGATTACAAGACTGATTGCAGGTAACCGTGTGATCACGCTGGGTACAGCCATCGAACAGCATTTTCTCGTGACACAGGACTGGGGAATGGGAGCCACCATTGCCGTCTTCCTGATCATTATTATGATCGCAATTATGTTCATCAGCGGTCAAGGAAAGCGGGGTGTGCCTCATGGGAAGAAATAGTAAGCTCTCTAATCTGTATCTGTTTATTATCTTCGCCATACTGTACCTGCCAATCTTCTATCTGATCTTCTACTCCTTCAACAGTGGTGGAACGATGCAGAACTTTGAAGGCTTCACACTCGAATGGTATGAAGAAGTGTTTGCAGACACAAGGCTGCTGATTATTGTACTGAATACGTTTGTTATTGCGCTGCTATCCGCGGTAGTATCCACCATATTAGGAATTGCCGGTGCACTTGCGATTTATCAGGTTCGGCGCAAGCGCAGCAAGAATACCTTGCTCTCACTTAATAACGTGCTTATCGTGAGCCCGGATGTTATTATCGGTGCCTCCTTCCTGATCTTCTTTACAATGCTGGGCATTCAGCTCGGGTTCAGCTCAGTGCTGCTGTCCCACATTGCGTTCAGTGTGCCAATTGTTGTCTTGATGGTGCTTCCTAAGCTGCAGGAGATGAGCCCAACGCTAATTGACGCAGCAAGAGATCTAGGTGCCTCTGGCTGGCATGTACTGACAAGAGTCATTCTGCCGTTTGTTAAACCGGGGATTTTTGCCGGATTCTTTATGGCTTTGACTTACTCACTGGATGACTTCGCTGTGACGTTCTTTGTTACAGGCAATGGCTTCTCAACACTCTCGGTTGAGATCTACTCACGTGCAAGGCAGGGGGTATCGCTCTCCATCAATGCATTGTCGACGCTGTTATTCCTGCTTACCATTGTGCTTGTTATTGGCTATTACTTCATTAACACCCGGCAGGCCAAGCTTCAAGGAAAGGGGCTGAGACCATGAAGCAGCTGGTACAGACGTTCAGTGTGGTGCTGATCGTCGCGTTTCTGCTGATGTACCTTACATCGGTTCTCAACTCCAGTGAAGGCTATTCTAGCGGCAACACCCTTACGATCTATAACTGGGGCGATTACATCGATCCTGAGCTGATTACGGAGTTTGAAGAAGAGAGCGGACTTAAGGTCATCTATCAAACATTTGATTCCAATGAGGCGATGATGACGAAGATTCAGCAGGGAGGTACGACGTATGATATTGCGATACCCTCTGAATATGCCATCAGTAAAATGAAGGAGGATGATCTCCTGCTTCCGCTGGATCATTCTCAAATACCGAACCTGCAGTATATCGATGAACGGTTTATGGATTTGTCCTTTGATCCTGGCAATGAATATTCTATTCCTTATTTCTGGGGGACGGTGGGCATTGTGTTCAATCCGGAGCTGACAGATCTCACCTTCAAGAGCTGGGACGATCTATGGGATCCGAGTCTGAGGAATCAGATCCTGCTTCTGGATGGGGCAAGAGAGGTCATTGGGATGGGACTCAACAGCTTGCATTATTCACTGAATGATACCAATGAAGACCATCTGCAGGAAGCACTCGCGAAGCTGTCCACCCTTACTCCCAACGTCAAGGCTATCGTAGGGGATGAGATCAAGATGCTCCTCGCCGGCGAGGAGGCCGCGGTAGGTCTCGTCTGGTCTGGTGACGCATCCGAAATCATGAGCGAGAATGAGAAGCTCGACTATGTTGTTCCGCAAGAAGGCTCGAACCTGTGGTTTGATAACATGGTGATCCCGAAGACAGCGAGCAACATAGAGGGAGCACATCAGTTTATCAACTTCATTCTGGATCCCGAGAATGGGGCAAGAAATGCAGAGTACGTCGGTTATTCAACGCCGAATGCGGCAGCGCTTGAGCTGCTGCCTGAGGATATCTCTGGAGATGAGCGATTCTATCCAGATGAAGAGCTTACCGGGAAGCTGGAGGTCTACGATAACCTGGGCAGACGGATGCTGTCCCATTACAATGATTTATTCCTGGAGTTCAAAATGCATCCGAAATAAGCTTAAATACGAAGACCTGTTATCCACATGTGGATAACAGGTCTTTTTCTCTCTCTAACAACTGAATAATTATGCAATTATTGTATATGACAAATTTAAGCTGCTATTTTGATCAATGGCTATCTATCAAATTTCTTATCCATCAAGAGTAATCTATTATACATACTTATTTTCACTTACTAAATAATATATAATAGGATTAATTTCATAATACCTTGAGCTGCTTCAAACAAGGGTATATAGCTTCAAATCCACCTGGTTAATGATTTATGAAATTGATTCAATGAAATACAAGCTTGTGGATACATATGAATCTTAATTTAAGAAAGTAGGGTTAACACAATGGGAGAGCTGCAGACGGTAATTAAAGAAAGGCGTTCCGCTATGAAGTTTAAGGAAGGAGCAGTGATTAGCAAACAAGAGCTTGAGAAGCTGTTCTCGATCAATAAATTTGCTCCTTCGGCGTTTAACTTGCAGCATGCCAATTATCTGGTACTTCAGAGTCCGGAGGACAAGCAGAAGGCCTATGAAGCATCCGGCCAATATAAGACCTTGACCTCCTCCGCAGTCATTATCGTGCTCGGGGATACCAAGGCTTATCAGCAGGTGAAACGACTGTACGAAGGAATGCTCGCACTTGGCATGATGACACAAACAGAATACGACTTGGAGACAAGCAGTGTGATCGAGATGTATGAGACGAGAGGGCCTTCCTTCCAGCGGGATGAGGCGATTCGTAATGCGAGCCTGTCAGCGATGCAGCTCATGCTGATTGCGAAGGATATGGGATGGGATACCTGTCCGATGATCGGTTACGATGATGAGCAGCTGGTATCACTGCTAAATATCCCGGAGGACCTTATTCCCGTTATGATGATTACGCTCGGCAAAGCGGATGAGGAGAAAATAAGACCGCGGGGATATAGAAAGCCTGTGGATGAATTTGTGAGTATCTATTAAGTCTTATAAGTGAATATCTCCTATTAAAGGTTATCAACATGTAAAAGGTCTGACCACTGCATTGTACAGGGTCAGACCTTTGTCGTTGTCGTTAAAAATTCATATAAATAAATTCCGTTGATTCTCCAGAGAAGAAGATGATCCCCAGCACGACGGCGATAATTACAAGTGCACCCGCAATGGATATCAATCCATAGGCTGCGATTCGAGCTGCGCGGGGAATGAGATCCAAGATATTGGGCTCTGTCCGCGCTTTACTGCGCTGTAATTCCATATGGCAACAGCCTTTCGTATAAGATTTCCCCGAAGATTCGACTTCCTTCATCTACCATGTGGGAAGAGTCGTGATAGAACTCATGTGGTATCAGGTTACTTCCCCCCGCATTGAATTCAATGAAGGGATAGCCGCGGAATTCAATGAGCTCCTGGTAGGCCCCCATAACCGTAAAATAGTCTGTCCAATTCAGCATGTTGTGCCGTGTAATCAGATCCTTGTCCAGTGGAGCCGTATAGAAGACAGCCTGCTTGCTATGCTTGTCCAGCAAATCGAGGGTCTTGTTCATCAGGGTCAGTCCGAAGCTGCTCTCTGCATGAAATGGCTTGCTCCATGTATATAGATTGGTAAAATGATTGACGATGCCCGCCTGCTGCTCTGCCGAAAGCTGCTCATAGGGTGTATACGGTGGTGTGTAAGGTGTTACGATGCCTTGTCTTTCATTCCGTTCCGCAGTTACCTCCCTGCGCAGCTTCTCAAGTGAAGTACGTGTAGATAGCAGGCGATAAGTTAATACATCGCGGTCATGATACAGCGGCCAATGGCTTAATATTTCGGTTGTCATGAAATCGTGGACGGCGTTAGGTACGGACTCCTCGTTCTTGGCAGGAGAATGACGCAGCCACGATTTCGGAATATTCTGATCCAGCTTGCTGAGCAATGAAGGGTATACCGTTACTTCTGGATCATTATCTGTCAGTGGAAGTATGCCGTAATTGATCTCATAGATTACATAATCCACCTCATCGATGACAGAGGCGAGGATGGCATACGTTTCGGCCAGCCGAGCCCCCGTTAATCCGAGGTTCAGCACACGCTTGTCGTTCAGGTGAACCTGCATCACGCCGGAGGTCGTGTTACTGCTGTCTCTTACGGTGGTTCCGTACACGGTGGAAGCTCCGAACAGTCCGACCCATGGCTTATGGTCATCCGGCTGCGCCTGTAAATGCTCAATCCACAGCGGTGTATATACAATAGAATCATATGCAGGCACCCTTAGCTCTTCTTCAGCGTAGGTTACGATCGCTTGCTCTGATTCTTCCACAGCATTGCCGGCCCATAAGGTTATCGCGCATAAACCAAGGACAGCGAGAGCCAGCATTGCCAGGGCCAGTTTTTTGATAGGAAGCTTGTTTAACATGATCTTACATCCTCACTCTCAGGAGCCAAGACCGAATAGTCTTAGCATTAAATCCATTCCATCCGATACGGGCAGCACGAAGAACACCCGGCTCAGGGTAACGCCAAAAAAAGTAATTCCAATGGCAAGCAGTGTCGTTCCGGGTTTAAGCCAGACCGGTACGGGCCTCATAAGGGGCTTAATTTCCTTAATAAAGAATCGATGAATACAGAGCATCACACCATGAAACATCCCCCAAACTACAAAGTGCCAGGCTGCTCCATGCCACATTCCGGACACGGTCATCGTGCACATCAGGTTTACATAAATCCGTGATTTGGATACACGGCTTCCCCCGAGTGGAAAATAGACGTAACGAGTAAGCCAGGAGCCCAGCGAGATATGCCAGCGGTTCCAGAACTCGGCAATGCTGCGGGCCAGATAGGGATTGCGGAAATTCTCTGGTATAACGATGCCGAATAAACGTGCCGTCCCGATTGCAATATCAGAGTAGCCCGAGAAATCAAAATAGATAACAAAGGTGTAGGCAATCAGCGATACCCATAATGTCCATGTGTCCGTGCCACTGATTCCTTCAGGCGAATAAACAGGCTGAGCAAGAATGTCAAGAGATGCGGCCAGCACCAGCTTTTTGAATAATCCAATCCCGATACGCAGTACGCCGATTCGAACATGACTCCATTGAAAAGCGGCGGTCAGCTGAGGGTAGAACTGCTGAAACTGCTTAATCGGACCAGCCACCATCGTCGGGAAGAAGAAGAGAAATGCCAGGAAGCCTACAGGCTTATGCTGCGGCAGATTTCCACGTTTCTTCTCAATGACATAATGAATCAGCTCAAAGGTAAAGTAAGAAATCCCCAGCGGCAGTATGACATCATCTACGGTAGGCAGGGAAGGTTCGTGTATAAACCCAAATAAGCTGTTCACCATGCTGCCAAGCCGGCTGCCGTACTTAAAATACCCGAGTATAATGACGATTAGAAGAATGGCCGCAGGATAGATCCAGCGTTTACCATGTTTAATCGATCTATGAATCAACAGGAAGGCGATGATCGCCTCTGCGAGCAGCAGTAGGACAAAGGAGCCTGCATAATAGGAATAAAATGAAATCCCTGCCGCAATGAGAACAAGCGGTCTAATCCGATGAGGGCTGATATAGTACAGGACAACTGCTGCGAGTACGAATAGCCAATATAGCCAGTCTGTGTACATCATGTTTTTCTGTTTCCACCATTTCTGATTGAGCAAGCTCAAATTGATCATGAATTCGTTTATAAGTTTACTTGATAAAAATTCAAATTTAAGGCAGGAAGTACCAAATATAAATTTTACCCCAAAGAGGGATCAGGTGCCAACCTCATTATATGGAATAACAGGATGGTTAGAAGAAAAAACACCAGATAAAGGACGGTTTTCTGCAGAAAAAAAGCCCGCAGCGTGACTGCAAGCTTGGTAAAGCAAAAAACCTCCACCCTAAAACGGGGAGAGGCTTGCCGATGTTATATGTAGTCATAGCCGGATAGAGATCTGTCAGACATCAATAGAAATGCGGCTTCTTTTTGCGGCGAAACAGGACCGATACTCCAGCTACGATGAGAATCAGGGCAATGAAGGGCTGGACAACAGAGAATTGATTCAGCATGGAGCCAAGTGAGAATGCAATGAAGAAGATGAAGGACAAGGCGGTCAGAATGTTGATAGGGATCAGCAAATATTTATTTCGGCCGCCAAACCAATACAGCTCAAACAGCCCGGCTGCCACTGCAAGAATAAAGCCTGGCCACATCGTGATCCAGCTGTCGGTTACTATAGCAATTTGGCAGGTCAGTCCTGCGACGAGCAAGATCCCTCCAGGTACAAGCAGCCCGATGCCTCTTCCGATCAGCGAGAAATATAGCCAGTGAAAAAAGATGCCCAGCGGGATGATGAAAAAGGACGGCCAGAAATAGGCGAAGATGGAGCCGGTTCCGAGATGATTACCTGAGTTCAGCAGCAGGAACACACCGACGATAATGAGCAGGGGGGCAAACAAACTTGCTTTGTTTTTAATACTCAAGGCGAGACACTCCTTCCCTCTAAATTTTATCTAACCAGAATCTTATCATACTTGTTATAAGCTGTAATCGGTCTTGAGAAAGTGAATCATACTGGACCTGAGTCTAGTATAATCTGGGATGAGAAGAAGAGAGGGTGCTCCTCTTTATTTGTATTAAAAAAAGCAAGCTGCCGAGGGCAGCCTGCTTCCTTATTTATTCGCTTCACTCCGGCTGAAGATGAGGTGCTGGTTTAACAAACTTCGTTAGCAAGAACCGTGAGATCGGTCCCACAATCAGCAGCTGTGCAGGGAGTGCAACGATAATATTTAGTCCGACTGTTTTGAGGTAGGCTGTGAAAATAGAACCTTCGATTCCTACCATCATGGATTTCAGAATCATGCCATAGACAGACATGATGAGCACCATCATCGGGACCATACACACGGCAATGGACAGAATGATGTTCATGGGCTTCGATTTATCATAAGGCAGAGATAATGCCAATTTACGCGCCTTGGGTTCCACGACAGACTCTGCGAGAAACGCGACAATAAAGGTTATGACAAATTGAATGGCAAACGTCTGGATATGAAATGTGGAGAATCCGACTAAAGCTGTGTTATACAGTGACATGATCAGGACCATTCCAAAACACATAAACAGTCCAAAGATCATTCCTTCTTTTTTATTACTAGGCAATTCCATACATCCTTCCTTTTTTAGAACAACATAAAAGTTATGATATATGATACGCAGCTTGCTTCATAAGTGACAATTTTGTGTCTTTTTTTAGAAGGATTAGTGCTAGCTCAGCTGATGGGAGGGAATTAGGCTTAAGTAGACATAGGAATAGACTTGAGAGTATGCTGATGTGTGTTTTAAACTGCAAACCCATATTAATACATGTGTATATATCCAAACCAGTAGTTAAAAGGAGGCTTGTATATGAGATCACAAACTGCTGCGCATATTAAATTTCCATCGGGATTCTGGTCCGGACTTAAATCGTTAGGAATTGCTCCTCTGGATGTAGCTCGCAGAGCGGGACTGCCGCTTACGGTTATCACTGAGCCAAAAGTCACCACTAGCGAGTACTTTGCAATATGGCAGGCTTATTCCGATCTAGCAGGGGATACTGCCGAAAGTATTATTGGACTTGCCCAAGCCTTCGAAACCGCACAATATCCGCCGGCTGTGCTGGCGACATACCATGCCCGCAATTATCGAGATGCTCTATACCGCATGGCAAGGTACAAACAAATGTGTCCTCCTGAGGGCTTGCGTATTACCGAGGCAGGCGAGGACTGCATTGTCGAGCTGCAGTGGCAGCATACGGACGCGCCTGGTCCATCGGTATTGGTGGGCATTACGCTAGCCTACCTTCTGGAGCTGGGGCGCCGGGGAACAGGGCGTGAATTGACAGCATGCTGCGTTGAATTTGTACAGCCCATGGGTAATGTGCAGACATTGGAAGCTTATTTCGGATGTCCTGTCCGGGTAGGTAGAGACAGAAACCGGATTACGCTGTGGCAACGGGACTTGGATCTTCCTTTTACATCATATAACGAAGAGCTGCTCGATATCCTGACCCCGGTGATGGATCGAACGCTGGATGAGGAACTGCTGCACCGCCGCTCCCTTACTGACACCGTAAAGTGGATGATGAAACGGAGCCTTATGGGAGGCAGGCCCGACATGCAGACGGTGGCGAAGGAGTTTAATATGAGCGACCGAACACTTCAGCGCAGGCTTAATGAGGAAGGTACGAGTTATAAGGAGCTATTAACGCAAACGAGACATGAGCAGGCAATCGAGTATTTGGCCGATCCCTCGCTCGAGATCAAAGAAGTGGCGTTCTTGGTTGGCTACGAGGACCAGAATTCATTTTATCGCGCTTTCCGTCAATGGGAAGGGGACACCCCTTCTCATTGGCGTTCCGAATATTTAAATGGCGGGAAGAAGTTATTTATTGGCGTGTAATGCAAGAAGCTTGACACCCTGAGCTAGATACATGACTAACTTCATAAGGTAATATAATCCCTATCGCATAGATGGATTTGCGAGTCTATGTCACCACAATTTTAGGGGAAATGCATTATGGATATGGGATTACACAACAAGACAGCTTTGATCACGGGTTCAACGAAAGGTATAGGGAAGGCCATTACTATTGAACTTGCTAGAGAAGGCGTGAATGTACTTATTAATGGAAGAAATTACGAAGAGGTAGAACTAACCGTTAACGAAATTAGGTCGCAATTTCCAACGACTTCTCCTCAAAATGCGGCTGCCGATATGGTAGATATGAAACAAAGAGAGACTCTGTTTGAGAAATATCCACATGTGGATATTTTGGTTAACAATATGGGGATCTATGAAATTATGCAATATGAGGACGTGGATGACGCAACTTGGGAAAAATATTTCCGTACAAATGTACTTGCAGCCAACGGCCTGTCTAAATTTTATTTACCTCAAATGCTGAAAAATAATTTTGGACGCATGATCTTTATTGCGAGTGAGGAGGCCGTGATGCCTTCAGGTCAGATGCCGCAGTATTGCATGACCAAATCGATGCTGCTGTCCTTATCGAAAAGTCTGTCCAAATTAACGATAGGCACTGAAGTAACAGTCAATACGATTATGCCGGGACCAACGCTCTCCGAAAATGTGCAGCAGATCATCGAGGGGATTTATGCTGACGATAAGATGTCTTTTTCGGAAAAGGAGAGACAATTTATGGCGTCAAATCTGCCCCAATCGGAGATTCAGCGATTTATCAGACCGCTGGAAATTGGCAGACTAGCTGCATTTATATGCAGTCCTTATGCCTCTGCATTTAAAGGCTCGCCGATCCGTATGGATGGGGGTATGGTGCCGACTATTTATTAATGTAATGCCCACGATCATCGATTTCAGTGAATGAAACGACCTAACATTAAAGGAATAATAAAGCAGGGGGCAGCCACGAACTCTATCTTTCGTCCATGGCTGCCTCCTGCTTGAATTTTGGAGTTAGTCCGTATGAAGAGGTCTGGTGTTGAGATAGATGCTAAGGTCTGGACTTGAGCCCTCTGTAATGACATCGGCCAATACTCTGGATAAGACGGCATTATATAGTATGGCTGTGTCGCCATAGCCCATTACCATATAAGAGTGCGGATACGCTTCATACCGGCCAATCATGGGAAGACCGTCATGCGTTACGCTCAAGAAGCCGCCAAGCCAATATTCAGGCTCTGCCGGGATATCTGGAAACAGCTTGTGGAAGGCTTCCATCAATTTGTCCCGGCTCCGCATGATTTTGGTATCTCTGGCCTCAGGGATGGTGGTATCTTTGTCCATTCCACCAATGATGACGCGATTGTCCGGTGTTGTCCGCATATAGACATAAGGACGTGCGGTTTCCCAGATTAATGTGCGCTTATACCAGCTGGAGAGGTCAGGAACTGGCTTGGTGATTACCGCGTAGGAGCTGATCATATCGGCATTCTTCTCCGATTGGAAATCACGGTTCTCATTCCCTGCAGCGATAATGACATGCTGGGCCTTGATCTGGTGCCGGCGAGGAGCAGCCGTATAAAAGACAGCTTCCTTCATATCCTTTCTTCTTCCTGTAATTTCTGTTTCACCGTAAATGGAGCCGCCGAGAGACTTCACCCTCTCCAATAATCCATACACGAATTTGAGCGGGTTCAGCTCTGCCTCGTTGTAGCTGTACAGGGCAGCCGGTTTATCGAAAGGATACACAGCTCTGATCTGCTCCCTATTCCACAACTCGACTGGAAGTCCAAGCCTGTTCAGGAAGTCATACTCCTTATGAATGGAAGGAATGTCTTCTGTAGAGGAAGCGTAATACAGGCTGTCTCTGCGAACAAACTGTGCATGAATCGGCAGCTTCATACAAATGTCTTCAAGCTCATTCAGCGCCTCCCAGCACAGGTGTACATGCCGCGAGATGATGTGTTCACCATAGTGGTTGGCCAGTGTCACGAAGCTCTTCTCACCTGATAGCTGGATAACAGCGGTATTGGCACTTGTGCTGCCTTCTCCGATCCTGCGTTTGTCTACGACAGCAACCTTTAACCCCCGCTCAGCAAGATGATAGGCGCATAGAGATCCTGATATTCCCGCCCCGATCACTAGAACGTCACACTGAATGTCCTCTGCTAAAGACGGATAAACAGGAGGATTGCGGACCGTGGTTGGCCAGTATAATTTGCCGCTCTGCAGATCCATGATGCATGTCTCCCTTTGATGTTGACTAATGATATATTGGACTGTAAAAAGCACTGACTTAGTTGGCGGCTAACGGTCTGTTCTGCAGATAGATATCGAGGTCAGGGCTTGATCCTGTAACGATTTGGTCAGAGACAATTTTGGCTAAGACACCATTGTATACGGTCCCGTTATCTCCATAGGCCATAATGACATAACTGTGTGGATAACCTTCGTATTGACCGATGATGGGCAGCCCATCATGCGTGCCTCCGTAGAACGCTCCGAGAAAATATTCAGGTTCTGCATTCATGTCAGGGAACAGCTTGTTAAATTCCTGAATCAGCTTGTCCTTGCTTGCCATGATTTTGGAGTCCCTTGTTGCCGTATAGGTCGTGTCTTTATCCATACCTCCGATAATAATCCGATTGTCCGCAGTTGTACGCATATATACATAGGGACGCGCGGTTTCCCAGATCAAGGTACGTTTATACCAGCTGGTGAAATCGTCAATCGGCTTGGTTATGACAGCATATGAGCTGGTCAGAGTGGCATTTTTCTCCGTCTTGAAATCCTTATCCTCATATCCGGCAGCGATAATGACGTGCCTTGCACGAATTTTACGGCGTTCCTTGGTATAGAAGACAGCGTAATCCTGCTCAAAACGTTTGCCTACAATTTCTGTCTCTTCATAGATGCGCCCTCCCTGAGATTTGATGTTCTCCAGAAGCCCGTAAACGAACTTTAAAGGGTTCATCTCGGCATCATTATGATAATAGAGCGCAGCGTCCTTTTGAAAAGGGTAGAGTCCAGAAATATGCTTCTCATTCCACAGATCAACTTGAAACCCGTACTTTTGAAGGAGGGCATGTTCTTCCGCTAAGGCAGGGACATCCTCCTTGAAGCTTGCATAATACAGACTGTCTCGTCTTATAAACTCTGAATCGAATGGCAGCTGAGCGCACACCCGCTCAATATCGTTAATGGACGCCTCACACAGCTTGAGATGGCGTGCGGCGATCTCTTCACCGAAGGAGCTGCTCAGTGATACGAAGCTCTTCACGCCTGCATACTGTATCAGTGCCGTATTGGTGCTGGTACTGCCTGCACCTGCTTTTCTTTTATCAACCACGACCACAGATAGATCGTGTCCAGCCAGAATATTGGCACACTGTGCGCCTGAGCTGCCTGCACCAATAATAAGTACATCACAGGATATATCCTCTTCCAGCCTGGAATAAGAAGGAGGGCGAACAACAGTTGTAGGCCAATATAATTTACCACTTTGCAAATCCATACCTAATCTCTCCCTTGCTATCATGAATTGATTCATGAAGTGGATTCATATAGTATGGATTTTTTGCCGGGCCTCAATGCAAGTTAATTGAAGCTTACGGCTGTTCGATTTGAATATCTCCGGAAGTGGTGCGCACTTTAATCAGCTCTGTTCCGGTTCTTGGTGATTCGGGAGCATGGATGCTTCCAGATACGGCCTGAACATCATAGAATCCGGCAAAATCAGGTGCTGCTATAACCTCCACATCGCCGGATACAGCCCGGATATCTAAGTTGCCGATCACCGATTGACTGACTTCCACATTCCCGGACTGTACTTCAATGCTGGTATCTCCGTGCAGATCGTCAATTTCAATATCACCGGAAGTGGACTTGACCTCCAGATGACCTTGGATTGCCGCCGCCTCTATACTACCGGACTGGAGCTTTACTGCAATTTGACTTGAACTGAAGTCCTCAAGCTCAATATCTCCAGAGATCATCTCGAAGCTTGCACTGTCCTTGGCCATGACATTCTTCATATCCAGATTGCCTGACGAGAGACTTACGGCCAGCTGACTGGCTTGAACATCTTCGAGCTTGAAATCGCCTGAGGTTGAAGAAATAGCAACATGCCTTGCCTTAACTCCGGTAATATCGTTACTGCTTGATATATTGTCAACAATAAGCTCATCTAGCGTTTTGTCGGCGGGCATCCGAACCTCGATATGATTGTCTGAGAAATCCAGATTAAAGGATAGGAATTGAAAGGAATCCTCCGCTGTCGTATCCACTGTAAGCCTGCTGCCCTCCGGCGCGGTCTGTTCAATTCGATCTATGGCATCTTGATGCCATTTGCCTGTGAACAATACGGTAATTTGATCCTCCTCAGTCGGTACAAATTTAATATTCGTACTGCTATCCGTCCGCATGACAAGTGAATGGATGCCTGCTTCCGAAAATGCGAGCTCTTTCTCATATGCCACCCGGTCATCTCCAAATTCAAATCCGAAAATGGACATGCCGACAACGCCGACAGCAATGCAGGCTATGCCAAATCTCAACCAGTTCTTCATCTATTGGTCCCTTCCTTTCACCACTTTGACATTCCAGCTTACATAACTCCGTGTGAGCATTCCGAGCTTCTTGGCGGCCCACAGCGAGAAAATGCCGAGCAGGATACCTATGCCAAGCATGGCGATACTAAAGGACGCTTCAGCCCAGATCACACGCTTCTCCTGGAACATAAAGTCGGCCAGGGCAAGGAATGGAGCCAGAACGCCAGCGGCTGATGTTACGGCAATAGCCAGCCACACGGACCATATGGTTGCAAAGATCGGCAGGGCAAAGATGAGATTCAGAAAGAACATGCCGATGGCAGAGAAAAAGCTGCCGAAAGCGCGGTGGCTTGATCTCGATTCTGTCATATAAGGCATACTCGCTGTGAATGGCACATCTGCATTGTTAGATGTACCATAGGCGTTATTGTAATTGAACCTAGGTGAAGCGGCCTCCCGTGCTGGGGGAGCATACCGATCACCGAGGGCTTCCAGCGCCAGCTCTCTTGGATGACCCAGCTCTCTAGAAATATCTTCTTCCGTCTTGCCTTCAGCCAAGCCCATTTCAAAATGCTGCTCGTAATCACTTAACAGCTCCATCCGTTCACCTTTGTCAAGCAGTCTAAGCTCGCGTTCCAGAGCCGTCATAAACATACGTCTGTTCATTCGCTATATCCTTCCTTCAGTAGATTGGTAACACTGGACACAAATACATTCCATTCAAGCTCCAAATTCAGCATATAGGCAAGTCCAGAATCCGTTAAACTATAATACTTACGCGGAGGCCCCTCGTTAGATTCACGCAGATAGGTAGTACAGTATCCATCTGCGACTAATCGGCGAAGCAGGGGATACAAGGCGCCTTCTGCAATCTCAATATGCCTGGATACGGCTTGAGCCAGCTCATATCCATAACGGTCTTTACGGTGAATCAGTACAAGAACGCACAGCTCTAATGCGCCTTTTTTAAATTGGATATTCACATTCAACCAGATTCGGGTCTCCTTTCTGTGGCCATCATTTTAAAAATAAATACTAAATTTAGATTAGTACTGTTTATTATATAGTAGTGAACAGGTAAATATTAACACTCAGTACTGAATAATGCAAGGTAGTGAAATTTATGAAGCGGCTCATCCGTTTGAAACTCTCCCCTACGGGTAAGGAAAGCAGAGAAGGAGAGGATCGTACATGAATCACAACCATCAAGAGGCGAAGGAGCCCAGCTCACATAAACAGGAGCATTCCCAGAAGAAGCATGCTAAGAAAAGAAGGATAGGTCTCCATTTCTATCGTAGAAGATCACCCCGATCTAGAAAAAGACTTCAGATTCGCAATCGTTATGAAATCGCGCATATGATTAGCGAAATTGCCACATCACTCTTGTTTCTTGCCGGCAGCTTCTGCTTGTTCTATCCGGAAGTTAAGCTGATCGGTACCTGTCTATTTATACTGGGAAGTATTCAAATGCTGGTCCGGGCATTAATTCGAATGTCATATATGCTTAAACTTAAAAAATGGGACTACATTGATGAAAATAGAGATCAGGAGCAGAACCACATCATGCACTAAAACTTCCGTCGAAGGTGGGATCATGTGTGGCACAAAAGAAAGACCGCCTGCAGCTGACTGGACAAGCAGCTGCAGGCGGTCTATTTACTTTCGGTTGATTACTACTGGGCTTGCTTACGCGGCGGCTTCGAGCGCAGATACAAGTCGAGGTGAGGACTGCTGCCCTTCGTTATCATGTCGGTGACAATGCGAGACAGGGTCATATTGTATACCGTCCCATTGTCTCCATAAGCCATGATGTGATAGCAGTTCGGGTACTCATCACTTCGGCCAATCATCGGAAGACCGTCAAGCGTTCCGGCAAAGAAGGCACCAAGCACGTAATCCGGTTCGGTCTTGATTTCAGGAAACATCTCGGACAGATTCTTCATCAGTTGATCTCGTCCGGACTCAATGTGCGCATCCCTGCTCACGGATCGATGCGTCTCCTGGTCCATGCCGCCGACAATAATTCGATCATCCGGTGTTGTTCTCATATACATGTATGGACGAGCCGTTTCCCATAGAAGCGTTCGCTTGTACCAGCTGCTTAGATCAGCAACAGGCTTCGTAATGACAACGTACGAGCTGGTAATTGTGGCATTGGCGTTAGGCGTCAGCTCCATCTGCTCGTAACCGGCTGCCATGATGACATACTTGGTGCGAATCTGGTGTCCGCTCTTGGTATAGAAGACGGCCTCATCTGAACTGAACTTCTTGCCGGTAATTTCGGTTCCTCCGTAAACTTTGCCGCCCATCCCTCTGACTTCTTCAAACAAACCGTAAATATATTTCAGCGGATTCATTTCCGCATCGTTTCTGTAATACAAGGCGCCGGATTTACGGAAGGGGTATTTCGCTGCAATCTGGTTCTCATCCCATAAGTCCACATCGAATCCGTGCTTTTTCAGTAGAGCATGCTCCTGCTTAAGTGCAGGTACATCAGCTTCCGATGAGGCGTAGTACAGGCTGTCTCTGCGAACGAAATCAGCTGCATCCGGCAGCTGACTGCAGGCTTGCTCAATGTCGTCAATGGCTTGTCTGCAGAGCTTCAGATGAGCCGAAGCCTTCTCTTCACCAAAATCTGCTGCCAGCTCTGTAAGCATCTTGTCACCGGCATATTGAATTAATGCCGTATTGGTGCTTGAGCTTCCGCCTCCAATCGTTCGTTTATCAACCACGACGACATGAAGGCCTTGTCTCGCAAGCTGATACGCACTCTGAGCTCCTGAGCTGCCCCCCCCGATGATCAGTGCATCGCACTGAATATCTTCGGTGAGCGGGGGATAGATGGGAGGACTGCTCACTGTAGCAGGCCAATAGAGTTTGCCAGTTTGTAAATCCATATGAAATGCCTCCTAATCATAAGCTGAAAAAGTTCATGCTATCTATTGATATTATGAACTTAAGCTTTTTTCACTTAAGTTCATGCTATCTATTGATATTATGAACTTAAGCTTTTTTCACTTAAGTTCATGCTATCTATCGATATTATGAACTTAAGCTTTTTTCACTTAAGTTCATGCTATCTATCTACCATGATTTCGCTTATTAGAAACAAGGCAATCCAGAAATTTTGAACAAGCCGCTAGGCCTGATGTGCATCAAGTTTAGGTAAAGGCTCCACTGCAGGTCCCTCAAGCACAGATCCGTCATAAGCAAACCGCGAGCCATGGCAAGGGCAGTCCCACGAGCATTCGCCCGAGTTCCATTCCACCTCACAGCCCAGATGGGTACAGGTCGTATCGACAAGATGCAGTGTTCCGGATTCGTCCTTATAGGCTCCCGCGCGCTTGCCTTCATGTCGTACAACAGCACCCTCACCAGGCTGAATATCCTCAATCTTCTTGTGAACGAGACCCAGTTTGCCCGAGATGAGATGCTTGGCTACATCCAGATTATCCTTTACGGCGTTCTTAATCGAAGGATCTGCCTTGAACCGGCCGGGATCATACAATTCTGTATAAGGATTGTGGCGGCCGACGATGAGATCCGTCAGAAGTCTGCCGGCAACGGTGCTCGTCGTCATCCCCCATTTCCGGAAGCCGGTGGCAACCAGCACCCTTTCGTAAGCTCCGCCAATTGGCCCGATGAACGGCATCTTGTCAATGGTGACTAGATCCTGTGCAGACCACCGGAAATGGACCTTCTTCACACCAAAATGCTGTCCGGCAAACCGAACCAGCTCCTCAAAATGCTGGTGCGTGCTGATTCCCTGACCCGTCTTATGATTCTCTCCGCCAATAACGAGGAGCTTCTTGCCATTGTACAGTGCAGAGCGGACAGAGCGCTCCGGCTTGTCGTAGCTTACATACATGCCGCCCTCAAACTCCGTTTCCGGCTCCACAGCAATGGCGTAGGAGCGCTCTGCATGCATACGGGCAAAGTACATACGTGGATCATGGAACGGAAAATGACTTGCCACGACCACATGCTCGCTTGTAATGTGATGGCCGCCTCTTTCCAGCATGACGGTCACCTTGTTATCCTCCTCTTTGAGGTCAGCAGCCGTCGTTTTTTCATAGATCTTAACGCCGAGGTGGATCAGCTCTTCAACCAGCTTCTTGAGATAAGAGAGTGGATGGAACTGTGCCTGATTCGGCACACTGATCCCCGCTACAGCCGGTACCGGAATCGGCAGCTTATCATGCCACACACCGGGAATAGCCAGCTGCTGATAGGCATCGAATTCGTCCTTCAGCTTCTTTAGATCATTCTCCGATTGAATATAGACATACGCATCCTCTTCCGTCAGCTGACAGTCGATTTCTTTTTCGGTAATGACACTTCGAATAAAACGCAGTGCTTCCTCGTTAGCCTCATAATACAGTCTGGCCTGTTCATGGCCGAAGTGTTGAATGAGCTCGTGATAAATCAGGTTGTGCTGGGAAGTAATCTTCGCGGTCGTATGACCTGTCGTTCCATCCAGGATTGAGCCTGCCTCAATAAGGACAACTTTATAGCCTTCCTTGGCGAGAAGATATGCGGTAGTAATCCCCGTCATACCGGCACCAATAACTGTTACTTCTGTGTTCAGGTTCTCAGACAATCGTTCAAATGAAGGCAGAGAGACGGTTCCACGCCATAACGATTCCCGGCTCTTCGGCAGCTCTGCTGCAGTAAATTCCTGATTCATGTCATTCATATATTCAAATCCTCCTATTCAAGTACGGGCCTAATATGTTCCGATTTCTCAATTATTACCACCCGGCACCTGATAGAAACGCGCGTTAGCCAGAAACATTGCGCTTGGAAGCAAATTTAGGTGACCTCTAGGTATTCTCGAAGGAGCCATTCCATCGCTTTTTGCGTTTTTGTCTATTGCATTTGCGAAATGGTCAGTTCCGTTGAACAAAATAAACACTCCATTTGATGATTTGTACATATCGCGCTCTAGCTTTCATCCATTAATCTGTCACTACAGCAATTCAATTCAATCAAAGTGGGGGTTGGGTACATGAAACGTTGGTTTGCTTCTACGCTTGTGATGGCGCTGATGTCATCCTTATTGATCGGCTGTACTGGAAATGGAGGAAGTGCGGAGGAACCCAATGAAGGAGATCAAGAAGCTCCGGTGGTCACGGAAGAGACGACATATCCAATCGAAACCGATGTGACGTTATCCTATTGGGGCGAGCTTCCAGGGAACCTCATAGGAGTCAAGGCTACACACGATGAAGTTCCTTTTTTTCAGGAGTGGCAAAAGGCAACCGGAGTTCCGCTGTCCTATACCGCGCCTCCATCCGGACAGGCTCAAGAGGCACTCAATGTCATGCTTGCCTCCGGGGATCTGCCAGACATGATTGAGTATAATTTCCTCGGATTTCCGGGGGGTCCAGAGAAGGCGATCAAAGACGGTTACATTATTGAGCTGAATGAGCTTATTGACAAGTACGCACCCAATTTGAAGAAGTACCTCTCGGAGCATCCGGAGATTGACAAGATGGTGAAGACGGATAGCGGCAGTTATTATGCTTTTCCGTTCATTAGAGAGGACGAGTACCTGCGTGTATTCCAAGGGCCCATCATACGTAAGGATTGGCTCGATGAGCTGGGCCTTCCCATTCCAGAGACGATTGACGAATGGACAACGACGCTGCGCGCTTTCAAAGAACAGAAGGGTGCTGCTGCTCCATTCTCAGTCGTCAGTAAACCGAGATTCTTTAATGATTCAGGAAATGGTGCATTTCTAGGTGCATTCGGTGTCACGAGAGGCTTCTATCAGGTGGATGGACAGGTGAAATTTGGACCGGCAGAGCCGGGCTTCAAGGAGTACCTTCGCTTATTCAACAGCTGGTATACAGAAGGTTTGATCGACAAGAACGTCGCGACGACAGATTTGAAAGCGATTGACAGCAATATGGCTTCCGGTGAGACGGGAGCCACGGTCGGTAATACAGGCGGAGGCATCGGGAAGTGGCAGCCGCTCGTTGAAGCGAATGATCCGGACGCTGTGCTTGCTGCTGCCCCCTATCCCGTCCTAAACAAGGGCGAGGTGCCGATGTTTGGACAGCGAAATCAGGCATATTCGTCGGAAGGAACGGTTGCTGTTACTTCAACGTCTGAGAATCCAGAGCTGGCTGTGAAGATGCTCGACTATGGATACAGTGAAGAGGGGCATATGTTCTTCAATTTCGGCAAGGAAGGTGTCAGCTATAATCTGACGGAAGACGGATACCCGCAGTTTACGGAATTGCTGCTCAAGAACCCGGACAATCTGGCACCGGCTCAAGCCATCTCCATGTACGCACGAAGCAGCTACAACGGGCCTTTTGTCCAGGATAGACGCTATATAGAGCAGTATCTTGCACTTGAGACACAGCGTGAAGCGATAGAAATCTGGAGTAAAACAGATGCAGAGAAGTACAGTCTGCCGCCGATTACGCCGAACCCGGAGGAGAGCTCCGAGTATGCCACAATTATGAATGATATCAATACACTTGTGGACGAGATGACGATCAAGATCATTCTCGGAACCGACCCTGTAGATGAGTTCGAGAGCTATGTAGCGAAGATGAAGCAGCTGAACCTGGATCGGGCGATCGAGATTCAAATGGCCGCACTGGAGCGCTACAACAACCGTTAACCAAATAGATCAATAAACTCTCAAAAAGAATGAGGTGACTAAACCGCCCCATGGACCATTCCCGATCTTTCAAAAGCCGGTTTATCCGGGATTTCATGTTGAATAAATACCTTTATCTCATGATGCTTCCGGTCGTCGCGTACTATCTCATTTTTCATTACACGCCGATGTACGGTGCAGTCATTGCTTTCAAAGACTATACACCCATTAAAGGCATTCTCGGCAGCGATTGGGTCGGTCTGAAGCATTTCATTGATTTTTTTGACAGCTACTATTTTTGGCGGATTCTAAAGAACACGCTGCTGATCAGCCTGTACTCCCTGTTGTTTGAATTTCCGATGCCCATATTGCTTGCTCTGCTCATAAATGAGGTTCGTCAGCGGCGGTTCAAGCGGGTCGTGCAGACGATTACGTACATGCCTTATTTTATTTCACTGGTCGTGATCTGTGGAATTATTACGGATTTTACAAATGCGGATGGTCTGATCAATCGATTATTCATGTGGCTTGGCTATGATGGGCAGGCCATGCTCCAGAAGCCTGAGCTGTTCAGGCCGATCTACATTCTGTCCGAAATATGGCAGCGGATCGGCTGGGAATCCATCATCTACATTGCGGCACTTACAAGCATTGACCAAGAGCAGTATGAAGCTGCACGCATTGACGGAGCGAACCGTTTGAAGCAGATGTTCTACATTACCCTGCCCGGCATTCTGCCTACGATCACGATTATGCTCATCCTCCGGATGGGGAATCTTCTAAATGTCGGCTTCGAAAAAATTATCCTGCTATACAATCCGGTGACCTATGAGACAGCCGATGTCATCTCCTCCTTTGTCTATCGGAAGGGGCTTCTGGAATTCGGATGGAGCTACAGCTCAGCGGTGGGCTTGTTCAACTCCGTCATCAATTTGATTCTGCTGGTGACAGCCAACTACATTAGCCGAAGAGTCAGTAATAACAGCCTATGGTGAGGTGAAGCGATATGAAAAAGGAAACTGGCTGGTTTGACCGGATCTTTGATCTCATCAATTATACATTCCTGCTGCTGCTGGTCACAGCGACGCTGTATCCCTTGCTGTATGTACTATTCGCTTCCTTCAGCGATGCGGCAAAGCTGCTGCAGAATGACGGAATTCTGTGGCGGCCGCTAGGCTTTAATCTGGATGCTTATCGAAGCGTGCTTGCTAACCCGGGGATTGGACTCGGGTTTCGGAATACGCTGTTCATTGTCGTGGTGGGGGTAACCGTGAACTTGCTGATGACTTCTCTTGGGGCGTACGTGCTGTCACGCAAAAATGTGATGTGGAACAAGGTGTTTATGTTCCTGATCGTATTTACGATGTTTTTCAGCGGCGGGCTGATTCCTCTCTATCTTGTGGTCAAGGGCGTCGGACTGCTGGATTCGCTCTGGTCTACCATTATACCGTTCAGCATCAGCACGTTTAACTTGATCATTATGCGTACGGCATTTATGGGCATACCGGACAGTCTGGAGGAATCGGCCAAAATTGATGGTGCCAACCACTTTACCATCTTGTTCCGCATTATCATTCCGCTGTCCATGCCGGTCATTGCCGTTATGATTCTGTATTATGCCGTAGACAAATGGAACGGCTGGTTCTATGCATCGGTGTTCATTAAGAGCCGGGAGCTGTTCCCGCTCCAGCTGGTGCTGAGGGAGATTCTGATTGCCAACTCCACAGACAGCATGTCCACCGGCGCCTCAGCCGGAGACCGTTTTCAGATTGGGGAAACGATTAAATATGCCACAATTATCGTCGCAACAGTACCGATTCTGTGCGTGTACCCGTTTGTGCAGCGCTTTTTCGTCAAAGGCGTCATGGTAGGTTCGCTTAAAGGCTAGTATCCAAATTCAGCGGATGGAGGGATTGTTCATGGTGCAATTGCAAACAGCTGCAAATCAGGCGGTATGGGAACAAATCTGTAGAAAGGTCGATGCGGTGCTTCCCAGGATGGCTGGCAAATGTCCTCATGTGGCGAAGAGTGACGGTATTTACGATGATACGAGACTGGATTGGTGGACGTCCGGCTTCTGGCCGGGTATTCTGTGGATTATGCATGATATGACGGGTGAGCAGCGGTACAAGGATGCCGCCTGGAGCTGGGATGAACGAATGGAGCAGCTGTTCCTGACGGAGAACCGTTATGATCATGATGTGGGCTTTCAGTTTCTACCGACAGCGGTCATCAAGCACAAGATTACAGGCGACAAGGATGGAGCAAGGCGGGGGTTGTTTGCAGCCAATTTCCTCGCTGGAAGGTTCAATCTGAAGGGGAATTTTATTAGAGCTTGGAAAGCGGATAAGACAGGATGGTCGATCGTCGATACCGCCATGAACCTCTCTCTGTTGTTCTGGGCTGCGAAGGAGAGCGGCGATCCAAGATTCATGCATGTGGCCAGAGCACATGCGGATACGGTCGTGAGACAATTTATCCGGGAGGACGGCTCTACTTATCACATCGTCCGGTTTGACCCGGAGACAGGAGAGCGGGTAGATGCAATCGGCGGCCAAGGGGCAGCTCAGGAGTCGGCCTGGAGCCGGGGAGCAGCATGGGCGCTGTACGGGATGACGAATGCGTATACTCATACAGGTGATGAGACGTATCTTCGCGCTGCACAGCGTGTCGCCCATTTCTTCATCGCTCATCTGCCGGAGGATGGGGTTCCTTACTGGGACTTCAGAGCGGATGAAGAGGAAGGTGGTATTCCGAGGGACAGTTCGGCAGGGGCCTGTGCGGCTTCGGGTCTCATCGATCTGGCGGGACATCTTGGAGACACCCAGGGGAGAGGATATCGTGCAGCTGCTGAACATATCCTCGGTTCTCTATATCAATCTTACGGAACATGGGACAACACCGCTCATGAAGGAATGCTTCTGCAGGGGACGGGAAACCGTCCTGCGGATGAGAATGTCAACGTGTCGCTCATCTATGGAGATTACTTCTTCGTTGAGGCGACCGCCAAGCTGAATGGCTGGAAGCATCGGATATTCTAGCATTACTGGATATACAGCACAATATAGCGCAACACCCGAATGACAGTATTACTGCTGCCCTTCGGGCTGTTTGCGTTCTTTTTTCATCATGACTCCAAGGGATTGTACGTTTTGCTCATGATATTGTACTTATTGTATATTCCGTCCCTGGCCTTGTTTCGTTATAATGTAATCCACAGTCAGTGGAACTTCACAAAAAAACGAATAATAGGGTGATGGACTATTGAGGAACATTCAACATTTGTGGCAAAAGCGTGAAAGCATCATTGTCACCTGGCTTGTTTCTTACACGGCAGTCCTTTTTATACCGATCATCATTAGTCTTGTCATCTACTTTCAGGCAAGCGATACACTGAAGGGCGAGATTGACCGGGCGAATGATTCGCTTCTGAAGCAAGTCAGATATACGATCGATAACCAAGTTGATCTGATGAAGCGTCTGAGTATGGAGATGACCTGGAATTCGAACCTGCAGACACTGATGTACTCCAATATTTCTCCTGAGGAATCTTCCTATACTTCCTATCAATTAGTTCAGCAGTTCAAGCTGTACAAGACATCTTATGCCTCGATCGACGAGTTCTACATTGTCCGGGACAGCGATCATTCTGTCCTCCGTTCCGGGAATGTCCGGGATATGGAAACGGCGTTTAGAACGCTGCATGATACAGGGACTCTCACCTATGAGCAATGGAAAGATACCGTTCAGCTTCCCGGCTCAAACCGGTTCACGGTACTGCCCCATTTAAATAATACGGAGCTGCCGTCATCCATTGCCTACATAACACATCTGCCTAAGGGCTTGAATGGGAGAGATACCGGAAGCGTGGTCGTTATGGCCGATATGACCCGGTTTCAGAAGCCGCTGGAGAGCATTGCCGGCTTCAATGAAGGCCTGCTGCTCATTCTGAATGACAATAATGAGGTGCTTATGTCCACCCGTCCGGATGCACCGGAGCTTGCTCCATTCCTGAAGGGGCAGCGGGTAGAGCTATCCGCAACAGCAGCGGGGGAATCAGAAATATTCTACATTCCATCGGCCGTATCGGACCTAAAATATGCGCTCATCATCCCAAGCCGGATCTATTGGGAAAAAGCCGAGTATGTCCGCAGCTTCACGTATATCAGCATCGCGGTGAGCATCATCAGTGCGATACTCATCACCTGGTTTTTTATGAGAAGGAATTATTCGCCGATTCAGCAGCTGGTGCGTGCATTGACAGATCATACTGGAACGATGGAGCTCCAGGAGGGCAATGAGCTGCGTTTTATTCAGGAGGCAGTCTTGCAAACGAGAACGAAGCATGATGAGATCAGCATGCAGCTGCACAAGCATGAACAGGTGCTCAGGTCCAACTTGATCAATCGCCTGTTGAAGGGCAGACCCGATACACTTGTCCCGTATGAGGATGCCTTTCGTTCCTTTCACATGCCGCTGCAATCGCAGGATTTTGCTGTTATTTTGTTTGATGTAGAAAATGAAGAGAATTTGTATGAGAAGCTGCCGGGTATTGATATCAACGAACGAAGAAAGCTCATCCAGCTGATTGTTTCCAATGTGGTAGAGGAGCTGGTGCATACGCATCAGCATGTTGGATACGTAGCCGAGGTAGATGATATGATGGTGTGCCTCGTAAATTTGAAAGCGGATTCTTGTGAGGCGGCGGCTGATCTCCATGCCATTGCGTCAGAAGCGAAGCAGTTCCTTCATCGGTATGAGATGGAAATAACCGTCTCCATCAGTGGGAAGCACAGCTCATGGATTGGAATAGCTACAGCCTATCAAGAGGCTGTGGATGCAATGGAATATAAGATGGTCCTTGGCAAGAGCGGAATCATTCAGCATGAGAATATCCGGGTAGAAGGTGCCCTGGAAGATCAATACGGCTACTATTATCCGCTTCAGGTCGAGCAGCAGCTGATTAATCTGATCAAAGCCGGGGAATTAGATCAGGCAACCGATTATATGAGAGAAATAACGGACCGCAACTTTAACAAGCCGGTCATGTCCTTAACGATTGCCCGGTGTCTGATGTATAACCTTGCAGCTACCATGATGAAGGCGATTAACGAGGTGGATCAGAGCATCGTGGAGCGCAATCCACGCTTCATTGAACACATTACCGATTGTGATACCCTTCAGGAAATGCGTGAAGCGCTGGAGTCATTGTTAAAGGAGGTTTGCTCTTATGCTGCAGCCAAGCGAGCACACGGCATTACGCAGGAGAGAGAAGACAGCCTGGTGCGTTTAACGGCACAGGTTACGAGCTACATCGAAGAGAATTACCAGGATATGAATTTGAATGTTAATTCAATTGGAGAGCATTTTGAGCTCAAGGGGAGCTATCTGTCCAAGCTGTTTAGAACGCATACAGGAGAAGGCCTGCTTGACTGCATTCACAAATATCGGATCGAGCAGGCCAAGCAGATGATGACTGCCAAGCAGGATTCAATCAATGAAATCTCCAAGCATGTAGGATATAACGATGCCGCAACATTTATCAGGGTGTTCAAAAAATATGAAGGGATTACACCTGGCAAATATAAAGAGCTCTATTAGAAAGGAGGCCTATGAATGGGATGCCGGCTCCTACGATATCAGAGAGGGTGGATCGCTGCTCTGGCTGTTTTAACCATGCTCATGCTGTCGGCTTGTATGAATACAGGGGGAAACGAATCTTCTCTATTGAGTGTGGCCGAATTTCAGCATACGGATTCGGATGATGTACTGGAAGACGAGGCCGATCTAACTTATTGGGCAGGTCTAAGCAATAACGCGGCAAGTATCAAATCCAATCTGGAGGATATTCCTTTCTTTAAAGAGTGGAAGCGGAGAACAGGGGTGAATCTTACATTTATTAATCCGCCCCTCAATCAAGGTAAAGAGGCGTTTAATGTGATGATCACATCCGGCAATTTGCCGGATATGATCGAGTATGAATGGATGAATTATCCCGGAGGACCAGAGAAGGCGATTCATGACGGCATTATCCTCCCATTAAATGAGCTCATCGAGGAGCATGCACCCCATTTCAAACAGTTTCTAGAAGACCACCCTGAAATCGATCGTCAAATCAAGACGGCAGATGGAAGCTATTACGTCTTTCCGTTCATTCAGGCAGAGGATAAGCTGCGTACCTATCAGGGTCCTATTATAAGAAAGGATTGGCTGGATGAGCTTAAGCTGCCTGTCCCGAAGACCATTGAGGAGTGGCATACCGTACTAACCGCCTTCAAAGAGCAAAAAGGAGTACCTGCTCCGCTTACGATTCTTGGTAATTCAAACCCTTTATCCGGAATTGAGGGCGGGGGCTTCGTGGGAGCCTACGGAATAAGAAAAGGCTTCTATATGGAGGACGGAGTCGTCAAATTCGGTCCGATGGAGCCGGAATACAAGGAGTTCCTGGCTTTGTTCCGATCGTGGTACGCAGAAGGTCTCATTGACCAGCATTTTGCAACAACCGATACCGAAACCCAGGATATGAACATGACGATGGAGAGGAGCGGAGCAGCGATATGGAATGCAGGAGCGGGCATTGGGACATGGCTTCCGAAGATCAGAGAAGAGAATCCTTCCGCAGAACTCATTGCCGCTCCTTACCCCGTCCTACATGAAGGGATGCGCCCCAAGTTCGGGCAGCTGGCTCCTGAGGTGGGCATCAGCGGCGGTGTAGCACTTTCAGGGAGCATTCAGAATGCGGAGGCTGCGATCCGAATGCTGGATTACGGATATGGAGAAGAAGGACATCTGCTGTTTAATTTTGGAATTGAAGGCTTGAGCTATGAGATGATCGATGGATATCCGACATACACGGATCTCATCCTGAACAATAAGGATAAGCTCTCTCCGTCACAGGCGCTCGCGATGTACACCCGTGCCAGCTATTTTGGCCCGTTCGTGCAGGACATTCGTTATTTGGAGCAGTATTACACATTGCCTGAACAGAAGGAGGCGATTCAGATCTGGGCGGATACGGATGCTTCACTTCACCTTCTGCCTGCACTTCCAAAGTCGGAGATAGAGAATGCGGAATTGTCTGCCATTATGCAGGAGGTCAACAAGCATGTCGACGAAGTGTCTCTCAAGATGATTATGGGCATTGAGCCTCTCTCCGAGTTTGAGAGCTATATACAGCAGCTGAAATCCATGAATATGGAGCAAGCCATTGCTATTCAGCAGCAAGCGCTTGACCGGTACAATAGCAAAGTCCGTATGCCTTAATGAAGCCTTAGTTCGTTATTAAACGAATTAAGGCTCTTTTTGTTAACCAAATGGTGACTCGTGATGTTACTTTTTGCTTTTTATTGGACGATATATTATTCATTGGTGCGTATGACAAATGAAAGAGGGAGTTTCATGGAATACACTGAACATTCGGTTGACCAATTGCTGGTTCTATTCTCATATCTGATCGCTGTAGTCTCATCCTACAACGTATTAACTTTGGCGGGAGCCCTTAGCAGTTCGAAGGGGGCAAACCGAGCCTGGCTTGTGTACGGAGCCGTTGTCTTGGGACTGGGTGTGTGGTCTATGCATTTTGTCGGCACGATGGCCGGTTCTACTCACCTGACCGTTACGTATGATTTAACACTTATTCTGGCTTCTGTTGTGGTCGGGATCGGAGCTTCCTTTGTCACCTTGTACCTTGTAGCATATGGATCATTGACCAGAACGCGATTATATCTAGGAGCGAGCATCATTGCAGCAGGGATCTCCTCTATGCATTACTTGGGGATGGAGGCCATGGCTGTAGACCACTATTACAACTGGATTTTTGTTGTCTTATCTGTTCTCGTTGCTTTTCTGGCATCGGTTGCTGCATTGTGGTTCTCGTTTTATTTTGTCAAGAATACAAAGTACTCGAAGAGCTGGTACTTGAAAAAACTCGGTGGTGCACTCTTCATGGGGGCTGCAATTTCCGGGATGCACTATATCGGCATGCTGGGAACCGAGTACGATATGAATCATATTCATTTGAACCGGTCCGGGGTTCAGCTGGATCAAACATGGCTTGGTTATCTTATTGCCGGCGGAGCCTTACTTACACTGGGTCTCTCTATGATCGGGCTATATGTGTCACGAAGATTTTCTAATCAGGAGAAGGAGAGGCGAGAGCAGGAACGATGGTATAAGTCCCTATATGATAACAATCAGGATGGGGTAATCTCGGTCAATTTGAGTCATTACATCATCGGATTTAATCCTGCTGTCGAGCGAATTACGGGGGTAAGAGAAGAAGAGCTGAAGAACCGGCATATTGAAGAGATTCTTCCGATTTTTGACCCAAGTGAGCGGGAGAGAGTCCGGGAAATGTATAAGAAATCTGTAGCAGGAGAGAAGCTCAGCTATGAATCGGTCATCTATAACCGGGCGGGCACCCGTGTTGATCTTAACATGGTGCATGTACCCATCATTATTGAGGGGAAGGTTACAGGCCATTACATTATCGTCAGGGATGTTACCTTTGAGAAGCAAGTGAAGGAAAGAAATCAATTTTTAGCTTTTCACGATGATCTGACCGGATTGCCTAATCGACGATTGATTAATAATGTGCTTGCGGATCTCATTGACAGGGAGAATAGTGAGACACAGCCGTTTGTGCTCATGGTGATGGATCTGGATCGGTTTAAGATTATCAATGATTCACTGGGGCACTTGTACGGGGATCTCCTTCTGAAGGAGATGAGCAAGAGGATTGTCCATCATACCATGGACAAGAGTGTGGTGGTAGGACGCATCGGCGGAGACGAGTTCTCCATATTATTGCTCGACTATAACGAGGAGTCAGATGCTTCGGAGCTGGCTGAACGGTTAATGGCGGTAATCAGTGAGCCTTATGATATGAAGGGGAATAACTATTACGTCTCTACCAGCATCGGAATTACGGTGTTTCCCAGCCATGGGAAGGACGCGATCCAGCTTATGAAGAATGCCGATACGGCGATGTACGAGGTGAAGAAGAATGGCAAGAACGGCTACCAATTCTTCTCCTGTGAGCTGAACGCCCAGGTGGAGCAGCGGGTCGAGCTGGAAGCTGACTTGCGCAGAGCATTGGAGCGCGGCGAGTTCTTACTGCATTATCAGCCTCAAATAAGGGCTGATGACGAATCCATTATCGGGGTTGAAGCCTTGATAAGGTGGAATCATCCGACAAAGGGCATACTGCCTCCCGGCATGTTCGTACCTGTGGCAGAGGATACCGGATTAATCATGGAGCTGGAGTCAAGGGTATTGTACGAAGCATGCCGCCAAATGCAGTCATGGCATGAATCAGGGGCGCCGCTGATTTCAGTAGCCGTCAACCTGTCATCTCATCAGTTCTATCATTCGAGCCTGACACAGCAAATCAAGGATGTTATTGAGCAGACTGGGCTTGAGGCCAAGTACTTGGAGCTCGAAATTACCGAAAGTCTGATGATGAATCCGGAGGTGTCCAGCACCGTGCTCAAGGAGCTGGCGAATCTGGGCATCAGAATAAGTCTGGATGACTTTGGAACCGGATACAGCTCGCTAAGCTACTTAAAAAAACTGCCCATCAACAAGCTCAAGATCGATCGTTCCTTTATTCAGGATATTGCTCACAATGATAGTGATAAAGCGATTGTTGCCAGCATCATTGACATGGCGCATCATTTGAATTTGAATGTCATTGCGGAAGGGATTGAAACGAAGGATCAGCTGGAGATTCTCAGCCAGCATAATTGCAGAGAGGTTCAAGGCTATTACTTCAGCCGTCCTCTGCCTGCAAGTGAGCTGGAAAGAGTGTACCTTCATCCGTGATCATTCAATTCGGATTTCTCAATCCGAATTTTGCATAGATCCTTATCCTTATAAATGTTGTTAAAGGAAATTTTGAAAATTTTTGTAACCTCTTCCCCTGTTCGTACGTTTAAAATTAAGCATAAACAAGAGGCCTGATCTGCAAGGCAAGAGAAGACTCAAGATGGGGGAAAGATGACAACATGCATGTACCGGTAATTTATGAGCACTGGTCTGAGTCGGATAAGAAAGTGATTGAACCGCTCACTCAGCTTCATGTGTCTCAAGAAGAGCTGTTTGTCCGCAAGCTGGTGAATGCAACGATCATTCGCGGCGAGTTGTATGAGCATACGGCTAACGAATCTGAAGATGGACATCGACATTTCATCTACGCGAAGAAATTCAATCCGGACGAATACAGTTATGGCAAAGCACTGTATGAAGCCGCATTCGATGCTTATCAAGTATCGTCAGGCAGTATCGCTTGTGAATATGTATTGTGGAAGGGGCGTTCCTTCCAGTCGTTCGAGCTGAATATCCCTCTGTCCTCGACAATGGATATTGCACGGCTCCTGCTGGATCATTATCTAGTTCACCGTGATGAAACCTATGAGAGTGTGTACACCGTATTTGACACCGATCGGTCCAAGGTTGTGCTGTATTTGAAGCGAGGTGAATTCTAAGATGAACGGACAGACAGAAGACATTAGGCTTAGAACGAATAAGCCAGATGCAGCTCAGAAGCCCAAAGCCCCTAAGAAAATTAACGCGCAGAAGATGGTGACCTTCTCTCTTCTCCTCACCCTTCCTGTAGCGCTGGCAGGCTGCGGTAATCAATCGGATGACTGCTACGATTATAATAATGATGGATATTGTGATGATAACAGCGGGTCGAGCGGCGGCGGAGCTTATTACTATGGAGGCAGCAGCGGATCAAGCTCATCTTCAGGCAAATCCTCTGCTACCTATAAATCAAGTTCGAGTTCCAGCTCCAAGGGCTTTGGCAGCGGCGGATTTTTCAGCTCTGGGGGATAGATCACATGAATCGAATTTTGCCATTTGATAAGCCGCATGATGAAATTTTTGCAGGGGAAAGAGCTGAACAGATTCCCTACCATCGGATGTACGGCAAACAGTATTGTCTCCCTGCTGCAGTACGTTATTCAGAAAAAGAAATCGAGCAGCTGATGTATGCCTCGGAGATGATCGACAGCATCTATCTGAGCACACTGCGTTTTGCCCAGCGATATTTGCCGGATGCCTTTCTTTCGCAGCAGCTGGGTGTTCCTGCAAGCCTTATTCCTGCAGCGCGAATGGAGGTCCCGGGACACGGGGTATCCAGGCAGGATTTTATTCTGGAGCCTGGCGGGCGGATCAAGTGTATAGAGAATAATACGGATACTCCAACTGGAATTCCTGAAGCCTCCTATCTGGCACGGGAGCTGATCGAGTGTCATACTTCCGGTCTGCAGGCCACTTCGGTGAAGATGAGGCTGCATATTGCTCAGGCTTTTCGCCTGCTGCTTGAGTATTATGAATCGATTGGACTTGGCGGCCGCGTTGTATTCACCTGCTATGAATGGCATGTGGAGGATCGGCGCAACACCGAGTACCTGATGGAGATCGTTCAAGAAATGGGGTATGAAGCCTGCTATGTTCCCCTATCTGAACTGGAAATCGTCCGAGGTGAGGGGCTGTATTCCAAGGGTGAGCGCATATCGGTGCTATATCGGCTGTATCCATTAGAGTATCTGGTCAATGACGAAGCTGAGGATACAGAGGACAGAATTGGAGAATGGATGCTTGAGCTGGTAAAAGAGGGGAAGCTAGGTCTTATTAATCCGGCTCAAAGCATACTCACCCAGAGCAAAGGCTTCATGGCTCTAATCTGGTCACTATATGAACGGCACGAAGAGGCAAGCGAACTGCTGGGTGAACCGCTGTATACGGATGAGCAGCTAGAGGCCATACAGCAGTATCTGCTGCCAACCTATTACAGTCCCGCACTGTTTATTCAACAAGGTCAGGCTTATGTTGCCAAAGGATATTGGGGAAGAGAGGGCAAGGGGACTTCCCTGTTTGATGAGGCAGGCCAATTGACGGAGGCGGAATGGGGACAGAGCGAGGAAGACAGCCGTGAGGACATTCAGAACTATTACGGGAATCAGCCGCTTATCTATCAGCTGCGCTGTCAGATGGAGGATGTGCAGGTACATACGGAAGAGGGCCCTTTTTCCGGATATTTATTGACTGGAGTTTATGTTATTGGCGGCCAGTATTCAGGGCTGCTTCCACGCGTAGGCGGAAGAATTACAGGGGATATGGCTTATTATTGTCCGGCTGCATTTCCTATATATTTGAAGGAGGAACAATAGAAAATGGAGAATTTCGGAGTTGATTTGCTGAATGTGGCCATCGGGATTGTCCTGATCCTGGTTATCCTATTCGTCGGATATACCCTGTTCAGCAAGGTTACCCGGTTTGACGACGGGAAGGAAATTAGAGGCGGGAATGAAGCGGCCGGGGTATACATGGGCAGCAAGCTGCTGGGTCTGTGTATTATTGTGGCTATGGTCTCCTTCAGCTCGCATTCATGGGTAGATATGATTGTCTGGTCTGTAGTGGGTATTGCTGTACTTATTCTTGTATATCTTATATTTGATTTTATAACGCCGAAGTTCAAAGTGTGTGAAGAGATTGAGAAAGGCAATATGGCAGTGGCTCAATTGCTTCGCTCCATTATTATCGGAGTATCGCTGGTCATAGGAACGTTTTTGTTATAAAAGATGCATAATCCGTTATCCGGTACGCTTGGAGTACCGGATTTTTTGTTATTTATTTATGCTTATAGGAATTGTCGCGTTCCTTTTCATTTTAAGACCGAAGGTTTATATTAAAAAGGAAACAGATACATATTTTTCAAGGGAGGAATGGCACGCATGAAGTACCGGAGATTAGGTGGCAGCGGTGTGAAGGTCAGCGAGATCAGTCTTGGAAGCTGGCTCACGTATGGAGGATACGTTGAGCAGGAGAATGCGGTTCGTTCCATTGAAACTGCATATGATGCGGGGATCAACTTCTTTGATACAGCCAATGTATATGAACGCGGAGCAGCAGAAGAGCTGCTGGGCAAGACACTGAAGAATTACGCAAGGGAATCCTATGTGCTGGCTACCAAGGTATTCGGCAAGATGGGCGAGGGTCCGAATGATCAAGGCCTTTCACGGAAGCACATTATGGAGCAGTGCGAAGCAAGCCTTAGAAGGCTCGGCACCGATTATGTAGATATCTATTATTGCCACCGGTTCCATCCCGAAACGCCACTGCTTGAGACACTGAGAGCGCTGGACGATCTGGTTCGTCAAGGAAAAGTGCTGTATGTCGGAGTCAGCCAGTGGACAGCAGCTCAGATGGAGGCCGCGCTGGGTCTTGCAGACCGGTATTTGCTTGATCGGATCGTCGTGAACCAGCCGATCTATAATATGTTTGAGCGGTATATTGAGGATGAGATTATTCCGCTTGGCGAGCAGAAGGGGATCGGACAAGTCGTCTATTCTCCGCTGGCACAAGGGCTGTTGACAGGTAAATATAACGATACAGGCAGCATTCCAGAGGACAGCCGTGCTGCAAGGCTTGGATGGGATGACAAGAAAATGAGCCCTGAGCGAATTGAGAAGGTTCGGCAGTTAATTGACATTGCCGGCGAGCTGGATATTAAGGTGGGTCAGCTGGCCCTTGCCTGGATTCTGCGTCAGCCGAATGTATCCAGTGCACTCGTGGGTGCAAGCCGTCCGGAGCAGGTCAAAGAAAATATCGGGGCCTCTGGAATCGAATTAGAGGCGGAAGTACTGGAACGGATTGAAGGAATTCTCTCCGGATCGTAAATAAGAGGTTAGTATAAATCAATAAATAACACAGCGAATATAAGCACAAGCTTCCTGAATATGCAGGAAGCTTTTTTGTCGTTTTATAAATCCATACATAAAGTAAATACTGGATGGTTAGAATCAGTATATACGTTTTTTGGAAGTGAGGGGAGCAGCTTGAAACGTCATCGTCGCAGTGAATACTTAAAAAAGCTCAAGCCAAAATCGTCCAGTGACCAACCTGCACAAGATACGAGCGAGGACCCAGTCCAAAATACGGAGCAAAGTACCGCTCAGTATATAAATAGCGATTACAGCCAAGATCAAGCTCCTGAGTCATCGGATCAGCAGCAGCCGGAAGTGGCTTCTGCAGGAAGTGAATATGCCTCAAACGGCAGTGACCAATCAGACAAGAATTCTGACAGCTCTAATAGCGAGGCTTCTTCTGGATCACCCGTGTCTCAATCTTCACAAGCACCTCAGGCTAAGCTTGATGAGCTCAGCGGGAATCTTCAGCAGATGCTGGATGGTATTCTAATCCAAAATGGGAACAGTAGTGATATTACAATTAGAAAGCTGGAAATAGGAACGAGCCCCAGTATTTCTATTGCTATCGTATACATCAGCAGTTTGGTAAAGGAAGACACAATTAACGACTTTATTATTCGTTCCTTGCTGAATTCTGAATTCAAGCTGGATAAAATCACAGACGGTAAAGACAGCAAGAGCATTCTGAAGGAAGGACTGACGAAGAAAGTATTCAGTCTGGGTACCGTGGAGTACTGCAAAGACTGGGAAGATATGATGGACAAGCTGCTGCTCGGGAACACGCTCGTATTGACCGAGGACAGCACAGATGTGCTTCATATCGTTACAGCCGGCGGAGAATTCCGGGCGATTACAGAATCGCAGACGGAGTCTGTCGTCCGTGGACCCAAGGAAGGGTTCGTTGAAACACTGTCCATTAATGTCTCCCTTCTGCGGAGAAGAATTCATAGTCCGGATTTGCGAGTGACGTATCAAACGATCGGCTATAAGTCCAACACACGTGTGGCCGTTCTTTATATGGACGGGATTGCCGATGAAGATGTCGTGGCCGAGGTCTTTCGGAGACTGGATGAGATTCAAATTGACGGGGTCTTTGACTCGACCAATATAGAAGAGCTTATTCAGGATAAGGCAATAACCCCGTTCCCGACCGTATACAGCACAGAGCGGCCCGACACGACCGCAGTCCGTTTGCTTGAAGGAAGGGTCGTCCTTGTTGTGGATGGGAGCCCATTTGTCCTGATCGTACCTACCGTGTTTATACATTTTTTTCATAGTGCAGCAGATTATTCGGATCGGAACGATATTGCGACACTGCTTCGTCTGCTCAGAATCATCAGCTTTATCATTTTGCTGCTGGGACCGTCCTTATATATCGCTATGACGACCTTCCATTATCAGCTGATTCCAAGTGCACTGTTGTACAGTCTTATAGCACAGCGAGAAGCGATTCCCTTCCCCTCCTTCGTGGAGGCGATTATTCTGGAGACGATATTCGAGCTTCTGAGAGAAGCGGGGGTTCGAATGCCGCGCGTCGTAGGTCAGGCAGCAAATATCGTCGGCGGTCTTGTACTGGGACAAACGGCAGTAGAAGCCGGTATTGTGAGTCCCCTGCTCACGATTGTTATCGCCATTACTGGCATCGCGAGCTTTGCGATTCCAACCTATACCATGGCGATCGCAGGACGTATATTTCGGTTCGGGTTTATCGTACTTGCTGCGACGTTTGGCTTGTACGGCATCATGTTGGGGCTGATCGCGCTGCTCGCTCACATGAATAGTCTGAGATCCTTTGGTGTTCCGTACATGACCCCGTTCAGTCCCTTCGTATTGAAGCAGCAGAAGGACGCGGTTCTCAGACTTCCCGTTTCCTTGATGAAGCAGAGACCAGGCAGCCGGAGCGGTGAGTATAACGTCGTAACCGAGGATGGGCCTGTTACCGCGGATAAAACGGATGATAAGAATGAAAGTGCAAGACAAAACAAACAGAAAGGATCTTGATATGAAGCGGAAGCTGCTGCTTATCACTGTACTTACCTTGGTGTCGATGACTCTCACCAGCTGCTGGGATGCCGTAGAGCTGAAGGATCGCTTGATTCTTTCCGGCTTTGCTATGGACCGAGGTAATGCTGATGGAGTATACGAATTCTCATTCCAGGGTGTTGTATCCAATGAAGTATCTGGTAGCCGGAAAATTGGTTCCACACCCTCATTTGTATTCTCAGATCAGGGAAGAACCTTACAGGAAGTCGTCAGCAAAATGTCTCAGAAGATTCCGAGGCGATCGTCGGGCTCTCATGCGGAAGTCGTGATTATCAGTGAAGATCTGGCCAGGGATGTAGGTATAGGTCGATTTATAGATCTCATCGAGCGAGATCCCGAAACGAGAATAACCATGCAGATTCTCATTGCAAGAGGCTCAAAGGCCAAAGATGTGCTCGCCATTACAAGTCCTGTAAGCCCAATTACAGCCAATAATATTACCGAAAAGGTTAGATTTGCCTCCAAGCAATATTCGCATAACTTCTCCTCCGAGGTGGATGAAACGATCCGGGGTATGATTGTTCCGGGTGGCGGCCCCACAATCAGTGGTGTGGTGGTTAAAGGAGACAAAAGCGCGGGCACAGAAAGAAAAAATACCGAAAGCTCTTATGTGTCTGCTTATACGAAATTAGATGGCATGGCTATGTTCAAGGGAGACAAGCTGGTAGGGTGGATGGAAGGCGATGAGCCGCTGGGTCTTGCGATTATCAAGAACAGAACGAAGAAGTCAATGGCCAATCTGTCCTGTCATATCGATCCCGCGGAAGTTGTCGGAATTGAAGCCTATTTCTATAAGTCCAGTATTAAAGCATCGGTCATCGATGGGGTACCTCATTTTCATATTGATGTGAAGCAGGAAGGTACGATTAATGAGGTGACTTGTCCGCTGAAGCTGGATGAAGGGGAGGTCATTGAGATCTATGAGAAAACCTGGAGTGAGAAGACCAAGGAGATTGTCATGTCAGCTGTAACCGCAGCACAGAAGGCGGGTACGGATGTGCTTGGTTTTGGCTATGTGCTGGAGAAGAACCGCTCTCCTGAATATAAGCAATGGGAAGAAAGTGATGACTGGTCTGAGAAATTTTCGCAAAGTGAAGTGGAAGTCGACGTACAGTCCGTCATTATGAACACATTGACACGTACCAATCCATATAGCAGCGGAGGGGAGGATTAGAGATGAATAGAAACCAGATCAGTACGGGGCAAATGATTTCCTTGATGCTTATGTTTGAAATAGGTGTTGCTGCGGTCATCAATCTAGGCTTTTCGGCAGGCAGGGACGCATGGATGGCCTCGCTGATCGGTATGATCTTTGGGGCTGTATTGTTCTGGTTCTATACCTCTATATCCAGACATTTCCCTACACTTCCCCTGACAGCGATCAGCCGGAAATTACTTGGTAAATATGCGGGTGCTGCGGTGGGTTTAATGTATGTGATCTATTTTATGTACATTGGCTCCCGTAATTTGCGGGAAGGCTCCAATCTCATAAACATCGTTTTGCTGAATAATACACCCCTTGTCGTCATTACTACACTCATGGTTTGTTGTGTGGCATATGTGACCTATTTAGGCTTTGAGGTATTGGCTCGCACAGCTGTATTATTAATGGTTTTTATTTTCTCTATTGTTTTGATTATTAATGTCTTGCTGTTTGCTTCGGGTTCAGTCCATGTTGATTATATCCTCCCCATACTTGCTGATGGGATCGGGCCCCTATGGGAGGCAATTACGACAGATACCCTTATCGTTCCTTTCGGCGAAATGATCCTCTTCTTGATGCTGCTGCCGTATATGCGAAGACCTGAGAAAGGCGGTTATATCGGCGTAATTTCTATTATCATCGGAGGTTTGCTCATCACTCAGACGATGTTTTTAAATGTAGCTTCATTGGGGCTCAATATCGCGAAGGGATCACCATTTCCCGTTCTATCCACAATTAGTACCATTCAGATCTCTGACTTTATCCAGCGGGTAGACATTCTGGTCGTGATGACGATGATTATTACTAATTTCTACAGAGTCGCATTGTATTTCACAGCTGTGCTGATCGGTGCATCAGATATTTTCAATATCCCTTACCGTAAACTGGTCATTCCTGTGGCCTTTATCTTTCTAATATGGTCCTATAGTATGGCGAGAAATTATATTTTTCAAATTGAGTTCGGTGTTCTCGCCTTCTATTATGTTCATCCTTTATTTCTGTTCTTTTTTCCCAGCCTGCTGCTTGTAGCCGCTTGGATTCATAAGCGAAGACAGAGGAGGAGCACCACCATCGCGTAAAGGCTTGTTAATAAGTGTGAATAGTTTAAACAGGCCTTTTCCAATCGGCTTGCCGGTAAAGTATAGAAAGACGACAGACCCTACGAGCATCAGCGTGTTTATTTCCGCCGGGCGGAGAATGTAATTATCAAAGTTAAAGGCAGAGTCAATCGAGCCGTGGCCGAAGAAAAAATCAGTAGCCATATCAAACGCTATGGTAAGCACGGATAAGACAATAAAAGCGCCTGCAGCCTTGAGCATGTATATGCCTCCCTATATAAATTTTTGGTAAAGCAATCTGGGAAAAAGACAAAAGCTATCGTTTGCCGGGTGGTTTTCACCCTATTTTTAGTCCATGCATTGGAATTTATACAGGGATTGACTGCCTATGACTTTAGATTTATACTTAATCTAAAAATAAGTTCTTTTCATATAGAAGGAGATCTGATGATCTTATGGCTAAAACATTAAATTTAACGACTCAGCGTCAAGCTGTTTATGATGTCGTCCGCAAATCACATAATCACCCTACAGCAGCAGAAGTGATGACCATGCTGTCCCAGGAAGGATATAATCTAGCATATGGTACGGTATACAATTCCCTTCGGTATCTGGTGGAGAAAGAGTTGATACAAGAGCTTAAGCTGGGTGAAACCGCCAGCAGATACGATGCCAGAACAGATGACCATCAACATATTATTTGTGAAGTGTGCGGTAAGGTTGACGAAGTGATGACAGATGTACCTGAGAGCTGGACGGAATTGGTAGCACAAGAGACAGGGTATGAAATTGATCATGCACATGTTGTATTTGGAGGTGTATGTCCGGAATGCAAAAGCAAGCAGAAATAGCGAACATTAATCAGTATCCTTATGCTTCGATTCGTATCTCACAGGACAAGGCCGTTCAAATGTTTAATCGAGCCGAGGAGCCTGTGGTGCCGTTCTGTGCAGTAACGAAGCGTATACTGCTCGTAAGTCCCCTGCTGAATCAAGTTCATGATCTGGTGAAGCTGCTGACGGACCGCTGTTTTGACGTGATGATGTTCCACCGGCTTGAGCCAGACTTGTACGGAAGCATTCCCCATGATCTTCTGATCTATGATGTGACGTCATATGATGAGATGGATGCACTGGATCTGCAGCTGAAGCTGAAGAATTCGACCGCCGGGCAGACCTTGTTCTTGGTTAGTGAGAACTTCATTCGAGGGGCAGCTCCGGAGCTGCTTCAGGAAGAGCTGCTTGTATGGCCTGGACGTCCTCATGAGGCACTGTATCATGTTCAGCGGATTATTAGCCGAGGTACATCTGGAAATAACCAAGCAGTGAATCCGAACAGAAGTGATTGCCTGGTCTTCAAGGACCTCAGAGTAGACACAGAACGCATGCTTGTGTATAAGCAGGACAATCAGATTCATCTGACCAAGACCGAATATGATTTGCTGCTTATTCTCATGAACGCGAAGGGTTCTGTCATTTCCCGCGAGGAAATGCTATCAAGAGTATGGGAGACGGACTTTACCGGAGGCAGCAATGTTGTGGATGTCCATATCAAGAGTCTGCGCAAGAAGCTTGGGGATCAAGCGGCGGCACCTAAATATATCATTACTGTAAGAGGAGTCGGCTACCGGCTCGCGGACTAGAAGGAAGTCTTTAAATGACAGTTCATCGACTGCTCATTTAAAGACTTCTTTTTATTTTGGGGAATTCATGAAATTTCCATAATCTTCACAGTTCTTCATCTGATGTAAATAAGGTTCATGTGACGCTCTCAAAAGTTCATTTGTTCCTCATGCAAGCTGATCGGATGCCATGCTACAATCTATACATAAATTTAGATCAGATCTAAATACACATATAAATAGACAAAGATTAGAGAGGTGCAGCAAAATGACAAACCAACGTTTAACGACGAGCTGGGGTGCTCCAGTGGGAGACAACCAAAATTCAATGACTGCAGGCCATCGCGGACCAACTTTGATTCAGGATGTACATTTGCTTGAAAAATTGGCTCATTTCAACCGTGAGCGCATTCCTGAGCGTGTCGTGCATGCCAAGGGCGGCGGCGCATTCGGTACATTTAAAGTGACGAATGATATGTCAGAGTATACAAAAGCAAAATTGTTCAACGGCGTAGGCAAAGAAACAGAGATGTTCATTCGTTTCTCCACTGTAGCCGGTGAGCTTGGTGCAGCTGATACTCAGCGCGATCCGCGCGGATTTGCTGTCAAATTTTATACAGAAGAAGGGAACTACGATCTTGTTGGTAACAACACGCCTGTATTCTTCATCCGTGATGCGATCAAGTTCCCGGATTTCATTCATACACAAAAGAGAGATCCGCGTACACACTTGAAAAATCCGAACTCGGTTTGGGATTTCTGGTCGCTATCTCCTGAAGCTTTGCATCAAGTCACAATTCTGATGTCTGACCGTGGTATCCCTGCAACCTGGAGACATATGCATGGATTCGGAAGCCATACCTTCAAATGGGTGAATGCTGAAGGTCAAGCGGTATGGGTTAAATATCACTTCAAAACGAACCAAGGAATCAAAAACCTGGATAACGCTACAGCAGAGCAAATTGCAGGCGTGAATCCTGATTATCATACAGAAGATTTGTTCAACGCCATTGAGAATGGGGACTTCCCTTCCTGGACGCTGTATGTTCAAATCATGCCGATTGAAGATGCGAATACGTATCGCTATGATGCGTTTGATGTGACCAAAGTTTGGTCTCAAAAAGACTATCCACTGATTGAAGTAGGAACGATGACGCTGAACCGCAATCCAGAGAATTATTTTGCTGAAGTAGAGCAGGCAACCTTCACTCCGGGTTCATTTGTACCTGGTATCGAAGCGTCCCCTGACAAATTGCTTCAAGGACGTCTGTTTGCTTACGGTGACGCACACCGCTACCGTGTTGGTGCGAACCATAACCAGCTGCCGGTGAACAGCCCAAAATGTCCGGTTCATCATCATCAGCGAGACGGCTTCATGGCGACAGGCGATAACGGCGGCCGTTCCATGTACTACGAGCCAAACAGCTTCGGCGGGCCATTCGAGGATCCGAGCGCGAAGCAAACTCCGTTTGAAGTAACAGGCGAAGCAGCACAAGTATCCTATGATAGTAATGATCATTACTCTCAGGCAGGAGATCTCTATCGTCTGTTAAGCGAGGATGAGCGTGCTCGCTTGGTCGCAAATATTGTAGGTTCGATGATGCCGGTAGAATCTGATGAGATCAAACGCCGTCAAATCGAGCATTTCTACAAAGCCGATTCAGAATACGGAACACGTATCGCTGAGGGTCTGGGTCTGTCGGTTGAATTGAAAGTAACAGAAGAAGTTTAATCCAAATATATTTGAATCAATCTCCTATCTATGTGCTAATGGTAGAATGAGATTGATTCCTTGCTAATCATAGCCATGCGGAATTCAATTCCTGCATGGCTATTATTGTTTATCTTCTATGGTTGACAACAGAACATATGACATTACAATGAGTAGTGTGGAAGGGGTGCGCCATGAAGATAAGTCACTTTAAAGTTGGAGAGCAGGGACTGAACCGATTTTTTGGATCGCTGGAAGCAAGGATTATGGAAGTATTGTGGAGTCAGGGACCGCTTAGCATCAAGGAAGTACAAATGAAGCTGGGTGAGGATAAGGTGATGAACTTCAATACGGTGATGACTGTCATGAACCGGCTTGTCGATAAAGGTGTGCTTCTGAAGGAAATGCAGGGAAGAACATCGATATATACTCCTGCCGAGAGCAGAGAAGAGTTCATGAACACAAAGTCCAAGGAGCTTACACAGGAGCTCATGGATCAGTTTGGTTCTATTGCTGTAGCTCATATGCTGGATGCCGTCGAGGAGGCTGACCCGGATCTTATCTCACGGCTGGAGCAAAAGATTGAACAATGGAAGAAGGAGATACAGTGATGTGGTCCTCTCGTTCCCTCGCGTTGTTCTCTGTCGGCATGGGGATCATGGCTGCTATTTTCACACAGATGGGGCTGTACAGTGTCCATATGATCTGGAATGTTCCGATTACATTTAATTTGTTGACCTGGTGTACACACTGGATGAAAGAGCTTGGGCTATGGTCGCTTATTCACTTGTTGAATGTATTGGTATTAAGCACGTTCTTACTCATGCTGCTCTATATCATCAAGCATGCGGTCAGAACAATGAATGTGCATAAGTACATACGGTGGCTTAAGGATGATAATGCGTCCAAGAAGCTGGCTTCACGGTATAAGCATCTTCACCTGGAGCAGCAGCTGATCGTCATATCGGCTGCCGAGCCTGTTGCGCTTGCTTTTGGCATGTTTCGCAGAAGAATTGTGTTATCTACCGGGCTTATGGATATGCTCGATGAGCATGAATTAAACGCAGTACTCTATCATGAGTACTATCATCTGCGTCATTATGACCCGCTCAAGACTTTTTTGCTAACACTCAGTGTATCCATCCTTGGATATGTACCTATACTAAAAAACATATTAGCCAATTATAAGATGGTCAGAGAGATTCTGGCCGATAATTATGCGATCAAGCAGTCAGGCTCTGCCTTGGGAATCGGAGGTGCACTAATCAAGCTGATTAAATCAGGTGCAGCTCGCCGGAATCACCGGATGTTTACTGGAGCCGTTGTTTCACCATTCGCCGCGGATGTCTCCATTAATGACCGAATCTCCAGAATTTTGGAGCCTGACAAGGAGCTGCTGCTTCCTTATTCCAAATGGAATATCGCCATATCTTTTATCGTCATGACGGCCTTATTCTTATTATTTAATTACGCACATTATTAAAATAGCAATTAGAAGGAGGAAGTAAATCAAATGTATAATAACAACAATTATAGTCAGATCCGCAGTATGGAGATTGGTTTGTTGATCACCCGGCTCGTGCTGGGACTCATCTTCATGGCACATGGAGTTGTCAAATTTCAAGGAATGGAAGGGACGGAGAGCTACTTTGTGAGCCTTGGCCTTCCTGGTTTTATGGCAACTTTGGTCGCTCTGGCTGAATTTTTCGGCGGGCTGCTTCTGATCATCGGTCTGTTTACGAGATGGATCAGCGTTATTTTTGTCATCCTTCTGGTTGTAGCGATCTTTACCGCGAAGGCGGGTGCTCCGTTTGTAGGTGGGTATGAGCTCGATATCGCTCTAATTGGGATGGCGTTAACACTCGCGGTAGCAGGCAGCAGATATTTGGCAGTGGACAGCCTGTTTAGAAGACGAAGCCGCAGATAAGCAAAACTTGATATAAAGAAATGAGAGGCTCTGCATTGGCAGAGTCTTTTTTATTAGGATTTTGTATCGTTCCATTTTGGGATGATGCAAAATCCTTTTTTGCATAATTTGGTGCCAATGGTTGCATGCTATCTTTCAGAAAATGGATGGAAGTTAACCTTCGCCGGAACAAGAGAGGTGAGCAGTCATGAGCAGTGAGAAGGAAGAGCTGAAGCAAGGCTCCGAGGATCAGACACCTGACAACCAAGGGCTTGAGAAAAAGCAAGAGTCTGCTGAACAACAGACGGAGGCGTCATCCGGAGAACAAGAGGGGAATCAGCAGTCGAATAAGCAAGATTCAAAAGAATCAGGAGATTCAGACGCAGACGATCAGGAGGACTCGAAGCCATCGGGGGATACCTCATCAAATGAGGATAAAGCGGTTCCCGAGCTTCCACAGTTGAAATTACCGATTGTAAAGGATTTGAAGTCGAACCTTGAGGTCCTTCAAGAGGTGTTCAAGGATTGCTCTGACTTCGTGTTCCGCGAGATCAAGCGTGAAGGATATCCGGACGTATGCCTGTCCTATTTGGAAGGAATTGTAATATCTCTTGAAGTGCAGGATCATATCATACTGCCTCTCGTAAGAGGTGTTGATCTGGCAAATATTCAAGGAGCATCGGAGGATATTGAGCTTGAGAAGGTTCCGATCTCGCTGTCTCATGTGAAGAAGGCCAAGACCTGGCGCGAAGCTGCTGATGGTGTAACCGATGGCTGTGTACTCGTGCTGGTTGAAGAGAATGACGAGGCACTGCTCTTCGATCTGAAGGGCGGGCTTCGTCGTTCCGTGCAAGAGCCCCAGACGGAGGGGGTTGTCAGGGGACCGCGTGAAGGATTTACCGAAATGATTCGAGCGAACACAGGGCTGATCCGCTTCAAGCTGAAGACGCCTATGCTCAAGATGGAGAATTTTACGCTCGGGACGGAAACCAAAACAAGTGTTGTGCTTGCTTATATCAAAGGAATTGCTCGTGATGATCTGATCGATGATGTGCGGCAGCGCATAAAGAAGATCAATATCGATGGAGTGCTTGAATCAGGCTATATCGAGGAATTAATTGAGGATCATCCCTACTCTCCGTTCCCTCAGCTCCATTACACGGAAAGGCCTGATACCGTCGTTGCCAACTTGCTGGAAGGACGATTTTGCATTTTGGTGGATGGGACTCCCTTCGCCTTGCTTGGACCTGTAACGATGTGGCAGATGCTTCAGGCGAGTGAGGATTATTATGAACGATTCTTTATCAGTAACTTCTTACGGTGGATCCGTTTGTTCTTTATGATGGTGGCATTATTTCTTCCTGCCTTATATATTGCGATCACAACCTTTCATCAGGACATGCTGCCGACCACACTCATTATCAGTATAGCGGCTGCCCGTGAAGCGATCCCATTCCCAGCCTTAGTCGAAGCTCTGCTGATGGAAATCTCTTTTGAAGCCTTGCGGGAGGCAGGGGTCCGCTTGCCAAAGGCAGTCGGTCAGGCCGTGAGTATTCTGGGGGCGCTTGTCATTGGGCAGGCAGCCGTAACGGCCGGCATCGTGTCCGCTCCCATGGTGATCATCGTATCCATGACAGGGATTGCCTCCTTTACCATTCCAAGGTTTAACTTTGCTATCACGCTTCGACTGCTGCGGTTTCCGATTATGGTGCTGGCTGGAACCTTGGGTCTATTCGGGATTGTCATTGGAACAGTCCTGATCTCGGCACATCTGACACAGCTCACTTCATTTGGACAGCCCTATCTGCTTGGTGTGAGTCCATACCGTAAAGGAGAAACGAAAGATATTATTATGCGGGTGCCTTGGTGGAAAATGATATTCAAGCCATCATCGACACCCAATCATGAGCGTAAGCGGATGAACGAAGGAATGAATGGGTCTCCCAACTCGGATGAAGGGTGGTAAATGGATCTGATGAACAGAGTATCCAAAACCGTAATAATTCTGATGCTGTGCCTCTTGCTGACAGGCTGCTGGGATCGAAGAGAGATTAACGATATCGCTTTTGTGGTCGGTACAGCACTTGATAAAGAGGAGGAGAAGTATAGAGTTACCCTTCAAATCACCATCCCAGGTATGCTCGCGGGATCAAGTGGCGGGGGTGGAGGTGGAGACAAAAACCCTTGGTTTCTGAAGTCTAGTGTCGGTGAAACCGTAAGAGGTGTGACCTTAAAAGAGCAAACGAGCACATCCCGTAAGCTGTATTTCTCCCATCGCAGGGCACTGCTCTTGGGGGAGGCACTTGCCAGAGAAGGGATTGCCGAGACGCTGGATTCCATCGGACGACTTCCGGAGAACCGGCTGTCTGCTCTGCCTGTCGTAACCGAAGGTCATGCATATGAAGTGCTTGGGGGAGAACCGACCATTGAGCAATATCCCGGTGAAGTGGTGCGTGAGCTTGTCTTCTCTTATCTCAGCAAGCCTTGGACGCTCAAGACCGTAGTCAATCTGATGCTTGAAGACGGAATTGATCCCATTATGCCGCTTGTGGAAACGGTGGATAGTGTGCCGGAGAAGATCGACAAGCCGCATAAAAATATCGGAGTCGGCGGACTCGCGGTATTCCGTGATGATCGATTGACCGGAATTATTAAGAAGCAGGACACGCATGGCATTCTTGTGGCCATGGACCAGGCAAGAACACTGGAGCTTCCGATAACGGTACCCCGTGGAAATGGAAAAGTGTTTTTCTTAATCAGAGCAAATCATACGAGGATCAAGCCGATTGTGAACGGAGAAGGAATTCGATTTCATATGTACACGGGCGGCAGGATGTCCATTACGACGAATGAGTCCAACTTCGATACCAATAATGAGAACAATATTATAGAGCTGGAACAGAAGATGAATGAATACATGAAAGAGAAGCTCACTCACGATCTTAAGCTGCTTCAGAAATATAATTCGGATGCACTCGGCTTGGGTCGAATTATTAAGACAGAAAAGCCGAAGCTGTGGTCTCAAATACGAGATCGCTGGTACGAAATGTATCCGAACATTACTTTCGAGGTAGAGGCTGACTATCGGCTTGAGAATAATGGAGCGGCTACAAGTCCATTTGCAGTGGAAGAGGAGGATATTGAGAAATGAATCTCATGGCCTTGTCGGCAGTCCTTGTGTTTAGTCTGATTATCGTGCTGAAGGATCACAAAAATTTAAAAAATTACAAGCCGATAAATCGCATTTTATCCTACGTATTTATAGGACTCGGCATCGGGATTTGGATCTACACGCTATCGCCGATTCCTGTAATTCATCCGACATATCTAATCTCGCAGTGGATGTATCCCTACATTCCTGTTCCGTCTGAGTAAGAAGAAAGGCAGGTGCATAATTATATGAGTGGAGCAACCAAACAGGTTAAGAAACATGATGCTAGACCATTGACAGAGCGGCAGCTTGTTCTCATGATTATCATGGTTACGCTGCCCATGACCTTGGTTCATTCTCCGTCCGATATTGTGCAATTTGGCCAGCAGCATGCCTACTTGTGCATTATTCTGGTGTATCTTGTACTCCTGATCTGCATCTGGCTGCTGTCCCGAACACAGCGCCGCTTCGGCAGCCAGAATTTGTTCCAGGCGATGATTGGTCGCCGGCCTTTTGTCGGAAGAGTGATTGTGGGGATGTATGTCCTGTACTATTTTTATATTCTGGCAAGAGATGCAAGGCTGCTGACGGAGTATGTGGATACCACGTTACTCCCGCTTACTCCCGTCATGATCATTCTGCTGTGTATCTTTGTCATGTCGGGATTCATTATTCGGGGAGGCATGAAATCAGTCGTCAGCATGACTGAGATTTTTATGCCGATTCTGATTCTCACCATTTTTATGATCCCGCTGTTTGTATCCGGCGCGCTGGACTTTCACTACTTAAAGCCGTTTTTCCCTGTAGATATGGTCGGTGTCGGGAATGGAACATGGTACTTCTTCTCCTACGCAGGAGAAATCATTATATTTCCGTTCATTTTCGGAAAAGAGACCTTTAAGCTGAAATCCGCTGTCAAAGGCTTATCCTTTGCTTTTTTTCTGCTCGTTATAGATATCATTATGATGATTCTGATCATTGGGCTGCCGATTATTCCAAGGATCTCCTATCCATCCCATGAGCTTGTCCGTCAAGTGCAGATTAGTGACTTCCTGGATCGGTTTGACATGTTTCTAGCTGCTGCGATTCTCCCTATACATATGACAAAGGTTGCATTTAACACTTATGTGGTGTGCTACGGAATGGGCTGTTTAAACAAAAACATATCCGGACGCATGATGCAGGGGCCGATTATATTGCTCGGATATGTATGTGCCTTCTGGTTCTTCAAGGATTCCATTCAGCTGTTCAAGTTCGATCGGGAATGGTCAGCGATCGTGCTCTTCTTCACGCTGGTTATGCCGGTGCTTATTTACCTGATCTTCAGGCCATCCAAGAAAAATAAGACGGATGGGGCGACTCAGAACAAGCAGTCTGCACAGAACGAGGAATCCCAGAACGGGCCATCTTCTCAAGAGGGAGAATCTACCGAAACGGAGAAATCCACTCAAAAAGCGCAGTCTGCTCAAGCGGAGAAATCCACTCAAAAAGCGCAGTCTGCTCAGAATGAGTCTTCTCAGCATCGGAGCCCCACCAAAAAAAGTGGAACCTCTCAGAATGGGAACGCAGGCTCGGCAGAAGGTTCCTGACGCAGTAACGAATCCATATAGAAATTGGGGGATTACTTTCTTCTGGGCCAAGCTCCTTATATACTAGATACAATATCTCGTATAGTGGAGAGGAGTTAGGCATATGGCTCAGAATTTGCTAGGTAAAAAAGTAGCGCTGGCAGGTCCTCGAAAGTCAGAGGAAATGTCCATGATCATTGAGAAGCTGGGCGGAACCCCGGTACTGCGGCCGGCGCAAGGCACTGTTTTTCTCGATGACGAACATCTAGAGAGCAGTATAGAGGCTTGGGTGAAGCATCCGCCCGATTGGACTCTGCTGACGACGGGGATGGGGCTTGATGCGATCTTTAGTAAGGCAGAACAGATGGGCGTAGAGGATACTCTTACTGCGGCGCTGTCGCAGTCCCAAATCGCTGCAAGAGGATACAAGACCGTGAATGCGCTGCGCAAAAGAGGGCTAAAGCCGGTAGTAAGAGATGACGATGGAAGCACTTCAGGCCTTATTCGTGAGCTTGGAGCTTATTCACTTGATGGCAGCAGGGTCCTTGTTCAGCTGCATGGCGAATCCGCACCGCGCCTTATGGCATGGCTCTCTGATCAGGGTGTACAGGAGATTACGCAGGTCTTGCCTTACCGGCATGTGCCGCCTGAGGAGAGTGACCTTGCACTATTGTTGTCTGACATCCTGAATCAGCAGATTGATGCGATCACCTTTACCAGTGCACCACAAATCCGTTTTCTGGTGGAATATGCTGAACAGCACGGGAAGCTTGAACAGATGAAGCAGCGGCTTGAACAAGACATCGTGGCAGCGGCTGTAGGCAAGGTGACAGCGCAAGCGATGATCGAAGAAGGGGTTGAACCCAAGGTCGTTCCTGCCGAGGAGCGTATGGGCAGTATGATGGTCGCGCTTGGCAAGTATTTTGCAGAGCAGAAGACAGTATAAGGAAGCAGGCTTTGTCACATGCTATTCCTTAAGACACCTTACCTGATGCATGACGAGGTGAGGTGTTTTCTCTGTGTTTTCGTTTAAAGATTCCGTGTTTGTGTTTAGAAAAGAGTAAGACTTAGAATTAATTTCTCCTATTTAATTAGAAAAATTGTACATATGTTGGCGGATGACCTGATCTATTCGATATAGGCACTGTCCGATTTATTGATATCTCTTGGGAGGTGCAACCCTTGTTATTTGACATCATCGTTATCCTCGTGCTGCTTGTGGTCAATGCCTTTTTTGCCGCATCTGAAATGGCACTAATCTCCATTAATGATAATCGCATTCGGGTTCTGTCCCTGGAAGGAAATAAGCGGGCTCAGAAGCTGGAGAAATTAGTTGAGGAGCCGACAGGCTTCTTGTCCACGATCCAGATCGGGATTACACTGGCGGGATTCCTGAACAGTGCCTTTGCGGCCGATAAATTCGCGTCCTTGCTGGTCAATTACTTGATCTCGATCGGAGTGGACGTTGCTCCTTCTGTTCTGTCTTCGATCTCGGTCATTGTCATTACGCTTATTCTGTCTTACTTCACGCTCGTATTCGGTGAGCTTGTGCCGAAACGTATTGCGATGAAAAAGGCGGAGGCGATCGCCCTTGCCGTCGTTGGGCCGCTCAGCTTGCTGTCAAAGATCGTAGCCCCATTCGTCAAGCTGCTCACTGCATCCACGAATGTAACGGTGCGCTTGTTCGGTATCGATCCGAATTCGGAGGAGGAGGAAGCCTCTGAGGAAGAAATTCGGATGCTGGTGGATACGGGTCTTGAACGAGGTACCATTCAGCAAAGTGAGAAAATGATCATTCACAATATTTTTGATTTTGATAATAAAACGGTATCCGATATGATGACACATCGCACAGACATGGTCTCCATCTCCGTGGATACGCCTTTTGATGATGTGCTGGAAATGGTTCAGTCTGAGCAGTATACACGGTTCCCGGTGTTCGAAGAACGAATTGATAATGTCATCGGAATCCTGCATGTGAAGGATCTGATTATGCAGTTTAATAAGAACAATACGAATCCAAGACAGCTGAAGGATATCATTCGGCCCGCTTACTTCGTCTCAGAAACCAAAAAGGGTGATGATCTGCTTGAAGAGCTTCAGCAGAATCATGTGCACATGGCCATCGTAGTTGATGAATACGGAGGAACTGCCGGTATTATCACAATTGAGGACCTCATCGAAGAAATTGTAGGCTTGATATACGATGAATATGATGAGGATGAATCCATATACGAAGCGATAGATGAGGTAACCTACTCGTTTAACGGAACAGCTCGTCTGGATGAAGTGGCTGATATTGTGAGAGCCAGCCTGCCTGAGGATGAGTATGAGACCCTTAGCGGCTTCATGATTGGGACACTCGGACGGATTCCGACCAAGCAGGAGCGTCCGGAATTTGATTATCGCGGATTTCGTTATAAGGTCGAGGAAGTGGGCAAGCAGCGCATCCGCAAAATTCTTGTCAAGAAGCTTCCCGATGGTGATGTGGAGAATGAACTCGTAGAAGCTTGAAGGGTGAATTCATAGTGATTAGAGGAATAAAGGCTTGCTTCGCGAACTTAGATACGAACCGGCTCAGGCAGTAAGCCCGGCCTGGTTCGTATTTTTATGTGATTATTCAGTGACAGCCGGCTTGATTCTAGGAGATAGAATGTGTGGATTTAGCTCATCGATTGAGGCTATACTAGGCTCTATGAGCTAAACGGCTAAGAAAGAGCAAGGAGGAAAGAAGGATGGAACGAAAGAAAGCATTGCTGTTAGGAGATTACACACATCCGATGTATCATCCATTGCAAGGTGTGGATGAGGAGATCAGCCATATTTTGCAGGATGTGATGACGGTTCAGTGCAGCGAGAATCGAAACTTGCTGCTTGCTGAGCACTTATCCGGCTACGATCTGCTCATTTCCTATGTGGATGATTGGAAGGGAGCCATTGCGCCCCAGCAAACAGCGGGTCTGCTCAGCTATGTAAGCGGAGGAGGAGCGCTGCTGGTGCTGCATAATGGGATCTCGATGCACAATCGGTATGAGATCGCTCAGCTGCTCGGGGGAAGATTTACAGGACACCCGGCACCACGGAAGCTTGAATTTAAAGTGGCCGCGGAGGGTCACGCCATCGTTGAGGGGGTAAATCATTTTACAATGGAGGAAGAACCGTACCGATTCGAATTCGATTCATTTTCGGAGAAGACGGTCTTGCTGGAATATACAGATGGTGAAGGCACGTGGCCTTGTGCCTGGGCCCACTCTTACGGAATGGGGAGAGTCGTATACCTTATGCCGGGACATGATGTTCCTTCCTTCTCCGCGGAGCCCTTCCGCAAGCTGATCGTTCAGTCTGCAATGTGGGCGACGCGTACAAAGATGAGAGTATAAGACGGCAAAAGCAGATATAATAGAATTAATTTCATAATAAATTGATTCAATAAAGGAAAATAAAGGAGGCCATCGTAATCATGAGCGACTTGTTCAAGAAGGCAGTATCCCTTGGCGTAGGATTTACTCTTTACAGTAAGGAAAAGATTGAAGGTGCTGTAAATGAGCTTGTTAAACGCGGAGAGCTTGCTCCGTCTCAATCCAAGGCAGTTATTGATAAGCTGATGGAACGTGGAGCCGAGGAATCGGCCGGGATCAAGAAGGCGATTACGGATCAGGTGGAGAAGGTGCTTGTAGACCTTGGTGTGCCGACAAGAGCAGATGTGGCGAGATTGGAGAAGCGTATCGCTGAGCTAGAAGCTCGGGCTGCACAGCAGAAGCCCGCAGCAGATCCGGAATTGCCGAATAAGCCTCTGCCGGAAACGCCGGTGCTTGATGAAACAACGCCTGATATGCAGCCTCCTACCAAAGAGATTGAATAATGGCTGTTCGTGTACAAAATGCAGGACGGTACAGAGATATTGCCATGGCGCTGATGCGTCATGGCTTCGGCTATATGGTGGAGGAAATGGGCTTCTTTCAAGCGTTATCACTGCCTAGACGGTGGATTATGCGGGAGGGTATTCCTGAATCCAAATCGCTGGGCGAACGAATACGGCATGTGCTGGAGGATCTGGGTCCTACCTTTGTGAAGCTGGGCCAGCTTGCAAGTACCCGCTCGGATCTGCTTCCTGCGGGTATCGTACAGGAGCTGACCAAATTACAGGATCAGGTTCCTGCCTTCTCGTCTGAAACGGCAAAGGGCATTCTGGAGCAGGAGCTGGGAGTACCGCTCGAGCAGGTGCTCAGCCATTTTGATGATACGCCACTGGCAGCCGCCAGCATAGGACAAGTCCATATTGGCAAGCTGGTGACGGGAGAGAAGGTAGCCATCAAGATACAGAGACCGGGCATTGCTCCGATTATTAGACGAGACCTTGATATACTCAGAGACTTTGTGGCACTTGCTGAGCGCAGGTGGGAGTGGGTGATTAGGTATCAGCTTCGGGAGATGGTGGAAGAATTCGCGGATTCTCTGCTCGCCGAGCTTGATTACAGCCATGAAGGAAGAAATACAGAGAAAGTTGGGCAACAATTTATCGATCATCCGCAAATACATATCCCGAAAATATATTGGGACTACACGAGTGCCAAAGTGCTGACGATGGAATACATGGATGGAATTATGCTGAATCAGCGAGAACTGCTGCTTAGCCGGGGGTATGAGCTGAAAGGGATCGCCCAGAAGCTGGTTGACTCCATGCTGAACCAGATCTTTATTGAGGGCTTCTTCCATGCTGATCCCCATCCCGGAAATCTCATGGTTATGAAGGATGAGACGCTGGCCTATCTCGATTTTGGCATGGTGGGGCGTCTGCATGGGGATATGAAGGAGCACCTGGCATCGCTGATTATCGCATTGATGCGTAAGAACACAGACAGCATGGTTCGAGCTATTGATAAGCTTGGCATGATTCCTGAAGGAATCAATATGAGCGTACTGCACGGTGATCTAGACCGGCTGCGGGATGAATACTATGACATTCCATTCTCCAGAATCAGCATAGGCAAGGCACTGAGCGATCTGTTTGGTGTGGCGCAGCGTCATCAAATCACACTTCCCCCGGACATTATCCTGCTGGGCAAGGCACTGGTCACTTTGGAAGGGGTTATTGAGCACCTGGACCCGAGCATCAGCATTATTGATATGGCCGAGCCCTTCGGTCGCAAGCTGGTACGTGAGAAGTTCAATACAAGACGCCTTCGCGGCAAAGTGTTCAGCGGTGTGAGCGACCTTGTGGAATCCATCATTGAGTTGCCAGGGCAAGCCCGGCTTCTGACCTCGATTATTAGCAAAGGGAAATTAAAACTCGAGGTGAGCGTCCCAGAGGTTGAGCAGGTGATGAAGAAGCTTGATCAGATCAGCAATCGGCTGTCCTTCAGCATTGTACTGCTTGCGTTCAGTATATTGATGGTTGGGCTTATCGTCGGGGCTGCCTTAAGTGAACAGAAGTGGAATATTCCAATTGTTGAGATTGGGCTTGCGGTAGCGGGTCTTATGGTGGTGTGGTTCATTATCCATATTATTCGTTCAGGTAGATTTTAAAGTAAGGGTGGTTGTCACAAATGAACGGAATTCATGAAATTGTACAGAGACAAAAAGACTATTACAGCAGCGGTGCGACGCGCAGACTGGAATTCAGGCTGGAGCAGCTAAGACTGCTGAGAGAAGGTATCGTACGGCGCAAGCCCGAGATTCTGGAGGCCGTTAGAATCGATCTAAACAAGAGCGAACAGGAAGCGATCATGACCGAATATGGCATCTTGCTGGAGGAGATCGATTTTATTAAGAAAAGGCTGAAGGGATGGATGAAACGGAAGAGAGTGAAGACAAGCCTGAAGACGCACATTGGAAGCAAAGGATATATTGTGGCCGAGCCATACGGCACAGCTCTCATTATCGCTCCGTGGAATTATCCCTTCCAATTGGCCTTGTCTCCGCTGCTAGGAGCTATTGCTGCCGGTAACACAGCGGTCATCAAGCCGTCAGAGCTGACGCCGCATGTCTCTGCTGTCCTTAACTCCTTGATCGGAGAGCTGTATGACCCCGCTTATATTACAGTGGTTGAAGGCGCGGTGGAGACCAGTCAGGAGCTGCTGCATCAGTCTTTTGACAAGATCTTCTTCACCGGTAGTGTCGCGGTGGGCAAGGTCGTCATGAAGGCTGCAGCCGAGCAGCTGACTCCGCTTACGCTGGAGCTGGGCGGCAAGAGCCCCTGCATCATTCATCAGGACGCCCATGTGAAGCTCGCGGCCAAGCGGGTTGCCTTCGGCAAGGTCACGAATGCGGGACAGACCTGTATAGCTCCCGATTATCTGCTTGTGCATGAGGGTGTCAGGGATGCCTTTGTAGAGGAGTATGCGAAGGCGATCAAGTCTTTTTATGGCAAAGAACCAGTGGAGCATCCGGATTACGGAAGAATCGTATCTCCCAAGCATTTTGAGCGGCTGCAAGCATTTCTACAGACAGGCTCTATTGTGCTGGGCGGCGAAGTGCGCGAGGAATCCCTGAAGATTGCACCTACCATCCTGGAGGAGATCAGCTGGGAGGACCCGGTCATGCAGGAGGAGATCTTCGGACCGATTCTTCCTATGATGACCTATCAGCATCTCGATGAGGTGGTGCATATGGTCAATGCGCGCCCTAAACCGCTCGCCTTGTATCTATTTACGGAGAATAAAATGGTGCAGGAGCGCATTATTGAACAAATTTCTTTTGGTGGAGGCTGTATTAATGATACACTGATGCATGTTGCCACACCGCATCTTCCTTTTGGCGGAGTCGGAGAGAGCGGGATGGGAAGCTATCATGGAGAATCGAGCTTTGCTGCTTTTTCTCACATGAAGAGTGTGCTTAAGCAGACCAATAAATTTGATATCAAGATGAAATATCCGTCAAAAAACAATTTGAAAATCATACGCAAAGTGATGAAATAAGTCTTTTTAGCGAATGGATATTATGAGGTGACTATTTTGAGTTTTGAACAATTAGGTATTAAGCCGGAATGGAGCGAGGTTCTGCGTCAGCAGGGAATCGCCACTCCAACACCGGTGCAGGAGAAGTCCATTCCGCTTGCCCTTGCGGGTTCAGATGTGATTGCAGAGGCACAGACAGGAACAGGCAAGACGTTTGCATTTATGCTGCCTATTCTGCAGCGTATCCATGCGGAGGATCGATCCCCACAGGCTCTCATTATTGCACCGACCCGAGAGCTGGCGCTGCAGATTACGACCGAAGCGAAGAAGCTGACGGAAGCGAACGAAGCCATCCGAGTGCTTGCTGTATATGGCGGTCAGGACGTGGAGAAGCAGCTGCATAAGCTGAAGGGCGGAGCCCAAATTATTATCGGTACGCCAGGAAGACTCATTGATCATCTGGGCAGAGGAACGCTTGCGCTGGACAAAGTGAAGATTCTCGTTCTAGATGAGGCCGATCAAATGCTCCACATGGGATTCTTGAACGAGGTGGAGACGCTGATTAAGGCATTGCCCTACAAGCGTCAAACGATGCTCTTCTCTGCAACCATGCCGACGGGCATCCGCAGACTGGGCCGCACCTACATGAAGGAGCCGATTGATGTTAAAGTCAAATCCGACTCTGTGATTCCTATTAAGCAGATTCGTCAGCTGGTCGTAGAATGTACGGATCGTACGAAGCAGGAAGCGCTCATTGGTGCGATTGAGCAGTATCGTCCATACCTGGGCATCATCTTCTGCCGTACCAAGCGCCGTGCGTCTGCGCTGAATTCAGCGCTTCAGGACTTGGGGTATGCGAGCGATGAGCTTCATGGCGATCTCTCCCAAGCGAAGCGCGAGACGGTGATGAAGGCGTTCCGAAATGCCAAGCTGCAACTGCTTGTCGCTACGGATGTCGCTGCTAGAGGGCTGGATGTGGAAGGCGTAACTCATGTGTTTAACTATGACATTCCACATGACCCGGAGAGCTACATTCACCGGATCGGCAGAACAGGGCGAGCAGGCGGCAAGGGACTAGCGCTTACCTTTGCCGCACCGAAGGACAAGCCGGAGCTCGCACGTATTGAGCAGGGCACAGATCAGCGTCTGGACCGCATTGGCTGGCAGAGCGGCTATGCCGGCGAGCCGGGCTCGCTCCAGAAGTTCAGCGGCGGAGGAAGCACAATCGATACACGCAAAGTGCGTTCGGATGCGAAGCGTGACGGTGGCCGCTCCGGCGGACAGGGCAGCGCACGTAAGTCAAGAGACGATAGAGGAGATCGCGCTCGCAAGGGCACAGGCGGGCGTTCAGGCGAACGCCCGGACAATGCGCGCGGATCACGCAGTGATGGCGGAGCCGGCGGTCGTGGAGGTCAAAAGCGAGCGGATAAGGATCGACCATGGCGTGCAGACAGCAAGCCGAGCTCTGGCCGAGGCAGTGGCAGCAGAGATGGGCGAGGCGGTCCGTCCTCATCGGGACGTTCCGGCAAGCAGACCGGAGGCCGTTCGGGTCCAAGCTCTAGCCAAGGAGGCTCTGCTGCAGGGCGTGACAGCCGCAGGGGCGGAGGACGCCGAGGCAGGTAACGCTTTGTTAAATGAAATAACCATATAATGTGACACACCTTCTAATTCCAGGCCTAAGATGAACTCTTTAGCTTACACTAGAAGGTGTGTTTTTTGTGTGAGCATCGATCACAGTACTTGACAAATGATAATGATTATCAGTATCTTTAAATAGAGTTCTAATTTATACGTTGATTTAACATTGATTACTCATCTGATCTTCATACGAATTTCATTTCATTTACATACATCCAAGATTTACGCTTCTGATGACCAACCATTCTAAGGAGATGATCGCTCATGTTTCGTTTAGAAACGACCGGACTGTCTATAGCCTACGAGGATAGACTTATTGTTGAGGATTTGAATATCCAAATACCACAGGGGAAAATAACAGCCCTAGTTGGAGCCAATGGATCGGGGAAATCGACAATTCTCAAAACGATGGCACGTTTAATGCAGCCGAAGGCGGGTCAAGTATTATTGGACGGCAAATCCATCCATAAGCAGTCAACACGTGAAGTGGCGAAGCAGCTGGCTATCTTGCCGCAGAATCCTACAGCTCCGGAAGGTCTGACGGTAACTGAGCTCGTATCCTATGGTCGTTTTCCCTATCAGAAGGGCTTCGGTTCACTCAAGGAAGAAGACAAGAAGATGGTCGAGTGGGCCATTGAAGCGACAGGCTTGAATGAATTTCATGATCGTCCCATTGACCAGCTGTCCGGTGGTCAGCGCCAGCGTGCATGGATTGCGATGGCACTTGCTCAGGATACCGACATTTTGTTCCTGGATGAGCCGACAACCTTCCTTGACATGGCGCATCAGCTGGAGGTGCTTCAGCTGCTAGAGGAGCTTAATATCAGTTCACAGCGTACAATTGTCATGGTTGTGCATGATCTTAACCATGCTACTCGTTATGCCCATCATATGATCGCAATTAAACAGGGTAAGGCAGCGGCGATCGGATCTCCGCAGGAGGTCATGACGTCAGATGTCATGCGTGAAGTGTTCGGGATAGAGGCGGATATTATTACTGATCCGCGTACAGGCGTTCCGCTCTGCCTGCCGTATGCACTTGCAGGTAAAGACAATGCGGGTCTTGTGGGCGCAACGAATTCGATTCATACACAGATTCGTCAAGTGGCGGGTGTGTAAGGCACCAGGCATCGTGACTTGAGGGTTAAACCATTCATTAAGGCTTCCTTGCGGGAAGCCTTTTTTGTTTCACGTCTGGATTTGGTATGATTAGAGCTGTAAGACGAACGGGTAATTATTAGATGAGATTAAGAAGGAGGCACAAGAACATGTCAGTATATGGTTACACTGCAGTGACAACGGCCAATCAGGAGGTCCCTCTTGATATGTACACTGGGAAAGTGCTGGTTATTGCGAATACAGCGAGCAAATGCGGGCTGACACCGCAATATGGCGAGCTGCAGAAGTTGTATGACCGCTACAAGGATCAGGGACTTGTTGTATTAGCATTTCCTTGCAATCAGTTTGGCGGGCAGGAGCCGGGAACGAGCGGAGAAGCTGAAGAGTTCTGTCAGATCAATTACGGTGTGAATTTTCCGGTCTTTGCCAAAGTAGAGGTGAACGGAGAGAACACCCATCCCTTGTTCCAGTACCTCAAAGAGCAGGAGCCTGGTGCTGGCGAGACCAGTGACATCCAGTGGAATTTCACGAAGTTTGTTATTGATCGGGATGGACAGGTGATTCAGCGCTTTGAGCCCAAGCAATCTCCAGAAGAAATGACCGAGCTCATCGAGAAGCTGTTGTAGGTAGATTTTATATTATTATGAAAAAAACGAAGCTTGTCACCCATTAATGGAATCAAAAGATTCTATGGGATGACAAGCTTTTTATATTGAGATCATGCTTTCCATATATCGTGCTGAATTGAAACGGCTGATTTGTAAATGCTAATACCGATCCACCTGTTTAAGTACAGGTGAAGAAGATTTGGTAAAGGCATAATTGCTGCTTCGCCTGCTGCGAATGATCATCCAGGCAGCGATAAGAAGCACGAGTCCATTAAGGACGAAGATCCAGCGGATCGGCATCAGGCTGCCAAGCAGACCGCCGATAATTGGCCCTGCCATGGTCGCGAGCTGCGAAGCCGATTGGTTGAGGCTGAAGGCCCTGCCTCTAAATGCGGAATCCGTCGTTTCCACGATGAGTGCATTAATGGTTGGATATACAGCAGCAAAAAACAATCCGTATCCGAACCGAAGCAGGCCGAAGCCAATATAATCGCTTACAAGAACCTGAAGCATGTTGCCAAGTCCGCCGCCGACAAGTCCAATAATGAGAATTTTGGAGTAGCCGATTCGCTGTCCAATCTTGGCCCACCTTGGAGCCATGATGATGGTCGCGATGCCGACGGAAGAGAAAATAATTCCAGAGGTCAGGGAGGCTTCATCAACCGATACACCCATCTCCATGACGTATACGGTAAGAAGCGGCTCCAGAATCATGACAGAAAAAGTCGTCACGGCCATAATGGCGAGCAGTGCCATGAATGGTTTATTGGCAGATGCCTGCTTAATATCATCCCGTACTCTTGAACGGGCGGCAGAACGATTAAAATTATGCTCTTTGACAAAGAAGGTAGCAATGAGTGCGGACACCAGCACAATCAGGGCAGAGAACAGAAAAGCATTGCGGTTACCGTAGTAATGGCTGACAACTCCGCCGATCAAGGGACCGATGATGCTGCCGGTAGCTCCTGCGGTCGACATGATCCCGAGAGCATATCCGGTTTTGGCCTCCGGCGTGTTCGTGGCTACGAGCGCAATGGAAGCAGGCACGAAGCCCGCTAGCAGCCCCTGAAAGATGCGGACGGCAATAAAGACATAAGGATCGTGCACAAAGTAGCTGATTAAATACAGGAAGGCAAGCGCAAATCCTGAGCGAATGAGCATCGGTTTTCGCCCGTATTTGTCAGCAAGAGAGCCCCAGAAAGGGGATATCAGTGCACTGGCGAGAAAAGTAATCCCAAAAGCAACCCCGGCCCACAGCTCGATATAGTCTTCTCCGACATCCAGCTCGGTATTCATAAATATGGGCAAGAAGGGGATGGAGATGGAATAAGCTGTGCTGCAAAAAAAGACACCGACCCATAGCACAAACAAATTCCGTTTCCAAGAGAACTTCATAATGTGCAGCTCCTTTCCTAATAAAATAAACCGTATTTCGCGGCTGATCCGCTAACAGGTCTCATTCTACTCCTAAAATATGGAACCGCCAATGGCAGCAGGGAGTCCAGCTGTCTTTCGGGGAACGAAGGAGAACGGTCCAAATGTATCAAATCCCTTTCTAATCAAGGCTTTCTGAGTTCATTTGTTTTCTTTAGCGGCCTTATAAACAAAATTTTTTGTAAAAAGTTAAACTTGGCTTGAATTGTGAAATGTGTCACATTATAATAAAGACATAGACATAGTGAAATAAATCACATTCAACAAAGATAGGATGCTACAGGGCAGTTTTTCGATGGATGGTTATTAGCTTAGCTTAACGAAATAAAGCCCTGGCATCGTTAACCCTATAGTAGTGAAATATTTCACATCACAACCATAAAGCTCTTTTTTAACCTTAAGGAGGTATTTTAGAATGAAAGTAGCCGTTATTGGATGTACACACGCTGGGACAGCAGCCATTATTAATACAGCAAAGCTTTATCCAGATGCCGAAATTACCGTTTATGAACGCAATGACAATGTATCCTTCTTATCCTGCGGGATTGCACTATATGTTGGCGGGGTCGTTAAAGATCCTCACGGATTGTTCTATTCTTCACCTGCACAGCTGCAGGAGCTGGGCGTCAAAATGCGTATGCTTCATGAAGTAATTGAAGTGGATACGAAGGCTAAATCGCTTAAAGCACGCAGCTTGAACACAGGCGAGGAGCTTGTGGACACTTATGACAAGCTGATTGTGACGACTGGATCATGGCCGATTATTCCGAATCTTGAAGGGATTGATCTGAACAACGTGCTTCTGTGCAAGAACTATGAGCACTCCAATACGATTATTGCCAAATCTCAAGATGCACGCCACGTAACCGTTGTAGGTGCAGGCTATATCGGTATTGAGCTGGTCGAAGCATTCCAGATGAATGGCAAAGAAGTAACGCTGATTGATGCAGAAGACCGCATTCTAAGCAAATATTTGGATGCTGAATTTACCGACCGTATTCAGTCCGACCTCACGGACAAGGGCATTCAGCTTGTGCTTGGCGAGAAAGTAAGCCGCTTCGAAGGAGAAGAGGGCAGCGTACGCAAAGTCGTTACCGACAAAGGCACTTACGAAACCGATCTGGTTATTCTGTGCATTGGCTTCCGTCCGAACACCGAGCTCTTAAAGGGTCAGGTTGACATGATGCCGAACGGAGCGATTCTGGTGGATCGCTACATGCGCACAAGCAATCCTGATGTCTTTGCAGCCGGAGACAGCAGTGCGATCTATTACAATCCAACTCGACAAGCATCCTATATTCCGCTCGCAACCAATGCGGTGCGCATGGGTACGCTGGTTGCCCGCAACCTCAAGGCTCCTGTGACACGCTACATGGGAACCCAAGGTACATCAGGGATCAAGATTTATGAACAGAACATCGCGGGAACAGGCCTGACAGAAGCTGGGGCAGTAGCAGCGGGACTTAAGGTCGAGAGCGTTACTCTCGAGGACAGCTATCGTCCGGAATTCATGCCTACGGCAGAGAAGGTTCTAATTAAAGTGATATTTGAGCAGGAATCCCGCCGGATTGTGGGGGCACAGCTGATGAGTGAAGCCGAGCTTACACAGTCGATTAATACCTTGTCCGTATGTATCCAGAATGAGATGACTGTAGATGAGCTGGCGTTTATCGACTTCTTCTTCCAGCCGCACTACAACAAGCCTTGGAACTTCCTGAACAGTGTAGGACAGAAAGCACTGAAGCCAGTTGATGCCCAAGCTCAAGAGAAGAAGGAAGAGGTTCTCGTTTAATAATCCTATATTTGATTGGACTTATGACCGTCAGCGCATTTTGCTCTGGCGGTTTTTTCATACGCTAAGAATTGCAGTTTATTCTAAATCGTCTTATCTGCAAGTGAAGACTACGAATAAGAATACCGATCCAGTATTTATGTTTGTGAATTTATTAACAATCGAGAGCTTGAAAAAGCGATACAATGGAGGTATGGGTTAATGTAAAAGAAATAAGGGGGATGGCTCATGGCAGCTCAGAAACCTAAAGACATTGCTGAACTTACAGCGGATACCGGCTTTGCCAAAGCCCATAATCCACTATCTGTCGTCTTGATCCTCGGCTTTTTGGCGGGTGTATATATATCCCTTGGATTTCTGCTCTATATCAGGGTTACCGCAGCGGCTCCCGAAGCTTGGGGCAGTATTACGAATCTGATCGGGGCGCTTGTATTCCCCATCGGCCTGGTGCTGGTATTGATTGCCGGAGGAGAGCTCCTGACGGGCAATATGATGGCCGTATCTCTGGCAAGATTGCGAGGGCGGATCTCTACACTTCTGCTCATCCGAAACATGGCGCTTGTCACGTTGGCAAATTTCGCGGGGGCCATTTTTGTTGCCTACTTTTTCGGTCATGTGCTGGGGATGACAGGTGAAAGCGTCTATCTGGATAAAGTGGTGGATATGGCGGGACATAAGCTGGAAGACAGCTTCCTGCAGGCTTTTATTTCGGGAATAGGCTGTAACTGGCTTGTGGCACTTGCGGTGTGGCTGTCTTATGCAGCAGATACGATGAGTGGAAAGGTGCTCGGGATCTGGATTCCGACAGCAGCGTTTGTAGCGATTGGCTTTCAGCACGTTGTCGCGAACATGTTTCTCATACCCGCTGCCATATTTGAAGGACATTATTCCTGGAGCATGTATCTGGCTAATTTCATTCCGGTTTGGCTGGGCAATTTTGCAGGTGGAGCCGTGTTTGTAGCAGGTGCCTATTATTTGGCGTATCTTCATGAACAGCCGCAAGGCAAGCCTCTTGCACAGGGTGCCAAGGACAATACTAAAATTCGCCATGTCTAGGTTCGGGGGAACGAAACCTTTACATGACGAATTTTCGGGAGTGGTCTATGATACGGCACTTGGAGGAGGGGTCTTCCTAACTCCTAACTGCCTTGATTTTTATTACCCTTGCATGGAAATGATGAAACAAGTGAAAAAAATATTTTTGATTAGATCAGCTCGTGTGAAAAGCGGTTACTGCCAGTGGCGGGAACTGCTTTTATTTTTTGTCACACTTTGACGATTATGGAATCCGGAATTATGATAAAAGAACTGGTTTGAGCGACTTTGAAACTTAAGAAGTGCTATGAGAAAGGAGAGGCAAGCTGTGATTAATGAACAGAATGGAATATTTCCTGCTGTATGTCCACTTGATTGCCCCGACACCTGCGGACTACTGTTGCATAAGAAGGAAGGCAAAATTGTGAAGGTGACCGGCAACCCGGATCACCCGATTACCAAGGGCGCCATTTGTAACAAGGTCCGAAACATGACAGAACGTATATATGATGAGAAACGTCTGAAGTATCCTTTGCGGAGAACGGGTCTCAAGGGCGAGGGTAAATTTGAGCGGATAACCTGGGAGGAAGCGATCAGCGAGATTACGGGACGTTTCAAGGCTATATCGCAGGAATACGGAGCAGAGGCTATTTTGCCTTACAGCTTCTATGGAAATATGGGGATTCTCGGTGTAGACGGAATGGATCGGCGCTTCTTCAATGCGCTTGGTGCAAGTCAGCTGGAGCAGACCATATGTAATGCAGCCGGCACTACCGGATGGAAATATACGATGGGTGCGAACCGGGGGACTGTGCCGGAAGAAACAGAGCATGCCGATGTCATTATCGTGTGGGGCGGAAATATTATCAGCACGAACATGCATCAGGTAGTCCTTGCAGAGAAAGCGCGTAAAGCAGGTGCTAAGGTCATTGTCATTGATGTTCATCGCAACCGCACGGCACAGTGGGCGGACTGGTTCGTACCGCTGTATCCCGGAACCGATGCCGCACTCGCACTCGGCATGATGAACGTGCTGTTCGAGAAGGGGCTTGTAGATGAGGCATTCTTGCAGCAACACACAGTAGGTCACGAGGAGCTTCGCGAGCATGTTAAGAGCTATACACCAGAGCGGGTATCTCTCATTACCGGTGTTTCTGTGGAGGATATTGTGAAGCTGGCAGAGACCTATGGTCAGGCTAAGGCTGGTTACATCCATATTGGGAATGGCCTTCAGCACCATGATAACGGGGGAATGAATGTAAGGGCTGTTGCCTGTCTCCCCGCGCTGACAGGAGCTTGGGCGAAGCTCGGGGGCGGAGCCTCCAGATCCAACGGAGGCTACGCGAGCTTGAACAGCGACGCGCTGGAGCGTCCGGATCTTAGAGAGAATCCGAATGCACGAAGCATTAACATGAACCAGATTGGCGCAGCGCTTCATGATGAACAGCAGCCAATTAAAGGGATGTTTGTATACTGCTCGAATCCGCTCGTGGTCGCTCCAGATACGAAGAGGGTAGAGCAGGGGTTTGCGAGGGAAGATCTGTTTACGGTGGTTCACGATCTCTTCATGACAGACACAGCCAAATATGCAGATATTGTGCTTCCGGCAACCTCTAATTTTGAGAACACCGATTTGTACAGCTCGCCTTGGCACCAATATGTACATATCCAGGAGCCGGTTATTGCACCGCTAGGCGAAGCCAAGAGCAACGTAGAGCTGTTCTCACTGCTTGGACAAGCTATGGGATTTGATGAAGCAGCCTTCAGTGAGACGGAGCTGTCCATGATCGAGGGAGCACTAAATTACCCGGATAATCCATACTTGAACGGGGTGACGCTGAATAAGCTGAAGGAGCAGCGATTCGTGAAGCTGGATATGTCTGAGTATGAACAGTTTCTTGATCATCTGCCAACTCCTTCCGGCAAGATTGAGCTGTATTCCAAGGTGATGCTTGAAGCAGGTCTGTCACCTCTGCCTGCCTATGCGCCGCTTCATGAAGGATATGACGGCGAGCATCCGGCAGGAAGGGAAGACAAGTATCCGCTCATGTTTCTCTCGCCGCCGAATCATAACTTCTTGAACTCGACGTTTGCAAACGTAGAGAAGCATCAGAAGATGGAGAAGCAGCCTATGCTGCATATCCATCCACGGGACGCTGAGCATAGAGGCATTGAGGAGGGAGATCAGGTCGTTGTATATAATGACCGGGGAACTTATCAGTTAACAGCCAAGTTAGGTGAAACCATGCTGCCCGGTACAGTCATCAGCCAGGGTCTCTGGTGGGAAGGAGCGGACGGCAGACAGCGTGCGAACGTGCTGACTCCGGACCGATTATCCGATATGGGCAGAGGGGCTACCTTCTTCTCGACAACGGTTCAAGTCATCAAGCAAGAAGTTTAATCATACAAAGTTAACGACAACGTGGGAGAACAGAACATGAAATGGCTTGAACAATATCCGAAGGAAGTCAAAGTATTCTTAATTGCCAGCCTTGTAAATGCAACCGGCAGTTCATTAATGTGGCCGCTCACCACAATGTATGTATTTGATGAGCTGGGCCGGAGCATGTCACAGGCAGGCTTTGTCATATTGATTCAATCCCTGGGCGGCATATTCGGTCAGCTGCTCGGCGGAGGCTTATACCATAGAATAGGTGTGAAGAAGCTGATCGTTGGTTCGCTGCTGCTGAACGCCATGGGACTGTTCACACTGCCATGGATCAATGAAGTATGGTGGCTGTTTGTAGTCATGATGGGCCTCATCGGGCTGTTTAACTCCTTGTCTCTTCCTGCCATTCAAGCCTTTGTCGGCTTTCGCTTTGCTGATCGCAGAGGCGAGCTGTTCAACGTCATCTATGTCGCTCAAAATATCGGGGTTGCGCTCGGGACAGCGCTCAGTGGATTCCTGGCCGATATATCCTATCATTTGAGTTTTATTATGAACGGTGTCACTTCAGCTATATTTGGCGGGTACTTCTTTATGTATTTGAGCAAGGTGGATCGGGAGCAGGGGACGACCTATGTACCGGCACAGCATAAGAAGGTGAAGCTGCCGGAGGACAATACCTGGTATTTGCTTCGCAACGTTCGGCTGTACCTTTTTATCAGTGTCGGTTCCTTGTTCATCCTGCTGGGCAACTCCATCTGGAATACAGGGGTGTCGCCCTTCATCATTGAGGAAGGGATGGAGAAAAAAGCGTACAGCCTGCTGTGGACAATGAACGGGATCCTTATTTTTGTGGCTCAGCCGGTCACCTCTCTGATCAAAAGATGGTTTGCTCAGACTTCGTCTGCCCAGCTGATTGTAAGTGCGATATTCTACACGGCAGGCTTTGCTGTTATTGCACTGTTCCAGCATTATCCCGGTATGATTCTGGCGATGATTCTCATTACGCTTGGGGAGATGCTGATCTCACCTGCTACACCGGCGTTTATATCTGAGTATGGAGGGAAGGCAGCACCGTTCTACTTGGGTGTATCCGGAGGCATTGCTGCGATTGGACGAGTTGCAGGTCCCTATGCAATGGGAATCATGTATGATGCAGGAGGACTATCGCCCGTTGCCTGGTTCGCCGCGATTACAGCAGGAATCAGCATTATCGCTTTTGTAATTCATGCCAAAGTGAACGCATCAAGGAGTCATGCTCTACAAGAGGAATCCGCCGTTCTGTAAGACTAGCAAAAAGCATCCATAGAATCAGACTGTTTCTGACGAGTCCGCCGGACTTTCGGGAACAGTCTTTTTTGTGCGGAAAATCACACATTTTTCACCCTCTATAGCAATAATTTATCCCTTATCTTCCCTATCGTTTGCTGTTTAAATACTAGGTGAGGATTTGTAAATTCCCTGTTAAATTTGGATGAAGGACCGTATATGAATGAACGTCCAAGGGAAGGGTCCGACTCTATTGTGAGAGGAGTGGTGTAATTCACCTAAATAGCACAGTTTGTTCAGACTCTTTTTTCTAAAACGATGTAAGCCCACATGAGCACCAGGAAATCCTTGTTATGCTCGAAAGATTAATAGAATAAGTACAGGAGGGATTTAACTTGAATCAGGCTGTTCAATTCCGCCGTGTAATGACAATCGCTTTGGTCATTCTTCTCATTCTTCCGTGGCTTGCACCGAGAGCTGACGCTGCTGCCCAGTGGCAGGCAGGGACCGCATACAAGAAAGGAGATATTGTCACATATCAGAACAAGAATTATGAATGTATTCAGGCTCATACAGCCCTAACCGGATGGGAGCCGCCGAATGTGCCTGCATTGTGGAAGGATGTCGGAGATGGTACGGGAGGAGAGAACCCAACCCCGGCTCCGGATACGATACCGCCTTCCGTTCCAACGGGACTCGCATCAACACTTATAACGGAGACATCCGTTCAGCTGATCTGGAACGCCTCCACAGATAATGTAGCCGTAACCGGATACGAAGTGTACCGGAACGGCAGCCTTGCAGCCAGCACTTCCTCGGCATCTGCTGTTATAAGTGGACTTACCGCCGGTACTACCTATGCTTTCACCGTTAAGTCCAAAGATGCGGCAGGTAATCTCTCCGCTGCAAGCAGTCCTCTCAGTGTAACCACCTCTACTGGCTCTACGAATCCGGGTCCTGCTCCGACCGGCAGCAAATGGCTGATCGGTTACTGGCATAACTTCGACAATGGATCTACCAATATTAGACTTCGCAACGTCTCACCAGCCTATGACATTATCAACGTCTCCTTTGCCGAACCTGTCTCACATGGCAGCGGAACTCTTGCATTCACACCCTACAACTCCACCGTAGAGCAATTCAAATCCGATATCGCTTATCTCCAGAGTCAGGGCAAGAAGGTCCTTCTCTCCATGGGAGGTGCAAACGGGACGATTGAGCTCACCGATGTGACTAAGCGCCAGCAGTTTGAAGAATCACTCAAATCGATTATTTCCGCCTATGGGTTTAACGGGCTTGATATTGATCTCGAAGGAAGCTCGTTATCTCTTAACGCGGGAGATACGGATTTTCGCAATCCGACAACCCCTAAGATCGTGAATCTCATTAATGGAGTCAAGGCAGTCAAAGCCTATTTTGGTGCTGATTTTATCCTGACTGCTGCACCTGAAACGGCTTATGTACAAGGCGGATATTTGAGTTATGGCGGTCCATGGGGCGCATACCTGCCGGTCATTCACGCCCTGCGTAATGATCTGACGCTCCTGCATGTACAGCATTACAACAGCGGCTCGATGGTGGGATTGGACGGACGCTCTTACTCCCAGGGGACAGCTGATTTCCACGTTGCCATGGCTGAAATGCTGCTGCAAGGATTTCATGTTGGCGGAAGCGGAGGGCCTTTCTTTAGTCCACTAAGACCAGACCAGATCGCGATTGGGGTCCCTGCTTCCCAGCAAGCGGCAGGAGGTGGCTACACCGCGCCAGCTGAGCTGCAAAAGGCGCTGAATTACTTGATTAAGGGTGTTTCATACGGTGGTTCATATACCCTTCGCCAGCCTGCAGGCTATGCAGCGATTAAAGGGATTATGACCTGGTCCATCAACTGGGATGCCTATACGAATAATCAGTTCTCGAACGCACATCGTCCGTTTCTGAACGGATTTAGCACGCAAACAACGAAGGAGGCCGTGTACTAATGCCAAAGTCGTCTCGTCATCGTCATGCTGCTGCCAGAGTCGCCAAGTTATTTTTAGGATTATCCATGCTCTTATCTATTTTCATTCCTTCGCTTGCATTAACCTCAGCTAAGGCGGAGGCCGCTGATGCTTATAAAATTGTCGGATATTATCCGGCCTGGGCAGCCTATGGCAGAACTTACAATGTAACGGATATCGATCCAACCAAGGTGACGCATATCAATTATGCTTTTGCTGATATTTGCTGGAATGGAATTCACGGAAATGCTGATCCCACAGGCCCGAACCCAGCAACCTGGAGCTGTCAGGATGAGAAAGGGCAGGCGATCAGCGTACCGAACGGTACGATTGTGCTTGGTGATCCCTGGATTGATACCGGTAAGCAGTTTGCAGGAGATACATGGGATCAACCCTATGCCGGCAACATTAATCAGCTGAATAAACTGAAGCAGATTAACCCAAATCTGAAGACAATTATTTCCGTTGGCGGCTGGACGTGGTCTAACCGTTTCTCCGATGTCGCGGCAACCGCGGCAACTAGAGAGACCTTTGCCAATTCGGCGGTAGATTTCCTGCGGAAGTATAACTTTGACGGTGTAGATCTGGACTGGGAATACCCGGTTTCAGGCGGACTTGAAGGTAACAGCAAACGCCCTCAAGACAAACAGAATTACACGCTCCTGCTTAGCAAAATCCGTGAGAAGCTGAATGCAGCAGAAGCAGTGGATGGCAAGGATTATCTGCTGACGATCGCAAGCGGAGCCTCCCCGAGCTATGTAGCCAATACGGAGCTGGCGAATATCGCATCTATCGTAGATTGGATCAACATTATGACATATGACTTTAATGGTGCATGGCAAAAGATCTCAGCACATAACGCGCCGCTGTATAATGACCCGGCGGCTGCTGCCGCAGGTGTGCCTGATACCAGCACGTTTAATGTCTCGGCTGGGGCACAGGGACATCTTGATGCAGGCGTGCCTGCAAGCAAGCTTGTACTGGGCGTGCCATTCTACGGCCGCGGCTGGGATGGCTGTACACAGACGAGTAACGGACAGTATCAAACATGCTCGGGTGGTTCCTCCGTAGGAACATGGGAGCCAGGCTCATTTGATTTTTACGATCTGGAAGCGAACTACATTAACAAGAACGGATATACACGTTACTGGAACGATACGGCCAAGGTTCCTTATCTGTACAATGCATCGAATAAGCGCTTCATCAGCTATGATGATGTGGAATCCCTCGGACACAAGACCGCTTATATCAAGAGCAAAGGACTTGGCGGAGCGATGTTCTGGGAGCTGAGCGGAGACCGTAACAAGACGCTCCAGAATAAGCTGAAGGCAGATCTGTCTACCGGAGGCACAACACCGCCTCCTGCGGATACGACTGCACCAAGCGCTCCAGCGAATGCTCGATCGACGGCGGTTTCAGCAAGCTCCGTGACGCTCGCATGGAACACTTCGACGGACAACGTGGGGGTTACCGGCTACAACGTGTATAATGGCGCAAACCTGGCAGCAACCACTACAGGTACAACGGCTACGGTCAGCTCGCTTGCGGCAAACACTTCTTACACCTTTACAGTGAAGGCGAAGGATGCAGCCAGCAACTTATCTGCTGCCAGCAATGCAGTAACTGTGAAGACTTCCAGCACGACACCGCCGTCCGATTCGACGGCTCCAACCGTACCGGCTAATCTGACCTCCACAGCCCAAACGACCTCCAGTGTCTCACTGAGCTGGGCGTCTTCCACGGATAATGTCGGTGTGACAGGGTATGAGGTATACAATGGAGGGAATTTGGCAACGACAGTAACCGGAACTACAGCGACAATCAGTGGTCTTGCGGCAAATACCACATATACTTTTACAGTGAAAGCGAAGGATGCCGCCGGCAATTTGTCTGCGGCAAGCAGCGCGCTTAGTGTGAAGACCAAGGCGGAAACAGGTAATCCAGGTGCTTCACCTTGGCAAGCGAACACAGCATATACGGTTGGTCAGCTGGTGACCTATAATGGCAGCACGTATAAATGCCTCCAAGCCCACACTTCCTTACCTGGCTGGGAGCCTGCAAATGTGCCGGCCTTGTGGCAGAAGCAGTAGCAATGATCAGCCGCAGTACAAACCGCAGTACAAACATTTTGCAAAAGCAGCTTCAACAAGGAGCTCTGGTGGCGGCCAGATCAGGAGGAGTGTGATGATTCTTTCCATTTGGTAAGCCAACCCACTGCATTGAATTCGTTGCTATAATAACCGTAATCCTAACCATAAGAGATGCTTCCGTTTTTTTCTTCGGAGGCTTCTCTTTTTTACGTTTTATGCACGTTGAAATACAGCGTTTCATGTCATTTCATCTATAATTCTGTCAAAAGCGTGTGATAGAATAGGAAAAAACGCTTTAGTCAGGCGCATTTGCTGAAAGAGCGTCAATAGAAGGGTTGGATTCATGTGATTATTATCCAGGAGGCCATAGAGGTCCGGCTATCGCATCTAAGAGATGCAAGACAGCTTATGGATCTGGATGCACTTGTATGGGACGAGCATACCGCACCTGGACCGGTCCAATGGAAATCCAGAGAGCAGTACTTGAACGCTTGTCCACCAGGCAGTCAGATGATTGCGGTTATGGATACTCGCGTTGTCGGCTATGTTGGATTCAGAACACCGACTGGACTGAGGAGCAATTCACATGTATTGGAGATTCATATTGCTGTCCATCCTGCCTACCAGAAGCAAGGAATTGGGAGCATGCTCATGGATGCGGTGAAAGAGCTGGCGAGAGAACGACAAGTGAAGAAGCTCCGTTTAAGAGTGCTGTCCCATAATAGAAGGGCGCTTGCTTTCTATGAAAAATGCGGCTTCGTTGAGGAAGGCCGGCTGATGAATGAATTCTGTATCGGCGGTAAATACGTTGATGACATATTAATGCGCTATTTGTTGAACTAATGGATGGACTGCGTTTCTTAATTGGAGTGAAAAATTAGGCGACCGTCTGATTCTTATTGTAAGAAGCAGACGGTTTTTTGCTGTGGTGAGAAACCGACAGGTGATAAAGAAATCATTGAGAAATGAACCGATTTTTGTCCTCGATTGTCTATATAGCATCAGGTAAAGAGAGGGGTGAAGTCATTGACCGAACGAGAGCTGTTTGACTCGTACCATAAGGACGTGTACAGAACATGCTACTACATGCTAAGGCATGCACAGGATGCCGAAGATGCGTGCCATGATATTTTTATTACGGTATTCCGTCAGCAACAAGACTTTGCAGGTAATGGGGAAAACAAAAGGATGGATGTGTACGAGAATTACCAGGAGCGAATGAGCTCGAGCTTTATGCTTATATGTACGGTATCGAGCAGCCAGAAGCTGTGCTTCGTGTAGCTCTCACTGACGGCGAATAAACATACTGATTCATAGCTATTCTAGATGCAGCAATAGGAGAGTTCATTCGAATTCAACATTAAGCGAGGCTGTCCGCAAGCAGGACAGCCTCTTTGTTCATATTCTTATATTAGAGTTAGCTTATTCCCGATATTTCGTTTCGTGCACTGTCTGCGGCGCCTGCTGAGGTCCGAACTCCACCTTGGCGGAGATTCTTTTGCTTGATGCCTGTGTGTTCTCTGTGCCTGAATTTAGCTGCGCTTGATTGCTGTATGGACTTGCATTCAGCGCCATTCCCATCGTTAAAGTCATCGCAAGTGAGCTGGACATCACCCATTGCGACATCGTCTTATTCATGTGTTCATACCTTCCCTTCCTAATGTGGGGACATGTATACTTTAACCAAACGGGATGAAGTCAGGATGAAGAGAAGCTTAAGCTCACATTAAAAATAGAAAAGGCCTATCTGCATAGGCCTAATCATGTTCATTATGTAGTATAGATCGTTACCGGAGCAGCTTCCATTCGCTTTGGAGCATGCCATACACGGCATGGTTCACATAGCCCTGCGGCAGCTTCTCTGCCTCCCGGACAATCCCTTCGAGGACAAATCCGAGTCTCTCTGGAATTCCGCGGCTCTTGTGATTACCAGTAGCGCAGCGGATCTCCACCCGGTTCAAATCAAGCTCAATGAGCGCGTAATCTACAAGCGCGCGGCAGGCCGAGCTCATGAGTCCCTGACCTTCATGATTTTTGCCAAGCCAGTAGCCGATGCTCACAGATCTGTTATTCCAATCAATTTCATGAAAGCCGATCACGCCGGCAAGCTCATCTTTGACCCAAATTCCAGCTGTGAATCCACCATTTTCAGAGCCTTGCTTGAGCGAATTTTTGATGAAATTAACGGAATGCTGTTGTTCAACAATCTGATCTACCCATGGCAGCCATTCGCGCAGCCGCTCTCTGGATCGATCTGTAAGATTAAACAATGCACCAGCGTGCTCGAGTGACAGGGGTCTTAATTCAATATCTTCATCGACCTTGTATGCAAACATCATCAAACCTTCTTTCATCCATAGAGTAAAATAGATAGATCAATACTTTTATATGAGTTAGATTTATCTAGATAACGGGATTTTTTGCTCCAGTGCATAGATATCGTCTTCCATGGATACCATCCGCTGATTGACGAGTGTGCGGCAGTCACTTAGTGCCTGATTATATATATAGGGAGAAAGTGATGTCAGGAAGAAATCAAGCATGCTGTCTGCTGCCAGCTCACCGATGGTTTCTCCCCGCTCTTCTTCAAAATGCTGCTGGATTAGACGAATCATGTGCTCTTTCTGCTCTTTGGGCAATTTTGTAGCCTTCATCAAATATACTCCTTTTACACCTCATTTTCCTTCATGCTACCTTATATTAGGCGAACCGTCAAAATGACATTTACAGATCAATAACAAGCACATTATGTAGAAAGGAGGTGCCGAATATGCCCATGCGTTCCTTTACCAAAGTACTGCTCTGGCTGTCGATGATTAGTATGGTGGTCACTTTGGTTATGCTGTGGATGACAAGAGAAAATATATTAGCCGTCCTATTTATCCCGATGATTGCAGCGACTCTGTATGCTCCGAATGGCATGCTCAGCAGTACGCTCTCCTGGGTAATTCTTGTATCGGGGTACCTGCTGCTATTCGCAATTCTCATACTGGATATGTACCTTATTCGGTTTGTCGCCCGTATTTTACAAAAAGCAATGAGAGGGAATTCCCATCTTTAAAGAAATGTAATTGTTATACTGGATTCGATATGTCAGAATCATTGCGGTGCGCTGAAGTTAAAGGTATATTTATTAGATCAGGATTATGCATTATTCGATCATATTTAAGGTATAGTCGATACAATTTACGAGAGAAAGGTTGATAATTGTGGAGAAGTCCTTAACCCCCTCCAATTTTATAAAAAACGTGATCTCCGAGGATCTTCGTGCAGGTAAAGTGAAGGAAGTTGTCACTCGGTTCCCGCCCGAGCCGAATGGATATCTACATATTGGACATGCCAAGGCCATTTGGATTAATTTTGCGCTTGCTGAAGAATTTGGCGGCAGCACCAACTTGCGCTTCGATGATACGAATCCGGCAAAGGAAGACGAAGAGTATGTGAAATCCATTCAGGAAGATGTGAAATGGCTCGGCTATGAATGGAAGGAAAAAAGATTCGCATCGGATTATTTTGAACAAATGTATGAAGCGGCAGTCAAGTTGATTAAGAAAGGTCTTGCTTACGTCGATGATCTGAGTGCGGACCAAATCCGCGAGCTGCGCGGAACGTTGACTGAGCCAGGCAAGAACAGCCCATACCGTGATCGCAGCGTTGAAGAGAATCTGGAGCTGTTCACACAGATGCGAAACGGTGAATTCAAGGACGGCGAGCGTGTGCTGCGTGCCAAGATTGACATGGCCTCCCCAAACATCAATCTGCGGGACCCTGTTATTTACCGGATTGCTCATGTCACTCATCACAATACCGGAGATCAATGGTGCATTTATCCGATGTATACCTTTGCCCATCCGCTGGAGGATGCGATCGAGCATGTGACTCACTCCCTCTGTTCCCTGGAGTTCGAGGACCAGCGTCCGTTCTACGATTGGGTCATTGAGCATTGCGAAATGGATGCAGAGCCTCATCAATATGAATTTGGCCGTCTTAATCTGGCCCAAACCGTAACGAGTAAACGCAAATTAAAGCTCCTCGTGGACGAAGGGCATGTCGATGGCTGGGATGATCCGCGGATGCCGACCATCTCGGGACTTCGCCGCAGAGGCTATACGCCGGAAGCGCTGCGGGAGTTTGTCTATGAGACAGGAATCTCCAAGAGCCAGGGCCTGGTTGATCTGCAAATGCTGGAGCACTTTATCCGCGAGGACTTGAAGCTGAAGGCACCTCGTACAATGGCTGTGCTTGATCCGATCAAGGTCGTTATTACGAATTATCCAGAAGGTCAAACCGAAATGCTGGAGGCAGAGAACAATCAGGAGAATGAAGAGATGGGAACTCGCCAAATTCCGTTCTCCCGCGAAATCTACATTGAGCGCGAGGATTTTATGGAGGATCCGCCGAGCAAATATTTCCGTCTGTTCCCTGGGAACGAGGTTCGTCTGAAGCATGCCTACTTCATTAAATGTAATGATGTTATCAAGGACGAAGAAGGCAACGTTGTTGAGATTCACTGCACCTATGATCCTGAAACGAAGAGCGGTTCCGGCTTTACCGGCCGCAAGGTCAAAGGCACGATTCACTGGGTGGAGGCAAGTCAAGCGATTCCGGCAGAATTCCGCCTGTTCGAGCCGCTGATCAACAAGGAAGAGCCGGAAGGCGATACAGAGCTTGAGGAGGAAAAAGAAGCTTCGGTTGCAGCACCTAAGTCATTCCTTGATGAGCTGAACCCGAATTCGCTGACCATCGTTCACGGCTATGTCGAGCCGAATATGGCGGATGCCAAGCCGCAGGACAAGTTCCAGTTCTTCCGCCATGGCTACTTTAATGTGGATTCCAAATATTCGGAGCCAGGCAAGCCTGTGTTTAACCGGGTTGTATCACTGAAGAGTTCCTTCCATTTGCCGAAGGCGTAAAATGGAAGGAATGAAAGATCATGTTGAGGCTTATGGCCGCTCCGGCAGCAGATGATCCCTCTGGTCGCTGTTGCTTTACGAATTTGATGATTTGATTAACATAATGCTGGGCAAATTCGAAAGCAAAGGCGAACGCTAACGCTCCTACGTGATCATTCTGCTTCCTTCGCTTAACGCCTCAAGTAACTATTTTCAATCTTCCACTCTCCGAAAAGGAGAATGGAAGGAGTGGGATAGATGTAGGGGGCGCTGATGCTGCTCAGCGTGATGAACTTCAAATAATCCATTTTCCGCTCTTCTAAGGCGGAGATATAGGAAACGCCGTTCTCTAATGTACAGAGAACGGCGTTTTTTGTTAGTGTTAGTCCCCGACCTTGTAGCTGGAAGGCAGTGGAGGCTGGTATCCGTATTTCTTCACGATATAAAACATGATACCAAACCCGATGATGCCGATCACAGACAGGATAACACCATATTGATACATCACGGACGCTCCGAAGTTCTGGAACATGAATCCCCCGAAGATTCCGGCGATAACGCCGGATACGCCGCCCCAGGAGAGCGTATAGAGCGCCTGCCCGGATGAACGATAAGGTCTCGGAATGAAGAGCATCGTCAGCTGGGTGCCTACATAGAAATACCCTCCGAAGGTTACCGAGTGAAGCAGCTGAATGAATGCGATCTGCAGCGGATCTGTCGCCAGCGCCATCAGCTCCCAGCGTACGGCGAAGAGGATGCTGACCACGGTCAGACAGCCCAGCATAACGGTCATCTTACGCTTTAGAAACCGATCAAATAAGAGGAACACTGCCACTTCCAATATGGAGGACATAAATACGGCAAGTCCAACCATCTGCTTGCTTCCTCCGAGCTCGGTAATGTACAGCGAGACGAACGCACTGTTCATCGCATTCGGCACGGAGACCAGAACACCGAGGATAATAAAAGTCATGAAATAAGGGTTAAGCACCACTTGACCAAACCCGCGCATACTGACGACCGGACCGTCCGAGGTTCGCTGCAGCTGCGGCAGAAGAACAGCGAAGAAGATGGCCGTCAGCAGCAGTACACTGAATACGATCGATATGCCGCTGTCACCGAGCCGATCCATGACTGGACCTGCAGCGACAGCAGTCAGCGCCCAGCCGAGAGATCCCCATAGACGAAATGAGCCAAATTTATGGTTCGTCCCATCAATGTATACCAGGATCATGCTGTTGGTTTGTGCGAATAAGGGACTCTGGAAAAAGTAGAAGAAGATCATCGCTGCAAAAATAAGGCTATACGTCGGAGCAAGAAATACAGCCTGTACGAATACCAGCGTCCCTGCTAACATGAGAAGAACCGTCTTACGGATATTTTGCGAGCGGTCGCTCATGAAGCCCCAGAAGGGGTTGGCGAAGAGGGACACGAAGGGGCCAATGGCCATAAGTGTTCCGATCTGAAGCTTGGTTAATCCATTATTTTGAAGATAAATTGAGAAAAAGCTGGTGAACACGGCGACAGCACCGTACACGAAGAAGTTATACAGCTTCAGCTGCGATAATGTATGCAAAGGGATGCCATTCCTTTCATTTCAGGTGGACCGAGCTAGGGTACTGCACAAGCAGGACAACTTCAAACCGATGGGTTTGACAATCCAAGAATCCCTCGCCTCTTTAGGTGGAGGGAGTGTTCAATACACTGTAGCATGTACTTGTAAGGGGATACAATCATTTTTGATACACATTTGCATTATTTTCGTGAGAGCGGGTGGATTTAATGAGAGTTTCGGGAATTATTTTGGCAGGCGGGCTCTCCAGCAGAATGGGGACAGACAAGGCAATGCTGCCACTGGGAGAAGCCAATGTCATTCAGACGATCGCCTCTGAATTAGCTAGAGCTGTAGATGATGTCCGTATTGCCGTCGGCAAAGAATATAAGAAGGAGTATGCAGAGCTTGGGTATAGGCAGGCAGCTGATGTATACCCGGGAGGCGGCCCGCTTGCAGGATTGCATGCAGGCCTGACAGCACACTGGGGTGCCAACTCCTCCGGGGTAGGAGGCTGGAGCTTATCTGTTCCGTGTGACACTCCGCTTGTCCGCGCCGAGCTGTTCAAGGTATTGATCCAATATGCAGAAGAGCAGGAGAACTCCGGCTATCAGGCGATCGTCCCTGTGATTGAAGGTCAGACGCATCCCCTGATTGCGATGTACCACGATTGCGTCATCCCTGTACTTGAGCAGCAGCTTGAGACGGGCAAGCGAAGGGTCATGGATTTTCTTTCTCAGATCCGTGTTAGATATATCACAGCGCATGAGCTGGCAGCAGAAGCTGGAATGCCATGGACAATGTCCGAAATTTCAGAGATGTTTACCAATATGAATCAGATGGAGGATTATGAGCGAATCAAGAAGCGCTGTCGTCTGTAGCGAACATAGCGGACAATTCAGTCTTGATTTGCTCTATAATCTGTTCCTTCTGAGCTTCTGAGGCATCATCCATATCGCCAAACAATAGATGACCTACCGGCTGTGTACCCACGAACTCCAGTATGCCTGCACCTGCGGTAACCCTGAGACCGTCTGTCATTCCGATCTGGTCGTAATGTGCTGCGGATGAGCCGTGAGTATTAATAATCAAGCTGTGCTTGTCCGTGAGCATCCGGATCAGCTGGCCGTCCTCATTGTAAGCATAGGCAAAACCATAGGAGAACACGCGGTCAATGTAACCCTTCAGTATAGCTGGCATGCCTGCCCACCATATAGGATAGATAAAGATAAGCGAGTCAGCGTCTAATATATATTGCTGCTCCTTCAGCACTTCTTCCTTCGGTGCTTCTCCAGCGTAACAGTCAGCCATTTCCTGCTCGCTGAGAACAGGGTCGAAATTCAGTGCATACAGATCTCTCACCGCAACCGTGTGGCCTGATTTCTCCAGTGTTTGCTGCACCGTTTGGCATATTCGATGATTAAAGCTCTCCTGAACAGGATGTGCATATATGATCAGATGCTTCATTGTCCTATCTCCTCCCAGCCTACAGAATAGGGTACAGCGAGAAGGGAGATTCGTGATGGAATCCCCCCTTCTCAGATGTAACGTCCCTGCTTATGTGCCTTAGCCGGGGTTCATCCTCTACTTTATTAGAAATTGAAGTTGTCTGGATCGGCTCCAAAACGTTCATTTTTGTTAAGTCCGTTAATCGTGTCCATATCCATAACTGTCAGCTCGAAATCAAAAATATCCGCATTCTCTTCGATTCGGCTTGGTGTAACGGATTTAGGGATTGTGATGGCACCCTGCTGAATATGCCAGCGCAGAATGACCTGAGCTACTGATTTATTATATTTATCAGCGATGACTTGGATCGTCGTGTTGTCCAGCAGCTTACCGTTGCCGAGCGGTGACCATCCCTCGAACAGAATGCCCTGTGCTTTACAGAAGGCACGAAGCAGCTCTTGAGAGAGCTGTGGATGAAATTCAACCTGATTGACCGCGGGAACGACAGTGGCATCCGCGAGCAGGTCCTCCAGATGATGAATATGGAAGTTGCAGACGCCGATCGCACGTACTTTACCATCTGCATAGAGCTTCTCCAGTGCCTTCCATGTATCTTTATATTTGCCTGCTACCGGCCAGTGGATGAGGTAGAGGTCAAGGTAATCAAGTCCGAGCTTCGCAAGGCTCTCATCAAATGCACGCAGCGTGGATTCGTAGCCTTGGTCACTGTTCCATACTTTGGTCGTAATAAACAACTCTTCGCGAGGAACGCCTGAATCCTTGATCGCTTGGCCAACGCTCTCCTCGTTCTTGTAGGCTGCAGCGGTATCAATGGCACGGTAGCCATGAGTAATCGCATGCTTAACCGCATTATAGGCTTCATCGCCTTCTTTTACCTTCCATACACCTAATCCAAACTGCGGCATTTTAACTCCATTATTCAGTGTGACGGTATCTTGTAGATGTGCAATAGTCATTGTTAATCCCTCCGCTTTGTAGTTTTGTTTGGAATTCAGCCAGATTGCTCAGCTTGAGAGGCGAACACCATAATTCATATTACACGGAATCAATCTTCTAAAACCGTTAATTTGCTCTAGTGAAGAGCATATCGTTTCGAATTCACCTGATAGGAAAGTGATGAGATTGACTCAACCCCTATTCTAAAATTTTTAACGGGTGAATAGCAAGCAGCTGCATTTTCAAAAGGCCATATAAATGGCAAAATCTTCATCAAGACACAGCGAGCTCACGCATAATTTGGGCGAGTGTTGTGATTCCGGCTTGAAGTTCAGAGAGCGATGCAAAGGCGTAGGACAAGCGAATATAATCCTGGTCCATTCGGTCATATATACTTCCGGGATTAATCAGAATCTGCTCAGCGAGCGCTCTTCGGAACAGTTTGTCAGAACGGATGCCGCTGCTGAGCCTGATCCACATATAAAATCCCCCCTGCGGAACATTCCATTCTGCCAGATCGGCACAATGCAGCTGCAACAGCTCGAGAACATAGTCACGTCTATGCTTGAGCGCAAGTCGAATCCGATGTAAGTGGACATCATGATATCCTTCTTTAAGCCACAGCTCGGCAGCATCCTGGGCAAGACTGCTTGCCCCATAATCGGTTTGCATTTTTAGATCGGCCAAACGTTTAATAACGGGCAAAGGACCTGTGACCCACCCGATTCGCAGACCTGGACTCACGGTCTTGGACAGTGTTCCCATATGAAGGACATAACCACCGGGATCAAACGCTTTGAGGGAAGGAGGAGGCGCTGTCTCAAACCATAACTCGCTATAGGCGCTGTCCTCCAATATAGGGAGCCCCGTATTTTGGGCTGTATTCATTAATTGGCTGCGTCTATCCGCGCTCATCACCGTTCCTGTCGGGTTCTGAAAGGACGGGATCGTATAGAGCAGGGAAGGGTGATACTGCTGTACATAATGCTGCACACGATCTGCTCTCAAGCCTTCATGGTCCATTGGCATGCCAATCATGCGTATACCTGCCGACTGAAAAGGATGAATCGAGTATAGATAGGAGGGCTTCTCGACCAGGATGGAAGCATTTCTTGGCAGAAGTCCAATCGCAATGAGCTGCATCGCTTGAATGGAGCCGGACACGACGAGAATCGAATCCGGAGAAGCAGTGATGCCTTGTGTCGCCAAATGAGAGGATATTGCTTCACGGAGTCCTGGGGAGCCTTGAGGTTCAAGATATCCCAGGTGATGAGCCTGTCGTCTGGCTAACTCTGCATAGATGGAGCTGAATTCAGCATTCGGAAGAAGTTCAGGTGATAATTCCCCTGTTCCGAGCCGGTTCATGGCTTTGCTAAATTCGGTATCGTTAATTTCCTGAACTTCAGGAAGGTTAGGGTAATGCGTTCCGCTCTCAGCGTAATCCTCCCAATCCGGAACCGTTACAGGCATCCCATTCCAGCCTGCCCGTGATACAATCGTCCCTCCGCCATAATTTCCTTCGATGAAACCGCCGGCTCGAAGCTCATCCAGGGCAGCGATAATCGTGCTCCGATTGACCTTGAAGGCTGCGGCCAGTGCCCTTTGAGAGGGCAGCCGCATGCCCTTGGTCCACTCTCCCTGCATAATCTTATCTTTGATATATTGTTCAATCTGCTGATACAGCGGGATGGACAGCTCAGGATCGGGCTGCCAATGGATATCCTGTGATCTCATGAGGAAGCAGACTCCTTTTGGTCATATGATGTGTAACTATATCACTTGGCTGGGTATAGCATCAACCAAATGGCTGGGTACAATTCAGCAGTGATGCTGTAGGATGAATAAGAATCAGACAAGAGAAGGGCAGGAGAACATTTGAAATGATGCAGGAAGTCATAATCCATGCGGTGCTATTGGCATTTGGGCTTATATTGCCGCTGGGAGCTCAGAACCTATTCATCTTTAACCAGGGAGCAACCCAGTCGAGATGGATCTACGCTTTGCCTTCGGTCATCACGGCGGCAATATGCGATACCATCCTTATTGTACTTTCGATTGGGGGCTTGTCCGTCATCTTGGCGGGGCAAGAGGGGCTCACTGATTTTATTTATATTGGGGGCTGTGTGTTTCTCTTATACATGGCTTGGACACTATGGCGGTCAGACAGCAGGCAGGGGGCCGAGAGAAGAGCCTTGTCTCCACGCAGACAAATTCTCTTCGCGGTATCCGTATCTGTCCTTAATCCGCATGCCATTATAGACATTCTGGGAGTAATCGGTACGAATTCTCTGGAGTATGAGGGAACCGAGCGGATTACGTTTACAATCGTAACCATACTTGTTTCGTGGTTATGGTTCATCCTGTTGTCTGCAGCAGGGAGACTCATGGGCAGATGGGATGAGAGCGGTAAGATCTCCTTTTATATGAATAAAGTCTCCTCAATGACAATGGCATTGCTGGCGTTATATATGCTGTACAAGATTGTCTGAGGCGGCTGCAACCATTGAGAATTCAGTTGGATCTCTCTGGTATCTGCTTGGCATAAGGAATAGATTCGGCGTATTTATAAGTTAATCAAAAAAAAGGGGATGGTCACTGGGACCATCCCCTCTCTATTTATCCGCCAATTTGAGACATTCGTCGAACGGTCGGTGTATGACTCTGTGCCTGCTGCTCCAGGGCGAGCGCCATCTCGTGGTTCTTCGGCTTGTTGCCGAGGGCCTTCAGAAATAACGCTGCTGTCGCCGCTGGATCTCCGGCCACCTTACGGACATTATATTCATCAGACCAGTAGAGACAGGCCTTGATATGTCCATCTGCTGTTATACGCAGCCGGTTGCAGTTATCACAGAAGTGATCACTGACAGGGTGGATCAGGCCGAAGGTGCCCTGGGCTCCCCGAAGCTTGCGATATTCGGAGGGGCCATTCCCGTTCGGACCCGACGTGTCCTCTACTTCCCAGCCTGCTTCGGTACAGGCATTTAGTACCGTAGACAGCGGAAGGTAGGATTTGCGCCATGAATCATTGGCATGACCTATCGGCATATATTCAATAAATCTGACATGAAGCGGAGCATCCTTGGTCAGTGCAATGAAGTCCTTGATCTCGTCGTCATTGATGCCCTTCATCAGTACGACATTCAGCTTGATGGGATCCAGCCCAGCCGCTTGGGCAGCTTCAATGCCGCGAAGGACTTTGTTCACGTCACCGCCGCGTGTAATCATGGAGAAGCGATCCTTGCGCAAGGAATCCAGACTAATGTTAATTCGGGTCAGACCGGCGTCCTTCAGCAGTTGAGCTTTTTTCTCCAGAAAAATAGCGTTCGTTGTCAGGGCGATATCCTCGATCCCGTCAATCGCGGATATCATGGCGACCAGTTGTTCCAGATCTTTGCGTACCATGGGTTCACCGCCAGTCAATCGGACTTTACGAAGACCCATAGGTGCAAGCACCCTCAGAATTTGCGTAATTTCTTCAAAAGTCATAATGTCCTCATGAGGCGCGAATTCCATGCCTTCCTCAGGCATGCAATAAACACAGCGTAAATTACAGCGGTCCGTAACCGAGATTCGTATATAATCGTGAATCCGGCCAAAAGGATCTTGCAGCAGTTCCATTCCAGATCCACCTTCCTTTAACGAATAATATTATACGCTTTGTAAAAATCAATCTATAATATTACCATAGCATACAATGCCCGTTCATTTATAGACAAGGATTTTCATTTATGAGGAGTGGAAGTGTGACTGTGAATCCGATACAGGTAGGTATTCTGATATTTGATGATGTAGAGCTGCTCGATTTTGCGGGACCGCTTGAGGTGTTCTCTCTGGTCGCTACGACGAAGGCGAGTGGACAAGATTACTTGCTGGAGCCTTTTCATGTGACGACGATCTCGGAGCACGGGGGACAGGTTGCAACTCGGAACGGTCTCAAGGTTATAGCAGATTACAGTCTTGAAGCTGCGCCTGAATACGATATCTTGATTGTTCCTGGAGGTTATGGCACGCGCAAGCTGGCACAGAATGTTAAGGTTCTTGAATGGATTCGCCAGCAGACCACGAAGGCGAGCTGGGTGGCTTCCGTATGCACAGGGGCATTTGTTCTTGCCGAAGCGGGCCTCCTGGATGGCAAACGCGCAACCACAGGCCAAGCGAGCTTGGAGCGGATGCGCATGACGTACCAGGATCAGGATATTCATATTGAAGATCGCGTCAAATATGTGGAGGACGGAAAGATCATCACTTCAGGCGGAATCTCGACCGGTATCCCGATGGCCTTGTATCTCGTTGAGAAGATGCTGGGCATCGATGCAGCCCTGACTGTCGCAAGAGATATGGAATATGATCTTACCTTGTTCGAAGATAGAAATTTAGCATAAGCCTCATATGGAAACAGGAATTCAGCTCGAAATGAGTTGAACTTCGATCTGCTGCTCCAATGCTTCCACATCAGCAGGCGTTACGATCCCTGCCATCTTATGAAGAGCTGCTGCTGTACCGCAGGCGGCTCCGTGCTTCAGAATAGCAGGCAGATCGCCTTCGTGCTGAAGGGAAGCAGCAACGAGTCCTGCGACCATCGCATCCCCGCTGCCAAGAGGGCTGACGATGCGTACATTTGGAATCGTAATGCGATATACTGCCTCTCGTGTAGCAGCGAGAGCGCCCTCTGCACCGAGCGAGACCACAGCGAGTCCTGCTCCGGCTTGAACAAGCATACTTGCTGCAACCATCGCGGTATCCGGGCTCGCTACCGGCATCCCGGCGAATTGGGCTGCCTCATCGGCGTTCGGCTTCACAAGATCCGGGCCGCCAGCAAGCCCTGCCGCCAGTGCCGCACCGCTCGCATCGAGCGCGGTGCGCGCACCCTGCGCCTTCGCCAGCTGAATCAGCTCGGCGTAAGTACCGGGCGGGCAGCCCTCCGGAAGGCTGCCCGAGAAGATGACCCAGGCGGAGTCCCGCGCCAGGGTCTCTACCTTGCGGCGCATCGCCGCAAGCTCATCGCCGGCGATACAGGGCCCCGCCTCGATGAGCTCGGTCTGGGTGCTCGCCACAGGGTCGAGCACCGTAATGGCAAGCCGCGTTTCTCCGGCCGCGGCTGCCACGGGGTCTGCTGCAATCCCTTCGGCCTGCAGCAGATCCAGCAGTTGCCGGCCCGTGTGTCCGGCAACAAATGCGGCCACGCGCACCGGAAAGGAGAGCGCGTGCAGTACTCGGGCGGCATTAATGCCCTTGCCGCCCGGTACGGTGACCGCGCTGCCGATGCGATGCACGCGGTCCAAGGCATATTGCGTCACGGTGTACACCTTGTCCAGTGCCGCGTTTAGCGTAACGGTGGTCACCACGCCGTTTCGATACACATCCTTCATTTTTTTACCTCCTTATGTCCGAGCCTCGAAATCAGGCTGGATTATTGTCGATTTCTTGCTCTGCGTAAAGTTTTTTCTTCCCTTAACACTATACTTTACTCTTCCTTTCTCATATAAAAAAGCTCCAAGAAACAGAGGAGACCCTGTTCCTTGGAGCTAACATGACAGATTGATCGTTCATAATGCTGCTATATGGGCTTGTTCTAGAATGAAATGTTTAGATTAAGCTCATCTGCTCATTAATCGTCAATCCGTTTTTTCTTGAACTTGGACAGAATTTCATACACAATCGGCACGATAACGAGTGTCAGCAATGTGGAGCTGATCAGACCGCCGATTACGGTAACGCCAAGTCCTTTAGAGATAATACCCGCGCTGTTTTCCCATCCGAAGACGAGCGGCAGAAGCGCACCAATGGTCGCAAGTGCAGTCATCAGGATCGGACGAAGACGAGTGGTTCCCGCTTCAAGCAAGGCTTCTCTAGTGGACATTCCTTCATTTTCTTTATGAATAACACGGTCGATCAAGACGATCGCGTTCGTGACTACGATACCAATCAGCATCAGTCCGCCCATGAGGGACGATACATTGAGTGTCTCGCCTGTAATGAGCAATCCAACAAGCGCACCAATAACGGTGAACGGCAGGGAGAACAAGATTGCAAATGGAGCTAGACCTCCGCCGAAGGTTACAACGAGTACGAAATAGACAATGGCAATCGCCGCCAGCATGGCAAGGCCAAGCTGTGAGAAGGTCTCATTAATCTGCTCAGTTACACCGCCGAATTCAACATGAACGCCTTCTGGCAGCTCCATATTGTTAACGGCTTCCTCTACAGTAGCTGAAGCAGCACCAACGTCAGCGGACAGGATGTTTGCTGTTACCTGTACCACAGTCTCCCCATCAATCTGCATAATGGATGCCGGGGTTGTTCCTTCTTCTACAGTAGCCACTTCACTGATTGGAACCTCAATTCCAAGTGGGGAAGTAAGAGTTTCTTCTTCAATTTCCTTAATACTTGCGTATTGCTTTTCTTCTGTTTCGATATACACGTTATAGTTCTTGCCGTCAACTTCAACTTCGGTCAGGACAGGACGCTCATTTTGCGGAGCAAGCGCCATCGCCAGTTGACCTGCTGTCAGGCCAAGGGAGCTCAGTTTTTGCTGATCGGCTACAAGTGTATATTGATCATAGCCTTCTTCAAGGGTGGATTCTGCTTTTTCGAAGTTCTCAGTATCCGCCTTAACGACTTCGAGAACGTCATCTGCGACAGGCTTAATCTGTTCCACATCATCACCGAAGATGCTGACGGTCAGTGTGTTTCCACCCATGCCGGCTGCCATATCCAGAGTGGACCATTCACCTTCTGGCACACGCTCCTGAAGTCCTTCAATGATCGGTTCTGTTGCTTCAGATATACTTACGCCATCTTCAAAGATCAGGTAGAAGAGACCGGAGTTGGACGATCCGCCCATCGCTGCCATCGGGTTACCGCCGCCTACGGAGTACTGCATGCTCTTCACGCCTTCAGAATTCAGGATGAATTCTTCGACTTCAAGTGTACGCTCTTCAACCGTTTCCTGTGTTGCACCTGGCTCTGGGCTGTAGGTTATCAGTGTATAGTTGGTACCTTGTTCAGGGATGAAGCTGGTTCCAATGAAGCGGGTCAGGAACAAGCTGCCTACCAGCAGGAGTACAGCTGCAATAATGGTAATGGACTTGTGGTTCAGCGTCCAATTCAGAATTTTCTTATATCCGCCAGCCATTTTGCCCGGCTTCTCATCATGATTAACCTTGTTCTTAAGTCCGCCTCTGAAGAGGGAATGTGCCATTGCCGGAACGATTGTAATCGCCACAACCAAGGAAGCCAGCAAGGCAAATACCATCGTCAATGCAAACGGCATAAACAATTCACCGACCATACCGCTGACAAGGGCAAGCGGAAGGAACACGGCAATCGTAACGATCGTTGAAGACATGATCGGAACGAACATTTCACGCGTCGCGGAGAGGATCAATTCACGACCCTTGAGCTTCTCACCGGAATGTGCCAGCCGTCGATATATATTCTCGATAACGACAATGGAGTCATCGACAACCCGGCCGATCGCTACAGTCATCGCACCCAGGGTCATGACATTAAGCGTGATATCCATCAAGTTCAGTACTGTAAGTGCAATAAGCAGAGACAGTGGGATGGAAATGACGGAGATCAGCGTTGAACGCCAGTCGCGCAGGAAGATCAGAATAATAATGATCGCAAAGAGTGCGCCGTATAATGCTTTGGAGAGCATCGTATGAACGGAATCCTCAATCGGTTGACCTTGGTCAAGCAGAAGATCCAGGTTGATGTTATCGTACAGTCCTTCAAGGTCAGCAGAAGCGTCCTTAATACCATTGACTACATCAACAGTATTGGCATCATTTGCTTTTACGATGGAGAAACCAAGAGATTCTGCTCCGTTGGTACGAGAGATCGACTCGGCCTGACCGATAACTTCTATTTTAGCAATTTCACTAAGCTTAACAGTAGGTATTCCTGCTGCGGCACCCGCACCAGCACCCGCGCCCGCACCAGCGCCTGCACCAGCACCCGCGTCAGCACCCGTACCAGCGCCTGCACCAGCACCAGCACCAGTACCTGCACCAGCGCCCGCATCAGCACCCGCGCCTGCACCAGCACCCGCACCACTAGGGACAGCTGGAATTTCAATGTTCTCCAAATCTTCAATGCTAATGATGTTGCCGTCTACAACGACAGCCTTCTCGGCATCATCCAGGTTAAAGAGTCCGAGAGGAGCGCGCATAGAGGAAGCTTGAACGATATTTTGCACCGTTTCTTGGGTAAGTCCAAGCTCTGCCATCTTGGCATCATCGAAATTCAGTGTTACTTCTCTCGCAAACTGACCCGAGATTTGAACGGAAGCAACGCCATCCACGTCCTCGAAGGCAGGGGCGATGTCATTCTCGGCAATACGAGTCAAATCCTCCAATGATTCTCCGTTCTTTCCAGACAAGCTGATGGAAGCAACAGGGAAGGAGTTAATGCTGAATTTGGAAATGCTCGGCTTCTGTGCATCGTCTGGAAGCTGAACATCATTCAGCACCTCGCGTACAGCAGCCGTCGCGTTATCCAGATTGGTTCCATAATCGAATTCAATATTAACGGAAGCAACATTCTCCATTGAGGTTGATGTGATATTCTTGATCCCCTCAACATTACGGAGTGTTTCTTCAAGCGGCTTGGTCACTTCTTCGACGACAGCCTCAGGGGCTGCACCTGGATATACGGCATTGACGCTCAGGAAGGGTACGTTGATATTTGGTATCGTTTCCTGCTTCATCGTGAGACCGCTGTACAAGCCGGTGAAGATCAGGATGATCGTCAGAATCCAAATCGCTAATTTGTTTTTTAGCGAGAAGTTTATAATTCCTTTCATTCTTAAGTTTCTTCTCCTCTCTCTTTAGCACAAAGTTGTAAGCATGTTTCTAGTCTCTCCACTTCAAATACATATCGAACACTTGCTGGAGCTCTTGGACAAGCTCTTGAACGTCTGTCACCTGCTTCAGATTGGCAATCATGCCGAGAATAATGGCACGTCTGGGCTTAAGCTCAAAGAACTCGTCTTCCAGTATAGAAAGCGAATCAAGCGTGTCCTCACGCAGGCGCTCCTCCAGTACATCGCTGTTCCGAACCGCATGCCTGATTTCCTTGATGAGGAACAGAGGGTGTTTTTTGGAGTCGTACTTGTGAAGATTTTCTTCCATCCACGGAAGCCATAAATCTTTTGGAATAAAAGGCTCACGCTGATCGCGAATTTTGGCCTCAGCAATAATATCCAGCGTTTCAACCAAATACTCGGCCATCCGGTGGAGATGAATGGATAACAGCTCCGTAACAATCAGCTTCAAGTAAGATCCCATCATACTGTGAAGCTGAAGCGCAAGATCAACCGAGTAAGGAAGCACTTCTGGACCATATATATCGACCATCTTCTGGCTGAACAATTTCATGGCGTGGGCGAGCATGCCCTCGGGCCATTTCTCCAGAGGAAATCCTTTATCTCCCCGGTTCGCCATATCCAGCATCTGAGCAATGAAGAACTCTCTGAGTTCAAGGAAATTCTCCAGCAGAATTTCAATTTGTCTGCGCAGCTTATCGCGTGGAGGCAGCTCGCGTTCCCGTTCCACAACGGCAATCTTGTCGTATATCGTTTGAATGCAGTAGCTGACCACACTTTCCTGAAGCTCTTCCTTGGATTTGTAGTGGAGATACAGTGTCCCTTTGGAAATGCCGCACAGCTCCGCGATCTCCTGCATAGACGTTGCAGCAGGGCCTTTCGTAGAAAATAGCTGCAGTGCAGCGATTAGAATATGTTTTTTCTTATCCGTGGTTGAGTTCGACAATAATAGGATCACCTCTTTTCAGAACTCCCCGGTTCTTAATCTGACTAATGGGTCAGAAAAATTATATCTTAAAAAAACAGGAGAAACAACTCTTTGAATATGTATTGTGCTCGTCACAAAGTATTTTGAAAAAAGACAAGGGTGCATCAGGAAATTTCTCCTGTAACACCCTTGTCTTTCACTGATTCTTAACCGATCAGCTTTAGTCCGACAGCGGAGCACAAGATCATTGCAATAAACAATACGCGCTTCGCTTCTTTAGGTTCCCCAAAAATGAACATTCCAACAATAGTACTTCCGACGGTGCCAATTCCGGTCCATACAGCATATGCCGTACCCATAGACAAAGACTGCATTGCATAGGAGAGGAGGGAGAAGCTCAGCAGGAAGCTTACGCCCATCAACAGGAAGTATTTTTTTCCTTTCCCCGATGACATGCCTTTGATCCCAATAACACCAAGTATTTCACTCAGACCTGCAAAAATAACTGCTGCCCATGCCATTTAGGTCAGACCTCCTTTCGTTTCTTGCTTCGACGATTGATCCGTTACCAGCTTGAGTCCGACTACACCGGCTAACAATAGTGCGATTAAGAGTACTTTGGATAAGCGGAAGGGCTCTCCGAACAAGAGCATTTCCGCAATGACGGTACCTGCGGTACCCAGTCCAGTAAATACGGCATAGACCGTCCCGACAGGCAGCCGCTTGGCAGCCTGAATAATGAGCCAGAAGCTCACGGCAATCGATACTACAGTAGCAATCCACTCCAGCGGTGTTTCCGCGTGCTTTAGGCCAGAGACCCAAATAACCTCGATGACTCCTCCGAGGATAACAAATAACCAGTTGCGATTCATGAAGATGACTCCTTTGTATGAAAAAGTTGAAGACCATGCCAGAACACGGGCCAGGCGGCTTCGACACGTTTCTGATAACGCTCCATGCCCCCATAGAGCAGCTCAACAGTCGTGCCGTCAACCAGCGTCATATAGCTGATGGCGATTTGAGCTGCGTGAGTGCGTTCATAAGATTGGCGCACCAGAAATTTGGCGAGCACTCTCTCCAGGCCATCCAGAAACGGATACACCATATGACTAACCTCATAATTCAGGGATGCCGGCGGAAAATAGCTGACTCGCATGAGCAGCTTGGCGGCGTCCTGAGATTCGAATTCTTTCCCAAACCAATCGAAGAACCCATGAAGGCATTCTTCAAGCGTACTATGCTTATTGGACTGCTCCTGAAAATAAGTCAGGATTCGTCTGCGTTCCAGCTGGAACACATACTCCACGACATGGATGAACAGGTCGTCCTTATTTTTATAATGTGCATAGATCGACGGCTTCTTGATTCCGACTTCATCCGCAATTTTGCGGAGGGAGGCCCCTTCATAGCCCTCGAGTGCAAATTGACTTAGCGCGGCTTCTTTTATCTTGTCTGAACTCATTATCATTCACCTACCTAACGATCGTTAGTCTAACGTGGTTAACGTTCAATGTCAACTAGTTATGCTGATAATATGGGCGATAGGAATACGGAAATAACCGCTGAATGATCATTCAGCGGTTATCAGATCAGCATTTATCAGAAAGTAGTGAAGCCGAGAGCATATTGAATCTTGTACAGGATGCCGGTCCAGAACGTAGTAGGGTCCTCATATGCCGATAGATCAAGAGTGAATTCGCCGTCCTTATTGCTCCATAAACGTTTAAAGTATTGAGATACATCAGCAGCAATCTTGCTGTCCGAAGGAGCTTCAATCCATAGATTGTTTTCTAGATTGTAGTCATTTAAATTACGGGGAGTGAAGTTGGTTGATCCCCCTAGCATCATATGGTCTCCAGAACGGCGCTCCAGATACAGCAGCTTGGTATGATATTGTTCCTTGGTCGTGTTATACCATCTGATCTTGATCCTGCCCTTGGACTTCTCAGTCAGCTCTTCGGCAACCGGGCGGTTAGGGATACCGATCTTCTTCTGTCCAAAAGCATTCTCGTTCGGATCAAGAATGATCCTAATCTCAACTCCCCGCTCCGATGCTTCCAGCAGGGCTTCCTTCACCGCTTTGTCCGCCAAGTAAAACATCCCCATCCATAGGGTATCTCCAGACTGAGACTGCTCGATTAAAGATATCGCATGCTTCGCTATTTTCCCTTCGGTCAGATAGCGCACCCGAATAGGCCCTGACTCAGCATTCTCTGGTGCAGTATATTCGGGAAGCTTGCCTGCGGAGGATAAATCCATGGCAGCCTGTTCTGTCTTGAGAATGTCTCCGATAATCGGACCTGAGACCTCAAAGGCAATGTTGGAGTGATAGACGCTGGCGTCGTGAATATTGGCAGAAGCAACGATAGCGGTCTGTTCGCTGGCTACAAGCTTGCGGTGATTGGCTTTCACATTCAGCAGCTTGAGATAGGAGCGGAAGGTCACATCAGGACCGTTTGTGGCCATGAGATTCGGCAGCCAGCCGGTTCCCTGTTCACCAAACCATTGAAAGTATGTACGCCATACAGCAGAGTAGAAGGGGGTTGAATCCCTGAGCGGATCCACATTGGTTACGACTACCCGGATTCCACTGGCTTTCATTTGCTCCAGCAAGGCGTTGGGGTGAGAGTTGTAATTGGTGTTGACTTCATCTGTAATGAATACGATATCCATATCAGGATTCGCTTGCTTTTTCTTGATCAGCAGGTTGGTGAAACGCTTGCTCACTTGGGGAAATGTCTGGTTTGCGTGCTCATAATGGTTAAACAGGAACATATCGATGACAAGAAATTGTTCTGCCTCTTGAACAATTTGTTCCATCCGCTTAATGATGCGTTGTTCATGTCGTTCGGTACCCTCCGGCGCTTTCGGATCGGGATAGGTCAGATCAGCAAAAAACTCGACATGCTCTACATGATGAACAGGTCCCTCGAAGGATACACCTTCAGGCAGAGGTTTATTCATTTGATACACAATGACACCTGCAAGCCATAGTATGTTAAGGATGATAAACCACAGGAGGAGCTTTTTTATAGAGAATTTTTTCTTGGAAACAGCTGAGCTCGATGCCTGCGTATGATGCGGATGATGTAGATTGTTCATTGATGAAGACGCCCCTTCAAAAGTAATAAATATAAGATAGGATGATGGGTCACATATCATGATTTCTATATCCTGCACATTATTAACGCCAACATACGGGAGATGAAGCAAATCAGCCGGCTTAGAGGCATCGACAAGGGTAATCCGTTTATGTATAATAAATGTACTTTATCTTAACTGAGCGTCATAATATATAATGTCATTCATTATACGGGTAGTCCAAACTGCATAAGTCTGATTGAATAGATAAAAATCTTGCTATAAAAAAGTTTTTTATTTTTTTTGTTTAATAATTAACCTACCGGTGTAAATAATTATTATTGCCTTTATATTGGTTATCTAACTTTTAGAAAGTATATTTTGGAAAGTCTATGAATATTGTCTAGCATAACCGCCAATCTTAATAAATACATAGAAAGGTGTGCCTAAAACATGAAGCCTGTACATAAGAAAAAGCAAGCCATTGTGATTGGAGCTGGACCCGGCGGTTTGGCAGCAGCGATGCTGTTATCAGGGCAAGGCTATGAAGTGGATCTGTACGAGAAGCAGCCTGTAATCGGGGGGCGTTCTGCGAAATTAACGCTGGGAGAGTATAAATTTGACCGAGGTGCTACTTTCCTGATGATGCCTCATCTAATAGAAGAAATGTTCACACAAGTCGGGCGTTCACTCCATGACTATGTGGATATGCAGCAGCTGGACCCGCTGTATACTCTTCATTTTGGGGACGAAGTGTTCGCTCCTTCGAGTGATGAAGCGAAGACCGCGAAGGAGATTGCCCGTGTGTTCCCTGGGGACGAGGACAATTATCTTCGATTCATGAAGGATGAGAAGGCTAAATATGAGAAGGTGGAGCCGCTATTACGCAGACCTTTTGGCAAGCTGACGGATTATCTTAAATCGGACGCATTCAAAGCCCTGCCTTATTTGCATTTGAACGATACCGTGTACGGGAGATTATCCCGTTATTTCAAGGATGAACGTCTTCGCTGGGGCTTCACTTTTCAGGCAAAATATTTAGGTATGTCTGCTTGGGATTGTCCCGGTACCTTTACGATTCTGTCTTATATAGAGCATCATTTCGGGCTTCATCATCCGCAGGGCGGTGTGAATCAGGTGTTTCGCGCCATGGAGGAAGTCATCAAGGAGCACGGCGGCCGGATTCATACTTCGAGGCCCGTGCAGAAGATTTTGGTGGAGGAAGGAAGAGCAGCAGGGGTACTACTGGATGACGGACAAAAGGTATATGCCGATCATGTGGTACTGAATGCTGATTTTTCCTCGTCTATGGTCAAACTGTTTGAGCCTGGTGTACTGAAGAAATATACGCCTGAGAAGATTCGTAACAAAAAGTATTCCTGTTCAGGTGCGATGCTCTATTTGGGTGTGAACAAGAAGATTGATCTGGCGCATCATTCCGTCCATTTCGCAGCGGATTATCGGAAGAATGTCGATGAAATGACAGTGCACAAAACGCTGTCTGCAGATCCTTCTATCTATATACATAACCCGTCAGTGCTGGATCCGACACTGGCTCCTCCTGGAAAATCTTCGCTGTACGTGCTGATGCCGTCTCCGAATACGACAGCAGACATTGACTGGGAAGCGCAGAGGGAAGAAATCAGGCAATCAATGATGAACCGCCTCGAGCAAATTCCCGAGCTGAAAGGGCTGTCCGAGCATATTGAGGAAGAAATGTTCTTCACTCCCCTTCAGTGGGAAGAGGAGCTTGATATCTATAATGGAGCCTTATTTAACCTGGCCCATGGGCTTGATCAAATGATGTATCTAAGGCCCCATAATCAATTTGAGGAATTGGAGAGTCTCTACCTGGTTGGTGGAGGAACGCATCCAGGCAGCGGGCTGCCTACGATTTTTGAATCAGCCAAGATCAGTGTTAGGCTCATTCAGGAGGCTGATGCACGCAAGCATCCAAGGAAGAACTATATGAGCAAAGCTAGGGAAGCGGGGCAATTGTCATGAGCACAACCAAGAAAATAGCCGTTATCGGCTCAGGTGTTGGAGGATTAACGACCGCTCTGCTTCTTACAAAACAAGGGTTTGAAGTGACGATCTACGAGAAGGCCGCTCGTGTAGGAGGCCGCCTCGCATATGAGGAAGAGGGACCTTACCGGATTGACCAGGGTCCTACGATCGTCCTCCTGCCAGAGATGCTGCTCGGTATTCTCGAGGAAGCGGGTATTGATAGATCCCGTATAGATCTGATCCGCTGTGATCCGATGCATCGGTTTTACTTCGAGGATGGCAGGGTACTGTCGAAGTGGTCTGACCGGGAGGCACAGATCGAGGAGATTAATCGTGTGTTTCCGGGTGAGGGTGCCGGCTTTCAGCGTTTCATGGAGGACATGGACCCGCTCTTTCCATCTGGAGTAAGTACGATCCTTGAACGGCCGTTTCCGAGAAGGAGAGACTTCTATACACGGGAAGTCACTCGGCTATTGAAGGATATGAGGGCATATACCAGCTTAAGATCTGCGATGGGCCGTTATTTTAATAACGAGCAGCTTAAGGATGCTTATTCGCTGCAAAGCTTGTATATTGGGGGCTCACCATTATCTACCCCAGGCATTTATACGCTGCTTCCCTATGCGGAGCATCAATTTGGAGTCTGGATGGTAAGAGGCGGTTACGCTTCCCTTGCTTCTCTGCTGGCGGATGAGCTGCTGGCACGGGGCGGGGAGATTCGGCTGAATGAGGAAGTGGAGACGCTTATTGTGGAGAATCGGGAATGCAAGGGTGTCATTACTTCTCAGGGCCCTGCCTTATATGATGCCGTCGTTTATAATGGGGATTTTCCCGAAATATCGAAGCTGATGAACGGGAAGATCCGAACTAGAAGAAAGTATACCGCTTCGTCTGGCTGTCTCCTCGTCTATCTGGGGGTAGATAAGAGATTTCCTGAAGCAACGGTACACCAGTTTTTCCTGCCGGATCAGTTTGTATCCAATATGAAGGAAGTGTTCCTGAAACGATCATTGCCGGACAATCCTTCTTTCTACGTATTTAATCCGGTAGCTGTGGATGAGACTGCTGCACCTGAAGGACACAGCGTACTCTACTTCCTTATACCCGTGCCCAATGCTGAAGGAATAGAAGATTGGAAAGAAGCGGAAGCTATAGTGGATAAAGTGCTGGAAGCTGCTGAGATGAAGGCATTTTCCGGGCTTCGAGAAGCCATCCGATGGCGCAAGATTCGCACACCAGAGGATGCCAGACGAGACGGGTTATACGGCGGCGGCAGCTTCGGCATAGCTCCGGTCTTGTTTCAATCCGGAGTCTATCGGCCTCAGCCCAAGCCGTATCCGAACATTCGAGGCTTGTTCGCAGCAGGAGCCTCTGTTCACCCAGGCGGTGGAATACCGATTGTTATGCAAGGCGCAAGGTTATGTGCAAACGAGTTGATAAAGGAGATGGGATAAATGAATGAAGCGATTATATCACGCTGTGAGGAAATGATACGGAAGGGCTCTGCTTCCTTTTACCATGCCTTTCGCGGTTTGCCCAGCCCAAGACGGGAAGCGGTCTTCGTTATCTACGCCTTCTGTCGTCTGATCGATGACAGTGTAGATGAGCCGGACCAAGCGCCGTATTCCATTTTTCAGCTGCAAAATCATTTGAAAGAGCTGGATCAGGCTGAGGGACATTTCATATGGCCGGCCCTTCGCTGGCTGTTCGGAGAATTTCCGAATCTGACGAAGGAGCCCTTCTTCCGCCAAATGGAGGGGCAGATCTCGGACCTGACTCTAACGCACTATTCTACGATGGAGGAGCTGGAGCATTACTGCTATCTGGTAGCAGGCACGGTAGGAGAGATGCTGCTTCCTGTGCTTCGCGATGATAACAGTGTATCCGCCATGACTTCGGGTATTGCGCTTGGCAAGGCGATGCAGATTGTGAATATTATACGCGATGTCGGTGAGGACAAGGCTCGTAACCGCAGATACATTCCGATGGAGCTGATGGTCAGACACGGTTATACGATGAAGGATTTTGATGAGGAAATTGTGGATGAACGCTTTATCTCCGTCATTCGGGAATTACAAGAGATCGCAAGCCGGTGGTTTGAAGAGGGGCTGGCCGATGTTGATACGTATCCGCCGCTCAGCGGCTTTGCTGTAGAGCTGGCAGCCTCGTTCTATGCTTCCATTCTGGATGCGGTAGAGGTGAATCAATATGATGTGTATACCAAGCGGGCATTTGTAACAGATGAGCGAAAAATGAAGCTCTTCCTTAAGCTCGCGGCCAAGCATAAGAAGCGTTCCGGCAAGCGTAATAAAGCAGCGGTGTCCTAAGATGATTCAGATTGTATATTGGATATGGTACAGCATTGGTGCAGTGCTGCTGCTGACCATTGGTGTTCCTGAATATTTGAACTTCTCTAATGGATTATTTCTTGTCTTCTACGCATTGTGTGCGCTCAGTCTTGTGTTTGGTAGACAGCTGAACCCCGCCATGTCTAATCAGCCTCATGAATGGTGGAGAAGACCTGCTGTATGGCTAATTGCCTTCCTCATGTGGCTAGGTGGAATGGGCGTAGAGTGGTTGGGAGTCCACAGCGGCTGGCCATTTGGTGAATACAGCTATTCATTTCTGTTCGGCTTCCATGTATTTTCGGTGCCGTTCACACTCGGTTTTGCATGGATTGCTGTAGTAGGAAATGCTGCGCTGCTGAGCGGTGGTGGTCATGGTGTAAGAGGTAGACTTATTCGAGCACTGAAGGTCGGAACATGGGCTCTTGTGATGGATCTGGTACTGGACCCTGTTATGCATCAGCGGGAATTTTGGAGCTGGGAGGGAGTGGGCGGATTCTACGGGGTGCCGTGGACGAATTTTGCCAGCTGGTTCATTATGGGCGCAATTTTGTCCCTGCTGCTGCCTCCGATTGACTACAATCCGTCGCTCCAGCGCAGAGGGAAGCTGCTGTACCAAATGTTCATTTTATTGTTTGGGCTGCTGGCGCTTCAAGATGGACTGTACGGTTCTACCATCATTGCGGCTGTTGCCATCTTTGTAGCAGAGGGGAGTCATCAATATGCTGTCCGCAAACAAGTCCCGATTCTTTAACAAGCTGTTCTCGATATACAATGAAAAATACTTGCTTGAGCGCAGATTCAGCTATATTGGTATTCGCGGACAGCTGGATCCTGCAGATTCCAAATTGCCTGTCCTCTACATCATGAATCACAGCTCTTGGTGGGATGGACTGCTTGTGCACCATGCGCTGCAGCGGCTGTCTTCTGGTGAGCACTATGTGATGATGGAGGAGGAGCAGCTGCACAAATTTGCGTTCTTTCGGAAGCTTGGCGCCTATTCGATACGCAAAGGCGATACGGGGGAAGTGCGCCAAACGTTAAACTACACACGTGAGCTGTTATCCGCAGGTCATAGAGTCTGGATCTTCCCGCAAGGGGAAATCCGGCATCAGGATGTTCGTCCGCTTGGCTTCGAGCGCGGGGTCGGACTGCTGCTGTCGCGCTTGCCCAACACGGCTGTAATACCGGTAACTCTTGTACACGGCTTGTACAGCCGGGATAAGCCTGAGGCGTTCTTGAATGCCGGGCACCCGATTATAGAGAACTGGTCCGATTACACCAGTCGTGAAATTACGAGGATACTGGAGGACGTGCTTACTGGGCAGCTGGAGAGACAGAAGCGCGAGATCATGGCTGCTCCTCTCGGACGGCCAGTAGAATACATATCTTTGATACACAGCAAGAGGTCAACGAGTGAGCGATTTGAGAAAGTGTTTGTGAAGCGGGGGGAGCAATAGACATGAATGTGCTTGCATATCTGCTCATGATTCTGTGCGGTATTTTGACTGTACAGCTGGTCTTCTCGATATGGAATAAAAGGCAGCTTCCGCGTCTTGGCGATGCAGGGAGCTCCTCTGCATTACACGGCTCTATGCGTGCAATCCAATCCAGTTCCATGAAGGAATCGAGCGCCGCGAACGGAAGGGATCCTGAGGCAGTCAAGGTCTCGATCCTGATCCCGGCCCGCAATGAAGAGCGGCATATCGGAGACTGTCTGGCCAGCGTGCTTGCCGCAGATACAGAGGGTATCCAGCTGGAAGTGCTTGTCCTCAATGACCGGTCAGAAGATGCGACCGGGCGTATACTGGAAGAGATGGCTGCGCAGGATTCTCGACTTCGTATTATAGATGGCAGGGAGCTCGCGCCTGGGTGGATGGGCAAATCCCATGCATGTCATCAGCTTGCTGAACAGGCAGCCGGGACATGGTGGCTGTTCATGGATGCGGATGTAAGGCTTGAGCGCCATGCGATAACTGCAGTTTTGAACACCGCAGTACAGCAGGGGACAGGACTTGTTACGGGCTTTCCTAGACAGGTTACAGGTACATGGCTTGAGAAACTGGTCGTACCGATGATGAAATTCACGATTATCAGCCATCTTCCGATTCGGCTTGTACGAGGCTCGGGTGACGCCAGATTTGTTGCGGCGACCGGAGCTTTTATGTTCATTCATCGCAATACCTATGAGCTTGCGGGAGGGCATGCCGCAATTAAAGCGGATCTGCTCGATGACATGCAGCTGGCCAGGGCAGTAAAACGCGCAGGGGAGCCGGTAACCTTGGCTGATATCCATCAGCATACCCATACCCGTATGTATCAGAATGCACGGGAGGTATGGAACGGATATAAGAAGAACCTGTTCGAGGGGCTGGGGCGCAGCGGTTTCCTGCTGACTCTCGTGCTGCTCATGTATGCCCTGCTGTACCTGCTGCCGCCGATAGGCCTTATCATAGGTATACTGACAGGTGATCCTCTGGTCATCGGCTATGGATTAGCTGCCACTCTGCTCGGCATGGGTGTGAAGAGGGTGGCCGACCAGGTGAACAGCCAGCCGCTGTGGCTCATGTTTCTGCATCCGGTCAGCATCGCCTGTGTCATTATGATCGGAATATCCTCCTGGCTTGGCGCAGTTACAGGCAAAGGTTATGTGTGGAAAGGGCGGAGGTACAACTAATGAAGAAGGCAGTCATTATCGGCGCAGGATTCGGAGGGCTGTCCTGCGCCATTCGTCTAGCATCGGCAGGAATGGATGTTACTGTGCTCGAGCGGCAGCAGCATCCAGGCGGCAAGCTTCAGAGAATTACGGAACAGGGCTATACCTTTGATCGAGGACCCAGCACAATCACGATGCCGCATGTGTTCCGCCAAGTGTTTGAACAGTCCGGGGTCTCAATGGAAGACTACGTTCGGTTATATAACCTTGATCCGCGTACACGTAATGTTTTTGCGGATGGCAGTGTAGTGGATTTAACGAAAGACCGGGAACAGATGAAGGAGCAGATGGCCGTCTACAGTTCGAAGGATGCGCTGCGATATGAGGCATTCATGGAGGAATCCCAAGCACTGTACAGAGAGGCGGAGGACAAGTTTCTGAATCGTCTGCTGCTCACTCCCAGAGACAAGTACAACCTGTCCATGTTAAAGAGCCTTCTGCGAGTAAGGCCGCTCGTCAAGCTGGATACGCTGCTGCGTCGATATTTTGAACATCCGAATACACTGATGATGCTGGGGAGGTATGCTACGTACATCGGCGCATCCCCTTACAGTACACCGTCGATCTTCGCCATGCTGGGTCATGTGGAGGCCGATCTTGGTATTTACGGTGTAGAAGGAGGGACCTCTTCCCTCATTACGGGGATGGTAAAGCGGGCACAAGAGCTTGGGGTACGCATTCATACTGAGGAGCATGTGAGTAAGCTGATTATCCGAAATGGGAGAGCGGCAGGAGTCCAGAGTGACAAGGGGGAATACACCGCAGATGTCGTGGTCGTAAATGGAGATGTGCTTAGCATGAACCGCCTGCTTATTCCTGAGCAATATCGCCCGTCTATGAACGATAAGGCAATCTCCCGGTACGAGCCCTCATTATCTGGCTTTGTAACGCTGTGCGGCGTGCGTAAGCAGTATGAGCAGCTGCTGCATCATACGGTGTTTTTCCCTGAGGTCTATCAGGATGAATTTACGGATATCTTTCAGAGACGACAGGCGGCGCAGGATCCAACACTCTATCTGTGTTATTCTGGTTACTCTGAGAAGGGAATGGCTCCGGACGGAAGCAGTAACTTATTTATACTGGCCAATGCCCCGTATGTGTCTGAGGATTGGAGCTGGGAACAGCATACAGACACCTATCGGCAGTTGATTTTTGATAAACTCGCAGCAAGAGGCTTAGATGGACTGGATCAGTCCGAAGTTATCATCCATTACAACCCGGAGCAGATCGAGCAAGATACACTTGCCTATCGCGGCGGTATCTATGGTATATCCTCCAACACGGTGAACCAGACCTTCTTCCGGCCAGGCAACAAGCACAAGGATATTGAGGATTTATGGTTTGTCGGAGGAACGACACATCCAGGTGGAGGAACGCCGATTGTGACGTTGTCCGGTCAGCTTGTTGGAGAGCAGGTAGCGGGTAAGTATATAGGCTAAGATATTAGTGATTATGAAAAAAAGATGAGCAAGCTCACATCGATAAGCTGTACTCATTTCGTTATAATAGTTCAGGATCATAAAGAATGTGAAATCAATCTCACAACAACTCATGGGCGTGATGAGAGGAGAAGAGGAGAGTATGCAAAGACGACCCGATCAGGATCATGAAGACAACAAGCGCACAAGCACAAATGGATTTCGGGTTAGCGAGCATCTGCTGCCTGAGATCCCAACCGGAGAACGGAAAATGGAGCATGTCAGGTTATGCCTGAATGAGGATGTGAACGGTCAGGGGATATCAACTGGATTTGAGAAATATCGATTCCGCCATTTGGCGCTGCCGGAGCTTAGCTTCTCCGATATCCGTCTTGCCGCCGCCTTCCTAGGGGAAGAGCTCCGTACACCGCTGCTGATCAGCTCCATGACCGGTGGGAGCAAAACGACAGGCTTAATCAATGAACGTCTTGCGGCGGCGGCAGAAGCGAGAGGCTGGTCACTCGGAGTGGGTTCCATACGTGCAGCTGTGGAGAAGCCGGAGCTTAGTGATACCTTTGCTGTCCGAAGAAATGCGCCTACCATACCTGTCATTGCGAATCTGGGAGCGGTACAGCTGAACTACGGCTTCGGTGCAGAAGCCTGTCAGCGGGCAGTAGACATTGCGGGTGCATCGATGCTGGTCCTGCACCTGAACAGTCTGCAGGAGGTTTTTCAGCCCGAAGGAAACACGGACTTTAGCAGCCTGCTGCAGCGAATTGAAGCTCTATGCAAGAAGCTTGAGGTACCGGTCGGTGTCAAGGAAGTGGGTTGGGGAATTGATGGAAGCACAGCAGCCCGGCTGTATTCTGCTGGAGTTTCATTTATTGATGTTGCCGGAGCAGGAGGGACAAGCTGGGTTCAGGTGGAGAAGTATCGCAATCAGGATCCGATGCGCAAGGCCGCAGCCGAAGCATTTGCTGATTGGGGAATTCCTACTAGCGATTGCATCCTGGAAGTTCGTAAGTACAACCCTGGCAGGGCGTTGATTGGCAGCGGCGGACTGACGAATGGAGTGGATGCAGCCAAAGCAATTGGACTGGGTGCAGATCTGGCCGGGTTCGGGAGATCCCTGCTTGAATCCGCCGTCCATTCAGAAGAGGCACTTCATGAGAGATTGGCGCAGGTTGAATTCGAGCTGCGTGCTGCCATGTTTGGTATAGGCGTAAGAACGATTGCAGAGCTTCAGGGCACATCAAGACTCATCAAACATTGAATCAGCAGGAAGGTGAATTGGATCGTGATTGAGCTTAGTGCAATGAATAAATTGCAGTTTGAGGATTTTATGTCCTTTACTCTGAAACAATATGCTCAGGAGAAGATTACAGCCGGAACCTGGCTGCCTGAGCATGCCGAGAGCCGGGCGTTAGAGGATATGCACCGGATCCTCCCGGAAGGATACCTTACCCAGGATGCTTATTTTTACAACTTGATCGATTCAAGTGTAGGTGATGGACAAGTCATCGGATTTATCTGGTTTAATATCTACTTGCGGAATGGAGTAAGAGAGGCCTTTCTGTATGACATACATATAGCCGAGGAATATCAGGGCAAGGGCTACGGTACGCGGACAATGGAGCTGCTGGAGAAGGAAGCTCGCAAATTACAGGCTGAACGGATTGGACTTCATGTATTTGGTCATAATGCCCGGGCCATGAGCTTGTATACCAAAATGGGCTATGAGGCGAAGAGCATTACCATGTATAAGGAATTGTAGGCTTACGATTGGTGCTGGCAATTATGTACAAACGGGAGACTTTAGCCGCTTCTTGTCTTGATGGTCTACCGCTTCTCATATATAATTAGTGGGATTGTCACGAAAGTTTATACACGTAATTTGCATACATTTCGAATGAATTTCATGATATCTTCGTTTATAACGAATGGATTCATACCATTATGAAATACGTTCTTCTCAGCGAATACGCTCGCTGCAAACAAATATTTATTTGAGGAGTTGTAGGAATACATGGCTTTGAAAGCAGGGATTGTCGGACTTCCGAACGTAGGAAAGTCGACCCTTTTTAATGCGATTACCCAAGCAGGCGCGGAGAGCGCAAACTATCCTTTCTGTACGATTGATCCGAATGTCGGTGTCGTTGAGGTTCCTGATGAGCGCCTGGACAAACTTACAGAGCTGGTACAGCCGAACAAGACCGTGCCTACGGCATTTGAATTTGTCGACATTGCAGGGCTTGTCCGCGGTGCGAGTAAGGGTGAAGGGCTTGGTAACAAGTTCTTGGCTCATATTCGCGAAGTCGATGCGATTGTGCACGTTGTACGTTGCTTTGAAGATGAGAATATTACGCATGTGGATGGTAAGGTTGATCCGGTATCCGATATTCAAACGATCAATCTCGAGCTGATTCTGGCTGATATTGAGAGTGTTGAGAAGCGCATTGATCGTGCCCGCAAGAATATGAAGGGCGGCAACAAGCAGGGCGCTCAGGAAGTGGAAGTTCTGGAGAAGGTGAAGGAAGTGCTGTATGAAGACAAACCAGCACGCAGCCTGGAGCTGACAGAAGACGAACGTCTCGTCGTTCGCGATCTTCACCTGCTGACAATGAAGCCCGTACTATATGCGGCAAACGTTAGTGAGGATGAAGTGTCTACTGCGGACGAGAATCCGTATGTGCTGCAAGTGAAGGAATTTGCTGCCGCAGAACATGCTGAAGTGGTACCGATCAGTGCTAAAGTAGAGGCTGAGATCGCAGAGCTTGAAGGAGAAGACAAGGAAATGTTCCTTGAAGAGCTGGGGCTGGAGGAATCCGGTCTTAACCGCCTGATTAAGGCAGCTTATCGCCTTCTTGGTCTGTACACTTACTTTACTGCAGGTGTTCAAGAGGTTCGCGCTTGGACGATCCGCAAAGGTACGAAGGCGCCGGGCGCAGCAGGCGTGATCCACTCTGACTTCGAGCGCGGCTTTATCCGTGCCGAGGTTGTATCCTATGCTGATCTGATGGCTGCAGGCTCCATGAACGGAGCGAAGGAGCGCGGTCAGCTGAGACTGGAAGGTAAAGAATACATTGTGCAGGACGGCGATGTGATGCACTTCCGCTTTAACGTTTAATCATGAAGAGGCCCCTGCCTTTCCTTTGTTGGGAAGACAGGGGCTTTATTGTGGAATCATGGATAGGCAGAATAATTGCCTGAATTCATAACCTCGCTTCTTAGCTTCGGTACATCTAAGTAGCATGCGTTATAAAAAAATTACATCCTCAATTACATCCTCAAGTATATCTTCAAATATCTTCAAATATCTTCAAATACATCCTCACAGCAGTATCTTCTCAAGCGCTTTGCCGTATGATATAATAAAGAGTCGACAGACTTGCTTTAACTGTATGATTATTTTTAATAATGACAAAGGATTGATGACGTTGTAGCGATACCCTCATTACAACCTTTTAAACCTTATAATATAATGTCGGATACGAACGAATGTGAAAGATGCTTAAGAAGAGGTGATTACTATGTTGGATCGTTTACAGGCCCTTGTGGATCGTTATGAGAAGCTTAGTGAGCTGCTGTGTGACCCGGATGTGGCGAGTGACAGCAAGAAGCTGAGAGATTATTCGAAGGAACAATCGGATTTGCAGCCTGCGTATGAGGCTTATACCGAATATAAAACCGTCGTTGAAGAGCTCGATGCAGCGAAGCAAATGCTGAACGAGAAGCTTGACGATGAGATGCGTGAAATGGTGAAGATGGAGATTGATGAGCTGGCTCCCCGCCAGCAGGAGCTCGAGGAGAAGATTCGTATTCTGCTTCTGCCGAAAGACCCGAACGATGACAAGAACGTGATTGTCGAGATTCGTGGTGCGGCAGGCGGTGACGAGGCTGCGCTGTTCGCTGCAGATCTATACCGGATGTATACACGTTATGCAGAATCCCAAGGCTGGAAGGTCGAGCTGATGGATGTGAATGAGAGTGACCTTGGCGGATTTAAAGAGGTTATTTTCATGATCAATGGCCGCGGCGCTTACAGCAAAATGAAATACGAGAGCGGCGCTCACCGGGTACAGCGCATCCCTGCGACAGAATCTGGCGGACGGATTCATACCTCTACTTCTACCGTAGCGGTTATGCCTGAGGCTGAGGATTTTGATATTGAAATTCATGACAAGGATATTCGTGTTGATACGTTCTGCTCCAGCGGTGCAGGCGGTCAGTCCGTTAATACGACGAAATCGGCCGTTCGGGTAACGCACGTACCAACGGGCATTGTCGCTACATGTCAGGATGGCAAATCCCAGAACTCCAACAAGGAAAAGGCACTTCAAGTGCTGCGTACTCGGATCTATGACATGATGCGTCAAGAGGAAGAGGCAAAATATGCAGGTGAGCGGAAGAGCAAAGTCGGTACGGGTGATCGTAGTGAACGGATTCGCACGTACAATTTCCCGCAGAGCCGTGTAACGGATCATCGGATCGGTCTAACCATGCATAGACTGGATCAAGTGATGAACGGTGAGATTGAAGAGATTCTGTCTGCCCTGACCATTGCAGAGCAGGCAGAAATCATGGAAAAAGGGGAATAAAGCTTTGATGCGGTTGCAATTTGAACTGCCGCAAGGAAGCAGCAATCGGGAAGCCTTTCTTAAGGCTTCCTCTTTTTTAGAAGACTGTGGTGTGCTGGAGCCGCAGAATAATGCACGTTTGCTGCTGGAGTACGTTCTGGGGCTCGAGGGGGCTGCTTATTATATGGCGCTGCCGGATGCTTTTCCGGCGGAGCAGATTTCGGCATTCGAAGAGGCCGTGAATCGCAAGGGCCAGGGGGAACCGGCCCAGTATATTATAGGGCGGCAGGAATTCTACGGCCTGCCGTTTATGGTAAGTCCCGCCGTGCTGATCCCGAGGCCCGAGACGGAGCTGCTCGTCGAGGCGGTCATGCTGCACGGCGACAGGCTGTGGCCAGGCGGAACACCGCTGGCCGCAGATATTGGCACAGGCAGCGGCGCCATTGCGGTGACGCTGGCGGTGAAGCGGACGGGCTGGCATGTCGAAGCAAGCGACATCAGCCCGGAGGCGCTCGCCGTAGCTGCACAGAATGCAGCAGCGAACGGCGCAGCCGTGCAGTTTCGCGAGGGCGATCTGCTCGCGCCCTTCGCGGGGGAGCGGGTCGACATCCTGGTGTCGAACCCGCCTTATATCCCGGCGGATGATATCGCCGGGCTGCAGCGTGAGGTGCGCGAGCATGAGCCGCGCACTGCGCTGGATGGAGGTCCGGATGGGCTCGGCCCTTACCGGACCATGATGGCGCAGCTGGCCCTGCTCGCTGCGCCGCCGCGGCTCGTTGGCTTCGAGCTTGGCCAAGGCCAGGCGGAGGATGTGGCCGATCTGCTGCGTGTGGCCGGCCACTGGGATGAGATCATTGTTGTGCCGGATCTCGCTGGAATTGATCGTCATGTTATGGGAATCAGAAATAAAGGATAAAGCTGGAAGAGGGATTACGAAATTGTAATCCCTCTTGATTTTCTTTTTCCGAATCTATCCCTTACAATAGATGAAGTGTGTAATATTATGTCGAATTAAAATTGTGAATTGTGAAATGCGCTGATGGTTTCATACACGCTTTATCGTGTCGAACCGAAACAGGATGCGTTTTAGGGGGACGGCTTCATGCTGCAGAAGTTTAAAAAGATGGATGCTTCCATCCTGGTTATCATCTGCCTGCTTATGGTCATTAGTATCTTGAGCTTGTACAGTGCCACGCACGGCACGAAACTAGAAGGTCATCATCTTCGGATGCTGGCTTATTATGTGCTGGGCTTCGGAGCAATGTTTGCAATTACGCTGGTCGATTATCGGCTGTTAGTCAAATATGCTTTGTATATCTATTTCTTCGGACTGGCTACGCTGCTCGCAGCGAACTTCTTCGGAAGTAACCTGAATAATGCGACCGGCTGGATTCAGCTCGGACCGCTGTCTATTCAGCCGGCAGAGCTCTTCAAGCTGGTACTGGTTATTTTCCTCGCCTCTGTGCTGATTAAACGGGACAAGTCGAAGCTGGATTTTTGGAAAGACGTTGTGCCAATCGGCCTTCTGACTTTTTTGCCGTTTGCTCTTGTCATGCTTCAGAATGACCTTGGAAACGCGCTGGCCTATGTGGTGATACTGATTGCTCTCTTGTGGATCGGGAATGTTAAAGCGTCTCATGCCCTCATTGGTTTTGTCATTGTCGCTGTTATAGTGGGCGGCGGCATCAAGCTGTATACGGTATACCACGACTCGATCTATGATTATCTAGACAAACTCGGCCGTACGCACTGGGCTGAGCGTCTCGACCCTTGGCTCGTTCCCGAGAAGGCGACAGCCAAAGCCTCCTGGCACACCGACAATGCCAAGCTCGCCATCGGATCTGGCGGGATTACGGGGAAAGGCTTCATGGACGGCTCCTCAGTACAATCCGGACGAGTTCCGTACACCTACTCCGACTCCATATTTGTGCTGATTGCGGAGGAATTCGGGTTTGTAGGTTCATCGGTACTGCTGCTGCTGTACTTTATACTGATTCACCGCATGATCTTGATTGCACTGGAGACGAAGGAGAGGACCGGGCCGTACATTATTGTCGGTGTGGTGGCGATGTATTTGTATCAGGTGTTCGTCAATATCGGCGCCTTCATTGGGATCATGCCGCTGACCGGAATTACACTTCCCTTCATTAGTTACGGGGGAACGTCACTTATGATTAATATGGCAAGTATCGGCTTGATCATGAGTATTCGGGTGCACGGACAGGAGACCGATGATGATATCCCATCTCCATCGAGCAATGAGCAGAAGAAGCGCTCTTTCAGCCGCAAGGAAGCTAGAGCCTAGTAAGTAAGATAAGAATCAGGGAAGTACGGACTGTCGCAGAGGAGCTGCTCTGCACAGAGCTGTGCTTCTCTTTTTATTTTCACAAGTGCGGACTTCCCTTTCTATGAACTCTATCATCCCATCTCTCGATCCCCTTATCTGCAGTCTCATTTCTACGTACGAGTTGGCGTTATTTACGAAATGAATCGAATCTCTTAAATTTTCAAATGCTAGGTTTAACTCTAGCAAATGGGGACATACTGATAGACATGAAGAACATGGCCTAAGGGGGAGACGGGTATGCGGAAGAGTATGAAGCAGTTTCTAATGATCGTGGTGGTAATGATGATTGTCATGATGAGCTGGGAAGGTCAAAAGATGGATGCTGCGCTTCATCAAACTCTTATTCCGCAGGAGTCCATCCGGCTGCGTATACTGGCTAACTCAGATATGCCGGGTGACCAGCTCGTCAAAAGAGAGATTCGGGACGCTGTCGTCATGCAGATGAATGAGTGGGTCCCTGAGCTCGACAACCCGAATAGTCTGAATCAGGCAAGAACGATGGTTCAAACGCATATTCCTCAGCTTAAAGAATTGGTAGGCGAGGAGCTCGCTGCACGCGGACTGGATTATGAGTATAATGTAGAGCTGGCGGTCGTCCCTTTTCCGACAAAGATGTACGGCAAGTTGATCTATCCGGCAGGCGATTATGAAGCGGTTCGAATTACGCTCGGTAAAGGCGAAGGTCAGAATTGGTGGTGCGTGTTATTCCCTCCTCTATGCTTTGTAGGTGGCAGTAACGGAGATCTCGCGGATAAGGATACAGCGGATACAGGGAATTCGGCGAATGGAAATGAACAAACCACAGAGGTAGCTGCTGCAGAGGGCACTTCTGAGCCTGAAGTCCGATTTTTCTTATGGGATTTATTGGTTAAAATATGGGACTGGGCAGACAGCATGTTTGCTTAGCAGATCGTAGTTAACGAGGGAAAAGTGTGAGGCGGGTGCCGTTCACCGGAATCGAATAATGGCATGGCCATCTCATCGAAAACTCAACAACTATGCTATACTATAAACATTTACGAATACAAGATGAGGCTGGATGATTACAAATGACAAACAATTCAAATAGAACAGATAAGGAACAGCCTGTTATCAAAGCTAGTGGAGGAGACGCGGGAATGGAGACCTCTTATTGGCAGGTGTCGCCGCAGAACAGCAGTGTACAGAATGGCTGGCAGGAACATCATACGATACAAGCGATGGAACATCTGGAAGAAGCTGCTCAGCTCCTTCGGGACGGTTCCATTGTTGCGTTTCCTACAGAGACGGTGTACGGACTGGGGGCGGATGCGAGAAATACGTCAGCGGTGGAAGCGGTGTTTGAAGCCAAAGGGAGACCTTCAGACAATCCGTTAATCGTGCATATTGCGAATCGGGAGCAGCTAGTCGAATTTGTAAGTGAAATCAATGAAATATCGGAAGCGCTGATGAATGCTTTTTGGCCGGGACCGCTTACGATTATTCTACCGCTTAAGCCAGGAGTCTTGTCAGCACGGGTAACTGCGGGCCTCGACACGGTTGGCGTTCGTATGCCGGACCATCCTGTGGCTCTGCAGCTCCTGGCCTTGGCGGACTGCCCTGTTGCTGCTCCAAGTGCGAATCGCTCAGGAAGACCCAGTCCTACACTCGCGGAGCATGTTCAGGTTGATCTGGATGGACGCATTGCCGGGATTGTGGACGGCGGGGCTACCGGTGTTGGGGTGGAATCAACGGTCGTGCAAGCAAATGCGGATGGAACAGTAACGATTCTGCGTCCTGGTGGAATTACGGCAGAACAGCTGGGGACGGTTGCTTCCGAGGTTCGCGTGGACCCGGGTCTTGCTGCGGATCACAATGAGAGCTTGGTTGCGCCCCGTTCACCAGGTATGAAATACACGCATTATGCCCCCAAAGGTGCACTCTGTATAGTCGATGGAGATGCTTCTAAAGTAACGGATTATATCTCCAGCAGGCTTCACGAAGCCAAGGGACGCGGGGAAGTAACTGCGGTTCTAGCCTTCAGTGAGCATATCGGTCAGTATCAGGCAGATGGTTTGTTCTCGCTGGGCAGTATGGACCGGCTGGCAGAGGGAGCTCATCTGCTATATGCCGCACTCCGAAGCTGTGATGAGATGGGCGCATCCTATATTCTGGCTGAGGCATGTCCTTCCACGGGGCTTGGTGCAGCGATTATGAATCGTCTGTTAAAAGCAGCCGGACATCAGATCATCCATGTGACGTAAGAACCTCATACTTGTCATGTTTTACTTCTTGTCCGCATATCGTGTACAAGACTTATAGTGAACATGGGGGTATGAATGAATGCTGGTCGCACCTGCTGAACTCGGCCATCTTATCACAATTATGATTATGGCTGTTGCTCTAGGAATGGATGCATTTTCGCTGGGTATCGGAATAGGCATGAAGGGGATTCGGCTTCTGCATGTGCTTCGGCTGAGCTTGTTGATATCGCTGTTTCATATTCTTATGCCTTTGATTGGTTTCTACACAGGACAGTATGTCAGCTCCTTTCTGGGTCAGATTACTTCATATGTAGCAGGAGGCTTGCTTCTTGCACTCGGTGCACATATGATATTTAACGCCTTGAGACCTGGGGAGTCCAACTTCATGGACCACCGGACGTTTGCGGGGACGATGATATTTGCGGTTAGTGTTAGTATTGATTCCTTCTCCGTTGGTGTAACCCTCGGTATGTTCAAGAGTGATTTATGGCTGACCGTTATCGCCTTCGGCATCTGTGGTTTCGTGATGTCGATGGTCGGTTTATTGATAGGCAGAAGAGTGAGCCGTAATCTCGGAGAATACGGAGAAGCTGTAGGAGGGGCCATATTGCTGGCTTTTGGCATGCTGTTCATCTTCTAGCTCGATTTTTCTCTTTTGCATATTGAGACGAAGCGTCATACAATAGAATTCATCTCATAGGGAACTTAATGACAATGGATTTCATCCAGTTATACAGACGACGGAGGTGACAATATGAAGAATATTCTATTCGTATGTACAGGCAATACATGCCGCAGCCCGATGGCAGAGGGTCTGTTTCGCAAAGCTGCTGCTTCAAGAGGTATTGATGTCGAAGTTCGATCCGCAGGAGTGTCTGCGATAGATGGAAGTACCATCTCTCGTCATGCAGCTGCTGTGCTCAGGGATCACGATATTCAGGATGTCATAACTTCATCCTCGGTCAATCGCGATCTAGTCCAATGGGCAGATCTTATATTAACCCTAACGGGTTCACATAAGCAGCAAGTCATTCATCACTATCCTGAGTGTGCTGATAAGATCTACACGCTGAAGGAATATGCAGAAGATGATCCGAAAGTCCTGGCTGATCTTAAGGAACGGGATCGATTGTATGCAGAATGGCAAATGAAGCGTGCGCTTGGACAGGAAGTGCTGGACTCGGATCGTCAGCGTATTATCGAAATCCAGCAGCGAATTCCAAGCTTTGATATTTCAGACCCTTTTGGGGGCAGCAGAGAAGATTATGATGTGACGGCAGCGGAGATCCGTTCTGCGGTTGAGCGTGTACTGGATAAGCTCAGCTGATTTTTTTGGTGCAGCACTCTAGAAATAGTTGATTTCTAACATCTGATGTTCTATGATGAAGAAGATAAATGAGATTCCGGTGTAACTGGCGACAAGTGTGGATTAAACCACGATGGAGCATCGGAGATAACGGCCGGTCGCCTGGGCAAAAGAGCATTTCTTGCACGCAAGGTATACTTGTGTGGGAGACTGCTCTTTTTTCGTATTTCGTCATATTTTTCGGTATAATAAGACTCAAATGATCTTGGCAGATCGCAAAATAGGGCGAATTAGACGATTCTCATGAGTGAACAACTCTTTCTTGCGATCGTTTTGAAGTCACAAACGGAAGGGGAGGGTTCATTAGGCTATGGAACAGAACAGCAGTCACCCGGAATTGGACCAAATTACGGCACAGACAGCTGAGGTGCTGGAAGAGCTTGCGATTGAAGGAAAGCTTGGTCCAGGTAAAGTCGTCGTCATTGGCACCAGTACAAGCGAGGTAGCAGGCAAGCGCATTGGGACAGCTGGAGCCTCAGAGATTGCACAAGCATTGCTTCAAGGTATAAATGAAGTGAAGAATGCTTACGGTTTTGAGGTTGCTGTGCAGTGCTGCGAGCATTTGAACCGAGCATTGGTTCTGGAGCGTTCGCTGCTTGAGAGGCTTGGACTTACGGAGGTAGCAGCCGTACCGGTTCCGAAGGCAGGAGGCTCCATGGCCGCCGCAGCTTATCGATCTCTGCAAGAACCCTGTCTTGCCGAAACGATTGAAGCGCATGCGGGCATGGATATCGGTGAGACACTCATCGGCATGCATTTGAGGAGAGTTGCTGTTCCTTACCGTACAGCAAGGCGTTATATTGGGGAAGCACGGGTGACTACCGCATTGTCGAGGCCGAAGCTTATTGGCGGAGAGCGTGCGGTGTACCAGCTTGATGTAATCGGCAACACTTCAACTTGTGATTGAGAATTTAATTAAAACAGCTATCATATGGGAGGAATTCAAGTTATGGATCAATTGCGCAAAGCAGACCCGGCAGTACTCAATGCGATGGGATTGGAATTAAAGCGTCAGCAAAACAATATCGAGCTGATCGCCTCTGAGAATATCGTCTCCGAAGCAGTTATCGAAGCGATGGGCTCCGTACTTACAAATAAATATGCTGAGGGCTACCCTGGCAAACGTTACTATGGCGGATGCGAACATGTTGACGTGGTTGAAGATATCGCTCGTGAGCGTGCCAAAGAATTGTTTGGTGCAGAGCATGTCAACGTTCAGCCGCACTCCGGTGCACAGGCGAATATGGCTGTATATCTTGCTGCGCTCAAACCGGGAGACACTGTGCTCGGGATGAACCTTGCACATGGTGGTCATTTAACACATGGCAGCCCGGTGAATGCATCGGGTCTTCTCTATAACTTTGTTGCTTATGGTGTTCAGGAAGATACATTCCGCATCGATTACAATGAGGTTCGCAAAGCGGCGTTTAAGCATCGTCCTCGTCTGATCGTAGCAGGCGCAAGTGCATATCCGCGCACCATTGATTTTGAAGCACTTGCGAGCATTGCTAATGATGTAGGCGCATTGTTCATGGTGGATATGGCCCATATTGCAGGTCTCGTGGCGGCAGGTCTGCATCCAAATCCAGTGCCTCATGCTCATTTTGTAACGACAACAACGCATAAGACACTTCGCGGACCACGCGGTGGTATGATCCTTACGCGCAAGCCATGGGCTGCTGCGATTGACAAGGCTGTATTCCCAGGAAGCCAGGGCGGACCTTTGATGCATGTTATTGCTGCCAAAGCGGTTGCTCTGGGTGAAGCTCTTCAGCCTTCTTTCAAAACCTATGCACAAAATGTAGTCAAAAATGCTCAAGTTCTTGCGGAAACTCTGATTGCCGAAGGTCTGAATATCGTTTCCGGCGGAACGGACAACCACTTGATGCTGATTGATACCCGTAATATCAACATTACAGGTAAAGATGCCGAGCATGTGCTGGATTCGATCGGTATCACTGTCAACAAAAATGCGATCCCTTTTGATCCTACAAGCCCGTTTGTTACGAGCGGTATTCGAATTGGTACGCCTGCAGCAACTTCCCGCGGTATGGACGAAGAAGCGATGGTTGAGATCGGTAAAATTATCGCCAAGACGCTGAAGAACGCCCAAGACGCTACGGTGCTGGAAGAAGCCAAACGACAAGTAACTGCATTAACTGACAAATTCCCGCTTTATCCGGAGCTAAAGTACTAAAATGAAACAAATTTTCCTATACTAAGAATTAGCTGTTTCGGCTATTTTCTTGAACAACAGACCGGACCGCTGTCGTAGTGGTCCGGTCTTTTTTATATTGTTCGAAGGATACAGCCAGATGAAGGTGCATTTTAAGGATAGGGAATGATATAATATACAGGATTTATCGACTTGCCTGTCTATCATTGCATAGATTGGGCTGTTGATGATGAATGAAGAACCTACCGGAGGGACAAGCAATGGGAAAATTGGTGGTATGTGATCACCCGTTGATTCAACACAAATTGACGATTATTCGTGACATGCGCACGAACACTAAGGATTTTCGTGAACTCGTAGATGAAGTGGCAACTTTAATGGCATACGAAATAACACGCGATATTCCGCTCGAAACGATAACTGTACAGACACCTGTAGCCGAGACAGAGGGCAAGGTCATCTCAGGACGTATGCTGGGACTTATTCCGATTCTGCGCGCTGGGCTTGGTATGCTGGATGGCGTCGTGAAATTGATTCCTGCGGCCAAAGTAGGCCATGTTGGACTGTTCCGCGACCCTGAGACTTTGCAGCCTGTGGAGTACTATACGAAGCTGCCTACGGATGTAACGGAGCGCGAGCTCATCGTAATCGATCCGATGCTGGCGACTGGCGGCTCTGCGATTGCGGCGATTGATGTGCTGAAGAAGCGCGGCTGCACTCAGATTAAGATGATGAACCTGGTGGCTGCACCAGAAGGTGTCAAAGCGGTTCAGGATGCGCATCCAGATGTGGACATTTATGTGGCTGCACTTGATGAAGGTCTGGATGACCACGGTTATATTATTCCTGGTCTTGGTGATGCAGGAGACCGCTTGTACGGTACGAAATAACAAATCAATCTGATACAAAGGGGCTCGAACGCGAATGTCGAAGATTAAAGTAATGACGGTTTTCGGAGTCCGCCCGGAAGCGATCAAGATGGCGCCGCTTATTTTGGAGCTGGAACGTCATCCGGATGAAATCGAATCAATTGTATGTGTCACAGCCCAGCATCGTCAGATGCTGGATCAAGTGCTGGAAGTATTCAACATTACACCGGATTATGATCTGGATGTCATGAAGGATCGTCAGACACTGAACGAAATTACGGTAAGAGTCCTTCAAGGACTTGAACCGGTACTGCAGGAAGCCAAACCGGACATTGTGCTGGTTCATGGAGATACCTTGACCACATTCCTTGCCAGCTATGCGGCATTTTTGCAGCAGATCAAGGTTGGACATGTGGAAGCAGGGCTTCGTACGTGGAACAAGCTGTCACCATTCCCTGAGGAGATGAACAGACAGCTGACAGGTGTGCTTGCTGACTTGCATTTTGCACCGACAGATATGTCTGCGAACAATCTCCTGCGAGAAAATAAGCCGGAGTCAAGTGTATACGTCACAGGCAATACGGTCACGGATGTGTTTCAATATACGGTACGGGATGATTACACGCATCCGGTGCTTGAATTTGCAGAAGGGAAGCGTCTGATTCTAATGACGGCTCACCGCCGTGAATCCCAAGGCGAGCCTCATCGTAACATATTCAGAGCCGTCAAGCGCATTGCAGATGAGTTTGAGGATGTAGCCATCGTTTACCCTGTGCATCTGAGTCCTGCAGTGAAAGAGCCGGCATACGAAATTCTGGGAGGACACCCGCGTATCAAGCTCATTGATCCGCTGGACGTTGTGGATTTCCACAATATTTATCCGCATACGCATCTGATTCTAACGGATTCAGGCGGTATGCAGGAGGAAGCGCCGTCCTATGGAGTACCTGTTCTTGTGCTTCGTGATACAACGGAGAGACCTGAGGGGGTTGAAGCGGGAACACTGGAGCTTGTCGGTACGAACGAGGAGCAAGTATATTCCAGAACGAAGGCATTATTGACCGACTCGGAGCTGTACGCATCAATGAGCGAAGCAGCGAATCCATTCGGTGACGGACGTGCTTCTGAACGGATTGTCAGTGCGATTTTGCACCATTTTGGCAAAAAAGAAGAGCGCCCTGAGCAATTTCACAGAAAGTTCGAAAAATAATTATTTTTATTATGTGATGAAGTGAACAGTACAGCATACAGTCAAACTGTACGGTTTACGTGGCTTTGAGAGATATTGTGAGATTTTTTCACTGTTTTTCAAGGCCTTTTTCATAGCTGGAGCAAGGAATCGACCGATTGACAAACAGTTTACCCATTCAGTAAGATAATTGGGATTGGACAGGCCAGATGCATAATTCATCGTTTTTACGGAGTATTCGTGAAGAACGAGATTTTGACTCATTTTCCATATACAGCGCTTTCTAAGGGATGGGTTGTGTCTACGATGAACCAAGATAAACCGTGGTTAATTGCTCTTGCAATCGGTGGTTCCGGCATCCTGCTGGCTACGTACATAACCATTGGATTCTTTGCAGGCAGGTGGCTGATGAATCTCATAGACGGAGAGGCATATATAATCGCAATTGGTTGTATGGCCGGGCTCGTGCTGGGGGTTCTGAATATAGCTATGTTTATTAAGAAGTTTTTGGGGGCACAAAATGATTAGTTTGTCTTCCATCGTGAATGCTGTGACAAGATTGGCATTTGTACTCTTGTCAGTATCGCTGTTCGCTTGGGTGCTTATGCCCGAACATCGTCCGGTGTTTCTTGGACTTACCATTGGATTAGCTGCAGGATTATTCAATTTTCGATATTTATCGGTGAAAATCAACCAGGTGTCGGAAAGCGCCGCAACGCCCGGAGGCAAAAGAGTCAACTTCGGTTTTTTGTCACGAATGTGCATTACTCTTTTGGCGATCATGTTTGCAGTGCGGTTTGAGCAGGTATCCATGAGCTTCACTATAATTGGGCTTTTCTTAGTTCAGGTTCTGGCTATTCCGGTCAGTATTATCTTGAACGCCAGAGCCGGCAAATGAAAATACTTTTGGAAAGGGGTGAATAAATCACTATGCATGACTCACCGATAATTAAGCTCGGAGGATTGAACATTGACCTTTCCGCTGTAATTATGCTCACAGTGACGGTGCTCATTGTGTTCATACTCGCCCGACTGGCAACTCGCAATCTATCAGTTGAGAATCCTGGAAAGGTTCAGAACTTCATGGAGTGGGTTGTCGAGTTTGTTCAGAATCTTATTGCAAGCGCCATGCCGCTCAGCAAAGGGAAGGCTTATATCAATCTTGGCCTGACTTTGATTCTGTTCATCTTCGTCGCTAACTTGCTGGGGTTGCCATTCTCTGTTATCTCTGAGCATCATCATGAATCCAATGTGGGTCCATTCGTCATTGAGGCGACCAGGGGGTTGACGGAAGATCATCATGCGCACATCCTATGGTGGAAATCACCTACGGCTGACATTTCTGTGACTGCAGGTCTTGCGATCGTCATCTTTATTCTAATGAATTATTTAGGTTTGAAACACAACCGCAAGCATTACCTGAAGCACTACATCGAGCCGTTCCCGGTTTTCCTTCCGCTTAACATTATTGAGAACCTGGCGAAGCCGATCGCGCTTGCAATTCGTTTGTTTGCAAACATCTTTGCAGGGGAGATCCTGATCTCCACCATTTTGAGAATCGGATGGTACGGGATTCCGGCCATGATGGCGTGGCAAGGCTTCAGTATATTCGTAGGTGCACTTCAGGCCTTTATCTTTACCATTCTGTCAATGGTATACATTGCACAGACAACGATTCATGAGGAACACTAGCAAGGTGGTAACTTCTTATGCGAGTTTACTCGCTAGAAGATTATTATATTAAACAGTTTTTATCAAAAAAATGTATATATATTTCGAGGAGGAAATTTAAAATGGAATTTTTAGCAGCAGCTGTTGCAGTAGGTTTGGGTGCACTTGGTGCAGGTCTTGGTAACGGTATGATTGTCAGCAGAACGGTAGAATCTATCGCTCGTCAGCCAGAAGCTCGCGGTCAATTGCAAACGACAATGTTTATCGGTGTTGGTATCGTAGAGGTTATTCCTTTGGCAGCTACAGTTATCGCGTTCTTGATCATGTTTTCTTAATATCACATTTAGACGGTTTGGCGGGGAGGGCGATGCCATCCGCGCCTTCGTTTTGTTACGATAATGGATTGAACGGAAAGGAGTGACGTGAGTGCACATCTTATGGGAAAATATTGCAATTACGATCGTTGCATTTCTAATTCTTTACTTCCTGCTATCTAAATTTGCTTTCAATAAGCTGTTTGGGATTATGGAGCAGCGTCGTGAATTGGTAGCGAAGCAAATGGAAGATGCAAAGCAAACCCGTGAGCAAGCGATTCAATATGTTGAAGAGCAAAAGGCGGCTTTGCAAGAAGCACGTCAAGAAGCACAGGGAATCATTGAGCAATCTCGCAAGACAAGCGCAAGTCAGGCTGAGGCGCTGCTGATTGAAGCGAAGCAGCAGACTGAACGCATGAAAGATGAAGCTGTACGTGAAATTGAAAGTGAGAAAAACAAAGCAGTTGCTTCCTTGCGGAACGAGCTTGGTACAGTTTCTGTACAAATCGCATCCAAGATTCTTGATAAGGAAGTTAAGCAGGATAAAGCTCAAGAAGAACTGGTTGAGAAGTATCTGAATGAAGTAGGAGGCAGACCATGAGTCAGGATACGGTAGTTGCTAAACGATATGCCAAAGCATTGTATGATGTGGCGATCGAGAAACAGTCCGTCCTGGAAGTGGAAGCCGAACTTCGCGCGGTTGCAAGCTCCATTACGGGAGATCGCGACGTTTTGAAATTTATATCTTCTCCGAATGTGAGTATTTCAACGAAGCTGAGTGTTCTGGACGCCCTGAAAGAGAAAGTATCAGAGCCGGTTCTCAACACAATCAAGCTGCTCATTGAGCGGGGACGGATTGAGGTGCTGGATGCTGTTGTAGACAGCTATCTTGATCTTGAAGCCTCATCTCTGGGTATGGTGAACGCTCGTGTGTACTCTGCTTATGAGCTGAGTGAAGAAGAAAAGCAAGCGGTGTCGAAAGAGTTTGGAGATCGTATCAATAAACAGATCCGCATTGAAAATATTGTCGATAAGAGTTTGATCGGCGGACTGAAGGTCGTCATCGGCGATACGGTTTATGATGGAAGTCTCGCAGGTCAATTAAAACGGATAGAACAGTCTTTTAATAGACGAGTATAGTTGTGAGGGGTGAGGACACTTGAGTATCAGACCTGAGGAAATCAGTACTTTAATTAAAAATCAGATCGAACAATACAAAACTGATATCGAAGTTAGCGAGGTTGGTTCTGTAATCGAAGTCGGGGACGGTATCGCCCGCGTATATGGACTCGAGAACGTAATGTCCGGTGAGCTCGTTGAATTCTCAACTGGCGTATTGGGTCTTGCACTGAACGTAGAAGAAAGCAATGTAGGTATCGTTATCTTGGGACCTTACACGGATATCCGTGAAGGCGATCAAGTGAAGCGTACAGGTCAAATCATGCAGGTTCCTGTTGGTGAAGCCATGATCGGCCGTGTTGTTAATGCACTTGGAGAGCCTGTCGACGGCAAAGGACCGATTGAAACGAATCAGTTCCGTCCAGTTGAGAATAAAGCTCCAGGCGTTATGGCACGTAAATCCGTTCACGAGCCAATGCAAACAGGGATTAAGGCGATTGATGCGATGGTTCCAATCGGCCGCGGTCAACGTGAGCTCATCATCGGTGACCGTCAAACAGGTAAAACGGCGATTGCAATTGATGCCATCCTGAACCAAAAAGGCAATGGAATGAAATGTATCTATGTAGCGATCGGACAGAAGCAGTCCACCGTTGCACAGGTTGTTGAAACACTGCGCCGCAACGGTGCAATGGAGTACACAACTGTCGTAACTGCATCTGCATCTGAGCCTTCACCGCTCTTGTACATCGCTCCATATGCAGGCTGTGCGATTGGTGAGTACTTCATGTACAAAGGTGAGCACGTTCTCGTAGTGTATGATGATTTGACTAAACAAGCATCTGCATACCGTGAGCTGTCCTTGCTGCTTCGTCGTCCTCCGGGCCGTGAAGCATATCCGGGTGACGTCTTCTATCTGCACTCCCGTTTGCTGGAGCGTGCAGCGAAGCTGAACGACGAGCTTGGCGGTGGTTCATTAACCGCTCTTCCATTCATTGAAACACAAGCTTCTGACGTATCTGCTTATATTCCTACAAACGTAATCTCGATTACAGACGGTCAGATCTTCCTGGAGGCAGACTTGTTTAACGCGGGTCAACGTCCAGCGATCAACGTAGGTATCTCGGTATCCCGTGTCGGTGGTTCCGCTCAGATCAAAGCCATGAAGAAGGTAGCAGGATCCCTGCGTCTAGACCTGGCTCAATATCGTGAGCTTCAAGCGTTCTCCCAGTTCGGTTCTGACCTTGATAAATCCACACAGGCTCGTTTGAACCGTGGTGCGCGTATGATGGAAATTTTGAAACAGGATGTACACAAGCCGCTCGCAGTTGAGCTGCAAGTCATCAGCTTGTACGCAGCGACGAAAGGCTACCTGGATGAAATTCCAGTTGGCGATGTAACTCGCTTCGAGAAGGAATTCCACAGCTTCATGGTGAGCAACAAGCCAGAAGTCCTGGAATCGATTCGTACAACTAAAGAAATTACAGCTGACAACGAAGCTGCATTGAAGGATTCAATCGAGACCTTCAGAAAGAGCTTTTCTACATCTGCTTAAGTAGATTAGTGCTTCCAGCGAGTTGAATGAGCTTATAAGCTTTGTGCAAATAGGCTGCGCGACTAACGTACGCCGCAGCCTCTCTTGCATAATGGTATATATATTTGAATGTGAACCGATTGGAATTGACTCAGTCATTGACTTCGTTAAAACCAAGTTTACGCTTACGAAGTTAGTTTTGACTCCGTCAAAACTAAGTTAATGCTTACGATGCTAGTTTTGACTACGTCAAAACTTTAAGGTTTATGCTTACGATGCTAGTTTTGACTACGTCAAAACTTTAAGGTGGTGAAAAAAATGGCAAAAGGCATGCGCGAAATCAAGCGCCAAATCAAAAGTGTTCAAAGCACGAAGCAAATCACCAAAGCAATGGAGATGGTCGCTGCCTCCAAGCTAAGAAAAGCCCAGGAGAAAGCAGAAGCTGCTCGCCCATACTCCGAGAAACTTAAGGAAGTCGTAACAAGCATCGCATCTTCCTCCAATGAGGTCAGTCATCCGATGCTTGTCTCACGTCCGGTTAAGAAAACAGCTTATCTGATCATCACTTCAGACCGTGGTCTTGCGGGTGGATACAATGCCAACATCCTGCGTCAAGTCACACTTACCCTTAAAGAACGCCACTCCTCCCAGGATGAGTATGTTCTCTATGTCATCGGAAGAAAGGGTCGTGATTACTTCAGACGCCGGGAACAGGCCATTGAGTTGGATGTAACGGATCTATCAGATTCGCCTTCTTTTGCAGACATCAAAACCATTGCGAACCAAGCTGTAAATGGATTTGAGGAAGGTAAGTTTGATGAGATTTATATCTGTTACAGCCGTTTTGTGAATGCACTTACTCAAGTTCCAACCGTTGAGAAGCTTCTGCCTATGGAAAGACCAGAGAAACAATCCACGGGTGCTTCTGCTCAATATGAGTATGAACCTTCTGCGGATGCTGTGCTGGAAGCTCTTCTTCCACGCTATGCAGAAACGTTGATCTACGGGGCGCTCTTGAACGGTAAAGCAAGTGAGCTCGGTGCCAAGATGACAGCCATGGGATCTGCGACGAAGAATGCCTCCAAGCTTATTGGAGAGCTGTCTCTTACGTATAACCGCGCTCGTCAGGCTGCGATCACGCAAGAGATTACGGAAATCGTTGCGGGAGCTAACGCTCAATCTTAAAGTCATGTACGGAATAATATAAATCGAAGGCTAATCAGGGCTTAATGTTAATGGAGAAATAAATATTTCTTTGGACTTTTTGATCTGTTATAGCTTGTAGGAGGGAACTAAAAGATGAATAAAGGACGCGTTGTCAGCATACAGGGTGCGGTCGTTGACGTCGAGTTCGACCGCGGCGGACTCCCGGATATTAATAATGCGATTACGATCAACACAACTACAGACAGCGGCACCGAGATCAATCTGACTCTTGAAGCAGCAAAACATCTTGGTGATAACCGTGTACGTTGTATTGCCATGTCTTCCACAGACGGTCTTGTACGCGGCATGGAAGCAGTGAATACAACACAAGCAATCTCCGTTCCTGTTGGTGAGGCTACTTTGGGACGTGTATTTAACGTATTGGGTGAGCCGATTGATAATGGAACAACGATTCAAGCCGACGTTACTCGTAACCCGATTCACCGTCAAGCACCTAAGTTTGAAGAATTGTCTACACAAGCAGAAATGCTGGAAACAGGAATCAAAGTTATCGACTTGCTTGCTCCTTATGCTAAGGGTGGTAAGATCGGTCTCTTCGGTGGTGCCGGTGTAGGTAAGACCGTTACGATTCAGGAGCTTATCAATAACATTGCACAAGAGCACGGTGGTATCTCCGTATTTGCCGGTGTTGGTGAGCGTACACGTGAAGGTAATGACTTGTACCATGAAATGACGGATTCCGGCGTTATCAGCAAGACGGCAATGGTATTCGGACAGATGAACGAGCCACCAGGTGCACGTCTTCGCGTAGCGTTGACAGGTCTGACAATGGCAGAGTATTTCCGTGATCAAGAAGGAAGAGACGTACTTCTCTTCATCGATAACATCTTCCGCTTTACTCAAGCGGGTTCTGAAGTATCCGCTTTGCTCGGTCGTATGCCGTCTGCGGTAGGTTATCAGCCTACACTTGCAACGGAAATGGGACAATTGCAAGAGCGTATTACTTCCACGAAGACAGGTTCCGTTACTTCCATCCAAGCGATCTATGTACCAGCCGATGACTATACGGATCCGGCTCCAGCAACAACCTTTGCTCACTTGGATGCAACGACAAACCTTGAGCGTAAAATCTCTGAGATGGGTATCTATCCTGCGGTAGATCCTCTTGCTTCCAGCTCCCGTATTCTTACACCGGACGTTGTGGGTGAAGAGCATTACAATGTGGCACAAGGCGTTAAGCGTATCTTGGCTCGTTATAATGAGCTTCAAGACATCATCGCGATCCTGGGTATGGACGAGCTTAGTGAAGAAGATAAAATGCTCGTTGCACGTGCACGTAAAATTCAACGTTTCTTGTCCCAGCCGTTCCACGTAGCAGAAGCATTTAACGGTATTCCGGGTAAATATGTTCCTGTTAAAGAAACAGTACGCAGCTTTAAAGAAATCCTCGACGGCAAGTACGATCATCTTCCGGAAGCTGCATTCTTGTTCGTGGGTACTATTGAAGAAGCTGTAGAAAAAGCAAAATCAATGGAATAGTTCTTAAGACTTAGAACTAATGATCCACACATGAAGTGAACTATCCCTTGCGGATAGTGTTCAGGAGGGATGACAGTGAGCACCTTTTTATTGGAAATCGTAACTCCGGAGCGACTCATCTACTCTGAACAGGCTGACAGTCTGGTTGTACGAGGTCTAGAGGGAGAACTGGGTATTTTACCTGGTCACGTACCCTTCGTGACTCCATTGCAGATTGCCCCTGTAACGATTAAAGCGAACGGTAAAGAACAAAAGATCGCCGTTGCCGGTGGATTTGTTGAAGTTCGCAAAGAGAAGGTCGTTATTCTGGCTGAAAGTGCGGAGCTGGCTAATGAGATCGATGTTGATCGTGCAAGAGCTGCGAAAGAGCGTGCAGAAACACGTCTATCGAGCAATCGGGATCAATTTGATCACAGACGTGCTGAGCTTGCACTGCAAAAAGCCATGAACCGACTTAAAGTTTCCGGTCAGTAATCAATAAGTTAGAATGAAGCTTTGAGATCATTCTAAATATATATGAACTGAAGAAGGATCTGGGGCATGAATGTGTCCCAGATCCTTCTTTTAATTTTTTGATATTATTTCCGAGGAAATGACAGAGAATTGCTCGGACAAACAGGAAATGTGTCTGAAAGAGAACAATTTTGACGGAAGTGACGTATATTGGCAGTCAGATAAGGTATTTGGCATGTTGACAAGGGGACGTCTACCGACTATGATTTCTCAGTGTGTGATTTTCTGATGTTATGATAAAGGCGGAGGGTAGGATATGGATCAATTGGTGAACGACCAGCTTAATCAAGCGGTTAGTGTGAATGGTCTGGTAGCGATGATCGTTTCACTCGCCTGTGTTGCCTTAGCTTGGTGGTCATTACAGCATTTGAAATTGGATTTATTCGTACGTCACCCGCAGAGTCCCCAAGCAAGGATGCTGCAGCTGTTAATCGCAATTGTCATTGGTCATTTCGTATCTGAGTTCATACTAAAGTATTTAAGCTGGACTCAAATGCTGAGATATCTGTTCTAGTGAATTTACATAAATTCACTTCGCAGAATCAATTTCATAGTATAAGTTGTTCAAGAAATTGATTCAGTCATGTGAGATTTAATCAAATGTGCTGTTCAGCTTGTTTTCGACCAGGAATTACCATAAAGCAAGGTGAAGAATAATTTTATAAAAATCTTGTTTTAAAGATATATAAAGCTGGTTAATCTCTGTTAGGCAAGAACAACACGGCTTTTGTCGAATAACATCATGTATTTATGTGAACAATGAAAGTAATGAATGTCCTTGAATAAGATGGGTCAAACAAGTGTTAATGGAAGTTGGAACTTGAATATTCTGCCTTAATTGAAAAAATGCTTGTCTCCTTTATTTATAAGGTGTTATGATGGAATTTAGGGGATTAGCGAATGACTCGCTTTTTCTTCGATTTGTAGTGTAGTTATGATCAAATTTTTCTAATAACAATGAAAACGATTCTTTTCTGAAGAAAGACATCTTGACGAACATTAAATGATGATGTCGAATTTTCCGATTCATTCGGGCAAGCAACGGATGATCTGTTTTACAGGATCTAAGATTGTAAGCAGAAAAGGGAAAAAAACGCGCGGAGGGAACCATGATGAGCAAATTTATCGTCCGCGGAGGCAAGAGATTGACCGGAAGTGTCAAAGTCAGCGGCGCTAAAAATTCAGTTCTTCCGATCATCGCCGCCTCTCTCTTAGGGGAAGTAGGAGTAAGCACAATTATTGATGCACCTCCTCTCGACGATGTGATGACTATTAACAAAGTACTGGAATCGCTAGGAGCGGAAGTACAATACCAGGATGAGGTAATTACTGTAAATGCAACGAATTTAACTTCGTGCGAGGCCCCTTACGAATGGGTTACGAAAATGCGGGCTTCCTTTTTGGTTATGGGTCCTTTGCTAACTCGGATGGGTTATACAAAAATATCTTTACCAGGCGGATGCGCCATTGGTACTCGCCCGATTGACCAGCATCTCAAAGGGTTTGAAGCGATGGGTGCGGAAATCAGCCTTGGTCAAGGTTATATAGAAGCACGTTCTAACGGCAAGCTGCGTGGAGCTAAGATTTATCTGGACGTAGCCAGTGTGGGAGCGACAGAGAATATCATGATGGCAGCTACACTTGCTGAAGGAACAACGACGATTGAGAATGCAGCAAAAGAGCCTGAGATTGTCGATCTTGCTAACTACCTCAATGGAATGGGTGCTAAGGTTCGCGGTGCGGGTACAGGTGTCATTCGTATTGATGGAGTTGACAAACTTCATGGCGTGAAGCACACCGTTATTCCTGACCGGATTGAAGCAGGTACCTATATGGCGGCAGCTGCCATTACAGGCGGCGACGTTTATGTCGAGGGAGCGATCTCGGATCACCTCGGTCCGGTTATCTCCAAGATGGAAGAAATGGGCGTAACCATTATTCCTGATGAGAACGGTGTTCGTGTAATTGCGGACGGTCCTCTCAAAGCTGTAGATGTCAAAACCTTACCATACCCAGGTTTCCCTACAGATATGCAATCGCAGATGATGGCGCTCTTGCTTAAATCTGAAGGAACCAGTGTTGTAACGGAAACGGTGTTTGAGAATCGCTTTATGCATGTCGATGAGTTTAATCTGATGAATGCCGAAATTAAAGTAGAAGGCCGCTCTTCTATTATTACGGGCGGTGCTAAGCTGACCGGAGCCAAAGTCACATCGACAGACCTGCGTGCAGGGGCGGCTCTGATATTGGCTGGCTTAATTGCTGACGGTACGACAGAGGTCGGTGGTGTACATCATATCGATCGTGGATATGTTCATTTGGCTGAGAAGCTGAATGGCCTTGGTGCTGACATTTACCGTGTATCTGTGGAAGAGCCGAAGCTGGAGAACAAGGCAAGCGAGAAGAAGGCGGAAGAAACACCTCTCTTCAAAGTTCAATCCAGTTTGGCATAAGGATAATACAAATATATGCAACAGTGTGTTCGAACAGAGAACCAGGCTCCTAGCAGCCCTGGTTCTTTTTTTTGATTTTATATCGATTAAAGTAAGTTACTAAAAGTGTAATTCTACGAATTTGGAAAAAGCAAGGATTAGAGCCTGTGTTATCTACTATTAGTAGCAGCTTCTAATATGAAGCGGTAACAGCTCCTATATGGAATGTTTTTAAAATGATTATAATGACGCGCTGCATGCGCATTTAGGGTTTGAATACGATGTAAGATCACTCTATAACGACCTGCTAGTCTCTTCATTTCGATTCTCTTATTTGGTTCTATCAGATGGTGGGGACTCATATGTATAGTCTATGAAGTCTCTACGAGCCTTGTTTGAAACATGGACAGGCAAATAGAACGGAGGGAAACACGAAGATGAGCAAGATACGCAGCAATACATCTTATAAGAAAGAACGAGTACGCACTTATCGAAGAAGCCGGATCGTCCGAATCCCATGGCCAGATCGTCATTCTGTTAATTCTAATCCCACAGAGCAGGAAGAGGTGGAATCTACTCCGTACTTGATCTCAAAAAAGAAGCAGAACGCACCTGACTCTACCCTAATAGATATCAACGTGATACAAAAAAAAGAAGAAAGTAAAAGGTTAAAAAAACTGAATCATCAGATTACAGCTGCTGAGGAGGCGCCCGTCAAGCATGACTCAGCTAAAAAGCATGCAGGAAATCAATCAGGGATGAAGCAGACGGCTTCTATCAGAAACAAGCTGCCTGAGGTGTTTTTCTTCGGTACGGCAGGAAAAACAGCGGCTGAATCGGAGACGGATCCAGGGGGTAAGTTGCAGCCAGGGGTGGGGCCGCAGCCGGATCGTTCGCCGGCTGCTCACGAAGAGGACGGGCCGGCTCCCGCCACGGCCCGTTACGTCTGGCGCCGCGGCAGCAGCTCGCGGCGCCCCCCTCGGCGGCGCTTCGCACCTGCCGCCGGCCTCGCGGGGCTGGCCCTCACCGCACTGCTGATCCCAGCAGTGCTCGCTTGGCCCCGCGAGGGGACCCCGCCGCAGCCAGCGCCAGCGGCGGAGCAAACCGCGCCTCCCGCCGGCAGCAGCACCGGCGGGAAGGCGCCGCAGGAGGCAGCAGCTCCGCCCGCTGCCTCAGCGCCGGATACACCTGGGCCGGCCGTTACGCAGCCGGCCCAGGTGTATCCCGAACCCACGGTGCGCGTCTACCTGGCGGAGACGGGCACCATTGATACGGTGACGCTGGAGCAGTACGTCACCGGGGTACTGGCGGCCGAAATGCCTTCGGACTTCGGCCTCGAGGCGTTGAAGGCGCAGGCCATTGCCGCGCGCACTTATATCGTGAAGCGTCTCGCCGCAGGCGATGCCAGCGGCGTTCCGGTCAGCGGCGCTGATGTCACGGATACCGTGGATCATCAGGTTTATCATCCGTTCGGCGGTCTGAAGGATAAATGGGCCGAGCTTGGCAAGCAAGAGGAATGGGCCAAGCTGGAGCAGGCTGTCCGGGAGAGCAAGGATTCGATTATGACGTACAAAGGACAACCGATTACGGCCTCCTTCTTCTCCACCAGCAATGGATACACAGAGAACTCCGAGGAAGTGTGGCAGGAGGCGGTTCCTTACCTTAGAAGCGTGGCAAGTCCATGGGATGCCAAGATTGCACCTGGATTTCAAGAGAGTGTGACAATGACGCGTGTGGAATTTATGAATAAGCTGAATGTCATTCCGGATCCGGTGCCAGTGTCTACGAATAACGCAGGGGTCAAGCCTTTTATCGAAGTCATCTCCAAGACCGAGGGGAATCGGATCAAAGAGATTCGGGTAGGCAGCAAGATTTTCTCCGGACAAGATATAAGAGAGCTGCTGGGGCTCAGATCTAGTGAGTTCAAATGGTCTACCAAAGGAAATGAGATTACGATCACGACGATCGGCTACGGGCATGGCGTAGGGATGAGCCAGTGGGGGGCGAACGGCATGGCTATGGAAGGATATACAGCAACAGAGATTCTCAAACACTACTATACAGGGATATCGTTCGGACGAGCCTCTGAGCTCTTATATAAAGAGAAATCCTGAACTCTCAAAAAATTTCATAAATATTTTAATAGGCGAGTATAAAAGAGTTGCGCCCGGTAACACTTGTTACTGAGGTGATAGAATATGAATGAACAAAACAAAAATCAAAACCAAGAAGATGCTCCAAAATCCAATCAAGGAGCACAAAGTTCACAACCTTCATCCTGGAAAAGGCTGTTGTCCAAACGGTGGGTATACCCGGCAGCTTACATTGCCGCAGCAGCTATTATACTAACTTTAGTGTGGGTCTACCAGGACACAACCAGACAATCTCTAGTGAATGAGACCGTAAATGAGGTTTCAGAAACAGGAGAATCCGTTCCTACCACTGGAGTGAATCTAGAAGAAGAGCCTGCTAGCAGCGGTGAAGGAGAAGGTACAGCCGAGAATCTCGCATGGCCGGTTGCAAGCCCAGCTGATGTAAGTGTCGTGAAGCCTTTCTATGATTCAGAAGCTTCGAATGAAGAAAAAGCAAGTGCATTGCTAGAGTATGACCAAACGTTTTTTGCCAATGTCGGTATTGACCTCGCAAGAGCAGATGATCAGAGCTTTGAAGTCAAAGCAGCAATGAGCGGTACCGTAACTCGTGTTGAAACACATCCGTTAAATGGAATGGTCGTTGAAATTACACACGACAACGATTTGAAGACGGTATACCAAAGCTTGTCTAACGTAACAGTGAAACAGGATGACAAGGTCAAACAAGGTGATATCATTGCCTCATCCGGAACCAGCGAGCTGAAGAAGGATCTTGGCAACCACGTCCACTTTGAAGTATTCGAAGCAGGAAAACCGGTTAATCCAGAGCAGTACCTGCCACAAAAATAATTAAAGATCTATCTTTATAAAGCAGCGGGGAAACCCGCTGCTTTTTCTTTTTTGCCGCTTAAATCGCGGAAATGGACAAACCTGTGGATAATGAAAATGAAAATAAATCCATCTACCTAAGCTTGTCACCCTTTGAAACCGTGAATATCTAGGCACGCCCCTCATATAATGTACCAAACTATCCACAGTAGGGAGGCGGGAGCGTGCACGATTACATCAAGGAACGGACCATTAAGATTGGACGCTGCATCGTTGAGACGAGGCATACGGTCCGGACAATCGCCAAAGAATTTGGCGTTTCAAAGAGCACGGTGCATAAGGATTTGACCGAACGGCTGCCGGAAATCAACCCTGATCTTGCCGATCAGGTAAAGCACATTCTTGAGTATCATAAATCCATCCGTCATTTGCGGGGAGGAGAAGCCACCAAGATCAAATATAAGAAATCGAGCGGCAAAAAACGGGAGGTGCTCGCCTCCAGCAAATCTTGAGACCACCCTGCTTAAGATAGGACCAGAAGCATACAAATGCATTGAATACCTCCCCTGAAGTATGATATGTTAAAAGATGGGATTACGTCGAAATATGACTAGTATACGATTGAACTTTCACATAAAGTTGCTGTCTTTTGTCGAACAATAGCTATATGAGGGATTAAGCATTCATTTGAGTCATTCGAGTGGTGCAAGATTCGATATGCAGCAAACAACGTATTTTCATGAGGATTTTGCATAAATCCATTCGTTAACCATTCACCTTATGCAAAATCCCGGACCTATAAAATATCACTTTGGGGGCTCTTTTATATGTTTAGCAAGGATATCGGCATTGATCTTGGCACAGCAAATGTGCTTATTCACGTGAAAGGAAGCGGAGTTGTGCTTGACGAGCCTTCTGTCGTTACGATTGAGAGCGGGTCCAAGAGAGTCCTCGCCGTTGGAGAAGAAGCAAGACGTATGGTAGGGCGTACACCTGGGAACATCGTGGCTATCCGGCCTTTGCGTGATGGGGTCATTGCTGATTTTGATATTACGGAAACGATGCTTAAATATTTCATTCATCGGGTTGGCGGCAAGAATTGGTACAGCCGTCCCCGTATTTTAATATGTGCACCAACCAATATCACTTCTGTAGAACAGAAGGCAATTCGTGAAGCGGCAGAACGTAGTGGGGCGAAGGAAGTATTTCTGGAGGAGGAGCCCAAAGCGGCGGCGATTGGCGCAGGCATGAATATCTATGAGCCGAGTGGAAATATGGTCGTCGATATCGGCGGGGGGACAACGGATGTCGCTGTACTGTCGATGGGTGAGATCGTTACCTCTTCTTCTATTAAAATGGCGGGGGACAAGTTTGACGAAGCGATACTGAAGTATATCAAAAATAAGTACAAGCTTCTGATCGGAGAGCGGACGGCAGAGCATATTAAGATGATGATCGGTACGGTACATCCGAATGGTGAGCAGGCTGAGCTCGATATTCGCGGACGGGACATGGTCAGCGGCTTGCCGAAGACGATTATGGTCACATCAGGTGAGGTTCAGGAGGCATTGTCCGACCCTGTAGAATGGATCGTCGCCTCTGCCAAATCGGTACTGGAGCAGACTCCGCCTGAACTGGCTGCGGATATCATTGATCGTGGAGTGATTTTGACCGGTGGAGGTGCACTGCTCAAAGGATTGGACGAGCTGCTCGCAGAAGAGCTCAGAGTTCCGGTTCTGGTGGCGGAGGATCCGATGCACTGCGTCGTCAAGGGGACGGGCCTGATGCTTAATCATTTGGATCGTTCCCTTAAGAAAAAGTTCTAATCTGCCGATATAGCAATAAGCAGTACATAAATTAAATTGATAACTTATCAAACAGCTGGTCTTTAAATAATATATACAAATATGCTGACAGCATGAAGGAGGAGTAAGGTTGATTCGTGGTCTTTATACAGCGGCAGCCGGAATGGTAGCCCAGCAGCGCAGACATGATACCGTGACGCAAAATATCGCCAACTTGAATACAACAGGATACAAGCAGGTGGAGAGCGTGACTCGTTCTTTTCCCGAAATGCTCTTGGAGCGGACAGGAGATGCTTCCTCGCCCGGCAATAAGAAGGTAGGTCTGCTCAACACAGGTGTATATGCGGAGGAGAGCTTGTATTCGAATATCCAAGGAGCGCTTACGCCAACGGAGAACAATATGGATTTTGCGCTGTATTCCGATCTGAATGTGATTGACCCGAATACAGGCCAGGCTGTACCCTTTGATGCGTCAGGTAAATATATTAGCGATAACGGCAGCGTCATTTATCAGCCGCAGGCCTTTTTCACCGTACAGGACAGTGAAGGCAATGTTAAATATACACGGAATGGTGAATTTAGTGTGGATGCTGAAGGGAGACTTCTTAGTGCAACCGGCTACGAAGTGCTGTCAGATAATGGCGAGCCGATTGTGTTGACAGGATCCGTAAATCAATTTAAAGTGGACGAGCAAGGACGTCTGGTGAATGCCGTGAACGGCACCCCTGCAGGGCTTAGTCTAGGAATTTCCATTATTGATCAGCCTCACCAGCTTGTTAAAGAAGGTAATGGTAACTTTGCATTGGATCCTTCTAGTGAAGGGGCGGCAAGGCAGCTGGCAGATGGGGATAATGTACAGGTTCAGCAAGGATTTCTGGAGCAATCTACGGTTGATGCGTCTCAGTCTATGGTAGACATGATGGCGGCGCTGCGACTGTATGAAGCGAATCAGAAGGTAATACAATTTTATGATAAAAGCCTTGAAAAGGCTGTGAATGAGATTGGTCGTGTCTAAATGGATACGGCTAGAGCTTTACATATCTCTTAAGTTTGGGGGGATAATTTATGAATAATTCGATGATAAGTGCACTCGTGTCTATGCAAAGTCTGCAGCAGCGCCTGAATGTAATTGCCGATAACGTTGCGAATGTAGATACGGTGGGATATAAGAGCAAGCAGGCTTCTTTTGAAGATGTACTAACCACGTTCCAGCAGCAGGCTTCACCACTGAACCGGGATGGCCGTGCCACGCCACTAGGCTTTACGCAAGGCTATGGCATCCAGATGGTTTCACTTGCGCAGGATATGACGCAGGGCGAAATGAATGCAACTGGCAATCCGACGGATCTGGCTATTGAAGGCAACGCCCTGTTCGCTGTTGAGGTGAACGGAGAGAAGGCCTGGACCCGGGCAGGGAATTTTCAATTTGTTCCCGACCCAGCAGATCATGAGCGGATGAGACTTGTTACCGCAGAAGGTTACGCTGTTCTCGGCAGAGACGGAGAAGGGATTACCGCACCGGTAAATTCATCTGCTGCTGTAGATGCAAGCGGGAATTTGCTGGTCCGTATAGGCAACTCGCCTAACGCAGCGATTGCAGGTCAGCTGCAATTTGTTGAGCCAATGAGACCGGAGGGGCTCTCTGCAAGTGCGGACAATCTCTATACACTAGCACCGGGAGCGACGGAAGCAGAAGTCTTTGGAGAGAATGCAGCGGCTCGTGTTCCTGCGGGTGCCTCCATTCGTTCCGGTTACCTGGAGACTTCGAATGTGGATCTAACCGCAGAGATGACCAAGATGCTGGAGGTACAGCGCACATACCAGCTGGCTGCGCGTGCACTCAGCTCCAGTGATACCATGTTAAATCTCGCGAATAATATGAGGGCATAGGTGAACGTAATGACTCAAGAAGATACAGCTGTGGTGAAGAAGAAAGGATCTGGGAAGAAGGTCCTGCGCTGGTGGCTCATCCCTATGCTGTTCATTCTGGCACTCGTCGGCGGTATGATTGCGGGTTATGTGGTCGTTGGTGGACAGGATATCGGTTCAGCCTTTGATTATCGTACCTGGAAGCATATTTTTGATCTGGTATTTGCACCATAGACGTTTAACATTTAAAATACGGAAAGCTCCTGTTTAGCAGGAGTTTTCTTTTTGTTCCCGAAAAATGTATAATGATGGGGGACTTTGTGCGTAAAGCAAGGCTCCATTTAACAACAACAAAAAAGGGCTTCTCTATAGCAGGGCAAGCAGCCCATAAGGCTGTTTACGGTTCTGCAAGCGGTAGAGAAACCCCCTTATCTTAACCTTCACTACTGCAGATGATGAAGGATAAGAATAGTTTTGACGAGAAGCTGAGATGTTATGCATAGAATGGAAGGAGTTTTACCAATAATGCTCGATATTAATCAAATTCAAGAGATTATTCCACACCGTCCTCCGTTTTTGCTGGTGGATAAGATCGTGGAGATGGAAGAGGGCAAGCGTGCCGTTGGCATCAAGAATGTGACCATCAATGAACCGTTTTTCACAGGCCACTTTCCCGGTTATCCGGTGATGCCGGGTGTGCTCATTACCGAAGCACTGGCTCAGGTCGGAGCGGTTGCCATTCTTAACGTTGAAGCCAACAAGGGCAAGATCGGATTTTTGGCTGGACTGGATAACTTCCGTTTCCGCGGACAAGTAGTGCCTGGCGATACGCTGGAGCTTGAGGTGGAGATTACCCGTTTGAAGGGCTCCATTGGCAAGGGAAAAGCAACGGCTCGCGTGGAAGGCAAAGTGGTTGCTGAAGGCGAAATCATGTTTGCGTTATCAGATCCTAGGTAAATTGGTTAATGATTATATAGTAATAGCAGCTCTAATGGTTGTACTTACTGGATAAACACATAGAGAAAATAATGATCATGGCCGGAGGGAGAAATGATGGTAATGTTAAGTGAAACAGCAGAACGCAGTTTGAATCAATGGCTTGCGGATCCTTCAATCGATGAGGAGACGAAGCAGGAGCTTAAAGAGCTCTCGAATGACACTACAGAATTGGAGGACCGCTTCTACCGAGAGCTGGAATTTGGTACAGGGGGTCTCCGTGGTGTAATTGGAGCAGGAAGCAACCGCATGAACCGTTATACGGTTGGTAAAGCGACGCAAGGATTTGCCAAATATATTCTTGAACAGCATCAAGGCGAAGGGCAGCCTTCTGTTGTCATTGCGCATGATTCACGTCACTTCTCACCTGAATTTGCCCTGGAGGCTGCGCTGGTGCTTGCTGCGAATGGGATTGTTGCTAAATTGTATCCATCACTGCGCCCTACGCCGCAGCTGTCTTTTAGCGTAAGACATCTTGCTGCAACAGGAGGTATTGTCGTTACAGCGAGCCACAATCCGCCGGAATATAACGGCTATAAAGTGTACAATGCCTCAGGTGGACAGCTGGTACCGGACGAAGCAGAACGTGTCATCAGCTACATACAGGAGATTTCCTCACTTCGTGAAGTGAAGAAGCTGAACCAGGCTGAAGCCGAGGCAGAAGGACTGCTGGTATGGCTTGGCGCAGAGGAGGATGAAGCGTTTATTGAAACGGTTGCTTCCGTAAGCTTGAACCGTGATCGCATTGCCTCCGATTACGCGAAGGATTTCAACATTGTATTCACGCCGCTGCACGGGACAGGCCATCATCCGGTTCGTCAGGTGCTTGAGCGCATCGGGTTTACGAACCTGCATATTGTACCTGAGCAGGCAGAACCGGATGCCGAGTTCTCTACCGTGAAATCTCCAAACCCGGAGGAGCGTGAAGCCTTCACCCTGGCGATTGAGCTTGGAGAACGAGTTGGAGCTGATATTCTGATTGGTACCGACCCCGATGCAGATCGGATGGGAGCGGTCGTGAAGGATAAGAACGGCAAATACTTCGTATTGTCCGGCAATCAATCCGGGGCGATTATGACCCATTACCTGCTCAGTCAGATGAAGGAGCGGGGAGAGTTGCCTTCGAACGGTGCGGTTGTTAAGACGATCGTAACAAGTGAGATGGGGGCAGTGATTGCCGAGCATTACGGTGCACAGGTGTTTAATACACTGACCGGATTCAAATATATCGGTGAGAAGATGGATGCTTTTGAAGCGACGGATAGCCATACGTATCTGTTCGGCTATGAAGAGAGCTACGGCTACCTTGCCGGCAATTATGCGAGAGATAAGGATGCGGTCCTTGCAGCGATGTTGATCTGTGAAGCGGCGGCTTATTACAAAGCCCAAGGCAAGACGCTGTACGATGTACTGCAGGAGCTGTACGAGCAGTTCGGCTACTTCCTTGAAGCACTGCAGTCGAGAACTTTGAAAGGGAAAGACGGCGTAGCGCAAATCCAGTCCAAAATGACAGATTGGCGCACATCCGCACCTGATCAGGTTGCAGGCATCCGAGTGGCAGAGATGCAGGATTACTCCAAAGGCCTGAACGGTCTGCCAAAAGAAAATGTACTGAAATTTATCCTTGAGGATGGATCCTGGTTCTGCCTTCGTCCATCAGGGACGGAGCCGAAGATTAAGGTTTATTTTGCGGTACAGGGTACTTCTTATGAAGATGCACAAGCACGGATTGATCGTCTGATCGAAGCTGTAATGGCGCGTGTGGATGCATAAGGTCAAGGAGTTAACATAAGCAATACTTTAATTGTAGAGAGCCTTTCCGCACCGTTATGGGTTGTTTGGCGGAAAGGCTCTTCCTATGTCAGCAGATTGCAAGTTTGATGAGAAGGAGAATTTTTTGGTTCCTTAGGGCATGATATGGAATGTATAAAAATATGAGGTCATTTTTCACCCTATACACTTATTACCCTCCATCGTAAGGATGTATCATGCGAATATAGAAATTTATTATATTTCATTCTTCATCTGAATTCATTTCCTTCATTTCTACCGTCTCTGTTCATTATCTTTAATTTATTTTGTTTAGGAGGTACTTTTAGTGCGTCAAAAATGGCAGTATTGGAACACCGTATCCCGCAAATGGCTCTGGATCCTTGTTATTATCGGACTCATTGCCTCGATTCCCATCATTGCAGATCGTGTGAAGACAGAATCAAGCGCGAAGAACGTGGAGCTTGCGTTCGATTATCGGGATCTTGTCGAAGTAGCCGCTTATCAGGCGCATCCACAGGATTTTATTGACCAGAAGCTGACCGAGCTGAAGGATGCTGGTGTCATCACGATGGCAGTGTACGAGAGCACATTGGAAGAATTCCGCAAGTCAGAGAGGATTACAATCTATGACAGCGTACAAGCGGCCAACCTGACAGGTCAAATCCCACCGGTTAATGAGAACTACACGTATATTCTCTTCACATCGGATGAGAGCCGGGAGGCTTTGTCTTCAATTATCGAAGATACTTTCGAAAGACTCGATATTCCCGTGAATCCATGGACCTATTTGAATGAAGAAGGACTGGTTCTTCAGACTCCGACGGAAAATGCGAAGCTGAAGCCGATGCTTCCTGATCCTATTGCGATGGCGGAACTCCATGAGCGTGGCTTCAACATCATGCCTCGTCTGGGTGATGCACTGCCGTATGATCAAGAAGCGGCTGCTGCGATGATGGAGACCTTTGAGCAGTATGGTGTATCACGGATTCTGTTTGATGGCGATAAAGTTAAGGGCTATAACGATAACGAAGACATGAAGAGTCTGTCTGCCTTTGCAGAACTAATGAACAAGCATGGGATTGGGCTTGCTGCCATCGAGAATCTGAAGAAGCCTCAGAGTGGATTCAGCACCCTTGCATATCTGACGGATTATAATGTCACTCGTCTATATTCACTCAGTGAATCGGATGCAAACCTGGATGTGAACGTGATCTCAGATCGATTCGCACTGGCAACGAAGGACCGGAACATCCGAATGCTGTACCTGAATGCCGCTCCGGCTAGAAGTGCACTTACGGCTCAAGTAACGGATCCTTTGGATAACCTGATGGATGCATTGGGTGAAGAAGGAAAAGCGGTTCAGCGAATGGAAGACAACGGTTTTGTAATGGGCAAGGCAGAGCCTTTTGATGTTGCAGAAACGGGCGGTGAGAGATACTTTAAGGCCGTCGTCGTTGTCGGCAGCGTGGCGATGATTGCGCTGATGATATCCTACTTTATTCCGTTCCTGACTCTGCCGGCCTTTGTTCTCGGACTGATTGGAAGTGCTGGACTGTTCCTGCTTAGACCAACACTGCTTGAACAAGCGTTAGCTCTCTTGGCTGCGATCAGTGCACCAACCGTTGCGATGATCCTTGCGGTAAGAAAGATTAATGCTGCACAGGTGAGAAAGCCTGACTTATCGGTGAAGAGCCGGTTATCGAAGAGCATCCTGCTGTATGTATGGACATCTATCCTATCCTTTGTTGGTGTTCCGTTCATGATTGCACTGCTTAACAACATTACGTATTCACTCGTCATCGATCAATTTAGAGGCGTAAGCATCCTGTACTCTGGACCTGTTTTGCTCGTTGCCATCTATGTATTTTTCTACCTGAAGTCCATGTCAGTCGCTTCAATTCGCCAATTGCTGAACCGGCCGATCACGATTTTGATGATAGTGGCAGTGGGTATTGTCGGTGTGGTAGGCTATTACTATATGACTCGAACTGGGAACGCCGGAACGGTACTGCCGTTTGAAGCACAGCTGCGTACATTCCTTGAGAATACGTTTGGCGTACGTCCGCGTAACAAGGAATTCCTGCTGGGCCATCCGATGTTCGTGGTAGGAGCATTTATTGCTCTTAAATACCGTCATGGGATTTACTTGCTAATCATTGCAGCTATTGCACAGCTATCTATGGTGGGCACCTTCGCTCACATTCATACACCGGTGCATCTGTCACTTATTCGTGGACTGCTTGGTCTCGGACTGGGACTGGTTGTTGGACTGATTGCAATACTGGTGTGGCAAGTTCTGGAAGGATGTTGGAAAAAATGGTCACCAATACTACTAAGAAAATAGTTATCTCAGGATACTATGGCTTTCGAAACAGCGGAGATGAAGCGGTACTTAAGTCGATTCTTACAGCGCTTGAGGAACAAAGCCAGCGTTCGTCTATTGAAATTGAGCCCATCGTCTTATCAGGTGATCCTGAATGGACACAGCAGACGTATGGCGTGAGAGCTGTACATCGGATGAAGCTCGGAGAGGTTCGGCGGGCCATTAAGGAGAGCGACGGTCTGATCAGCGGAGGCGGCAGCTTGCTGCAGGATGCAACGGGCTGGAAGTCCATTCCTTATTATCTGGGTATTCTTAAACTGGCACAGAATATGAAGAAGCCGACGTTTATATATGCGCAGGGCGTGGGGCCAGTGCACCGGAAGATTTTTCACCCGATGATCCGTGGTGTCTTCAAACACTGTGAGTATATCTCAGTACGTGACGAGGATTCAGCTAAGCTCATTCAGAGCTATGGGATTCAGTGGAATGATGTCAAGGTCGTCCCAGACCCTGTCATGGGGCTGCCACTGCCTGATGAATCCAAGGTGAAGAAGGCCGCTGCGTATGGCGGAGGAAGTGCAAGAAGAACGACACCAAGACAAGAGGAGGAAGACCTGCCTGTAATCGGGGTGTCGGTTCGTTTCTGGGACAAGGAGAGAAGAGAGCTGGATGCCATCGGCGAAGGACTCAAGAAGCTCGCGGAGCAGCGCAAGGTGCATATCCGACTGCTTCCGTTCCATCTTCCTTCGGATGAGGAAGCCTCTGCTTATGTGAAAAAGAAGATCGGGCATTTGAATGGGACAGGCAGCAAGGTGAGTATCTGCTCCCAGCAGACCGATCCCCAGATGATGCTGCTGGAGGTATCCCGATGCAAGCTCGTCCTCGGGATGCGTCTGCACAGTCTGATCTATGCTGCATCACAGCGGGTACCGCTCGCAGGTGTATCTTATGATCCCAAGATCGATGCATTCCTTCAGCGGCTGAACAGTGAGCCTGTCGGCAGCACAGAATCACTGGATGCAGACAAGCTGCTTGCTGCACTTAATGACATGCTGGATTCTCATGCAGAGTGGCTTGCGGACAAGGAAGAGGCGATCGCTGCGCTGAAAGAGCAAGCTCAGGAGCCTGCAGCTCACATTCTAAAATTTCTTAGCGGCAAAGGATGATTGAAAGTCATGATAGAGCGTAAGGAACAAGCGTCTGGCGGGACGGCAGATCAAACTCAATCCCCCGTGAGAACCGTACCGACGGTGCCGATCTTTGGCATTCCGTTTTCGCGCATGAATATGAAGGACACCGTGGCTTATCTGACCGAAGCGATACAGGCCGGTAAGCCTCATCAGATCATTACAGGCAACCCGATCATGGTCATGGCAGCGCTGAATGATCCGAAATATATGGAAATTATGAAGTCGGCCGAGCTGGTCGTTCCAGATGGTACCGGTGTAGTCTGGGCAGCCGAATACTGCGGTGTTCCTGTAGCAGAGCGTGTTGCCGGATTTGATCTGTTACATGAACTCATGCATGTTGGTGAATCCTATCAGTGGAGAGTGTATTTGCTCGGTTCTACAGAAGAAGTGATTCAAGAGACAGCAAGCAGGTTACAAAAGCAATATCCTGGCATCGTGGTGTGCGGATATCGCGATGGCTTCTTCGGTGAGCCCGAAGATCCGGAAGTCATTGCGCAGATTCGTGCAGCGAGCCCGCACCTGCTGTTTGTAGCCAGGGGTGCAGACACCCAGGAGCCTTGGATTGGTAAATATAAGGAGCAGCTCGGCGTTCCGCTGATGATGGGCGTGGGCGGCAGCTTCGATATTATTTCCGGCAGGTCTAAGCGTGCACCGGTCGTATTCCAGAAGCTGAGAGCGGAATGGCTGTACCGGCTGCTCAAGGAACCGAAGCGGGCCAAGCGCATGCTTGCCTTGCCGCAGTTTGTACTCAAGGTAAAACGTGAGAAAAAAAACGTGACGAAAATAGTGTAAATCGTGTGAAAATACAGGAAGATCTGTTAAAAACAATGTTTTTTGCTAGAAAAAAAGAATAGTAATTCAGAGGTCAAGAGAGTATAATGCTGTTCAGTTGGGTCATGGACAGATTCGTGAAGGATTCTTTGTTTTTAAAAATTGGGGGTTGAATGAACAAATGTTAATGTTCTATATCTTGGGATTTATCGTGGCTCTCGGACTTGCGGTAGGACTTACGCCTCTCGTGAAGAAGTTTGCGGTAAATGTGGGAGCCGTTGACGTGCCTGATGCACGGAAGGTTCATACCAAGATTATGCCTAGACTCGGTGGTCTCGGTATTTTTCTTGCTTTCATGGTCACGATGCTGGCGCTGCTTCCGTTTGTTTCGGAATACTTCACTGCAAGAGATTCCCGATTCATCCAAGCTTTTATGATTGGCGGTACAATGATTGCCCTGATCGGTGCGCTAGATGACCGGTTCCAATTGTCGGCCAAGGTTAAATTTTTAGCTCAGATTATTACGGCGTGTGTCGTTGTGTTCGGATTTCAGATCCGTATAGATTTTGTAAATATTCCTTTTGCTGATGCTTACTCATCACTTGAACTATGGATCTCGATTCCGCTGACGATCTTCTGGATTGTCGGTGTGACGAATGCGATCAACCTGATCGATGGACTCGATGGTCTTGCTGCGGGTGTGTCTGCCATTGCGATTGGTACGATTGCGGTGATGTCCTTCATTATGGGCAACGTTACGACTGCACTCATCTGTCTTGTATTGCTCGGCAGTATTATCGGATTCTTGTTCTTTAACTTTCATCCGGCCAAGATCTTCATGGGAGATACAGGATCACTGTTCCTGGGCTTCAGTCTTGCTATGCTCTCACTTCTTGGATTTAAGCAGATCGCTGTCGTATCCTTGATCACACCGCTGATTATTATCGCTGTGCCATTGTCCGATACGCTGTTTGCGATTCTTCGCCGCTTCTTGAACAAGAAGCCGATCTTCGCACCGGATAAAGGTCACTTGCATCACCGTCTGCGTGAGCTTGGCTTCAGCCACCGTCAAACGGTGCTGATTATCTACGGTATTGCCGCATTCTTCGGCGTGCTTGCCGTGATCCAGTCTTCTGCGACGATGCATGAAGCGAACTGGGTTACGTTTGTTGTGATCTGTGTCATGATGTTCTTCCTGCAGATCGGTGCAGAGGTCATCGGCCTGATCGATAAAACCAAGCGTCCGCTGATCAACTTCTTCATGAAGCTGAGAGTGAAGGCGTCCGAGTCTCGCACGAAATAAGAAGTGAATTGAACAGCCATTATATCATCTATAATTTAAACCTTTGAACTATTATTAACCAGCCTTGTTCCTATTTAGGGAATAAGGCTTTTTTTGTTGAAACTTCTTCATATTTAACCCAGGCCATCCGATATAAGAGGTAACTATATTTAAAGGAGAGATTATATGCAGCGCATCAAACGGCCGATGGTATGGCTGCTGTTAGTAACACTTATTGTTTCACTGTTCCCCCCTGGTTTGATTAATAAGGCAGAGGCAGCGGACAATGTATCTACGAGTTATTTTGCTCCGGATATCGAAACGCTGAAGAATACCGTTCAGTTGAAGCTCGAAGGAACGGATAAATTACTGAGTAGAGAAAATGCATATAAAGTAACAAATAAAATGCTAACAGCAACAGGTACCTATACCAAAGTTACAGGCTCAACACTCAGTGCCAGCATTCAACAATTAACATGGGATCCACTCACCTCGAAGTGGACTCGTGATACTTCAAAAGTAACTCCAGGAACCATTCAGCTTGATTTAGACAGCCCGGAAAACCGTTTTACATCTACACTAACGCTGTATCCAGGTATGAATGAAATTACTTTCTCTGGAACACAAGGCAATATGACACGGTCGGAGAGCTTCTATGTATTGTTTGACCAAGTTCCATATGTAGAGAGCTTAAGTGTACTAGGCTTGTCCCAACCTGTTACCTTGAATGAGGGGACTCAAGTGGTTATCCCAAGAAAAGATATTACCCTTCAAGGTAAAATTCAAAATGCGACGAGAGCAACGGTGGCTCTAAATGGAGGGTCAGCACTAGCAACGACATTATTGTCGGATGGGACGTTCTACTCTCCACAATTATCACTGAATCCTGGACTTAACAATATTGTTCTCGTTATTGAGAATGGTTCAGATCGAATTACAGTAAATCACTCACTGTATTACTTTGATACCAGCAATCCGATCGTTTCTATGTACTTAGCTGACTCCGATCGTAATGCAAACAATTTATTAACAGGAACACCAACATGGACAGGAGCGGAAGATACAGCGACATTGTATGTTCAAGCCTTAGTTCCTGATGAAGGCGATGCTGTGAGTAAGTCAATTAAGCTTAATGGTCTTGATGTAACTCCGGTATACTTTTCTTCCCTGTCACTAGACAGCTCAGGCAAGCTGGTTACTGCAGGTAATAGCGATGTTGTTATTCAAGGTGTCGAAGGGGCCACTTCGGCTTACCGACTAATTACATTTGCAGTTCCGAACTTTCCTTTTCTTGACGATGCAAGCGGGACTACAGCAAAAAGCCAAAGACACACATTAAATATTACCTACGGTTCAACAATAGTGAACAAGGCTGCAAATTTCAATTTTGCTCAAGGTGAAGTCGTAATTAGTCAGCTGTATCATTTGAAGGGCTATACAGTAGGCACAGATGGTAAAGCAACATATTCCAAAGAGAATCTTAACGGAGCAAACGTAGATTCCAGCGATTATTATATTTCCGTTAAGACGAATTCTCCTGTCACAGATCCTAATGCCCTAACAGCAAAATACTTGCCCGTAGGCAGCAACATGACAATCAATTATGTGGGACCGGTAGAAGGTTCAACAACAGAGTATATTTACAGAATTTCTGGTTTCCAGAACGGGAATCAAACCGTTCGTTTCCAATATTCCGGATCCACGCAGTATAAGGACGCTGTCATTTCATTTGTTTCCAAAACTTATATTTATGTCTCTAACCTGACGGATGGTCAGACGGTGACCATTGATTCGAATCAGACAACAAACCTGCAGGTCTCAGGGGAGTATATCGGTTTTGATCTGAACAGCACGGCTTTCAAAGGAGAAGTGTTCGTTAACGGAACAACACCATCGGGTCTTGGAACTTGGCTGACAAACGGAAAGTTTAATCTGAATCTGCAAGTCAATGCAGACACCGGACCTTTATATTATGGTGAAAACAGAATCGTATTTACCGGAACGGTTGCAGATGATAACAATCAGTACCGGGTTGTAAGAAAAGAAATCCGCATCTATATTCTGGATGAGAATGTTTCCAACATTGATAAATTTCAGCCGGCTGTAGGCAATAACAGAGTTACCTTCCCGCTGGAATATACAGATAATGAACAATGGGCGAAGATTTTCAATCTGACTCCTGATTTCATATACAATGGCGGAACGTATACAACGAGTCTTCAAGAGCATGACATCGTTATTCGCGGTAATGGAGCATCCAAGGTGAACTTGAATCTAGGATCACAGAATTTATTCTCCTTGGATGTCACAGATACAATTATTAAGCAGACAAGCGAGTTTACTTACAACAATAAGACATACGCCTATGAATACTTCGGCAGTTCAGCTGAATTTGTTATCCGTGTGCAGAATTTGCCTGCTGAAACGCCTGGAACCTATGTATATAATCTGGAATTGATTAATAGCACTGGGGCGAAGACAAGCCAGCAGCTCCAATTGGTCCGAGAGGTTAAGCCTTATCGATTGTTAGCACCACAGCCGACGGTTGATGGAGCCTATGTTGTGAATAAGAATTTTGTTCGCTTTGATATTGAAGCAGAAGGCGCCACTGAAGTATTAATCGATGGAGAGCCTGCGGTAAAGAGAACAGATCTCGGTGATGATCGCTTCTTGTATGATTATGTTGGCCTCAAGCAAGACAAAGCAAATGATATTGATATTGAGATCGTACGTGGAAGTACAACACTTGAAGACACGATATCGGTGTATTATACAGGTGCAGTCGCAGTTGATTCCCAGTACATGGCTCCAAAAGTCGCTACTAAATACAGTGTATTTAATAAGAGTCTAGAGCTTGAGTTTCCTAAGGGAACTATTATGCAATCTACAGATTCGAGAGGGATTAATAAATATTACCCTACAACACAGCTGCTATTCGGTCTAGCAGATCCAAAAGACGGCGTAGTGGAGCGCAGAAATGATTATGGCAACATTATCGGTTTCCCGAACAACGGTCTTTCTAATGAAGAAACAGGATATCCGGTATGGGATATCCCGGATGAGTACTTCCTGCGATTCGGAGCTTCCTCTGGAGATAAACAGAATTTTACGACGATCTCTAATGTTTACTGGATCAGTGGAGGACTTGGAGAACGCGGAACATTAGGTTCTGCAGATTACTTGCCGCCTACCAATGGACTTGCTCCATATTCGATTGAAGGCTTGTATGGTGATCCGACAATTGCAGCTGAACGTGAGGTTACTCCGTCGCAGCGTGGGGAACTAACACTTACTTACAACAGCAGCGTGGTTGATGAAGTGGGTTCTACAATTACCGTATTTAAATATACCTCTGATCGGGAATGGATCAATGTTGGTGGTATTGTCGACGCGAAGAACCATACCATTACTGTTCCTTTCGATGAGTTCGGTTATTATGTGGTAATGAAGCTGAGCCGCAGCTACACAGATATTACGAATCACAATTGGGCTAGAAACGTCCTGAACGCGATGTATTCTAAGGGCTTGATGGAGAATATTCGATTTGATCAGTTTGGTACTGATGATCGCACATCGCGCGGAGAATTCGCTACGCTGCTCGTTAAGGGTATGAATCTGCCTTTGAACTATGACAATAATCAAACCTTCGTGGATCTTGTGCCTGGGGCACGAAGCGAAACATGGGATTACGAGCATATTGAAACAGCAGCAAGAGCAGGAATTGTGACAGGACTAACGGAAGGGGTATTTGCCCCGAGCCAGCCTCTGACCCGTGAACAAGCGGCTGTGATGATCGCCCGTGCAATGAAGCTCAAGCTAGCTGCTAATGACAGCAAGCTAACCGACAATCTGGCGAAGCTGTATGTGGATTCGGGCAGCATTAACTATTATGCGAAGCCGGCCGTCCTGGCAGTGAACAAAGCAAAAATCATGACAGGAAATGCATTAACGGTTGCCGGACAGAGCAAGCCGCAGTACAGTTTTAATCCGCAGGGCTTCCTGACACGTGCAGAAGCAGCTAAAATTGCTGTGGAGCTGTTCAAAAAGAGCAACAAACTTTTTCCAATTAATTTAAGTTAAAATCTTCTAACAGAGAAAGAACTGCTCCTCTGAGGCGCAGTTCTTTTCTATCTATAGAAAGAATCATTCACTAGATTTTGTAATTTAATAGATTATAAGATACAATAGCGTTAAAATACACATTTTGCTAAAGGGTGAAGGTATCTGATGAAAGCAATCTATTCGAAAGCTCAGCTTGGCTACATGAAGGCAAAGACACAGTTTGAGAAACAAGCAGCGATTCTAGAAGTAGAGATTGAGAAGACACGCAAGACTCAGGAGATCTCGCAGGAAGTTATGGAAGGTCTTGTTATGAAGACTGGATTCCACGATGCATATAATAATTTGATGGCAGCAGAGAATGAGCTTATTGAATGGTCCCATGTTACGATCAAGCATGAGAAGACATACCGCGATAACAAGAAACCAATCGAGGATATGTATGAGAATTTGAATACCGATCCTAAGCTGCGTGCTCGCATCATTGAACTGGCAATGAACATTAAGTAAATCAACTGGATAACTTAAGAGATGAAGGTGCCGAAATTCGGCACCTTTTTTATATTTTTATCGTTCTATTAGTTACGTTGCTGTTTCACCTGAGGGGATTTTGAATTTTTTTTGAAATGTTACTTAAATTGAAGTATATTCCAGTATTATTTGTGGTTACATATAACATAGAGTTTCCGCGCTATTCATCATCAATTAATTGGAACCGATATTCTATATTGAAGGATGAATCCCATCATTTTTTAATTAGTGGAAAATTTTTTTCGAAACTTCGCAACTTTTTTGAAACTACTGCGTTTAAGATGTAGAGCCAAAACGATGGAGGATTTAGGAAAGAGATTCATGGAGAATTTTGTCTATTTATTAGAAAAATTTTCTTTACGTCTTCTAAACCGCATTGTATAATACGATAGGTAGGATTAGGAAACTACTCTATTTTTTCTTACCCTGGCTTATATTTACTAGTTTCTGTGATCTATCACAGACATCATTTTATATGGATTTACTTGCTCAACTCTGGAAAGGGGGTGTATCGGCTAATGAGTAACACGGGCAACCCATTTACTAGTACTAGCAATCATAAAGAAAATAATCATGTGATGATTTCTCGAGGAGGAGAAAAAAAGGTTATGAAGAAAATTTTATCCGTGGCTTTGTCTACAGCAATGGCATTCTCCATGTTTGCTTCTGTAGCATTCGGTCAAACTGGTCTTACTGATGTAAACGCGCAATACAACTACTTGAAAGATAAAGGAATCTTCTCTGGATTCCCAGACGGTCAAGCACACCTTGACAGACAAATGACTCGCGCTGAGTTCGCTAAAGTCATCACTAAGACTTTGGGTCTTAAAGAAGTAGAAGGCGTTTACTCCTTCAAAGACAAAAACTACGGTGAGAAACACTGGGCAGCTCCTTATGTAGAAGCAGTTTACGCTGCAGGTATCATGGAAGGCGTTAACTCTACTAAGAAAATCTTCGGAGTTTCTAACCCAGTAACAATTCAAGAAATGGCAACTGTACTTGTACGTGCGCTTGATCTTGAAGTACCAACTGAAACTAACAACTCTGCAACGACATGGGCTAAAGGTTATGTTCAAGCAGCAATCAACGCAGGTCTGGTTGACGCTAACGCTAACTTCCAATCCAACGCTACTCGCGAACTTCTTGTAGGCGCTGCTTACGCAGTTGATCAAGAATTGAGCCTGTCCGTAGAATCCTACACTGTATCCGAAGCTGGTAAAGTTGTAGAATTCAAAATGACTGACGGCGAAACTGTAAAAGTAACTTTAGATAAAGCTCTTGAAGCTAACAAAGAAACTGAAGTTAAATTTACTTACCAAGAAAAAGAATTCACTGAGAAAGTTACTTACGTAGTTACTTCTGCAACTAAAGTTGAAGGTGCTTCTGCTAACAACTTGAAACAAGTAGTAGTGAATTTTGACGGAGAAGTTGACGAAGAAACTGCAGAAGAAGTTACAAACTATTCTTTCTCTAAAACAATTGATTCCGCAGTATTGTCTGCTGATAAGAAATCCGTCGTTCTTTCCTTGAAAGGCGAAAATCTGTCTGATACTAACAAACTAGAGAACCAAAAAGCTATCAAGATCAAAGTTGACGGCGTTAAAAACGCTGATAAATCTAAAACTTTCTCTGAAGAAGTAACATTTACTCCAGTAGACGTTACAATTCCTGAAGTTGAAGAAGTAACTGGTCTTGGTACTAAAGCGTTCCAAGTAGAATTCTCTGAGCCGGTTGACCGTGCAACAGCGATCTCTACTGCAAACTACAAAATTGATGGTAAATCCATTGCTGGTTCTGTAGAATACGTTAACTCTTCAACAGTGATCGTTACTACTGAACTCGCTACAGGAGATCACAAACTTACAGTAAATGGAGTTAAAGATTTTGCTGGTTTCGTAGTTACTCCAGTATCCTATGACTTCACTGTAGCAGTTGATACTGAAGCTCCAACTGTAGTGACATCCAAATCTTCTGATCTTACAAAAGTGGAAATCGAGTTTAACGAGCCATTGAGATCCGTAGGTAAAGTTTACAACGGTGTATCATCCAAAACCGGTACAGTTACTCGTTCCGGTAACAAAGTTACTGTAGTATTCACAAAAGAGAACGCACTTGCAGTTAATGAGAACACAATTGTGATTGAAGGTGCTACTGACTATAGTGGTAACAGTGCAAATCGTGAAGTTAAGATTACTCCTACTTTAGACACTGCACGTCCTGAAGTTACTTCTCTTACTACAAGTGTTAAAGACAACGGAGATATCTCAATTAAAGTGAAATATTCCGAAACAGTAAACTATGCAACTAATAAAGATAACTACACTATCAAAGATAAAGACGGCAAAGTAGTTACTGGAAATGGACTTGATTCAGCAGGTCATCCTGTAAGAGAGGTTGCTCTAAGCGCTGATAAAACAGAAGCTACAATCACTCTTTCTAGCACTTTTAAACAAGGTACTTATACACTAGCAGTTGCTGGAGTACAAGATAATGCATATGTTCCTAACACAATCTTGCCTTACACTGGTACATTCGAAGTAGGCGATACAACTACTCCGGAACTGAAAACTGCTTGGGTTGAAGAAGGTACACCTAATACTAACGGTGCGCGTGATGTAAGCTTCTACCTCACTTATAATAAAGAAATGGCTACTGATGGTTCTGGAAGCGTATTGGAAAGAACTAAGTATAATGTGAAGTGGACTGCGGCTTCCAGCACATACGAAGCACTTCCAACTAACGCAACAGTAGAAGCTGTTACAGCCGACACAGTGAAGATTACAGTTCCTAGCACGACTAAACAAGTTTCTGCTAATGGCGCTGAGCTTAGAGTGACATTGGTAGCAGACAAAGCTGGAAACTATGCTTATAAGAACAATGGTTATGTTGGTTATGTAGTTGTTAAACCAAGTTCAGCAGTTCAAGCAACAGTAGCAAATGCTGTATCTAACACGAAAATTGCAGTTGAATTTGATGCGAATCTGTCCAGCATTGATGCTAACGATTTTGCAATCAAGAACACTGTAACTGGTGACACTTACGAAGTTTCTTATGATGGTAAAACTTCTGATGCTTACAACTTCGTCTTAAGAGGAGATAAAGTTCTTCCTGCTGATGCTTCAAATTATGCATTTGTTGTAGATGCAACAGAACCTAACTCCGCAACTGAGTTTGGAGTTAAAGTACAAACTGGATTTACAATCAATCTAACTGATAAGATTGCTCCTGCTATTATTTCCGAAAACCCATTGAAAGTTACTGGAACTGGTACTTCTTACGAAGCACGTGTGACTTTCGACGAAGCAATCGCAGCTGTTTCCGGTACTAACGTAGTATCTGCATCTGTTACAGGAGTAACTGTGAGCAACGTTCAGTACAGCGCTAGTGGTAAAGATTTGGTAGTTACATTTACTACTGATAAAGCTTTGACTACTGACTCTGTAGTAACTATTGAACTGAACTCCAGCAACGAAAGCTCTAAAGTTATTAAGGATACAACTAAAGGTAATGCTGCAAAAGCATTCTCTACATCTGTAGTATTCAAATAATTAGTTGAGCAGAAAAAACAGTGGGGGGAACCCCACTGTTTTTTTGTTTATATCTATAGAAACTTTTTCTTCCAAACTCGCGTCTATATAGTAACTTCAAAAAAAGGAAACAATTGGAGGTACAGACGTGGATCATAAACATACTCAAAAAGCCTTACTTTGGATCACCGCTGCCGTACTTATTATCGGGCAAGGCACTTCCGTAGGTGCTGTATCAGATGATTCCAGTGATTTAACAGGAACGCAGGTTACTTCACATCCTCACTCAGATCAAGTAGTACAAGCACTGCCTATTCATCCATTAACGTCCACTTATTCAGACACATCCAGATTAACACCTTCGCACTTACTTTATAGTGGGCAAGAGCCAAGATCACAACTACTTGGAGCAGGCTTGATGAATGCCAATTCCGATCTAAATCAAATCGGTGCCTCGGCCAGTAACTCAAAATCAAACTCAACTGTAAAGAACTCCTCAACAAGCAAAAGCTCCAATGTATCATCGACAAAAAGTGACAAACCCATACATACACTTAATAACCTCAAACCCGTCAAGTTAACCTCTAAGAGCACTGTTAAACTCACCGACCTCAATGTACTGACGCAAGAAGATGGCAAGACCCTCACCTACACCCTGACCTATCAGAATAATGACAGCAAGACCTTAATGCTTATTGATTATTGGACCAAAGTGAAGACAAAGGGCGGAACATTGTATTCTCCGAACCTTATCGCGCGCGATCAGGAAAAGAAAAGTGTAGCCGCAGGTTCGTCCCTTGCCGTTACCTATATTGTGAAGGTTGGAAAGAACGTAAAAGTCAGTGATCTTCTGTTCCAGATCGTGAAATGGGATTTCAGCAAACCGAACTATGAGAGCCATTTAGGGCATTTTAATGTGCCTGCATCTTATACCTTGTCTACACCAGTCAAACAATCCAAGACCATACGTCTCAACGATATACCGGTCAAGATTAAAGTATCGAAGTTTGAGTTCCATTCGGGTACGGATTACAACTATGCAGAGGTCAGTGTGAACCTGCATAATACGGGCTACAAGCTGCTGGAGAACCCTACCGCAAAATGGATTCTGAGAACAGCAGGAGGCAGCAACTATCCGCTGCTCTTGGATTCGGCAGAAGCTACCTTTAGTATTCAGCCACAGGAGAATAAGACATTGAAGCTGCTCTCCAGTATCCCGAAGTCGGTCAAGCTGGCAGGAGCAGAGCTCATTGTCGTTGAAGAGGAAGGCGAGGCCAAGACGGTGCTTCCGCTTGCTACCTTACAGCTGCCTGCAGCAAGTACGACACAGACTGTATCGACGCCGCCTTTTAAACCAAGACAAGTCACGGTGGAGAATTTGAAGCTGGAAACGACGCTGGAAGCAGCGACGGTCAGTCAGAGCTATGGCAGCAATGATTTGTCCTTAAGCTTCAAATTCAAGAACATCAGCAAAGAAACTATCATGGTGCCTAAATACGAATTTCTATTGAAAAGCGGTAATGGAAACTCCTATCCGATGACAACGAAGGCGCTAGAGAATCTATCTTTACAGCCAGGTGCAGAGAAGACGATCAAGCTGGATATCTCCGTATCCTATGAAGTGGCTCAAGGTGCGCTAAAGCTAATCATGAATACACCTAAATCGGAGGATCCAGAGAGCAAAGCACCCGCTTACAGTTATCCCGCAGGAATCTATATACTTCCTCAGCCATCTTCATTACAGAATACGCTTGGGCGAGAGATCTCTGTAAAGAATGATAGCGGAACCTATGGTGTGACCTGGTCTTCCATTCAACGTTTACCTTGGACAGACGGGGATCTGCTCTCTGCCAAGCTGACGGTCAAGAATACGTCGGTGAAGACGCTTCGTCTTCCAGATCTGCAAGGTGTATATACAATAGATGCAGCGAAGGACGCGGGCAGCACCAAACTGATTAAGAGTCAGGCCGCTTCACTGCTCGGACCAGGGCAGGCAGTAGATATGTATCTGGTAACGAAAATTCCTACAACGCTAGATATTGCTCAGCTGCAAGTAGCCCTTGAAGAGAAGGTAGGAGAAGAGTCAACAGAGTGGATCAAGCTGACGAATATTGGAGCCATTCCAAAAGTGCCGGAGATTGAGAAGGATGAAGCTTATACGCTAACCACTCTTGGCAAAAAGGCAGAAGTCAAGACACGAAAATCTGTCGTCTATCCAGGGACAACGACTGATCTTGTGTATACAGAGCTGGAAATGACCAATATGGAGAATCGTCAGGCTGATCTGTCGCAGCTCAGCGGATACTATATGTCTTCCAGCGGCCTCTATTTCAAAGCGAATGTCAAACAGATTGATTATCCAGCCGGCCCTGAAGACAAGAGCATCGTAACCATGTGGACCAAAATTCCGAAGCGGGTAACCGTGTCTGATATGCGACTAATCGTCGGTGAAGGAGTTACAGAGGATAAGCTGACACCGGTGAAAGGAGAAGCTACTGGCTATGTTAATGCGGCATCTCTTGAAATTAGCCCGCAGCAAATAACTGCACTGACAACCATCCAAAATTTTGAGCTGTTCCCATACCAAGTACAGACGCATACCTTCGATGCGTACCTGTCCGGTGGATCCAATGTATCTATTGAATGGTACTATACGCTTAGCCAGAACAACGAGTATAGCCTTCCTGAGAATGAGCACAAGTTCATTGTCGAGATTACCGACTCTACGGGCAGAACCTTTGCCAAGGAGCTTGTACCGGGCACGGACATGAAGCTTGGAGCGAATCAGCTGCTATCCTGGTCGATAGATGATCGGATCTTCGAAGATCGCAGAGCGGGAACCTATCAAATATCCATTTATGACGAGTTCCAAGGGGAGAGGTTAAAGATCGCTGGTCAGTCCATGTACTATAATCCCAATCGCCTTCCTGCTGTAATTCCAGAAGAATAGTTTTTTCTTATTACCAAGTTCTTCTTGTCTATATGGCAAAATCACTCTATCATGATAATTATGGGATTGATAGATTAGAGGAGGAACATCATGAAACGCATGTTGAAATTAGGTATGGCTGCCGTTGCGATCGGTGGTGGCATATGGATTGGATCAGTTATGAATATTACTGCGGACGGTGCATCAGTGAATACCCAGCCGGGTACAGCGGATGATCCAGTCGTTACAAAGAGTTATGTAGATCAAGCAATTCAAAATGCACTAAATGGCGGGAGCGGAACTGGTCCATCTGAACCGTCCACCCCAGCTGCAGGGGAAGAACTGAAAATTGTCGTTGTGAAGCCTGGACAGCGTCTTGTTGCCGGAGCAGGAACGGAGTTTATCGTTCGTAGCGGTAAGGCCGTTATCTATTCTGCAGACGCGAACGGTGTAGCCGATCTGACTGCAGGCCAGGACTTGACCAATGGGACGGCGATTACGAACAACCATCTTCTCTCTTTCCCTCGTGAGGGTAGAGGTATCGAGGTACAGCAGGGCATCAAATACAATCTGACGGTTATGGTTCGCGGTAATTATAATCTCTTCTTAGTTCCTTAGGGTTTGGGTTTGGTTTCTTATTTGGTTATTACAAACCGAAGTTATATTTAATAGCTTGTTATTTCTAAGTATGCGACGTTTTGCTTCATATTATATATGAGGCGGAACGTCTTTTTTCTTGGATTTCAGTTTCTTGGATTTCAGTGTGCGTCGATGAATGATTTTTAATGTGTGTCATTTTTCCATAAGTAACAATGATTCGCCAGTCTATAAAGCCCCTGAGGTGCAAACAATATGCCTGCAAGACCAATACACAGGAGGTGCATAGATCATGGCAAGAAACAAGAGCAAGCTGGTTCCGGAATGTCGTCAAATGCTGGAGCAAATGAAATATGAAATCGCAGCGGAGTTTGGGATATATACGGGCGGTTCCCATGCAGGGGGTGCAGACACAGAGTTTGGTGATGAGCTGGGCTCAACCAATGGCCATTCTTCGTTTGCTGGATGGGGATATCTGACCTCTAGAGAAAACGGATCGATCGGCGGAGAAATCACAAAACGTCTTGTCCGATCTGCGGAGTCTAGTGCATTCCAGATTCCTAATCTGTAGGAAGCATAAAACTGCATTTTGTCTGTACAAAAGGCAATAAAACCGTAATATCCGACTGGAATATTCATACTTTATCTGATTGACACGGATTGACAAATACGTTAACATGTCGTATGAGGATGTATTGCAACCTTTTCCATGGTGGAAAAGGTTCGTTTTTTGTTTAAGGATAAACGTATGGGGGAAAGACCATAATATCCATATATGTGGGAGGTTGATTACTACAATGTCTGTTAAAGGGCGTCACTTATTCACATCAGAGTCCGTAACTGAAGGACATCCGGATAAAATCTGTGATCAGATATCAGACGCAGTACTGGATGCATTTCTTGAAGCCGATCCAAATGCCCGTGTAGCATGTGAAGTATCTGTCGCGACCGGACTTGTGCTGGTTATCGGTGAGATTACTTCAACAGCTGACTATATCGACATTTCGGCCATTGCGCGTAACACCATTAAAGAGATCGGATATACTCGTGCGAAATATGGTTTTGACTACCAGACTTCCGCTGTACTTACTTCCCTGAACGAGCAGTCCAAGGACATTGCTCAGGGTGTTAATGCGGCATTAGAGAACCGCGACCCGGCTCTCATGGAGAAGGAAACGGAAAATATCGGTGCGGGTGACCAAGGTCTGATGTTTGGTTTTGCAACCAATGAGACACCAGAGCTTATGCCACTCCCAATTGCTCTTTCTCACCGTATCGCTCGTCGTCTGGCAGAAGTTCGTAAGGATGGTACACTGGGATACCTTCGTCCGGACGGCAAGACCCAAGTCACGATTGAATATGATGGCAACAAGCCGGTTCGTGTGGACACCATCGTAGTATCTACACAGCATGCTGAAGATATTACGCTGGAGCAAATTCAGGCTGACATTCGTGAACATGTGCTATCTCCTGTTGTTCCTGCTGAGCTGCTGGACAGTGAAACGAAATACTTCATTAACCCGACAGGCCGCTTTGTGATCGGTGGACCTCAAGGGGACGCAGGACTTACAGGACGGAAGATTATCGTGGATACATATGGCGGCTATGCGCGTCATGGCGGCGGTGCTTTCTCCGGCAAGGATCCTACGAAGGTAGACCGTTCTGCAGCTTATGCAGCGCGTTATGTAGCGAAGAATCTCGTTGCAGCAGGACTTGCTGACAAGGTGGAGATTCAGCTTGCATATGCGATCGGTGTAGCGAATCCGGTATCGATTAACGTCGATACCTATGGCACAGGCAAGATCAGTGAAGAGAAGCTGGTTGAACTCGTGCGGAACAACTTCGACCTTCGTCCGGCTGGCATTATTCGTATGCTGGATCTACGTCGTCCGATCTACAAGCAAACGGCGGCATATGGCCACTTCGGCCGTACGGATATCGATCTGCCTTGGGAACGCATTGACAAAGTTGACGTATTGAAGAGCCAAGCAGGTCTATAATCAACACGCATGGGACGGATAGAACGAACTGGATAAGCTCGGTATAAGAGAGCGACCAATTTTAAGCCTTCGATGGATAACCATCGAGGGCTTTTTTCGTATGTCAAAATACATACTTTGTAGCAAGCGATTGTTTTATTATTCGCAAAGAAAATTAACCTCGTAACCTGAACTCCCTCTATTCTGAGAGCATTTCCATAGCATCAACACTCCTTTTGTCCTATCCCTTCTGTCATTACGTTGGTGCGGCTAAACTATATTTTCCAACTAACCGATGAAAAGAAGAGGTCTATAATCATATTTTTAAGTTACTCTTTAACTAAAATGCTGGAAGGAGGAAATACATTTCAATGAAGAAAAAAATATCACTGCTGCTGACAGCTGCTTTATGCGCACAAATGATGTTCAGCTGGGGCATGGAAAAGAACTACGCGGCAGAAGCAGGAGTGACACAAGCATCAACGCAAATTGAAGATGTAAAGGAAATTAGTCCCTATACCGGACAAGTTGAAGTGGCTCAAACCCCGAGCCTAACGATGGAGTTAACCCAGCCGGTCAAAAAAGGGGAAGGCTCGATTCGCATTCGCTCTTTGTCTGATAATAAGGAAGTGAAAGCATTTGATTTAGCGACAGAAGTAAAGATTTACGAGACTAAAGGAGGAAATGAGGTTTCTCCTGAGGGGTACGGTACATACATTACGATGAATTTGGGCACTACTCAGCTGCAAAGCGGCGGTTATTATGTGCTGATTGATGCAGGAACGTTCATGAAAGAACAGGGGGTACCTTTTGCCGGAATTCTAGATGCGAGCAAGTGGCGATTCTGGACAGTGGGGATGGGTGAAGTACCTGTCGTTGAGAAAGTGCCGGCGAACGGAGCATCGGGGATACTCCCGACTTCAACATTGACACTCCAATTTGCTAAGGAGATGTATCCGGCGGCAGGTGCAATCCAGATTATTAACCGTAAGAGTGGTCAGACGGTTGAAACCATTTCTTCCACATCCTCAAATGTCAGTGGGGGAGGTACCAATACAATCAAGATCAAACCTTCAATTTTATTCGAAAATAATACATCGTATGACGTTCTCGTTAGTGCTGGAGCTTTCTGGGATGCGCAGCAGAATCGAAGTGCCGAGATACGTGAGGGGGATTGGCGTTTTCTGGTATCAACCGATACGACCGCACTCATAGTTACTTCCTTATCTCCATATGACGGGAATATGAGTGCGCCCGTAGATCAACCAATAACACTAACCTTTAATAAAGCATTGGATACTAATTACCCGGGGAACGTTACTCTACGCAAAGCGGGCGGCAGTGTCGTCAATACGACAACCGTTATTAATGATAAGAATCACAGGCAGCTTGTAATCAGCCCTGCCGCTCAGCTCGAACACAATATGACGTATCAAGTCGATGTGCCCGGTGGTGTGTTTAGAGATGCGGCAGGTAATATATTTGGGGGGCTCGTTGGCAGCAGCTCCTGGAGCTTTAAGACCTTTACAAGGGATACCACGGCTCCTGTATTACAGACTTCCAAAATGTACAGTAACAAGCTGATCCGTCTTACTTACGACGAATGGTTGAATTCGAATACGAGGCCATTAATATCGAGCTATTCGGTTACAGTCAACGGTGAGACCAGAGGTATCAGTGATGTGAGTATTTCAGGAGACAGCGTCTATATTATGCTTGATACGGGCGTAGCCGTAGGCCAGGTTGTACGTTTATCCTACACGCCTGGGATCAGGCCGCTGCAGGATGATGCAGGGAATGCAGTTGCCGCTTATTCCAGTAGAGAAATCATAAATGATCTGGATTCTGTTCTATCTAAACCGAGGGAAGGTACGGTATACGGCAATACACTCTATTTATATTTTACGGAAAGTGTGAAAGTGACCTCTTCCTCAGCTAAAGATCAGTTTGTGGTAACAGCAGATGGCAGCAGTATCGGAATAAGCAGCATCTCCATAAGTAATGGTTCCGTTGTTACACTGACGCTTGATCGATCGGTAAGAGATGGCGAAGTCATCCGGGTGAACTACACTCCGGGATCTTATTCGCTGAAAGATAACAGGGAGCAGTCACTTGCAGGGTTTACTGATTTTTTTGTAAGAAACAGTAACGATACAAAAGCTCCGGAATTGCTAGAGGTAACCGCTAGTGGGAATAAAATGTACGTTCGGTATAATGAAGCGCTTCGTACGAATGATTTACCTCTAAAAAGTCAGTTCTCTGTGCTTGTAAACCGAGCGCCGTTGTTTGTTAACGCCGTGGAAGCAGAGGAAGATACGGTTACCCTCACTTTAGCGAGTACAATACAAATGAATCAAGACGTAACTCTATCCTATATTCCAGGTGTTAAAAGGCTGACGGATCTTAATTATAATCCGGCTGGTTATATCAATCTGGTGCCTGTTACGGTGTACGGCAGCGGTAGTGTTCGACAGGCTGAGGTTCAAGGTTCAACCGTGCTGCTGACGATGACCGAGGCCATGCAAGGTTCGGGGACAGCTGCTTCCCAGTTTACGGTAAATGCAGGCGGACAAAATATGCAACCGACAACGGCCGCAGTTCAGGGACAGACATTAACTTTAACGTTATCTAACCCTGTACTGACTGGACAAGCGGTTACGATGATGTATACACCAGGTACAACACCGCTTCGAACAGCGGCAGGGGAATTGATCGCTGGCTTTGGGCCAATCACTCTTCAGAATAAAACGACAGGCAGCACCAACCCAAGCAGCGGCAGCGGAGGCGCGGCTGGAATGCCAAGTGGATTATCCGTGCTAAACTCCGGGTTGTTTAATGAAACAGGCTATGCGCTTAGCACGGCGGCTACCAAGAGAACGACAGCTTTGTCTAAATACAATCGGGCTGTGGGTTCATATACCGTCAGTGCGGACACATTAAAACAGGCATTCGCGTTTGCAAGCTCGGCTTCTGGAGTATCCAAGATGCTGGTTGTAGAAGTTCCAGAGACGGAAGCTGCGGCAATGGTTGGTTTTCCAGTACAGACGCTGGATGAATTGAAACGTCAGTATCCTGATGCGGTGATTGGTGTCAGATATGGAGACCGAATATTCACTGTAAGTGTGTCCGATCTGGATCTCACCTCTATGGCTGCACGAGTGTACAGTGACATCACGAAGACGACGCTGTATCTTCAGATTGAAGAAGTGCCATCCAGCTCGTCGGTCGCGATGGATACCATGCTGTCTCAAGCATCAGCAACGAAGCTGTCCGCTTATACAGATGTCAGCTCCTTTATCGTAAGTGATACCTCTACTAAGGCAGAAGTAGCACTCAAGGGACAGCTTAAGCTGCGACTCAGCAGCATGACCAATAGCAGAACGCTTGGCGTAGTGAAGCTGGATAGTACGATTCAAAGACTGAGTCCGGTGCCGAGTAAAATTTCGCAAATAACGGACGCTGTGCTAGTACAAGCGAATCTTTCAGAAAACCACGCATTGATTGCAGCGAATCATCCAGTACAGTATATGGGCTTATATGGACACTGGGGTAAAGAAGCAGTTGAAGGGCTGGCAGCCAAGTGGATTATTGATACTGCAGCAGGCGCAGAATACGGACCAAATACCGCGATTACACGTGCCGAATTTGCTGGCATGATTGCAAGAGCATTAGGTTTAAATGGGAGCTGGGATACAACGCAGCAATTTGGCGACGTACCTTACAACGTATCAGGTGCCTATATTGGTGCGGCAGCAAAAGCGGGCATCATTACAGGTCATCAGGATGGAACTTTTAAGCCAAATCAGCTGATCACGCGTGAGCAAATGGCGATCATGATGGTTCGTGCTCTGCACTATGGCGGTCATGATTCCGGACTTAATGGTTCAGCGAACAGCATTCTGAGCAAGTTTAAGGATCGTGCGTACATTCAAGCACCCAATATCGTGGCTGAGGCTGTCCAGCAAGGGATTATCGAAGGGATGACTCAGAACACATTTAAACCGGGCGGCAATGCAACCCGCGCTCAAGCAGCTGTGATGATTACTAGAATGCTGAGCATTTATACAGAATAATTGGACTTAAGCTCTTAAAATCGGCAGAGATGAGCAATCCTCTTAAATGTTGTTTTTCAACAAAACCGATGGATATGTTCAACTTGCTAGATTCTATTGATAAAGTTAGAGAAAGAGCGTAACTTTTTCCATTTTTAGCAGTCTATTATTGAGAGGATGTTTGTGTCTTCAGCTCCGTGAATCTCTATTACAGAGGCTTGCGGGGCTGAACTCATTAATAGAAAGCACATAGGATGGGAGAGGCGCTTTTTTTATGAGCAAAGAGAGGAAGCAAACGGGGAAACTGGCGGCAAGATCAGGCAAGAAGTGGATGATTGTGACGATCGCAGGCGTATTATGGGTGACCCCCGTTCTTGGAACAGGGCAGGTACTGCAGGATACCCTTCAAATATCAAGTGTGGCCATGGCGGCAAGTACAACCAAAATATCAGAAGAGATGATCACGGCGGGAGCCAAAATGATCAATTATCGATATACAACAACGCGTTCTGGGGCTTCATCAAACGTGCTGGCGAATGTAATTCAAGTGGATTTGAATAATCCGAATGTGAAATTGGATGTGATGACAGGTAAACAAGGCAAGTTCAACAGCAAACAGAGCACTGGGGGAATGGTGAAGGAAAGCGGCGCAGTAGCCGGCGTGAATGGTGATTATTTTAATGTGAGCGGGGAAGGCGCGCCGATTGGCGGTCAGGTGATGAATGGCGTGCTGATGTCGACCCCTTCCGAGCTGTCGGGGATGCAGGCACTAACGGTAACCAAGGACGGCAAACCGATGATTGATGAATACAGCTTTGAAGGCTCGGTTACGGCTTCGAATGGGTCTACCTTTAAGCTGAGAGGAATGAATAAGGAAGATTACACTCTGGAGTCGGGCTCTGTCAAATACAGTCATGCAAATTCGATGTATATTTATACATCCGCATGGACTTCAGTGAAGCGGCCGAATGATCCGGCAACCGCTGCTGCTACAGAAGTGCTGGTACAGAACGATGTCATTCAGCAAATTTCCTATAAAACTCCACTCAACACGACCATTCCGGAGGGTGCGTATATTTTGCGCGCTCATGGTACGGCAGGAGACTGGATCAATACGAATCTGGCCGTTGGACAATCCATTCGTGCGGATTATAAGCTGATCGCGAAGACCACGGGACAAACCGTGAATCCGGACAATTTGGATATGATGATTGGCGGGCATACGCTTCTCGTGAATGGTGGGGGAGCCTCCTCCTTTTCAAGAGATGTATCGAGTATTGGAGGGTACCGGGCCCGCACGGCAGTAGGGTATTCCCAAGACGGAAGATATGTGTATTTAATCGCAGTTCAGGATAACAGCTCTAGCTCGGGAATGTCACTGTCGGAGCTGCAGAAGTTCATGGTAAGTATTGGCGTGTGGAAAGGGATGAACCTTGACGGCGGGGGATCGACAACGATGATTACGAGACCGCTTGGTGAAATAAACACAGGCCTTGCTTTTGCAACGGAATATGGGACAGAGCAGCGTGCGGTTATTAACGGTCTAGGGGTCTATTCTCTGGCACCCCAAGGGCAGCTGAAGGGACTGACAATCAGCGGAACGTCCTCTATGCTCGTTGGACAGGAAGGAACTTACAGCCTCAAGGGCTACGATACGTATTATAATCCTTATGATATGAGCGGCGCTTCGGTCACTTGGAAATCCAGTAACGGCAATGTCATCAGCACTAGCGGCGGCAAAATAACTGCCACAGGCGGCGGTACAGCAACCCTGACCGCAGTGAGCGGCTCGGCAAGTGCGAAGATGCAGATCACCGTTGTGGGCGCAAGCAATCTGAAGTCACTTAAGGCTGGAGCAGGTACAGGTTCGCTGCAAAAAGGAGCGGCCATTGCTATTCCGATTACCGCAACGACCAAAGATGGACAATCCGTCTCCCTGCCGGCAGACAGCTTGAAGTGGGAATTCGTTGGATTTAAGGGAAGTGTATCGGGTGATACACTCACTGTATCCTCTGTAAATTCAGGCACATCGGTGGGCTATGCCATTGGCCGTTATGACGGCTTCAGCACGGTCGTTGTCTTGACGACTGCAGGACAAACGATGTGGGAAAACTTTGAGAATGTAAGCTATCCAATCAGCTTCACGACGAATGCATCCGGCGTCACCGGAGCAGCACGCGTTGTTAACGGAACTGGCGAGAAGTCCGGCTCCAAAGTGCTGGAACTGAGCTATGATATGAACGGCGGAAGTGGTAAAATGTATGCTTATGCACAGCTTAACGGCACTTCCGGCAAACAAATCGAGTCCAGTGCTACGGCGCTGTCTATGGACGTCCTTGGCGATCACAGTCTGAATTGGCTGCGGGCAGAAGTGCTTGATGCAAACGGCAAAACGGTATACATTGATCTTGCCCGTAATATCAACTGGACAGGCTGGAAGAACATTAGTGTCGATCTAAGCGGTTCAGACATTGCGTATCCGGCGAAGCTGAAGCGGTTGTATGTCGTCAATCTTGAGGAAGGTCAGGATGAGAGAGCGATGGCAGGAACAGTAGCCTTTGATAATATTGCTCTAACCATGCCTTCCCTATCTAGTGAAGCAGGATTACCAACAGGAACTGCCAAGTTTGTCATTGGACAAAAATCGGTCACCTTCAATGGAACGAAGAAGGCAATCGATGCAGCGCCTGTACTGAAGAATAATGCAACCTATGTACCAATCAAGCATGTGCTGGATGCGTTCGGAGGCAGAGCAACCTGGGACAGTAAGAACCAGCGTGTGACGATTCTCCGCGGCGGCAAGCTGATTGATCTTACAGTAAACGAGAAGGAATTTATCCTTAACGGGCAGCGCCTAAGCGCGAGTGTGGCTCCGTATATTTCCGGCGGTAGGACTTTAGTCCCGCTCAGACTAGTATCTGAACAGCTTGGCCTTACCGTAAAATGGGAACAGAAAACGAAGACCGTCACTATCGACTCGTGATATGGTATGATATATCCTGGAAACGTTAGGAATGGAGTCGAACATTTGTGGACTTTCAAGCTGATGCTCTTGACCGCGTCATAAAAAACGCCATGCAGGTCATGGAAAGTAGTAAATATCAGATTTTTGAAATAATGGACTCAGCTCGAACCGAGCTGAAGACGCTCAATCAGGAGATTCAATCCATCCTGAAAGAGACGGCGGAAACGATCGAGAAGGTCGATCAGCTTGAGCTTAATTTCCGCCGGTCCCGAATCCGGCTGACAGAGGTCAGCCGGGATTTCGTCCGCTTTTCCGAGCATGACATCAAGCAAGCTTATGAAAAGGCGACACAGCTTCAGCTGGATTTGATGATTTACAGAGAGAAGGAAATGTACCTTAAAGCACGCCGCGACGATCTGCAGAAGCGTGCGAGAAGCATTGAGGAATCTGTGGAGCGCGCAGAGACTATCGGTTCACAGATGAATGTTGTTATGGAGTACCTATCCGGCGAATTAGGTCAGGTGACCCGAATCATCGAGTCTGCCAAGAATCGACAAATGATCGGTTTGAAGATTATCCTGGCCCAGGAAGAAGAACGCAAAAGAATCGCCCGGGAAATCCATGACGGCCCTGCACAAATGCTTGCAAACTTAGTGCTTAGGACGGAAATTGTAGAAAGAATGCTGGTTAAGCAGGATTTTAAGATGGTGCAGGCCGAAATAGTAGATTTGAAGAAGCAGGTTCGTTCAAGCCTTGGAGAAATGCGCAAAGTTATTTTCAATTTGCGTCCAATGGCACTAGATGACCTGGGCTTAATTCCCACGCTTCGAAAATACGTGCAGGATTTTGAAGAAAAAACGAAGATTCGCGCGCTTTTTGAAACCAGAGGGAAGGAACACCGTTTGTCTTCGGCTATGGAGGCTGCCGTTTATCGTTTAGTGCAAGAAGGCTTGTCGAATGCAGCCAAGCATGCATACCCGACCTATGTCGTGGTGGAGATTACTTTTCAGGCACAGCTCGTCAAGATTGTTGTACAGGATAACGGGCTTGGCTTTAAGCCCGAACTGCTGGAACAGAAGAGCAAGGACCATTCACACTTTGGTCTGATTGGGATGCGTGAGAGAGTCGAGCTGCTCGAAGGCCGAATGGAAATTGAATCAGGAGAGAATCAAGGCACCAAGATTGTGATTCATATCCCGACAAACGTGGAAAAGGGAAAGGAGTAGCAGGATGGAAAACCAGAACATGATAAGGGGTAACATTAAGGTATTGCTGGCTGATGATCATCAGCTGTTTCGTGAGGGTCTGAAACGAATCTTGAACATGGAGGACGATATCGAGGTCATCGGTGAATGCGGCGATGGCATTCAGGTATTGGAGTTCTGCAACCAGAGTAAGCCGGACATCGTTCTTATGGACATTAATATGCCTGTAGAGAACGGGGTTGAAGCGACGGAGAAGCTGAGAGAGCTGTTCCCGGACGTCAAGGTTATTATTTTGTCGATTCACGATGATGAGAGCTATGTATTCGAAACATTGCGCAAGGGCGCGAATGGATATCTGCTGAAGGACATGGAGGCAGAGTCGCTTATTAATGCGATCCGTTCTGTGCATGAAGGATATGCCTTTATCCATCCAAAAGTAACAGGCAAGCTCATTATGCAGCTGCGCCGGATGACATATTTGAATGAGACAGGCGCTATGAATGAAGGCGGCGTGAAGGAAGCTGGCGTTAAATTCGTTGCAGGCGATAACAATCCGCTGACCCGCCGTGAAGCCGAAGTGCTTCGTTTGATGGCGGAAGGTAAGAGCAACAAGATGATTGGTGAGTTCCTCTTTATCAGTGAGAAGACAGTGAAGAACCATGTCAGCAGCATTCTGCAAAAAATGGAAGTAGATGACCGTACACAAGCCGTTATCAACTCCATTAAATATGGATGGGTTACCCTGTAAAGGGAACGTAGCCTTCGGTATAAGGGAAGTGTGATCTGCCGCTTTCCCTGGGGGAACTACTGAAGTCATGCGTACAGATAGTGGTCTCTGGTACTACATAGGTAGCATGTACGGGGGAGCGTTTCTTGTGCTGTATATTCATACTGCCTTGAAGCGTGAGAAAATATAGATTGATCTAAAGTTGAGGATGCTAACGTTGATTTTGTCGTATTTTTAATCTGATTACGGATGTGATTCTGATTCGAAGGTTACGGCAAGGAACAAATTAGTTATTACTTTAGTTCGGTTATATAGTTATGGAATTTTTGAAAGCGCAAGAAAAAATAACATTTCTTTTCATAAAGATAGGATGTTACATTTCTATAGTATAGTAAAGAACTAAAGCACAGAATAGAAGATGCTTTAGTTCAGTGTATGCTTGATAGAATCATTTGAAATCGTGCAGTCCGGTCTATCTTCGCTATTGTTGGCTCGCACCCAATCATAACGAATGGAACTGTCGCTCTAAATGCTCAATCTATCGTGTTAGTAAAAAATAAGATTTATCATATGTTCTGCTGATTCATTTGACTGTGTCACCGTCCCGGGTATCCGCATATATTGGCGGTATAAACAAGATCCGCCGGCTGGTCATTCACACGGCTGCTGTGAAGTGAGTAGTTTTGCGGTTAATTGCATCCATGGATGCAATAGGGAGGTGTAGTCGTATTTGATCGAACATTTGATATGGATTGCGCTTGTCTATGGCTTAACAGCCTTATGCGTTCGGTATTTATACGCACGTTCACAGACCAAGCAGCAGCCTGCCGCCATACCCGTTCACTATGTTCTCATCACATGTAACCATGGGCTTCAGCTGGAGTGGATTATCCGCGGATTGTCCATCGACGCTCTGTTTCGAGGCACGAGTCATAAAGTAACTGTGATGGACCTTGATTCCAAAGATGATACTCTTCCGCTTCTCTACCGGCTCGGTAGTATTGCAGGCGTAGATTTGAGCATTGTCTCAGCAAGTGAGGAGCCGATGAGCACCTTATTTGCCTTACAGCCTGCGGTGTACGAAGAGGTCAAGTTCGTTGATCTTCGCAACGATGCAAGTCTAACGGAATTTCCGTTCGTAACTAAACATTAATCATATTATAAGACGAATATATCGTTAAAAAGTTGCGGTATTGTCATTAATATTGTAAATATAGGATCTTTTTGGTTTAATTTAACTGTAGAAGAAAAGTATGAAGCACATACTTCGGCAAATACGCCGGGTATGTGCTTTTTTTGCGTTCATAAATGGGTGTTTGGTCGAAATTGGAAGGACGAGAAATGAGGGGATGAAATGAGAATTGGGCTATACGCAATCCGATTATGTGCGGAGTCCGGCAATGGCAGGGAGTGGAGAATATTTCTGTCACTTCATTTAAGCGTAGATTGGCTGTGGTGGAGAGAGCAGCTTCGTGAAGCATCTCCAGCAGGCATATGGCAGGTGGTTATGATCTCAGAGGCAATGCCGTTATCCTGGGCGTATCGGGTACAGGAGGAATTATTTAAAAACGGGACAAGGACATCGGGAATTGAGGGAGCAGAGAGAACTGAAGTTCAGTGGATAGAGATGGTGAAGTCTTTAATTGCCCCGCTGATCAGGTCAGAGCCTGGAGAGCAAGGAGAGCGGATGTTTCTTGAGTGTGTGGCGATAAGGGAGTTCCGAATTGGGCATAGCGGGCTGGAGGAACGGAGAGAGCGGCAAAGGGCTAAGTCAGAGGACGAATTGTACAGAGAGGTTATGAGAACAGAGCATATAGATCAGAGGAGAGCAGGTAGCCAAAGGTTTAATTCAGTGGATGAGTTATACCAGCTGAGAGTGAAGGCAGAGCGTGTGGCACAGCAGCTGGCAGGAAGACAGTTGCTTATGCCGGAAGCAGAGGCACTGCTTGCGGAGTCCGCTCCCGAGATAGGGAGCGAATGGCAGGCTGCAGTGCAGCTGGCGTATCTGGCGGGGCGGGTTAGATACGTGCCCGCCCTTGCCCCGCCGCAGGCGGCGCGCTCTGCGCGATTCGTCTGGCCTTGGGTCAGACGAGAGCAGCTGCGCTGCCGCCGATGCGGCAGCATGGCCGCACAGCAGAGTGCGTGTGCGGCCTGCGGGTCTGCGGCGTGCGCCTATTGCGAGGCCTGCCTCGCGCTCGGGCGCAGCCGATCTTGCGCGCTGCTGCTCGTAGGCGCAGCGCTTCCGGCCGTGCGGGGCACGGCCGGGGGTTCCCCCACCGATCTGGTGAGTCGGTGGGGACTTAGCCCGGCGCAGAGCGCAGCCACAGGCGCGGCGCTCGCGTATTTGGCCCGGCGGCGTGAGGACGCCCGGGCGAAGGGCCGGTTCTTGCTCTGGGCCGTGACCGGCGCAGGCAAGACCGAGATGACCTACCCGCTGCTGGATTACATCCTCGCAAGCGGGGGCAGCGTGCTCGTCGCCACACCGCGCCGCGATGTGGTGCTCGAGCTCGCACCGAGGGTGGCCCGCGCCTTCCCGGATACGGCGCGGGTCACCCTCTATGGCGGAAGCAGCGAACGCTGGCAGCGAGGGCAGCTGACCCTCGCCACGACACATCAGCTGCTGCGCTTCCGCCACGCCTTTGACCTGGTCATCATCGACGAGCTCGATGCCTTCCCTTACCACAACGACCCCATGCTTGCCTATGCGGCCGAAGCATGCTGCAAGCCGGGAGGCAGCTTCATCTATCTATCTGCCACCCCGCCTGCACAGCTGCAGCGGGAAGCAGCCCGCGGCAAGCTGGCTCATGCCAGAGTGCCGGTTCGCTTCCATCGGCACCCGCTGCCTGTCCCGGTATACATGAAGGTGCCATACGTAGCGCAGCAGATTAAGCAGCGTAAGCTGCCACGTGAGCTTCAGCTGAGGCTAAAGCGTTCGTTGGAGCGAGGGGCGCAGGTGTTTCTATTCGTTACACGGATCTCACAGATCGAGTCCTTCGTTGCGCTTCTTCGAGCAAGCTTGCCAGGTATTCGTGTCGAAGGCACCTCTTCCGAGGATCCTTTACGGGGCGAGAAGGTCATCTCTTTTCGCGATCGAGAAATTCGCCTGCTCGTAACAACAACTATATTAGAGCGTGGTGTGACCGTTCCCAAGAGCGATGTTTACATACTGGATGCAAACACGCGGCTGTTCGATGACGCATCGCTTGTGCAGATGGCAGGTCGAGCGGGCAGATCCAAGGATGATCCAGCCGGGACCGTCATATTCGGTGCTCCAGAAGTGAATCGTGCGCAGAAAGTCGCCGTCAACCAGATCAAAAGAATGAATGCCATCGCTCGCCGTAACGGTTATCTGTTAGAGTAACTCGGACGATTCCCTTTGAGCGCAGTGTAGCAGGAGGCTGTCGCAGGTACCCCGATGTCAGAGGGGCTCGGCCGTCGAACTGTTCGGTTAGATTAAGTAGATTACATTTTAAGCTGAAACAATGATTTTTACAGTTGCATAACAACACCGCACTCATAGACCAATACAGACCAATATAGTCCAATGAAATAAGGGAGTCCAAGAGAATGAACATATTGAATCGCATATCTACATTTATGCACAGCTTGGCATCCCCTTCCGGGAATACCTGTCTCGCCTGTGGTACACATGCTCAACTATCCAGGGAATTGCCTGGGATCTGTTATCGCTGTGTCCGTTCCATTCCTTGGATTACTCAGATTCGCTGTGTTAAATGTGGACGGGCAATAGGCTGCCCGGATTGCTCCAGAGGAGATCATAACCGCAGATCCTTTGAGTGTAACCGAAGTGCTGTAGTATATGATTCTTTAATGAGAGAATGGCTGGCGGTATACAAGTACCGGGGGAAAGAAAGATTCGCTCCACTATTCGGGGCCATGCTTAATAAGGCGTATTTGGGAATGCAAAGAGAGTATTCTACACAGCTGCTTCGAGGTGACATCGGTCGGGTGGATGAGCATGAGGGTGAGAGTGCAGAACAATCTAAATATAACGTAGGTAAGGTTTCTATTATCAACCGCCATGATTTATCCATAAACAAACACAGACCAGATATCTGGCGAGCCGATGCCATAACCTATGTGCCTGTAAGCTATGAGCGACTAATGGAGCGAGGATTTAATCAGGCCGAACGGATGGCAGTCGAGTTATCGAGATATCAGGGGATACCAGTAATTCCATTACTGCAAAGAACCAAGCATACAGAGAAGCAGAGCTTCAAGGGTAGAAGAGAAAGAGAAATCTCGATGCAGCATGCTTTTGACCTGCGTCCGGACACGGAACGAATCCTCAATTTTCTAATAAGTGAAAAGATGAATGGCAAGCTTCATCGAGACAAGAATCATACTATAAACGATAAGGTTCAGATGAAAATCCTGCTGGTAGATGATGTCTACACGACAGGCAGCACCTTGGAAGCATGCTGTAAAGTGATTAGAGAATGGGGATCAAAGAGAGACATTCATATTTCAATGTATACTGTTACTTGGGCTAGATCTTAATAGGAAGAATATTTGATAATGAGGAACTAAGATTAATTTCTGAATCAATTTACCGATATATAAAGTAGGAAGTAATCTGAAAGCTCGGGATATAGTTTTAGGGATAGATGAGATTCAGAATAGAATTGATTTTACACAATCATGCAATGGTCATCTGTATGTAACAGAGTACTCCTATCCAGATGACAAGCTATTTTAAGGTAGGTTATAATGACGAAAAGTAAATGGTTTTCATGCAGAAGGGGGCGTAAAGAGGATGAATGTCGGGAACTGTCCTCGCTGCGGCAAGCTATACGTATTAAACGTGTTGGAGGCTTGTCCTGCTTGTCTAAAAGAGGTTGAGCAGCAGTATTATGAATGTGTGGAGTATTTACGCAAAGAGAAGGGCGCAAACATACAACAGCTATCGGATGCGACAGGTGTATCCGTTAAACAAATAACGAAATTTATCAAAGAGGGACGCATATCGGTGAAGGATGCACCCAATTTGACCTATCCCTGCGAGGTGTGTGGTACTTTTATTCGAGAGGGCCACATGTGCGACGGCTGTCGTGCGCGTTTGACCAAGGAATTGGCCGGTGCAACCCAGGAGGTAAGTCAGGGGGAGACATCGGGTTTAGGCTCTCGTGCCTACAATGCAATCGACAAATTCAAGCGTTCTTAGGAGGCATGGCTCAATTCTAGAGTGCTCTATAAACAATGTTTCAACCTCTACCGATAACTTTAGTAAAGATTATCGGTTTTTTATTTTAGGGCGATTCTTGATCCTAAACTCTTATGAAAGCAGGTGTTCATTATGAAGATTAATGAATCCGGACGAATTGGGGCAATTAACTCTTATTCGAGAAATATAGAATCCGGTCAGCAGACCGAAAATAAGAAGAGCAAGCGTAAGGATGAGGTATCCATCTCGCCTGAAGCTATGGAAATGCTCAAGCAGCAGGAACAAGTGAATAGCAGCGAACGCGCACAGCGCATTCAGGAACTGAAGCAGCAGGTCGCTTCAGGAACATATAAGGTCGACACGGAACAGCTGGCAGAGAGAATGATGCCTTATTTTAAACCGGGCTCTGACAAATAGGAGAGACAAATCGATGTCCTTTAATCAACTCATTGTATCCATTGAGGAGCTTAATATTTGCCATGAGCAGCTGATTAAGCTAGGCGAAACTAAGAAGCAGACGATTATACAGAATAAAGTTAACGAAATGATTGCGATCACGAATGCAGAATCAAAGTTAGTCAAAAGAATTGAGGAATTGGAGCTGGCTCGTCAGGAAGCGGTGTATGGTGTTCTTCAAGAACGTGGGATTAAATCGCGTCTCAATCTGACGATGCCTGAGCTGATTCGGCTCATCTTTGATCAGACAGATAAGCAGCGGCTGGAAACAGCGCTTGGACAGCTCTCAGATACTTTGACAACGCTTAAACAGCTGAATGAGATTAATCAGCAATTGCTCAAGCAGTCACTGTCATACATTGATTTTTATGTAGAGACGCTATCCTATAGGCCGGAAACAGAAGTCACATATCAAAATCCAGCTGACAAACAGCATAATGCGCAGAGCTCCGGGTTATTCGACACGAGAGCCTGATTCAAGGAGGTTCATATGCCATCCACGTTTCATAGTATAGAAACAGCCAAACGCAGTCTATTTACACAGTCTGCTGCGTTAAATACCACAGGTCATAATATTTCCAATGCCAATACGGCCGGTTATTCCAGACAGGTTGTTCACATGACAGCATCCAGCTCAATGGAGGCCGTCAGCTTATATCGCAGCACAGCTCCTGGACAGCTCGGTACAGGTGTTGAATTTAACGCAATCACACGAGTTCGCCAGACGTTTCTCGATGATCAGTATCGAAACGAAAATACCGGCCTTGGCGGCTGGAACGTTCGCTTCGATACACTCGATAAGCTAGAGACAATTATTAATGAGCCATCGGATACCGGAATTCGGACGGTGATGGATAACTTCTGGAATGCTTGGTCAGATTTGAGCCAGGATCCACAAGATATTACGAACCGTAAGATTGTAAAAGAAACGACACTTGCCCTGACCGATGCACTTAATCAGACAAGCCGTCAGCTTGATGCTCTAACTAGTGATCTTACGAGTAATGTTGAATTAAAGACAGGAGATATCAACTCCTTACTGTCAACTGTGGCGAGCCTCAATCAAAATATCTCCAGAGTTGAAAGCTTGGGGGATAATGCAAATGATTTGAGAGACAAACGCGACTACGCCATTGATCAATTATCGAAGATTGCGAATGTTCAAGTTACAGAGCTGGATACGGGATATCAGGTTACACTCGGCGGACAACAGGTCGTGACGGGAAATGCAGCCACTGAAGTAACTCCAGACATGCTGGAAACGGCTTATGCTTCCGGTACACTGACAGGCGGAGAAGTGTATGGAATGATCTTTTCCCGCGATGTCTATGTAGCGGATTATAAACAGCAGCTCGATCAGCTCGCAAATACACTTGCTAATGGAAATATTGAGGTGTCACTTCCTGCGGGAACTGTACTTCCGGAAGGAACCGTACTGAATGGAGTCACCTACTCGGACGCTAATGGCAACCGTACGTTGAATGATAATTTGACAGTAACTGTACAGGGGATCAACGGTTTACATCAGCTGGGATATACCGTAAATGGTACAACACCTGAAGCTGGAGGGGCATTCTTTACTTCAACAGATGGTGGCACCATTACTGCTGGTAATATTACATTAAATCCGGAAATTCAGAATGATCCGAACAAGATTGCTACGTCCATGAGAACGGATGGAACAGGAGCCGGGGAAGCTGTAGTCAAAGGGAACAACTCCCTTGCGCTGATTATGGCGAGAATGAAGGACACTAAATTTGATTTTGGAACAGCACTGTCCAAGCCAGGCACGGTAGATGATTTTTTCAGTTCCATTGTCGGACAGCTTGGGATTGAGACTCAAGAAGCTAAACGTCAAACCGAGAATGCAAGCCTGCTGACACAGCAAGTCGACATCAATCGTCAATCCGTAAGCGGCGTCTCACTAGATGAGGAAATGTCGAATATGATCAAGTTCCAGCATGCCTATAGTGCAGCATCCCGTTTCATGACAACCTTTGACCAGTTATTAGACAAGCTGATTAACAGCACCGGCACTGTCGGACGTTAAACCTGAGAAGTAGGAGGCATTACATATGTCGATCCGAGTAACATCTAGCATGATGAATACGCAAATGCTTAGCAATATCAACAGAAACTTGAACAAGATGAGTAATTTGGAGAATCAGATCTCCACAGGACGTAAGATCAATAAACCTTCCGATGATCCGGTTGGTGTAACCTACGCACTTCGCTATCGTGCGGAGTTAGCTTCTAACGAGCAATATCAATCAAATGTCGATTCCGCTATTAGCTGGCTGGATACTACCGATGCCACAATGCAGCAAGCAACAGATATCGTGACAAGGATCAAGGAGATTGCTGTCCAAGGTTCTAGTGAGACAGTGCCTCAATCAGGACTCGATGCGATAAAAGAGGAAATGGAAGAGCTTCAGAAACAGCTTGTGAATATAGGCAATACCCAAATTCGCGGAAAGTATATCTTCAATGGGCAAAAGTATGATCAGGCCCCTTATGAGCTGACAGGTGGGACGACAAGCTATGCTGGCCTCGATCCTGATAAAGCTGCCGTTAATTTCGGTATAAGTCAGCAAGTGAATATGCAAATCAACACTTCAGGCAGTGACTTCTTCGGGACAAGCACTGAGGACGATAATCTGTTTAAAATTACGGATAATCTGATTGCAGCTCTAGGCAGCGGGGACTACAGTGGAATTCAGGGAGAGCTGACTAAGCTCGAAGATAGAAATACAAAAATGCAGGCTGCACTCTCGGAAGTAGGTGCCCGGACGAATCGGGTTGAGCTCATGCAGAGCCGGCTCAAAGATCAGAATCTTAATCTAACGACCCTACAGTCGAAAACAGAAGATGCAGACATCGCAAGTCTTATGATTCAAGCCACTTCGGCAAGTACGATCTATGAAGCGGCATTACAAGCATCCGCCAAGATTTTAACACCGACATTGATGGACTTTATGAGATAAGATATAACGAGTAAGAATCGTTTGAAAATTCTTCTGATTACAAAGAAAAAAGAGCTATGGACCAGCGAGTCCCTAGCTCTTTTCGTATAAATAGTTGCTTAATAGAAGAGTGAATAGATATCTAATGCATACTAAGGTAGTATTATTTTTATGATGTTAATAAGTTTATTACTCAGACAGATGAATAAGGAGATTATTTTATGAATAGATCCGAAAAAATAAGCTTTTCCAAAGGTCTGCCAGGGTTTGAAGAGTTAAAGTATTATGTTCTTGAAGAGCACAACGAAGTGTTTAGCTATTTAAAATCTACAGAGCGGGATGAAGTATCTTTTGTAGTCGTCGACCCATTTCCTTTCTTTCCAGAATATGAGTTTCAAGCGACTGAAGAAGCTCTCGAGGATATAGGGTTCGTAGACGGTGATAACCTCGAAATTAAATGCATCGTTACGCTTCATAGCAATGTCCAAAAGACAACAGCCAATTTACTTGCTCCTGTGATTATTAATGCTAGCAAAAAGCAAGGGAAACAAATCGTGCTTCATGACAATGGATATACTGCAAAGCATTTGTTATGGCCTAATGTAACCCATACTGAAGGAGGCGATCGCTAATGCTAGTATTATCAAGGAAAAAAGGTGAATCTATCATCATAGGCGAGGATATAGAAATTACTTTGTTGGCTGTAGATTCTGAAACGGTCAAGATTGGTATCAAGGCACCTAAGAATATAGATATCTACAGAAACGAGGTCTATCAAGAAATAAAGCTGAGTAATCAAGAAGCCGCAGTTAACATTAGTCAGCTCAATTCACTGCTTAATTCACTTCCTAAAAATTGAAGTGATTTTCTAGGAAATTTGTTGTAAAGTATAAACAATCCCTGAATCATGGTCGATATATATATTACGGCGGTAATTCTTCAGGGCGGCCGACCTGTGAAGATACGCTCTACCACAAGGATGTGGGAACACACCATTTCAGGGAGGAAATAAACAATGATTATCAATCACAATATTCCAGCGGTAAACACGCACCGCAATATGGGTCTGAACAACACAGCAGCTAGCAAAAACATGGAGAAACTTTCTTCTGGTCTTCGCATTAATCGTGCGGCAGACGATGCAGCAGGTCTCTCGATCTCCGAGTCCATGCGCGGACAAATCCGTGGTCTTGAACAATCACAACGAAATGCTCAAGACGGTATTTCTTTCGTGCAAACAGCTGAGGGTGCGATGAACGAAGTATCTTCCATGCTTACTCGTATGAAAGAACTTAATGTACAAAAAGATAGTGGAACTTACAGCACTGAAGACAAAGCTAATATTGACCAAGAGTTGGATCAACTTGGTGATCAAATCGATGAAATTATGACTAAAACAACATTTAACGGAATCAGTATCACTGCGGGTGCTACTATTACAGTTAATGATAAAGCAACAAGTAAAATTGCTATCGGAAGCATTACTACAACATCCTTTAGTAGTCTAGGTTCTACTACTACGCTTGCTTCGGTCGAAGATGCAATCAAAGCTGTTTCTACAGAGCGTGCGAAACTTGGTGCGGTTCAAAACCGCCTTGAGTACACTTCTAATAACCTTGGTACAACTGTTGAAAACTTGACTGCAGCTGAGTCTCGTATCCGTGATACAGACATGGCTAAAGAAATGGTGGCATTGTCCAAAAATAATATCTTGCTGCAAGCTTCCCAATCTATGTTGGCACAAGCAAATTCGCAACCGCAGGGTGTACTATCCCTTCTTCGTTAATTTATTTTCGCTACTTAAGAGACCTTGGTATAACAAGGTCTCTTTTTTGTTTTATTATTCACTTCACTCTACAATCTTCCGATATAAACAGTAACAATGTTGATTATGATTCCAATATATAGGGAGGATTGACTGCTATGGAAAGTCGGATATCTGGGAGTGGTGTAAGTTTTGGGGGGAACTATGGAAGAACTGGTCATAAATTGAATAATGACAACGAGCAATTGACTATAGCTGCTCTATCGAGAGAAGAAGAAATTGCAGTACAGGAGTTAGAAAAATCAATCAGAGCCATACAAGGTACAGAGAAAACAATTCAGTTCTCCATTCATGAACAAACAAACGCAATTATGATTAAGGTGGTGGATAAAACAACTGGCGAAGTAATTCGAGAGATTCCAAGGGAAAAGCTGCTTGATGTTACCGCCAGAATGATGGAAATTAACGGATTAATTATTGATAAAAGAGCTTGATATTAGGAGGTAAATAAAAATATGCGTATTAGTGGATTTGCTTCTGGACTTGATATAGATTCAATTGTAAAGCAACTGATGACAGCACAGAAAGCTCCTTTGGATAAGCTGAATCAGCAGAAACAGCTTGTAGAATGGAAACGAGAAGATTATAGAACTGTGAGCACCAAGTTGGTCACGTTCCAAGAAAAATTGTCTTCACTGAGTCTAAGCAGTGCTATAGACGCTAAGAAAACGGTGATTTCGGGTGCTTCAAACGTACTTACTGCTAAGCCAACTGGCGCTGCTTCAAATTCGGTATTGAATGTTGAAGTTATTAGTCTTGCAAAGGCATCCACTACTGTACTTCAAGGTACAGCAGGTGCAACAAAAATTTCGGATATTTATGCAGGTGGATATAATGGGGCAGATAACGCAATAAAAATCGGTGAGGCAGATCCGATAGTATTTAATAAAGATGATACAATTGATTCTCTCATAAACAAGATCAATAGTAATAGTAAAACAGGAGTCACTGCAGTTTACGATACAGCATCCGGAAAATTATCTTTTACAAGCAAAGCAACGGGAAAAGACAATACGATCTCTCTATCTGGAGGGTTGGTAAGCAACTCGTCTCTCGTAATTGAATCTACAACCCCAGGTACAGATGCAGAAGTCATTATTAATGGTATTAAAACTACGCAATCTTCTAATAGATTCACTGTGAACGGTCTTGAAATCAGCTTAAATGGAACAACTCCCCAAGATCAAAGTACACAAATTGAAGTTACTCAGGATGTAGATAAAACAGTAGAGACGATTAAAGAGTTTGTAAATGCTTATAATGATACACTCTCATATCTTAACTCAATGACAAGTCAGGAGCGATACAGAACTTATCTGCCTCTTACAACAGAACAAAAAGAGGCGATGAGCGAGAGCGAAATTAAGCTTTGGGAAGAAAAATCTAAGAGCGGTATGTTGAAGAATGATTCTATATTGAATAATACAATAAGCCAGATGCGGCTTGCTGTTATGAGTGATTTTACTTCTGACTTCACTCTTCCCGACGGCAGTGTAGTAAAAAACATGAATCTTACCAATATAGGAATAACTACAGGCGACTATCAACAAAAAGGTAAGCTGCAAATAGACGAAAATAAACTTCGTGCAGCTATAGAGGCTAATCCCGATCAAGTTGCGTCTTTTTTTAAAAAAGTTGATGGTTCTAGCAATACCGGATATACCCAAACGGATGGATTATTCAATAGATTAAAGAAGATAGAACAGGATTCACTAAAGCTTATTTCCGAAAAAGCAGGTACATCTAGATTTAGCACAGATCCTACAACTGCATTTCTGCCTCAAAGCGAAATGGGTGATCAACTGAAATCATTCGATAAAAGAATCTCAGATGTCCAATTAAGATTAAATATGCTGGAGACTCGTTACTACAGACAATTTACAGCAATGGAAACTGCGATGAATAAGTATAATAGTATCTCCTCCAGTTTATCAAGTTTTATTTCGTAAAGATAAGGAGAGGTTTGAATGTTTAGTACAGCTCAAAAAAAATATCAACAAACCAGTATGCAGACAGCTTCACCTTCGCAGTTATTATTAATGCTTTATGATGGAGCAATCCGATTTGTGAAAGCGGGTATAGCTGCGATAGAAGAGAAAAATATAGAGAAGACGAATATGTTTTTTGGCAAAGCTCAAGCAATCATTCACGAACTAATTGCATCTCTTAATTTCAATTATCAAATTTCTAATCAATTATACCAAGTATATGAGTATATGATTCACCGTTTAATACATGCCAATATACACAAAGATCTGGGAGCTGCGTCTGAAATCCTTAATCAGCTTGTAGAGTTGAGAGATACTTGGGACTTAGCGAGTAAGTCCCTTACTACTAAAGGAGAATATTGATGACGGCCATTTTATCTTCACTTATCAATGAATTAGAAAGAAATGTAAATGAATTGTTATCAGTGGTGAACCATGCAAATTACGAGCAAATTGTTGAATTAGTTGATAAGAAAGAAGAGATCGTTAGCAACTTATTAGAATATAAAGAAGAGTTGAGTTTAGATACAAAAGAGAAAATTAAAGCTTTAATGATACAAGATAGTTTAGTTATTTCTAGGATGCAGTCACTGAAAGATGAAGCAACTGAGTGGTTATTAAAAAGAGAATCAATTAAAGAACAACGTTCAGCTTATAACATGAACTATACTCCAGACAGTTTCTTTTTTGATAAGAAGAATTAAATTAAGGTGGTATTTATGAACAACCTACTGAGTGTCTGCATGATTGTCAAGGACGAAGAAGCCGTGTTATCCCAGGCGCTTGAAAGCATTAAAAGTGTTGCTGATGAAATAATAATTGTTGATACTGGCTCCACAGATAAGACAAAAGAGATAGCTGCAAAATATACTGAACAAGTTTATGATTTTGAATGGTGCAATGACTTCGCAGCTGCAAGAAATTACTCTATTCAATTCGCTAAGGGCCAATGGATTCTTATCATGGATGCTGACGAGTATTTGCCTAATCATCAAATTCATTTATGGAGAGACTTGTTAAAAAAAGAGAATCCCCATAAAGAGCTGGTTTATACATTAATGATAGTAAATCATTTGGACGACAGAAAACTAAACCATCAAATTTCGACAGCTCCAGTAACAAGACTATTTCCTAATTATAATGGAATTAAATTTACTAACCCTATCCATGAACAATTAGTTGGGAAGAATGGAATGCTGCAAAGTAAACTGTTCGAGCTCAATATTTTTCACTCAGGATACCAACAATCAATTATTGAAAGCAAGAAAAAGCATGAGCGTAATATGTACATCTTTAATGAGATGCAAAAAAAAGGTGAGATGAGTGCCTATGATTATTTTACACTTGGGAACCAACATGCCCATGGTGGAGAAGAATCAAAGGCAATTGAATGTTTTAATATAGCTCTAGAAAGAGGATCCGATACAAGCACATGGTATCCTTTCTGCTTAATGGGACTAATTACTTTATATATAAGGCAGGATATGCTCGATAAATCATGGGATTTAATTGAGACGAAACTCAAGAAGTTTGCAGATTATCCTGAGTATTTCGTAACTAGAGGGATTCATTACGAAACTTTGGGCTATTTCAAAGAAGCAGAGGAAAGCTATGAGAAAGGTATACAATGTGCAGAAAAAAATGCAAAATGGTCACGTGAAATTTGGCTGACAGATCCGAAGTTTGCTTTCTATTTACCTGTATATCAATTAGTTAATCTCTGTTTTCGTGTAAATAAGGAAGAAAGAGCTGTTTATTGGCTGACAAAAATAATTAAGAGTAATCAAAGGGATGGAGAGGCTTTATTAAGATTATTAGAGTGGCTTTTACAGCATGAGACAATTGAAGATATTTTGGATATGTTAGGCAGGACACTAGAGTTAAAAGATAACTACGATTTAAATTTAATTTACAAAATAGCTTTAAGTCTAAGTAATAAAGATATTATTGACCATTATCAAAATCTCCAACCAATGGATTCTCCTGTGCAGTGGACAGACCAGCTAAGATTAGGACTAGTAAATAAGGATGTAAATCAATGGCTCGAGGCCGCTTCAAACTTAAAAGATATTTCGCGAGAAAATATTAATACAAAAATAGCATTAGCTGCAGGCTTCATAATTTGGAATAATAAAGCAGTGATTGATAACAGTGGATATATATTTGATGGTGAAGAGGGTCCAGAATTTAACGAATTACTTTACACTTTAGTTGATGATAGAGAATTTACAACAGAAATGATTGTAAAATGGAGTAAAGAGCTTTTTCTAATCTGTAAAGCACTATTTCAATTAAAGCAATTCGATGATTATGATCGTCTTATTGCTAAAGTCAAACATCCAAAGATAACTAATATGCTGGCAAATTATTTCTACAAGGTAGGATTATACGAGTTAGCTTTTCAATATTATTCATCATTATTATCTACAAATGATTTAGATGTGATAAGTTTAGAAAACTTAGGACTTTACATGTACAATTATGGCCAGCATGAAGATTCGATAGAATTTTTAAGAGAAGCTTTGAGAAAAGACCCAAAGAGAAGACATCTTTATTATCCTTTAATCCTACAAGCATCTGGGTCCATCAGAGAGGAATATATTGAGAAATTTAAGAACGAATTTGACCCTTTCTTATCTATTAAGTTTATAAAAAAAACATTTGCTTAAACATAAACAAGGAGGGTCATGTGAAGACTTCAATTATAATTTTGACTTTGAACCAGCTAAGCTATACGAAGGAATGTATTGAAAGTATTAGGAAATTTACTGAGTCCTCGACTTACGAAATTATTGTTGTTGACAATAATTCAAATGATGGTACGGTAGATTGGTTGAGAGAGCAGCAAGATATAATAGCAATATATAATCAGACCAACAAAGGATTTCCGGCTGGCTGTAATCAAGGTATTCGAATAGCCAAAGGCTCAGACATTTTATTGCTAAACAATGATACTATTGTAACAACCAACTGGCTAGAAAATTTAAGGGCTGCTTTATACAGTGGTGAACAAATAGGAGCAGTTGGTTGTGTGACAAACAATTCATCCTATTATCAACAGATTGATACAAGTTATCAGACTTTATCAGATATGCATAATTTTGCTGCAGAATTTAATATTTCCAGTCAAGATAAATGGGAAGAAAGATTGAAATTAGTAGGATATTGCATGTTAATAAAGAAAGACGTCGTAGACATGGTTGGATTGTTAGATGAACGGTTTACTCCAGGTAATTATGAAGATGATGATTATAGCTTAAGAATAAGAAAAGCAGGATATAAGCTGGTTTTATGTAAAGATACGTTTATCCATCATTATGGAAGTGTTTCCTTTAGAGAACAAAGCGATGCTTATAGTGAATTGATGTTATCTAATTCCAACAAATTTAAGGAAAAATGGGGGTTCAATCCTGATTATAATCAGCATATTAGGTTCGAGATTATAGACATGATTGAATCTGGATTCAAAGATTGTATTAATATTCTTGAGGTAGGGTGTGCTTGTGGAGGAACACTATTACAGATTAAGAATTTGTATAAAAATGCTGTGCTTTACGGAATAGAATTAAACGATCAAGCAGCAGGTGTTGCTTCTCTTGTTTCGAATGTTAAATCATTTGACATTGAGAATGAATCTCTCTTTGACTACGAAAAAGGCTATTTCGACTATATCATATTTGCAGATGTACTCGAACATTTAAAGGATCCTTGGAAAGTGCTTGATCATATGAAAGAATATTTAAAGCCGGACGGACACATTATTGCAAGCATACCTAATATTATGCATTACAGTGTGATGTCTGGACTTTTACAGCGAGGGCAATGGAATTATGCCAAATCAGGTATACTTGATGAGACACATTTAAGATTTTTTACCTATGATTCTATTCAAAGAATGTTTATGAATGCTCACTATAAAGAGATAAGCATAACTGGGAAAGAAATATACAATTCTAAAGCAGAGAAATTTATTGGAGAATTATCCAAATTTTCAAATGGTGCAATGCTTCAACAGTTTACTGTTTACCAGTATCTCGTTAAGGCTAAGAATACTGATTTATACAATAAATTAAAATATATAAATGATAATGATTGCAGTACTACCGATATATTTGAGCTCTTTTTCGGGTATGAAGATCAAGAAATGATTGATCAGATCTTACATTCCGAAGAAATTGATGGTTGTAAAGTGCTTAATTCTATAGGAGTATCATTTTTTGAGAATGGTAAACACGAACGCGTAATCCCTTTTTTCCTAGAAGCAATTGAGCTAAATCCCTCAGACAGAGAAGTTCTTTATAACCTTTCGTATTTCTTGAATTATGTTGGTGAAGACCAATTGTCTGCTGACTATCTTAATCGACTAAGAATAGTTGATACGAACTTATCGGAACAATTGGAAAGTATTTTTTCATAATGAAAGTTAATATGTTATTAAGATAAAACTCTACGGAGATAAATATGAATTCTACCCTTGCTTTAGTCATGATTGTTAAGGATGAAGCTTCTGTGTTAGAACGCTGTCTTGAGAGTGTGAATAACCTGGTTGATGAGATTGTTATTGTCGACACTGGATCTACAGATAATACTAAGGATATTGCGCGCAAATTTAATGCTCGGATTTTTGATTACGTGTGGGAGCAGGATTTTTCAGCAGCACGAAATTATGCTCTTTCACATATGAAAAGTGATTGGAGTATAGTGCTCGATGCAGATGAAGTGATAGCTAATGATTGTGAGCAATTAATCAGATCATTTATAAACTCACATGAGGCTATAGGGAAAGTGAAGATAATAAATAAATTCTTGGGTTCGGACGGCATTAATTACGAGCAATGTTATATATCTAGGCTATTTCCTTCTCATTGCAGATATACTGGAAAAATACATGAACAAATAGATTCAGATCTTCCACGTAAGATAATAGATATCGAAATACAGCATGACGGATACCTGGAGAAGAAGAAAAGCTCAAGAAACATACCGATACTAAAAAAAGTGATTGAAGAGAATCCTCAAGATCCATACTATTACTATCAGATTGCAAAAGAGTATCGGGGATTAGATGAGCATCTCGAATCCAATAAGTATTTGGAGCAGGCCTATTCACTAATGAACTTAAGAGAACCTTATGCACCAAGGATCATAATCGATTATTTGTATTCTATGATAAACTCTAATCTCTTACATAAGGGTTTGGACGTAATAGAGGATAATCGGGATTTTCTGTGGGATAACCCAGATTTCTTTTTTGTATCGGGTCTTTATCTACTAGAAGTTACATTAAGTAATCCTGAACAATTCATTAGCTTGTTACCGCTTATTGAGAAGTATTACTTAAGAGCTCTTGAGATCGGTGATAGCAATTCTGAAGGTAGTGTATTAGGTACCGGGAGTTTTGCTGCACATCATAATTTAGGTGTGTACTACGAAGCGACTGGAGAACTGCCTTTAGCTAAAGAACAATATGAGCAGGCTGCAAAGTATAATTATGAACCTTCTATTGAAAGAATGAAAAATTTATTAATATAGGCTCACTTGATGTTTTGTTACAAGATGAGCCAACTAATCAAAGATAGCTCTGGAGTTTATTCCAGTGCTATCTTTTTTGCATTTAAAGACGTGAGTTACTTTCAATGATCATCCAAAATAATATATTTTTTGACAACATCTAGCACAAATAAAATTAAAATGGTATTATATTCCTAGATGAGTAGTTCATTAGACTTAGTTCTATAGATATAATTATATCTCGCATATCAGAGAAATTAGTCTTTAGGACCCTAGTTTTAGCTGTTTCAACTTTATTTCTATATTCAAACATCAGGGAGGAATAAAAGTGAGTAAGAAAGTTCGTGGTACAGTCACAGGGTTATTAAGCATCAGTATGGCGCTGAGTTCATTGGGCACCGTAGGAGCTGCACAATTAGGAAAAGACTTGGAAGGACATTGGGCGGAGAGCCAGCTTCAAAGCTGGATTAACCAAGGGAACCTTAATGGATATGCAGATGGAACGGTTAAGCCTAATCAGTCGATTTCACGTGCTGAATTTGTTTCTTTAATCAACCGAAGCTTTGGATACTCAGCACAGGCTCCAATATCTTTTGAGGATTTATCTGTATCCAATTGGGCATATACCGATATTGCCAAAGCCGTTGAGGCAGGATATGTACAAGGATATGAGGACAATACGTTCCGACCTGGCACAACCGTAACTAGACAAGAAGCAGCAGTCATGATTTCCAAATTATTAAATGTGAAGAGCAATGATTATAATACGCTGAATCAATTTTCAGATCGTAACAGTATTGCTGGCTGGAGTAAAGCAGCGGTTGCTTCCGTAGTAGAGCGAGAAGTAATGAAGGGATATCCGAATGATACGTTTGCTCCTCTCCGTTCTTTGACCAGAGCAGAAGCAATAGTTTTGATTGATAACGCGATAGCAAATGAAAAAGAGTTGAATACGATTACATATGACGAAGCTGGAACATATGGCTCTGATGAAGAGAAGACAGTTATCGAAGGTAACGTCATTATTAGCGTGCCAGATGTCACGCTCGTGAACACAGAGATTAAAGGGGATCTTCTGTTTGCTGAAGGTATTGGAGCAGGAGATGTCACTATAAAAAATGTAAAGGTTTATGGTACGACGAATGTAGAGGGCGGCGGTGAGAATTCCATTCATCTCGTGGATTCTGTCCTCATCAACATTGTTGTTAACAAGAAGGACGGTACTGTACGTATAGTAGCAGAGGGATCCACAAGTGCTCAGAACGTAATTGTGAACTCATCTGTAAAATTGGAAGAGGAAAATGCATCAGGCGTAGGTTTTACAGATGTGGAGCTGTCGAGAGAACTTCCATCGAATAGCACCGTTGTATTAAACGGAATATTTGATGATGTAGATCTGTATGCTGCCTCTATTTCCGTTGAACTGGTTCGTGGCTCCATTGAGAATTTCTTGGTAAGCGAAGATGCAGACGGCAATGAAATTACACTTAGCAGCAATACTCGAATTGCTCAGCTTGTACTGGGTGCAATGACTCAATTATTGGGTTCAGGGACGATTTCGAAAGCTACATTAAATGAGGGTGCTCAAGGCTCTTCATTTGAGACCAAGCCAAGTCAATTGGATGGTGTACAAAAGGATAACGTCATTTTACCACCAAGTACTACACCTCCAGTATCTAGCGGTGGCAGTGGAGGTGGTGGAAATTCGGGAAATAATCCGGACCCGGTACCGGCTCAAGTAGACAAATCGGCATTGTTCGTGGCATTAAATATTGCGAGAGATCTGATTGAAGACGTTCCAGTTGGTACAGAACCAGGCCAAATTAATCAGGATAGTAAAAATGCACTTATATCTGCAGTTGCTTTTGCTGACGTTGTTTATCTTAATGCGAATGCGACTCAAGCACAGGTGAATCAATCTCACGCTGACCTGGTTGCTGCGATTGAAGCATTCAACGCCGCAATTATAACAGATAGTACAGAAGAAGGATTACAAGCAGCGAAGTTAGAGCTTGGTCTTACCATTAACAATGCTAAATCCCTCAACGAAGCAGTTTATGTAGGCGAAGAGGTAGGTCAGGTTTCTGTACAAGCCAAAATTGATTTCACTGAAGCTATTCGTGTTGCTGAAGCCGTATATGCTGATATAACGGTTAGTGTTGCGGAAGTCAATCTGGCAAACCGTAATCTCGATAATGCAGTTCAAACGTTCCAGAGTGCAATAAATAAAGAGGATCAAGATGGTTCAGACGAGTTGGAGAATGCGAAGCAACAATTATACGTAAGGATCGTAGAAGCTGATCAGCTTTATGTTAATACAAGTGTAGGTGAAGAGGTAGGCCAAGTCTCACAAGCTGCTAAAGAGAATTTAGATGCAGCTATAACGGTGGCTAAGTCTGTATATTCAAATCAAACGGACATCAACGTTGTCAATGTAGCGACTTCAAGCTTAAATGAAGCGATTAGCAGCTTTAATGCTGCTATTATCACAGACGAGCAAGTAGAATCCGAAGCTGTCAAAGCAGCAAAAGCAGTGTTGTACAGCGAGATTAAAAGAGCCACTGTAATTGCTGATACTTACGTTGTCGGGGATCAGATCGGACAAGTGCCAGCGGAGCAAAAAGAAGCCCTTGATGAGCAAATTTCTGTTGCTAAGAGTGTGTATAGTAATGTAGAAATATCATCGCAAGCTGTGTATACCGCAATTTCAGATCTTCAATTGGCTGTAAGCATACTTGAGTCATCTGTCATTGAAGTGGTTTCTGTGACAACACTATCTGAGCTTAGTGAAGCTGTGACAATTAATAACAACAAGATCAAGCTGGAAGCCAATCTCGTAGGACAGCAATCTGTGGCAATTACAGGCGAAAATGTTCAAATAGATGGCTATGGTTTTACTCTACAAATCACAGGTAAAGGTAACCGATTCACAGTGGAGAACGATGGTGCATCTGTAAGCAACCTGACCATAAAAGACTCTGCTGAATACAATCTTCAAGTATATAATGCCAATAATGTGATCATTGAAGATGTCATCTTGCAGAACTCGCTTAAAGGCGGATTATTGATTAACGGATCAGAGGTTACTGCAAATAACGTAACAACAAGCGGGAATGCATGGGGTGGTATCGAAGTTTCGAAAGGAGCAGGAGAAGGGCTTAAAGCTTCTACTCTTACAGTCAAGGGAACAAGCAGCCATGACGAAGCAGTAGCGATCTGGACAGTGAACCCAACTGGTGAAGGTAACCAGGTTATTGATGCATCTGAGCAATACCGTTCCTATGCTGATGTGCGTCCTGATAAACAAGGCTATACCAACTATATTCTGAAAGATGCATACCAAGTAGTAAGTTCACTAGCAGAATTTAAACAAGCGGTTACTATCGACAACAACAAGGTTCAACTGTGGGCCGATTTGTCGGGAGAAGAGTCGGTAGCAGTTACAGGTGAAAATGTAGAACTAGATGGGAACGATTTTACACTAGAGATCACAGGTAAAGGTAATCGATTCACCGTAGAGAACGATGATGTATCTATAAGCAATCTGACCATTCAAGGTTCCACTGAATACAATCTTCAAGTATATAATGCCAACAATGTGAACATCAATGATGTAATCTTGCAGAACTCGCTTAAGGGTGGACTGTTGGTTAACGGATCAGAAGTTACTGTGAATAACATAAAGACAATCGGCAATGATTGGGGCGGTATCGAAGTTTCAAAAGGAGCAGGAGAAGGGCTTAAAGCTTCTACTCTTACAGTTAAGGGAACAAGCAGCCATGACGAAGCAGTAGCGATCTGGACTGTGAACCCAGCTGGTGAAGCTAACCAGGTTATTGATGCATCTGAGCAATACCGTTCCTATACTGATGTGCGTCCTGACAAACAAGGATATACCAACTATATTTTGAGTGAAGCATATCAAGTTGTAAATTCACTAGCAGAATTTAAACAGGCGGTTACTATCGACAACAACAAGGTTCAACTGGGAGCTGATTTAGCCGGAGAAGAGTCGGTAGCAGTTACTGGAGAAAATGTTCAAATTGATGGCGATGGCTATACTCTTGAGATCACCGGTGAAGGTAACAGATTCACCGTTGAGAACGATGGTGTATCTGTAAGCAATCTGACCATTCAAGGTTCCACTGAATACAATCTTCAAGTATATAATGCCAACAATGTGAACATCGAAGATGTCATCTTACAGGACTCGCTTAAAGGCGGACTATTAATTAACGGATCAGAAGTTACTGTAAGTAATGTGACAACAAGCGGGAATGCATGGGGTGGTATCGAAGTTTCGAAAGGTGCAGGAGAAAGTCTTCAAGCTTCTACTCTTACGGTTAAGGGAACAAGCAGCCATGACGAAGCAGTAGCGATCTGGACAGTAAACCCATCTGGTGAAGGTAACCAGGTTATTGATGCATCTGAGCAATACCGTTCCTATGCTGATGTGCGCCCTGACAAGCAAGGCTATACCAACTATATTCTGAAAGATGCACACCAAGTAGTAAACTCGTTCCAAGAACTTTCTGCTGCAGTTAAGGGGGATGGCAATAAAATCAAACTCGGGAAATCGATTACCGAAACAGGCGTCGTTCTCGAAGTTACAGGTCAAAATGTAATTATTGAAGGTGCTAATCATACACTTAGCCTTACCGAAGCAGGAAATAGCTTCGTTATCTTTGGTAACGGTACACAGCTCAAGAATCTTACCGTGGCTGGTTCACAGAAATACAACATCCATGTTTACAAGGCTACCGGTGTTGCACTAGAGAATGTAAATCTAACCACAGCCCTGAATGGTGGTATGCTCGTTAACGGTGCAGAGGTATCGGTGCACAATATCGAGACTTCCGATAATGCATGGGGAGGAATTGAAGTCTCCCGAGGCACCAATGTTGAGTCACAACCTACACTAACGGTTGAGGGAATTAGTCACCACAATGAGGAAGTTGCAATCTGGACTGATCCTAAGAATGGAAGTGCGCCAACAATTAAGGATGTTTCGAATCAATACAGAGTAGAAGACATCACAGCTCCAGGTAAGGAAGGCTTTAAGTATTACTATTTTGAACCTACTGCAGTTAACTAGGGTCTAAGTTTGTAATGGACTAGGATATACTTCGTAAAATCAATATGGGGATTGCTTGGGGTGATGACGATCAGTCTCGTTGTTACCAAGCAATCTCCTTTTATTTGGAATGATTTTAAATTAAACAGAAGTTCATGGAAAGGACAATTTTCGACAATATATTAACATTCATATGTTATTTATTTGAAGGTAATCATTTTCTTTACCAATTGACAATGGATAAGTTTGGATGGTATAGTCGGAGATGTGAGCCAAGCTCACTTCATTTGATGACGAAGGGAATGTTCGTGCATGCAAGGTAAAGTTAAATGGTTTAACGCAGAAAAAGGTTATGGTTTCATCGAGACTGAGGAAGGCGGCGACGTATTCGTACACTTTTCCGCAATCCAATCCGAAGGCTTCAAGACTTTGGAAGAAGGTCAATCCGTAGAATTCGAAATCGTCGAAGGCGCACGTGGACCACAAGCTGCTAACGTAATCAAATTATAATCATCCCGGCTTAGCCCGACCTACATATAACGGTTAGATGGTTAACAATTGAGTTTAGCTAGCGTCAACCTTGAGACAGTTGTCTCAAGGTTTTTTTTGTTCCCGCTGGAAGGGTTGATTTCTAATCCTTGTTCAGTGGGAGTACCAAGTTACACATGAGAGGACAAACACATGCATGGTCTCTTTGGAATATCCAATTCCTAATTTTGATATGCACCCTTCTTAGAATCTCAGCCCCATGCAAGACAACTTCAACCTTATCTCACCGAGATCTAAAGCTTATTTTCTTGCATAACCAGAAATTTTAATTTCACATCATATTAAATTTCCGACAAAATGAGCGGAAGTCTCCGTCAAAATCCGCAGATTTCTTCTCATTTCACAAGGCTAACACAGTATTTTAACCGATTCCTGCTCGGCTCAAACGCTCCTCATACAATTGTCATAACTTTGTGTTATATATGTGTAAAACGCCCTCATTCTTTTTACATTCGCCTAACAAACATGTTATAATCGAGGTGCAAAGGAAAAGGAGGAATTGCCCTATGAATTTGAGTATTCGAGGTCAACAAATCGAGGTTACCGATGCTTTGAAAGAATATGTCGACAAGAAACTTAGCAAGCTAGAGAAGTATTTCGATGAACCTCTAACCTCTGATGGCAATGTGACACTCAGCGTGAATGTTAACCGCGGGTTCCACACTGTTGAGGTTACGATTCCGATGAAAGGTCTAGTCCTTCGCGCAGAAGACGAGAGCACTGACATGTATGCGTCCATTGACGCTGTGGTGGAGAAGCTTGAGCGTCAGATTCGGAAGCATAAGACGAAGATCAACCGCAAATTCCGTCAAGAAGATAATCTAAAGACGTTTTTTGTTGAAAATGTTCCTGCCAGCCCGTCCCCAGTGACCGATGAGGAGCTGGACAGTGAGTACGACGATCTGGAAGTGGTCCGCACGAAGAGGTTCTTTCTGAAGCCGATGGATGTGGAAGAAGCCATTTTGCAGATGAACATGGTCGGCCATAACTTCTTTGTATTCTCCAATATTGAGAACAATGAGGTCAATGTCGTGTACAAGCGTAATGACGGTAAATATGGCTTGATTGAACAGGAATAAGCAGCCAGAATGATGGCTGAATCGTGCAGGATGTGTGCTGTTAAGGTTTGAATTGAGAATTTGGATGAACTGGAAAATAACCCGGAGCCCTCTCTTTGATGAGCAGGGGCTCTTTTTTGTATTTTTCCACATAATGTCTTCGTCAAATAGCGAAACTTAATATTAGGCTCATGCGTCTATATATACAGGGTCTTGCCGGAAGAAGGGATAGGGCTGTGATGTGTTTCACTGCTCTTTTCAATCGCGGAATTCGGTGAAAATAAAGGGCTTGCCCTTGTTGCGACTGCCTTGACAAACTGTTACAATTTAGGCAAAACCATTTTTATGTATACTACTGAATCAAATTCATCCTTGTACTGAGTTTTGAAATGGATTCACCGCATTTTGGATATGCATAAAAATTTAATGATTGATTCGATATGAACATCAGCTTGTGCATGTAAGAACTTTGAATGAATAACGAACCACTCAAGTTCCTAACATTTACCCTTTGCATGCCGAGTTTGATTCTAACATCTGTTTTGCACGAAAGGGGTTAACCATGCTAGGACTAGTGAAGAAGATCTTCGGCGACACCAACGAGCGTGATGTCAAACGTCTGATGAAGACGGTCGATACGATTAATAAAATGGAACCGGAATTTGCCGCGCTTTCCGACGCTCAGCTCAAAGGGAAGACAGAGGAGTTCCGCGCACGGATCGAGAAAGGGGCTACTCTTGAAGAACTGCTGCCGGAAGCTTTTGCTACTGTACGGGAAGCATCGAAGCGTGTTTTGAATAAGCGTCACTACGACGTACAGCTGGTTGGCGGTATTGCACTGCATGAGGGCCGTATTGCAGAGATGAAGACAGGGGAAGGGAAGACGCTTGTCGGAACGCTGCCTGTATATCTCAATGCACTTCTTGGCAAGGGTGCTCATGTGGTTACGGTCAATGACTATTTGGCTCAGCGTGACAGCCAAGAGATGGGACAGATTTATGAGTTCCTTGGCATGACTGTTGGAATTAACCTGAGCGGTATGGATCATGCGTCCAAGCAGGCTGCATATGCATGTGATATTACTTACGGAACGAACAACGAGTACGGGTTCGACTACCTGCGTGACAACATGGTTCTTTATAAGGAACAGATGGTACAGCGTCCGCTGTATTTCTGTATCATTGATGAAGTGGACTCCATCCTCGTTGACGAAGCGCGTACACCGCTCATCATTTCCGGACAAGCCCAGAAATCGACAGAGCTTTATTTTGCAGCCGATCGTTTCGTGAAGAAGCTGGTCGCTGAAGAAGACTACACTGTAGATATCAAGGTCAAGTCCGTAGCGCTGACGGAAGCAGGGGTTGCGAAGGCGGAGCGTGCTTTTGGCATTGATAACTTGTACGACCAAGCCCATGTCACGTTGAATCACCATATCGTGCAGGGGCTTAAGGCGAATGTCATCATGCGTCGTGACGTAGATTACGTCGTTGCCGAAGGTGAAGTTGTCATCGTTGACGAATTTACAGGCCGTCTGATGGCGGGGCGTCGTTACAGTGATGGCCTGCACCAGGCGATCGAAGCGAAGGAAGGCATTGAAGTTCAGAATGAGAGCATGACGCTCGCGACGATTACCTTCCAGAACTATTTCCGGATGTACAAGAAGCTGGCAGGTATGACCGGTACGGCGAAGACGGAGGAAGAAGAGTTCAAGAAGATTTATGGACTTGAAGTGCTTCAAGTACCGACGAACCGTCCGAACCAGCGTCAGGATATGGCGGATGTAGTCTACAAGAGCGTAGACAGCAAGTTCAGAGCCGTGGTGAACGAGATTGTAGAACGCCATGCGAAGAAGCAGCCGGTGCTCGTGGGTACCGTATCCATTGAGAACTCAGAGGTTCTGTCTGAGATGCTGAAGCGCAAGGGCGTGAAGCATCAGGTATTGAACGCGAAATACCATGCAGAGGAAGCACAGATCATCTCCGGCGCAGGTCAGGCTGGAGCAGTAACGATTGCGACCAACATGGCTGGACGCGGTACAGACATTATCCTCGGTGAAGGCGTAGCGGAGCTTGGCGGATTGCACATTATCGGTACCGAGCGCCACGAGTCGAGACGGATTGATAACCAGCTGCGCGGTCGTGCCGGACGTCAGGGTGACCCGGGTTCGACGCAGTTCTATCTGTCGCTTGGCGATGAGCTCATGAAGCGCTTCGGTGCTGACAACGTACTGAACATGATGGAGCGTCTTGGCTTTGAGGAAGATCAGCCGATCGAGAGCAAGATGATTACGCGTGCCGTAGAATCGGCTCAGAAGCGTGTTGAAGGCAACAACTTCGATATGCGTAAAGTCGTTCTTCAATATGACGATGTGATGAACCAGCAGCGTGAAGTCATCTACAAGCAGCGCCGTGAAGTGCTGGAGTCCGAGAACATTAAGCAGATCGTGATGGAGATGATCCGTGGAACGATTCAGCGTAATGTGGAAGCTCACTGTCCGGATGATATCCCAGAGAACTGGGAGCTGCAGGAAGTGGCAGATTATATAAACAGCAAGATGCTCGAAGAGGGCGCAATTACCCGCGATGATCTGTGGGGCAAAGAGGTTGAAGAGATCGTTGAGTTCATCTTTGGCAAGGTACAGGAGAAGTATGATGCCCGTGAAGAACGCATTGGGGAAGAAATGGTGCGTGAGTTCGAGAAGGTTATTGTGCTTCGTGCGGTAGACAGCAAATGGATGGACCATATTGATGCGATGGATCAGCTGCGTCAAGGGATTCACCTTCGGGCGTACGGCGGTACAGATCCGCTTCGCGAGTATCAGTTCGAAGGATTTGCGATGTTCAACGAGATGATCTCCACGATTCAGGAGGAAGTCGCGACTTATGTCATGAGAGCTCAAATCGAGAGCAACCAGGAGCGTCAAGCGGTTGTGGACGAGAAGCAGATCTCGACAAGCGGTGAACCTGCGGAGAAGCGTCCCGTGAAGGTAGCAGACCAAATCGGACGCAATGATCCTTGTCCTTGCGGCAGTGGCAAGAAATATAAACATTGCCATGGTCAAACTTCTTAATTCGGCATAGAATATAATATAAATTAAGGGTTTTGCTCAGAATCCCACCTGTGTGATGGGAAGAATACGTGCTATAGCGTGATGCATAATCCAAAATAGATTTTATTTAATAATACAGCTCCTTGAGACTTGCCCGTATTCATGTACGCAGGTCTCAGTGGGGCTTTATCATACCCTAGCGAGAATACTTCTCTTCAAGCACTTGAATAGGGGGAGCGACTTTTTTGCTTTTTTGCCCACTAGACGAACGTATGTGCTACAATGTGTCTAAGCATCCAGATAAAGGAGGTTTTGGGCATGTTGGTAAAAAAGGCTTTCAAGTATCGCATTTACCCTAACGATGAACAGCAGTTGCTTATTCAAAAAACGTTGGGCTGTTGCCGTTTCGTCTTTAATCACTTCCTAGAACAGTGGAATACAACTTATGCTGAAACAGGCAAAGGGTTGTCTTACAGCAAATGTGCCAAACAACTGCCTGTATTAAAAACCTCACTGGAATGGCTTGAAGAAGTGGACAGTACGGCGCTTCAAACTGCCGCACGCCATCTTGCAGACAGCTTTAATCGTTTTTTCAAGAAGAAAAGCCGTGCTCCGCGTTTCAAAAGCCGCCGCAATCCTGTTCAGAGCTACACGGCTAAGCATACGAATGGGAATATTGCGATCCGTGGTCATGAGATCAAGCTTCCCAAGCTGGGGTGGATGCGCTTTGCCAACTCCAGGGCATGCGAAGGTCGTATCATTTCAGCGACCATACGGCGCAATGCATCAGGCAAGTATTTCGTCTCCATCCTTTGTGAAGTGGAGCAAGAGCCGCTCCCTGCCGCACATAAGCATATCGGCATTGACTTGGGCTTAAAGGAATTTGCCGTCTGTTCAGACGGGCTGCGGGTAGAAAGCCCGAAGGCATTTCGCCGCTATGAAAAGAAGTTAGCCTTCTGGCAACGCCGCATGAGCCGCCGTACAAAGGGAGGCTCAAATTGGCATAAAGCCAAGATGAACGTGGCTCGCATCTATGAGAAGATCGCGAACATTCGCCAGAACTTCTTGCAGCAGCTGACAACCAAGCTGATTCGTGAAAACCAAACGATCAGCATAGAAAGCTTAGATGTGGTGAACATGCTTAAAAACACCAAACTTGCGAAATCGATAGCGGATTCGTCGTGGGGTGAATTTGAACGCCAGCTTACCTATAAAGCGAAATGGTATGGACGAACCTTGAAGTTTGCGGATACCTTCGCACCGACAAGCCAAACCTGCCATGTATGCGGCTATGTAAATCCAAAGATCAAACTTCTGTCTATACGGGAATGGAGTTGTCCATCCTGCAAGACGAGCCATGATCGGGACGACAATGCCGCTCAAAATATTAAGCGAGTCGCTATATAGCTGCTCGCACAGACAAGTTGTGGGAACCACAGCTTCTCTTGGGGTACTGCACAAGCAGGACAGTTTCAAACCGATGGGTTTGACAATCCAAGAATCCCCCATCTCTTTAGATGGTGGGAGTGTTCAACTACAAGTAAAGAGAGGAATCAGTGAATTATGATTGAACCAAGCATTAAGCAGGATTTGCGCGAGATCAGCAAGAAATTAACCAACCTTAGGGGGTCTCTTTGACTTAGATCTGAAGAATGAAATGATCGCGAACTTCGAAGAGAAGATGTCAGCCCCTGATTTTTGGGATGATAATGATAAAGCACAGGCCCTCATTTCCGAGATGAATGCGGTGAAAGGCTCTGTCGATCAGTATAAGAAGCTGCAGCAGGAATATGATGATGCAAGCATGATGATCGAGCTGGCCGAAGAGGAAGGCGATGAGAGCATCGCGGCAGAGATTGGCGAAGCGATCAAAGCTCTGGTGAGCAAGCTGGAGGAATTCGAGCTGCAGCTGCTGCTGGATCAGCCTTATGACAAGATGAACGCCATTCTGGAGCTGCATCCAGGAGCAGGCGGTACCGAATCTCAGGACTGGGGACAGATGCTGCTTCGGATGTATACCCGTTGGGCAGAGAAGCGCGGCTTCAAGGTGGAAGTGCTGGATTACCTTCCTGGGGATGAAGCAGGCATCAAGAGTGTGACCTTGTCCATTAAGGGCTATAACGCTTACGGTTACCTCAAAGCCGAGAAGGGTGTGCACCGTCTGGTACGAATCTCGCCATTCGATTCCTCTGGGCGCAGACATACCTCCTTCGTATCCTGTGATGTTGTACCTGAGATTACAGAGGACGTGGAAGTGGACATCCGGACGGAAGATCTGAAGATCGATACGTACCGTGCGAGCGGCGCCGGCGGTCAGCACATCAATACGACGGACTCTGCTGTACGGATTACGCATATTCCCACTGGTGTTGTCGTTACTTGCCAGAATGAGCGTTCTCAGATCAAGAACCGTGAGCGTGCCATGACCATGCTTCGTTCAAAGCTATATGAGAGAAAACTGGAAGAGCAGCAAAAACAACTGGATGAAATCCGAGGAGAACAGTCGGATATTGCATGGGGCAGCCAGATCCGCTCCTATGTATTCCATCCCTATAGTATGGTAAAGGATCACCGTACATCCGTGGAAACGGGGAACGTAGGTGCAGTGATGGACGGCGATCTCGATGCTTTCATTGATGGATACCTCCGCAAGCAAATTAAGGTGGAGTCTGAATAATTTATATGGAATTCCTACATGGTAAGGGTAAGTATAGCCGTGTAGGAATTTTTTTGGTTGTCTTTAATTATGAACTTTTGTCATTGATCATCTATTTAAGGGGAGACAGTAATCAAGATGCAGCACGCACAAGAGCGCAAGAGCAGGAACAAACGAGCTTCAAATCTCATTCCGGTAGACGGTCCGCTGCGAGTGGCCGTTGATGCCTTTTTCATCATATTCGGGGCATTTGTCATGTCGATTGCCTTTAATTTGTTCCTCGTGCCGAACTTAATCGCCTCAGGGGGTGTATCGGGGATCTCGATTCTGGGGCAGGCGGCCTTCGGCTTCGAACCGGCATTTACACAGTGGGCGCTGAACATTCCGTTATTCATTGCAGGGTATTCGATACTGGGAAGACAATATGCCATCCGGTCTCTGCTGGGAAGTGTCATGCTTCCGTTATTCGTTTATCTAACCAAGGATTGGACAGTGCCGACCAGCAACCCGCTGCTGGCCTCGATCTTTGGCGGGATTGGTGTTGGACTCGGAATTGGTATCGTATACCGCGGACGAGGATCAACCGGGGGACTGACGATCCTTGCGCAAATTATTCAGAAATACAGTGGTCTCCGGCTGTCGCTGAGTGTCATGCTCTTAGATGGAGCGGTTATTGTCATAGCGGGGATGCTGCTGTCACTAGAGAACTCACTGTATGCGCTTATCAGTTTATATGTCACGGGAAAAGTGATCGATGCCGTTGAAATGGGATTTGGTACGTCCAAAGTTGCTTATATCATATCCAATTTCACAGAACCGATTAAGCAGGCAATATTGCATGATCTGGACCGAGGAGTAACAAAGCTCTCTGCCCAAGGCGGCTATACGGATGATGAACGTACGGTGCTGATGGTGGTTGTGGGTCAAAGTGAGATTGCGAGATTGAAGACGCTCGTTCGTTCGGTGGACCCGAATGCATTTGTGACCATTACGAATGCGCATGAGGTGCTGGGAGAAGGGTTCAAGATGACGTTCTAGACACAGAGCTGGGCTTTAGCTGTTTATTTGCAATTGTACTTTATAGACGCACTGTGGATAAATGAAGTGTAAGAAATCGTTCGATCGTTGAAAGTACACATGTTGATGAATAAATGTACAACTACAGAGATGAAGTCTAGGCAGACTGAGTGAATCAATTTCATAATACGATCATTTGCTTCAATCAAGACTATATAGTTATGGGTTATTATTGAAATGACAAAAGGGAGTGACCTCACGTTTAAACGGAGGCACTCCCTTTTTCTCTATTATAAAGCTATAAAATAGGCGACAGCAGCCGGGATATCGATTCCTTGAACCGAATCCAGAGTGAACGCTGCCGGTAGTGTTCTGCCGTCATCTCGGCAGAGAGCTGCATATCTTTTTCAAAAGCATCCGTCAGCTCAAGCGCAATCTTGGTATCATAAATGAATGCGTTAATCTCGAAGTTAAGCCGGAAGCTGCGGACATCGAAGTTGGCTGTACCAATGGTCGCAATTTTCTTATCCACGACAATCATTTTCGTATGCAGGAAGCCATTGTCATAAATATAGATCTTGGCGCCAACCTTAATAAGCTCACCGACATACGAGGTGGTTGCCCAGTAGACAAACATATGGTCCGGCTTATTCGGAATCATAATACGCACGTCAATTCCTGACAGACAGGCGATCCGCACCGCATCGAGCATACTGGCATCAGGGATAAAATACGGCGTCTGAATGATGATGGATTTCTTCGCAGCAGAGATCATTTTGATATAACCATTCTTGATATGCTCGATCTCGGCATCAGGCCCGCTCGTTACAATCTGCATACCGATATGATCCTTGCCTTCCGGCTCGGGAAAATGTTCGGGCACAAATGTAATGTCATGATAGCGGGACGCTTCATTCCAGTCCATAATGAACCGGGCCTGCAGCGTGGAAACCGCAGTTCCTTGAATTCGCAGGTGGGTATCGCGCCAGTATCCAAAATTCTTATCCTTGCCCAGATACTCGTCCCCGACATTAAATCCGCCAGTATAGCCGATAATTCCATCAATAATAACGAGCTTGCGGTGATTACGGTAATTGAGACGCAGGTTGATCAGCCTGAACTTCGATGGGAAAAAGACCTCGACCTTCCCGCCGGCGGCAACCAGCTCCTTGAAGAAGCTCTTCTTCATGCTCCGTGAGCCGAGCGCATCATACAGCACCCGCACGTATACGCCTTCTTGGGCTTTTTTGATCAGCGCATTTCGTATGCTTCTCCCCAGCCCATCTCCTCGAAGGATATAGTACTGGATATGAATATGATCCTTTGCATTTTCAATGTCTTCCATAAGCTTGTTGAATTTATGATGTCCGTCGCAGAAGATTTCGACACTATTGTCTTCCGTAAATAATGCACCGTTCTGAATCAAATGCATATAAATAAAATCCTTGTACTCTAATGTGTCTTGTTTGCGGAATGGGAAATCCTTCTCCTGCAGGTGGCGAATCTGATCGATGACCATCTGGTCGATGTTGAGCTTGGCGCGTTCCTTCCATTGAAAAAGGCGGTATCTTGTAAGATTCTGCCCGAGCAGCAGGTAGAGCACGAACCCTACAATCGGAATAAACGTAAGCACCAGCAGCCAGGCCCAGGTGGAAGAAGCGTCTTTGCGTTCCAGAAATATAAGAGCGGCCGCTAGTAACATGTTAATGATGATCACTACAATGTAGCTGATATGGTTGATATCCAAGTGAGTTGTTCCTCCAAATTCGATGATATCTATGTAGCTGGGCCTAATAATCAATCTATCTTAATTAACCCTATTATGCATCATATCACTCAATCGGAATCAACGAAAAGAGATTTCATAGCCTGTCATCATTTTTTTGAGCTGAGGAAGAAACAGGAATGAATAATAACAAATAGAAATCATGCATAAAGTGTTGTATTTATATAAGCGTGGATGTATAATAATTCACATCTATTAAAGAGAACGTATCGTTAAATGGTTTGAGGAAATCGGATAATAGTAAGCAGAAATTCAGCAATTGCCGATATGACAGGCACCGTCAGATAGAGTGCTGCATACATAGAGAGCTGCATGAACTGTGAGCTCAGCTGAAGAGAGAAGGGGAGACATTATGAAGGACAAATTAAAAGTCGCAATTGTGGGTTCCACTGGGTACGGCGGAGTGGAGCTCATTCGTTTTTTACAGCATCATCCGAACGTAGAGATCGCTTCCGTCATTTCGTCATCAACGAGCGGAGTATCCATAGCAGAAGGGTTCCCCCATTTAAATACCATTATGGAGCAGACACTGGACGGCATCGACGTAGCCCAAATGGCAGCAAATGTGGATCTGGTATTCACCGCGACTCCATCCGGCGTAAGTACACAGCTCGTTCCTCAGCTCATTGATGCGGGTCTCAAGGTCATTGACTTGTCAGGCGACTTCAGGCTGAAGGATGGAGCAGAGTATGAAACATGGTATAAACACGCTCCTGCAGAGAATCGGTATTTGGAGCAGGCTGTTTATGGACTGAGCGAAGTGTACGGAGAGAAGGTTCAAGGTGTAGACTTCATCTCTAACCCGGGCTGTTATCCGACAGCAACGCTGCTGGGTCTGATTCCTGCCATCGCAGCAGGCATGATTGATCCCGCAAGCATCATTATTGATGCGAAATCCGGTGTATCCGGAGCAGGCCGTGGCACAAGCCTGACTTCTCATTATGCTGAAATTAACGAGAATTTCAAAGCCTACAAGGTTAATAAGCACCAGCACATTCCGGAGATTGAGCAGGTATTAACCGATATAGCAGGTCATAAAGTAACGGTCACGTTCACAACACAACTCGTACCTATGACTAGAGGGATCATGAGCACGATTTATGCATCCCTAAACGGAAATTATACAGACCAGGATTTCATTGATGCATACAACCAGTACTACGAAGGCAAGCCGTTCGTTCGAATCAGGCAGGCGGGCAGCTGGCCGGCGACGAAGGAAGTATTCGCATCCAACTATTGTGACATTGGCTTCTCAGCCGATTCGCGCACAGGAAGAGTTACCATTTTCGCTGTTATTGATAATGTCGTGAAGGGTGCTGCTGGGCAGGCCATTCAGAATTTGAATCTGATGATGGGCTGGGATGAAGCAACAGGGCTTCAATTCTCACCAGTATACCCATAAGTAGAATGAAGCATAATCCGTGCATGTCCGGCTTTTCATATTAACTTGGATAGGATGGGGAAGAAATTATGGGACAGGTTGCAATTCGGGCTTTTAGCATCGTGGATAACGGATCGATCGTATCGCCATTAGGGTTTAGCGCAGGAGGTTTGCATTGTGGACTCAAGAAGGCGGAGCGTAACGATCTTGGCGCCATTAAATGTGATGTCATCGCGAACGCTGCTGCCGTGTATACAACGAATGTATTCCAAGCAGCACCGCTTCAAGTGACAAGAGACAGTCTGAAGAACGGCAAGCTTCAAGCCATTATCGTAAACAGCGGTAATGCAAACGCTGTGACGGGCAAGCAGGGAGAAGAAGATGCATATGCGATGAGAGCCGCTGCTGCGCGTGAGCTGGGCGTGGCTGAAGCCGATGTGGCAGTTGCTTCAACCGGTGTCATTGGTGAACTGCTCAAAATGGATCGTGTACATGCCGGAATTAAGGCGATGCCTGCGAAGATGGGAAAGGACGCGGATGTAGCAGCTGAGTTCTCTCAAGCGATTCTGACCACCGATCTTGTGAAAAAAGAAATCTGTGTCACGACTCAAGTGGATGGCAAACAAGTCACGATTGCTGGAGCGGCAAAGGGCTCGGGGATGATTCATCCGAATATGGCGACAATGCTTGCTTTTGTAACCTGTGATGCCGCGATTGAACAGCAGGCACTGCAAGGACTGCTGGGTCAGTCGACAGATGCGACCTTCAATATGATTACGGTGGATGGTGACACAAGCACGAATGATATGCTGGTTGCGATGTCCAGCGGCCTGGCAGGCAACGATACACTGACTCCGAAGCATAAAGACTGGGAGGCTTTTGCAGAGGCTTTCAATTATGTATGTGAAGTGCTGGCAAAGGCAATTGCAAGAGACGGAGAAGGGGCTACGAAGCTGGTTGAAGTGAACATTCAAGGAGCAGATACGAATGATTCCGCCCGAGCGATCGCGAAGACGGTCATTGGTTCCAGTCTGGTCAAGACCGCCATGTTCGGTGCAGATGCCAACTGGGGACGAATCATTGCTGCCGTTGGTCGTGCAGGCGTGCCGGTGAATCCGGAGCAGGTTGATGTCAAGCTGGGGGATATTTTGGTGCTGCAAGGCTCTCGTCCTGTGGCATTTAGTGAAGATGAGGCACTTGTCTATCTTCAAGGCGATACGGTTCAGATCTTTGTTGATCTTCATGGGGGTACAGGTAAGGCGACTGCCTGGGGCTGTGATCTGACTTACGATTATGTACGGATTAATGCAGCTTATAGAACTTAAAGATACTTGGAAAAGGGGAGAGGGGAATGACGCAGGCAAGCACAGAAGTGAAGAAGAGCTCGACCGGGCATACAGCAGGAGCGTTTGTCATGAAATGCGGAGGCAGTACGCTTGCGGCGCTGCCGGCTTCGTTTTTCGAGGATTTGCGTGATCTTCAGGCTGAAGGCATAGCACCGGTTATCGTTCATGGCGGCGGTCCGGCGATCTCGGACAATCTGGCGAAGCTTGGTATTGAGACTGAATTTGTCGGTGGACTGCGCAAGACGACAGAAGCAGTGCTGGATGTTGTGGAAATGGTACTGGCAGGCAGCATTAACAAGCAGATCGTCCGTCTTATTCAAGGGACTGGAGCAAGAGCAATCGGACTGTCCGGTGTGGACGGTGGTCTGATTCAGGCGAAGCCGGTGAGCAACAGCGCTGAGGTCGGTCATGTAGGAGATGTCACTCAGGTAGAGTCTTCTATTATAGAAGGAATCGTCAATCTGGGATATATGCCGGTGATCGCGCCTATAGGTGTTGATGCAGCAGGACAACGCTACAATATCAATGCAGACACGGCAGCAGGAGCTGTCGCTTCCCATCTGGGCGTGGACCGCATGATTGTCGTCACCGATGTGCCCGGGATTATGAAGAATGTCGATGGAGTGAAGAAGGTGCTTCCTTCAGTTACAGTGCAGGAGATTGAAGACATGATCCAGAGCGGCGAAATATACGGCGGAATGATCCCGAAAGTAAGAGCCGCCATTCAATGTATTCAAGGTAAAGTGAAAGAGGTCGTGATCGTGGACGGCAGCGAGCCGAAGATCTTGAGCCGGGTGCTTGAGGGAGAAGTCATTGGCACAAGAATCGTACGGATGTAACGATGACAGCGAGAAGATCTAGGTGAATGAACGGACAGCTCGCAATTAGAGCAACGAATGTTTTTTATTAAAACGGCGCATGCGCCAAAATCAGATGGGAGTGTAGATGATGACCGTTACGAATCAATCACAGCAGACACAAGCGGCAGCACCTGATAAGCAAGTGACGAATGAGGCAGGTAGCTCGCTTTTTCCAACCTATGCACGGTATCCGCTTAGCCTGGTCAAGGGCAAGGGCAGCTACCTGTGGGATGACAAGGGCAATAAATATTTGGATTTCATGAGCGGTCTCGCCGTCACCAATCTGGGTCATGCGCCGGATAAGATTGTGAATAAAGTGAAGGAACAGCTGGATGAGCTGTGGCATGTATCGAATCTGTTCACCATTCCTGGACAGGAGCAGGCAGCGAAGCTGCTGACAGCAAATACTTGTGCTGATGCGGTATTCTTCTGCAACAGCGGGGCAGAGGCTAATGAAGCGGCGATTAAGCTGGCGCGCAGATATCAGCAAAAAGTGCTTGGCAAAGGCAAGTTTGAGATTATCACCTTCAAACAGTCCTTCCATGGCCGGACACTAGCGACGCTCACTGCAACTGGACAGGATAAAGTGAAGGAAGGCTTCCTTCCGCTGCCAGAAGGCTTTGTTCATGTGCCATTGCATGATATCCCTGCACTGGAAGCAGCAATTACTCCGCATACGGCGGCGATTATGCTAGAGCTGATCCTGGCTGAAGGCGGCATTCATGTCGTCGAGCCGGAATTTTTGAGAAAAGTGAAGGCGCTCTGCGAGGAACACGGCTTACTGCTGATTATGGATGAGGTGCAGACAGGCATGGGAAGAACAGGCAAGCTGTTTGCTCATCAGCATTATGATGTGGAGCCGGATATTTTCACTTCAGCCAAAGGGATCGGCAGTGGATTCCCGGTTGGTGCGATGCTGGGTAAAGCTTATTTGCGTGATGCATTTACCCCGGGAAGTCATGCGACTACGTTCGGGGGCACACCTCTGGCGATGGCAGCAGTCAATGCAACGATCGAGACGATCATTGAAGAGAAGCTGCCTGAACGGGCACAGCAAATGGGAGATTACTTGATCGAATCCTTGCGCAAGGAGCTCGCAGGCATTTCATTTGTAACCGAGGTACGCGGCCGAGGTCTGATCGTTGGGATTGCATGTCAGGGACCGGTTGGCGATATTGTCGCAGCAGGCCAGAGCAGAGGCTTCCTGTTCGTGAATGCAGGGCCTGAAGTGATCCGCTTCCTGCCAAACCTGTACGTGACCACAGAAGAAATTGATACAGCAGTGGCTCTAATCAAGACGTTGATTGAAGAACACATCGCTGCGAACGAAGTTTGAAGGAGGATGAACACATGACAATTACACAGCTGAACCTCAAAGGCCGGGATTTTATTGAATTCACAGACTATAGCAAAGAGGAGATTGAATATCTTCTCCAGCTTGCCATTGAGATCAAGAAGAAGCAAAAAAGCGGTGAAGTCTATCAGCCGCTGAAGGGCAAGACGATCGGACTTATTTTTGAAAAATCATCCACACGTACGCGCGTATCCTTTGAAGTAGGGATGTTCCAGCTGGGCGGGCATGCGCTGTTCTTAAGCAAAAATGACATTCAGCTTGGACGCGGTGAGACCATCAGTGACACGGCTCAAGTGCTCTCTCGTTACCTGGATGGGATTATGATTCGGACGTTTGCGCACAGCAATGTGACGGAGCTCGCCAAGTATGCGGATATTCCCGTAATCAACGGGCTGAGCGACGATGCGCATCCTTGCCAGGTGCTGGCAGATTTCCAGACGGTGCTGGAGCACAAGGGACAGCTGAAGGGTCTCAAGATGGCCTATGTAGGCGACGGCAATAACATGGCTCATTCCCTGATGCTTGGTGCTGCTAAGCTTGGTGTTCATGTATCGGTGGCGAGTCCTGAAGGATACGAACCGAATTCGGCGATTGTGGAGAAGGCGAAGAGCATTGCACAAGAGTCGGGTTCTCAGGTGGTCGTGACCCGCAGTCCAGAGGAAGCAGTGAAGGATGCGGACATGATCTACACGGATGTTTGGGCCAGCATGGGCTTTGAGGAAGAGCAGCAGGCCCGTGAAGCTGCTTTTGCTGATTATCAGGTTAATGAAGAGCTTGTTAAAGGAGCGAAGAAGGATTATATCTTCCTGCACTGCCTTCCAGCACACCGTGGTGAAGAAGTAAGTGAAGGGGTCATTGATGGACCGAACTCGGCTATTTTTGACCAAGCGGAAAATCGTCTCCATGCCCAAAAAGCACTGATGGCTGCCCTGATGGGGTAATGAAGAGATTTTTATATACTCTTAAGTTAAGCAGCTGAAGGTATATAAAATGGATTCGTTAATGTTAAAATAAATTGTAGATATTGGAATCGATATAGACTATTGTTCAAGCGACTAAGGAGGACATTATGGCAAAAGAGAAAATTGTACTGGCCTATTCCGGCGGACTGGACACTTCCGTCATTCTAAAATGGCTCAAGGAAACTTATGATGCAGAGATTATTGCGTTCACAGCAGATATCGGACAGAAGGAAGAGCTGGACGGATTAGAGGAAAAAGCACTCGCAACAGGTGCCTCCAAAGTATACATCGACGATCTGCGGGATGAGTTCGCAAGTGACTTCATTTACCCGATGTTCCAGGCGGGTGCCTTGTATGAAGGCCAATATCTGCTCGGTACCAGTATCGCGCGTCCGCTGATCGCGAAGCGGATGGTTGATATCGCGATTTCTGAAGGCGCGACAGCCATTGCACACGGTGCAACAGGTAAAGGGAACGACCAGGTACGTTTCGAGTTGAATGCTGCTGCGCTTACACCAGACATCAAAGTGATCGCACCATGGCGTCTGGAGGAATTCCGCAATCAATTCCCGGGTCGTGCGGAGATGATCGCTTATGCAGAGCAGCATGGTATTCCTGTAACTGCATCGGCAGCGAAGCCGTATTCCATGGACCGCAATCTGCTGCATATCAGCTATGAGAGCGGAGTGCTTGAGGATCCTTGGTTTGATGCGAGTGCACCAGAGAACAAGGAGATGTTCCTTCTTAGCAATTCACCGGAGGATGCTCCCGACGAAGCGGAGTACTTGGATCTTGAGTTTGAAAAAGGGAACTGTGTAGCTCTGAACGGTGAGCAGCTGAGTCCGCTTGAAGTCATGGAGAAGCTGAATGAGCTGGGCGGTAAGCACGGAATCGGCCGTGTTGATATGGTAGAGAACCGTTTCGTTGGCATGAAGAGCCGCGGTGTGTATGAGACGCCAGGTGGAACGATTCTGTTCACTGCGCATCGCAAGATGGAATCCATTACCATGGACCGTGAAGTGATGAACCTGCGTGACAGCTTGATCACACGTTACAGCACGCTCGTATACAATGGCTTCTGGTTTGCACCGGAACGTCTCGCGCTGCAGGCGCTGGTGACGGAGAGCCAGAAGAATGTAACAGGAACGGTTCGCGTGAAGCTGTACAAAGGCAATATTATTGCGGCTGGCGTGAAGAGCCCTGTTAGTCTGTACAATCCGGACATCGCGACGATGGAAGCAGATCCTACCCAGGCTTATGACCAAGGGGATGCAACAGGCTTCATCCGCCTGAATGCACTGCGTCTCAAGGTCGGATCGGGTGTAGCACAGAACCAATAATGATGTGCCCTAGAAGTAATGTGGCATGATTATAGATGAAGCAGCTGTAAGCTGGTAAGGAAGCGTAAGGCCGTTCCTTGAAGAGAACTCAGGAGCGGCCTTTATCCATGAGATGTGAAAGGGAGGAAGGCACAGACATGAGTAAATTATGGGGCGGGCGTTTCACAAAACAGACGAATCATTTGGTGGAGGAATATACAGCATCGATCAATTTTGACAAGGCCCTCGCAGAGGAAGATATTCAAGGCAGTCTGGCACATGTGACAATGTTGGGTAAATGCGGAATTTTGCCACAGGATGATGTGGAGAAGATCAAAGAAGGCTTGAACACGGTTCTCGGCAAAATTCGTGAAGGCCAGATTGAGTTCTCAGTCTCAGATGAAGATATCCATATGAATATCGAGAAGAATCTGATTGAGGAGATCGGACCGGTGGGCGGTAAGCTTCACACGGGACGCAGCCGGAATGACCAGGTAGCAACCGACATGCATCTCTACTTGCGGTCTCGCGTTATCGAGATTGTCGGGATGCTGCATGCGCTGCAGGAGGCACTGATCGGACAGGCCAAAGAGAATCTGGATACGATTATTCCAGGCTATACTCATTTGCAGAGAGCACAGCCCATTCTATTCGCTCATCATCTGATGGCGTATGTCTCCATGTTCCAGCGCGATGCCGAGCGTCTGATCGACAGCTACAAACGGATTAATGTGCTTCCACTGGGTGCAGGCGCACTGGCAGGAACAACCTTCCCGATCGACCGTCATTTTGTTGCTGAGCAGCTTCAATTTGACCGGGTATATGAGAACAGCCTTGATGCGGTAAGTGACCGTGACTTTATCGTTGAGTTCCTGGCGGATGCTTCCCTTATTATGATGCACCTGTCTCGTCTGAGTGAGGAGCTCGTATTGTGGAGCAGCACGGAGTTCAATTTTGTCGAGCTTGATGATGCGTTCTGCACAGGCAGCAGCATTATGCCGCAGAAGAAGAATCCCGATGTTCCGGAGCTTGTCCGCGGCAAGACAGGACGTGTCTACGGTAACCTGATGGGTCTGCTCACCGTGCTTAAATCCCTTCCGCTTGCGTACAACAAAGATATGCAGGAAGACAAGGAAGGCATGTTTGATACTGTGGCAACACTCGAAGGAGCACTGCAGCTGTTTGCGCCGATGATTGCTACGATGAAGGTGAACAAAGGACGGATGCGCGAAGCCGTGAATCAGGACTTCTCCAATGCGACCGATATTGCCGACTTCCTCGTAGGCAAGGGCCTCCCTTTCCGCCAGGCACATGAAGTTATCGGTAAAACGGTGCTGTATTGTATCCAGAACGGAAAATACTTGCTTGATCTATCCCTTGATGAGTTCAAGCAATTCTCCGAGCTGTTCGATGATCAGATTTATGCGGTGCTCCAGCCAGAAGCCGTCGTCAATGCTCGTAACGTTTACGGAGGTACGGCTTCCACTCAAGTGGCCGATGCGATTCGCCGGAGCGAAGCGATGCTGGGTCTGACCACGCAATGGCTTAAAGAGCATACAGAGTAACTAAGATCGTTCTAAATGTAAAAAGGGATTGCTTGAAGGAGGCTAAGGCTGCCGTCCTTGAAGTAATCCCTTTTTTATCACATGTTCTATTATTTCTGCAAAGGAAGCCACTCCAGAACATCCTGAATGCGTGCATCCCAGTATCCCCACTCATGCTCTCCCGGTCCTTCGGTATAAGTGAAGTCAAGATTGGTTTGTTCAGCTGCCGAACGGAAGCTGAGATTATCCTCATATAGGAAGTCCTCTGTTCCGCAGCACTGGAACAGCTTAGGCTTAGGACCTGGCTGCTGATCGCACTGTTTCAGAAGATGGATCAGATCATTTTCTGTTCCTGCAATGATGTCGCCGAAGATCCGTTTGAATTCCACGCTGCGCGCGTCATCCTGAGCCTTGAGATTGTCATAATGGGCCGCCATATCGACAGCACCAGAGAGGCTTGCTGCAGCAGCATATTCCTCTGGTCTGGATAATGCAATCTTCATAGCACCGTATCCGCCCATGGAGAGCCCGGCAACAAAGTTGTCCTCACGTGCAGAAGATAACGGGAAGAAGGATCTCGCCAGCTTCGGAACCTCTTCCGTTATGTACGTGTAATACTTACTTCCTTCAGCCATATCGGTATAGAAGCTGCGATATGCGTTCGGCATGACTACCGCAATTCCTAGCGCGGAAGCATAGCGTTCGATGGAGGTCCGGCGCATCCAGATGGAGTCATCATCGGAGAGACCATGCAGCAGATAGAGTGTCGGGTAGGGCCCTTGTCCCTGCTTCGTATCCACTCCAATCTGAGAGAAAGTCTGCTGGGGCAGAATGACGTGCATCGTTGTATTCAGTCCTAGTACTTCGGAATAAAAGTGACATTGCATAAAGGCCATTAGAAGTGCTCCCTTCAAATCAAGATGAATTGTTGTCATTTCTATTATAAAGCATGTTCGAATAAAAAGCGGTTTCATTTTTATCATAACGATTCATTTCAAGCAGGGGTGATACCATGAACGGGGAGTGAAGGGTTTAAAAAGGGGCTTGATGGCGGTCTTCGTCTTGTATATTGCGTGAGCGCTGAACGAAAAGTTATCAACAGATACCAAAATGTTGATAACTTTTCCGGTGAGAATGAATGTATTTTGAAGTCTCATTCTGGATCAGGATAAAATCATGCGTTTTCATGTGCATAACATTGTGTTATACACAGCGTGCACGAAATAACGACATTTTTTTCACGTTTATGCACATATCTATACACATTACTCACAGACAGGTAGAGACATTATCCTTTTTCTGCATGAAAATGTGGATAGAATGAAGAAGGGTGAGCATGTTATTCACGGGTATCCGACGCTTAGAAAGCCTATTCCGCAGGGAACTTACCGCCTTTAAGGAAAATGTGATGCTCTATTTCATTTACAGCGTAACAATGTTATGTTACATTGTGTTCAGGAGGTTGATTTCACATGCAGGAGGACTTGATATCGAAGAAAGATCTGCTGGAGATCACCGGTATTTCATATGGACAGTTATACCGATGGAAGCGGAAGAATTTAATTCCGGAGGATTGGTTCATTCGCAGATCTTCCTTTACGGGTCAGGAGACGTTTTTCCCCAGGGAGAGCATCTTATCACGAATTCACAAAATAAAAAACATGAAAGATGATCTATCTCTGGATGAGCTCGCAGATGTGTTCTCTCCATCGGTCAGCACGCTTCTTCTGACACAGGAAGAAATTATGCATAGACAGCTGGTTACACCGATCACCATGCAATTGTACTTAGAGCAAGCGGAGCTTCATGAGACAGAGCAGCTGGAGTTCGAGCAGCTACTTTGCCTTTATGTTCTGGATCAGGCTTTGTCCAGTGGACAAATGACCCGAGATGAGGGAGCGCTTCTCATTCGTACGTTTCATCATGAATACAGGAAGTTCGAGGATAAGGGCTGTGACATCATTCTGATCCGCAAAATGGGCGTGCCGATTCTTGTGATGGTCAGTGCAGGAAGCGGAATATATTACGATATAGGCGTTAAGGAAGTTCTGAGGTTACCAATTGCAGTTTATATAGAACAGCTGAAGGTGCATTTAAATCGATCTGGAGGTTATCGCTATGAGTGAAGCAGAGAGACGGAATCGGAATATTGCGGGAATTTGCAGTACTTCAGGGGGGATCTACCAGCATGTCAGAGCAGATGGGATGGCCAAATTTTCCAGTGATATCGACTGTATCAGTTATGAAGTGAACGGAACCGCAAGTTTGAATGGTGCTCTCAAATGTAATCGCTACTTCGTGAACGGGCTATCAACGGTGAATGGTGACATCTCTGCAGAAGAAATCATCGTTAACGGCACAAGTAAAGCAAAAGGGAATGTGGGAGCTGACCGAACTCGAGTGGATGGTGTCTTTTCGATTAGAGGACAGCTGGATACAGAATCGCTTGTCGTCAACGGCAAAGCTAACGTAGGCGGCAAACTCATTGCCAGCAGCGTAGAAGTAGCAGGAACCCTGTCAGCAGACCGGGATGTGGAATGCGAGAAGTTCGAGGTACAGGGCGGCTTCAAGATCCATGGGCTGCTGAACGCAGGTGATGTTGATATTAAACTGCTTCTGGGCTGTGAGGCGGAGGAAATTGGCGGGGAACGCATTCATGTGCGCCGTGACCGGAAGGTAAAGCTTCTCGATGGTTTCGTGCCAGGACTCGCGCCTAAGCTGAAAGCCAAAGTGATTGAAGGAGACGACATCTACTTGGAGCAGACCTATGCTCAAACGGTTAGGGGCAATCGAGTGGTTATTGGCCCAGGGTGCCAGATCGGTCTTGTGGAGTATAAGGAATCCTATCATCAGGATGAGGATACGGTGGTCGATCGCTACATTCAAACGTAAAGGGGTGAATTGTTGTGATTACAGGTAACCGTGAGCTTAACAGCGATTGGAAAAGTGACGTTAGAATGATTGGCGAAGGGGAGTCAGCTGGAGGATCATTTCGAAAAATAAGCATTATGGGTCAAGGCCGAATTGACGGGGATGCGAGCTGCGAGCTGTTTCGTTGTATGGGGGACGCCTCTGTACAAGGGCAATTAGATGCATCCTCATTCAAACTCTTGGGAAATGTGCGTATAAAAGGCGGATTATCCGGTGATTCCGCATCAACGCTGGGGGAGCTTCGTGTAGATGGAACATTGCAGATTCGTCATATGAAGCTGCTCGGGGCAATGAAAGTAGGACAGAATCTTCGCGGTGAGAAGCTGAAATGCTCAGGACAGCTGCAAATTCACGGGGACTGTACCTCTGAAGAAGTGCGCATACGAGGTGTGATTAGGGCAGAAGGAGCCGTGAACGCGGAGCATATTGGAATTAAACTGAATGGTCCGAGTCGTGTAAGGGAATTATGCGGGGCACAGATTGATGTTGGGCAGGCGTTTTTATCCTGGTTTCCGCGCTTCCTTAGTAAGGGAGTCAACAAGACCCTGTCGGCTGATCTGATTGAGGGTGATAACATCAGGCTTGAGCATGTGGAGGCAAAGGTTGTGCGAGGACGGCGAGTCACGATTGGTCCAGGCTGCCGGATCGGGCTGGTTGAATATACGGAGAAATACAAGGAGCATCCCACTGCGAAGGTAGACAAGAGCTTGCGTCGCTAAAAATAGGATGCAATGAACTCAAGAACTAAAAGCGCTCAGGAACTGAAGACTCATGGACTCATGAACCTGTATCTTACAGGCCCATGAGTTTTTTTGTTTTTTTAAAAGGCTTCAAAATAGGGCAGAAGCTCCTGCAGCTCACAAATCAACATCAATTTCCGATGGCTCCCTGTGTACGTATACCGTCCTCGACCGGAGGAGCAGGGTCAAATGGCGCAGGTTCTGAGCGGTCTTCTGTCTCAGAGGAAGGGTTGTCTGGATTGGCTGCAATTAGACGCGCTTGTGGACGATAGGTGTCCTTGGAGATCAGAGTGCGGGAGACGATATCGCCATCGATTCGTTTAATCTGATAGGTCTCCACAATATATCCGGGTGCTCCTTCTTGGACTACGGCCTGCGTATTTACCGGCAGAGAGGAGTCATTCGTAAACTCTGTGGGTGCAGGGAGTGTTTCAAGGAGAAGTGTTTCGAGCTCATAGGTTACATTCTCCGGCATGGTTCCAAAAAACTTTACAACCAGCTCGCGATTCTTAATCTCTGCTTTGATCAGCAGCGATTTGCCCGTAGTATTCTTGAATCTGAAATTGATGTAGTCCGTCGCGAACGTAGCATCGAGGCCTTTGGGCATATAACTGACCGGCAGTGAATGATTTCTCCGTTCCACAATGTGAAGCCCTGTTCTGAGTGCCGCATTATAGAGGGTGCTTGAGACCTGGCAGATGCCCCCGCCGATACCTGGAACAAGCTCTCCGCCTACAATGACAGGGGCTTCCTTGAAGCCGCTGTCCTTCTCTGCCTTCTTGACAATTTGTCCATAGTTGAGCTCCTCTCCCGGCTTAAGTATCATACCATCCACCGCTTTGGCGGCAGCCGTGACGTTGTAGGTTCTTCCTTCTCCGCTCGTGCCGAGTGGGGTAGAGACTTGAATGATTTTTCGCTGAATGCCAGACTGTCTAAGAGAGTCAATTGTTACCGAGGGGTTCATCACTTGGAGGGGAAGGTCGATAACAATAGTAGGTCTGGGTTCTATTGGATTCATAAGTCGTGTGAAATCGCTCGGGACAGCATGTTCTATGCGCCGGGTCATCTCCGTCCAGTGAATCCTGTTCGCGCTGTGCTCAGGTATAAACTCGATCTCATCCAGCTTCGTAATATGGACCTTAGCAGGGATCATTTCACCAAATTCAGATTGTTCCCAGGCAGGAGACAGATAGCTTTGCAATTTAGCACGATCATAGCTGTAGGAGATGTTCCAGTCTTTTTGAAAACGAAGTCGGTTGAGGAGTCTTTGAACCATGTTTCCTTCGGTCAGCCCAGCTGCGGCCTGTTTAAACTCATTCGCGTTATACCTCACTCCGGCATGCTGAAGTGTCAGCTTGGGGGTGGATAGGGTACGATTGCCTTCCTTAAGCTGTAGAGGCAGGTCTTCTAATGCCTGGAGCTTCTGATCAAGCTCACGAATTACTGAAGGGATATCTTGGCCGCCGACAGCCCAGCCGGAGATGGTTACTTTTGACGGGAGCTTCACTTGATGAGTATACATATAAATCCACACCAAAAGGGTGGTGAAAAAGAGGGCAAATAGCACAGAAATGATGGCGAAAGTGTGAATTTTTTTCATGGGTAACTCCTTTCCTGCTTCTTGTTTCCCCGGATTACAAACACTTTACATGTATATGTTCCGGAAGCGGAAATCTTTCGGCTACTCAAAAGGTAACAAATTTGTTACAATGGGAAACATCTTGATGAAATTCGAGAGATTTTAAAGGAAATCAATGGAAAGTGTCGAAATGATAAAGGCTACTATGCAACGGGAAGTGATCATGTGATTGAATTACAGGACGTGTGGAAGACCTATCCGAATGGGGCACATGCCTTGCAAGGTGTGTCGGTAAAGATCGACCGCAACGAATTCGTTTATATTGTCGGACCGTCTGGTGCGGGGAAATCGACATTTATGAAGCTCATTTACAGAGAAGAAGTTCCGACAAAAGGACAGATTTCAGTTAACGGATTTAATATCGGTAAGCTGAAGCATCGCAAAATCCCTTATGTTCGGCGTAATATCGGCGTTATTTTTCAGGATTTCAGACTTCTGCCGAAGATGACGGCGTATGAGAATGTCGCATTCGCAATGGAGGTTGTTGAAGCACCGAAGAAACAGATTAAGAAGCGGGTTATGGAAGCCCTGGATCTTGTCGGTCTTAAGAACAAGGCAGACCGCGAGCCGAACCAGCTGTCAGGCGGGGAGCAGCAGCGTATTGCGATCGCAAGGGCGATCGTGAACAATCCGTCTGTCATCATCGCGGACGAGCCTACGGGTAACCTTGACCCGGAGACGTCATGGGGAATTATGCAGCTGCTGGATGAAATCAATTTCCGAGGAACAACAATCGTGATGGCAACCCATAACCGGGATATTGTAAATACCATGCGTAAGCGGGTTATTGCCATTGAGCAGGGACATATCGTCCGAGACGAAATGAGAGGGGAATACGGCTATGAATTTTAGTACCTTCTTGCGCCATATGCGGGAAGGGTTCAAGAGCCTATTCCGTAACGGCTGGATGTCCATAGCATCTATTACGTCGATTATTGTCTCATTGTTGATTCTGGGCGTGTTCGTTCTGCTCGTGGTGAACGTCAATTCCATGGCGGATCAGGCAGATGACCAAGTGGAGATCAGTACATTCCTGCAGCTTAATGTAGATGAGGCGCTGCGCGGTAAGCTTCAGGACGAGATTGGAGCCATGCCGGAAGTGAGCAAGATTGAATTTGTTCCTAAAGAGCAAGGCTTGGCAGATTTTAAAGAAGAGCTTGGAGAAGATGGTCAGGAGCTGCTTGAAGGCTTCGACGAGGATAACAATCCTCTCCCGGATACGCTCAGGGTAGAGGTTATTGATCCGAGCACAGTCAGCTTTGTAGCTGAAAAGATTGAAGCGCTGAACGAGGAATACCCAGAGCAGCCCATTATGAAAGTGAACTATGGAGAAGACACGGTGGAGACACTGTTCAAGATCACTCGTCTGATCCGGACGATCGGCGTTGTTTTTGTAGCAGGTCTTGCACTCATGTCCATGTTTTTGATCTCGAACACGATTCGCGTAACGATCCTGGCACGACGCCGGGAGATCAGCATCATGAAGCTGGTAGGAGCAACAAACTCCTTTATCCGCTGGCCGTTCTTTGTTGAAGGGGCCTTGATTGGATTCATTGGATCTATTATTACGATCGCTATACTATTTATCGGATACAACCAGCTGCTGAACTCAATTCAACAAGATATTATCATCCAGATGCTTGATCTGGTGCCATTGTCCAGTATATGGACTTGGTTTGGCGGATCACTGCTCCTTATGGGAATGCTCGTGGGCATCCTGGGAAGCACGTTGTCTATTCGTAAATCTTTGAAAGTGTAAGGTTTTCATAGTTTTAGTAGTTTGTAGTTTCGTATAATCATGTGGCTGTCCTTATCGGGCAGCCCTTAAGTAAGAACATAACTCGTCATGGATTGATATATAAAATACTTACGAAGAAGGATGGGAAACGAACTTGAAAAAGACGGCCACTGCAATAGCGTTAAGTTTACTTACAGCCACAGTGCTTAGTCCTGGATACGGAATCGCTGCATCAAGCATCAGCGATATTGATAAAGAGCTGGATCAGCTGGAACAGCAGTCCGAATCTGCGAAGTCACAGCAACAGAAGGCGGAACAGAAGAAGCAGGAAGCAGAACACTACAAGCAGAAGCAAGAAGCCTATCTCGAAGCTATTATGGAACAAATTGAAGCCGTAAGTAATGAGCTGGCGACCGTGTCTTACCGCATTGAAACTACGGAAGAGAATTTGCGGAACACGAAGAAGGAACTGCAGGCAGCAGAAGAGAGAATTGCAGCCCGCGAGGAGCTGCTCGAATCGCGTGTTCGTCTGATGTACACAGATGGAACAGTTTCCTATCTGGATGTATTGCTGGCTTCTACAAGCATTTCCGATTTTCTGGAGCGTGCAGATTCACTGAAGATGATCGTGGATCAGGATCAGAATCTGCTCGTTGAACACAAGAAAGATAAGCAGCTTGTTGTAGACAAGAAGGCAGAACTCGAACAGCAGTATGCAGAACATAAACGTCTATATGCTGAGAAAAAAGAACGCAAGGCAGAGCTGGATAGTAAAGAGCAAGAGAAACAGACGCTCATTGCAGGTTATGAGGAAGAAATCCATGTGCATGGCGAGCTTAGCGAGGAACAGGATCGCATGCTCGTAGAGATCGCATCGAAACGTTCAGCACTGGTTCAAGAGAAGAACAAGCTCAAGGCAGAGCAGGCGGCAGCAGCGGCAAGAGCGAAGGCGGCAGCGGAAGAAGCAGCAAGAAAGGCTGCTCAGAAGAAAGTAGCCAGCTCGAACTCCAGCTCCAGCTCTTCTGGTTCTAGCTCTAGCTCAAGTGAAACCATGTCTTCCAGCGGCAGCGGTGTGCTGGGAATGCCGATCTCAGGCGCGCGTATCTCCTCAGGCTATGGACCGCGTGTTCACCCAATCACAGGTGTGGTTGGTAAGATGCATACGGGTACTGACTTTGCTGCCCCTCAAGGTACAAGCATTTATGCCGCTGAAGATGGCGTAGTTATTATGGCAGAATGGTACAGTGGTTATGGCTATACGGTGATGGTCGATCACGGGGATGGACTATGGACGCTGTATGGACACATTCGCGAAGGCGGCATCAAGGTGAGTGAAGGAGATTCTGTAAGCCGTGGTCAAAAGATTGCCGAAGTCGGATCCACAGGAAACTCTACGGGACCTCACTTGCACTTTGAGGTTCGTGTGAATGGAAGTACGCAAAACCCGATGAATTATTTGTAAGCAGAGGTCTATTCTGGACATATTCCGTACAAGCTTTACATATACTCTTGCTGGTATATGGTTTTATGTGTGGGGATGATTCAGACAGCGGATATACGAACGATTGTCTGAATCATCCGGGGATGAATCAGGCAACGAACATATAGACGATTGCCTGAATCATCCGGGGATGAATCAGACAGCGGATATACGATCGATTTTCTGAATCATCCGAGGATGAATCAGGCAACGTAAAGCGTTCGTGTGCTGTTTCATCCAAGGATGAAACAATAAGCGCAACACAGTCGTGCAGTGTTTCATCCTTCAGCGAAATATGATACAAGTAAATAAGGAGCTTGTTTTATCTTATCCAAGGATGAAACGGATGGCGTAACGTAGCCGCCGACGGTTTCATCCAAGGATGAAACGGATGGCGTAACGTAGCCGCCGACGGTTTCATCCAAGGATGAAACGGATGGCGTAACATAGCCGCCGACGGTTTCATCCTCTGATGAAGCCTGGCTCTAAGTTAACTTGTATCCTATTTACATCCAAAGCAAGTAAGTCGGAATAGAAAGGGCGGTGACGCTCATGATGAAGAAGCGCTCTGCTATACTGCTGGTGGTTCTTGCGCTTCTGGGTGGAAGCTTGCTTACACTCGCTGTTGTAAATTACCCGGGGCTGAACAGCCAGGGCGGAGAAGGGCTGCTTGCCAGTGTAACCGGCAGCAATCAGAAGAATGAACTGCAGAAGATTGAAACCGCACTTGACCTGATCGAGGCTAACTATTATCAAGATGTGGACCGTACTAAATTAATTGATGGCGCTATTAATGGAATGATGGAGGCCCTCGGAGATCCTTATTCTAATTACATGGGTCAGGAAACAGCTGCTCAATTCGAAGAATCGATTGAAGGTTCATTTACAGGTATTGGCGCAGAGGTATCCTCACAGGATGGCAATGTTGTAGTGGTATCACCGATCAAGGGCTCTCCCGCTGAAAAAGCAGGAATACGGGCTAAGGACGTGATCCTGTCTGTCAATGGTGAATCTTTGCAGGGGCTTGATCTCAATGATGCCGTCTCCAAGATCCGTGGACCGAAGGGCAGCGAAGCCAAGGTTCAGGTTCAGCGTTCTGGATCCAATGAGCCGCTCGAGTTCAGTATTATACGAGATGACATTGATCTGGAGACCGTGTATGCGGAGATGAAGGAAGATGGTGTCGGTGTCATTACGATAACGCAGTTCTCTTTGAATACAGCTGAACGGTTCAAGGAGGAGCTTGCTAAGCTTGAAAGCCAGAACATGAAGGGGCTTGTCATCGACGTTCGTAACAATCCGGGCGGCGTACTGTCTGTCGTCATTGATATTGCAGAGCAGTTTGTTCCTTCTGGAGAACTGATCGTGCAAGTGGAAGACAAGAACGGAACTCGGGAAACAAATAAGTCCAAAGGTTCAGCGAAGGATTACCCGGTGAGTGTCCTGATGAACAAAGGAAGTGCGAGCGCATCTGAAATATTGGCAGGCGCACTGCAGCAATCTGCTGGAGCGACACTGCTCGGTGAGCATTCCTTCGGTAAAGGAACGGTGCAGACCAGCTTTGAACGTCAGCTTGGTGACGGAAGTCTTGTGAAGATTACGATAGCCAAGTGGCTTACGCCAAACGGTGATTGGATTCATGAGAAAGGAATTGAGCCTGACATTAGTGTAAGTCAGCCTGATTATTTCTCCGTGGCACCAATCAATAAGGATAATCTTCCATTGAAGTACGATACCAACAGCACGGACGTGAAGAACGCACAAACGATGCTCGAGGGTCTCGGATATAAGACGGATCGTAAAGACGGATATTATGATAATAAGACCGTAGAAGCCGTCAAAGCTTTCCAAAGCTCACAAGGACTGAGCGTGAGCGGAAATATCAACGAGGAAACGGCTGCAGCACTCGAGACGGCGCTCATTGAGCGAATCGGCGATCCTGCATACGATACGCAGCTCAAACAGGCTGTTTCCAAGATGAAGCAGGAGATCTCTTCAGCAGCGTCGAATTAAGAGAGAAAAACGACCCGAACATCAAGCGTTCAGAATAAGTTTTTCTTGTCGATATTAGAAAAACAGATGAAAGAAGGCTGCTTGTTCAGCCTTCTTTTTTTACTTGGATCAAGTATCTGGAGAGGGCATGCAGCAGTTGAATTATGAGGGGGCGTGAGCTAACTTGAATGAAGTCATCACATGGCTATGGCTTGTTGTGGATGCATTAATCGCTTTGCTGACTCAGCCATTTTATTATATAGCCATCGTATTATTAGCGCTCAGTTACCGTCGTCAGGGGATGCTGGAACGAAGATTGCTTCACACACGTCTTAATGGGTGGCCGCTGTTAACGCTGCGAGCTATTTTTACAGGTATACTGATTGGTCTTATTGTATCTGTCGTTTATTTATTCCTGGGAATTGAAATGACAGCACAGGCTGTGCTGGTGATATGGGTAACATCGATTACACTGATGCTGCTGCGGATCAGATACCTGAACGCGGTATATGCAGTGGGTTTACTCGGTATCATACAATGGGTGCTTAAGCTGTTTGGCAGCTGGGAGCCTCAAGGCTTCCTCGAAGCCGTCGTCTCTACAATCCGTGATCTGCCGATTCCTCAGCTGCTGGTGCTAGCAGCAGTGCTGCACTTGACTCAGGCTCTGTTCGTAAGGCTGCAGCAGCGGCAAAACGCTTCTCCTGTTTATTTTAAAGGGAAGAGGGGCAAGCTTGTCGGCGGTTATCAGCTGCAGTACTATGTACCGGTGCCGCTTATGCTGCTTATGCCCACCAATTCGGGAAGTGGAGCAGATTTAGCGTGGAGTCCGCTGATTTCCGGCGGTGCCGATATGTATATGCTTTTTGCTGTTCCATTTATTGTCGGATTTAGTGAAATGACAAAAAGTATGCTGCCTGAAGACAAATCAGCGCTTACCACGAAGCGGCTCCTGCTGTATGGAGTCATACTGCTTGTCTTGAGTCTCTTGTCCGTGTGGTGGAATCCGCTGTCACTGGTGGCGGTGTTATTTGCTCTTCTAGGTCTCGAAGCGATATGCTGGATCAGTTCGTCGGAGGAAGAAAATCGCAGCCCAATCTATGTACATCCTAAGCAGGGACTGCAGGTTCTGGCCGTATTGCCGGGAAGTCCTGCGGAGGAGCTGGGGATCCAGACGGGTGAGGTTATCTTCCGAGTGAATGGGCAGCATGTCAACTCCCAAGCGGAGCTGCACAGCGCGCTTCGTATGAACCCTGCATTTTGCAAATTGGAAGTACGCAATATTGAAGGCGAGAGTAAATTCCTGCAGCGTGCGATATACGAAGGTGAGCATCACCAGCTCGGAGCACTGCTTGCGCCGGATCCGGATTCCGGCTTTGCAGTCGATGAGCGTCCTGCCTCGTTCTTTCAGATCGTCGGGATGAAGGTGGATACACATCGTACCGATAAGCCAGCGCCCGATCCTTTCAGTCACGAAGCATGAGGGAATAGAAGCTGAAATTACTTTAAGCAATCACGCGATAAGCTAAGCCGGAGAAGGGGAACATCTACACACAAGCTTCTCTGCACAAAAAACAACCTCCATCCTGCCTATAAAGCAGGGTGGAGGTTTTACTTTTTTATATTCAAATGAGATCTAGCTTTACTCACTTTGCAGCTGGCGCAGAACCGTAATTTCCACTCTGCGGTTTTGTTGTCTGCCCGCGGCGGTCGTATTCTCTGCTGCAGGCCGGTTATCCGCATATCCGGCATATTGGAAGCTGTTCGGATCCAGTCCTTCCTGCTCAATAAAATAACGAAGCACAGAGAGTGCGCGCTCACCGGAGAGTTCCCAGTTGTCCCGGTATTTGGAGCCCGATGTCACTGGGGTATTATCGGTGTGACCCTCGATTGAGATGGTTGTCGCAAGATCCCTAAACAAGCTGGCTAATTGAGACAGAACGGGGCCTGCACCCTCCATTAAATTTGCATCCCCAGTGCGAAACAGAAATTGTTCACTCAGCGTAATGGAGATCCCTTGAGGCTTGTCCACTACAAAAATAAGATTCTCAAGCTCATGGTCTCTTATATAATCTTCGATCAAGGCCATGAGATCCTGAAGCTCTTTTTCTTGCTCACGGAAGGCAGTCTCTCGTTCGGTCAAAGGTCCGCTGTCTGCCTCTTGTTCCGTATCTGAACCGGCTCCGCTCGAACCGGGCTGGTTTGCTCCACTGCCTGTCTCACCGTTCTGGCCAGAGGGATAGTTAATTACGCCATTTCCTCCGTCAAGAATTCCACTTGAGCTCTGAAAGGTAGTCTGCAAGGAGCTGGTGACTTCCTCATACTTGTTTGCATCAAGCCGGCTCATCGCATACATCATCACGAAGAAAATGAGCAGAAGCGTAATGAGATCCGCATAGGTGATCATCCAGCGATCATGCGAAGAGCCGGAGGAATGCGCTGACTTTACATTCCGTGTTCGCCTATTCCGCTGTCTCATGCATGACATCCTTCCTCGGGCTTAATGAATTTGGCAGTGAGGTAATATAAGTGTTCAGCTTTTTGCGAACGAGCAGCGCATTATCACCATTTTGTACTGACAATACACCTTCCAGAATCATTTCCATGCCCATAATTTCCTCTGCGCTCTTGGCTCTGATCTTGGAGGCGATAGGCAAGAAAATCAGGTTAGCGCTGGCCACCCCATATAAGGTCGCGATAAAAGCAACGGCGATCGATGGACCGAGCTGACTCGGATCTGTCAGATGGCCAAGCACCTGAATGAGTCCCATAACGGTCCCGATAATCCCCATGGTAGGCGCATAGGAGCCTGCAGACTCAAATAGCTTGGCATAGTTATCATACTCCTGTTCCTTGGCATCGATATCCAGCTCCATAATCTGACGGACGATCGGCTGATCTGTTCCATCCACAACTAACTGAATGCCTTCTCTTAAGAAAACATTAGGGTGATCAACGACCTTCTGCTCCAGGGCTAGAACGCCTTCACGTCTTGCAACCATGGACATCTCTACGATATCCTCCAGCCATTCATTCACTTCAGACCAATTCGGTTTGAAGGCCAGTTTAATGCCGGCAGGCAGAGTACGGATCCGGTGCAGCGGATAGCTGATAAGTACGGCTGCAATCGTACCGCCGAAGACGATAAGAGCAGCTGTCCCTTGAAATAGTCCTGTTATTTGTCCCCCTTCCCATAAAAATCCTCCAATGATTGCGACAGCTCCGGCTATAAGGCCGATTAGGGTCGCGATATCCATCAAAAATTCCCTCCATTCATTTGCTTTCTATATTTGCATCCAGGACATGAACCGAGTATAATAAACGGGAACAAACATTCTTATAAATGCTTTTGCTTAACTCACGAACGAAGAGCCGATGAAACAGCCTGATGAAGAGCTTCATTCCACTTTTTGAGATGGGTTCTTTTTTATTTCGGCTGAGGAACTTCATTTGTTTAATGTTAGGTAAATAAGCAATACAGATATAAAATGGTTTCCGAATGTTATATTTTCGGTAAATCTCGACATATATAAGGATATTGCACAGCTTGCTATGGGCAGTTCTTACAACAATATCTAGGTTGATTTGAAGTTTTTGAGTGTAAGTATGTACATTGATGACTTCATTCTATCTGGATATTTGTAGTTTCTTAGCGAGAGAGATCGAAATTTGCATAATCCTGGTGTAAAACTATTTTAGACGATGAAGGTGAGGTTGGGCAATGAGCGATATTGTCATGAGCAATAAAGGATTTGAACTCGTATCGGAATTTGAACCTCAAGGGGATCAGCCGCAAGCGATTGTAGAGCTGGTAGAAGGGATCCGGCAAGGGAAGAGGCATCAGACATTGCTTGGTGCTACAGGTACCGGTAAGACGTTTACCATTGCTCAGACCATAGCGAAGTTAAATAGACCCACGCTTGTTATTGCACATAACAAGACGCTTGCGGCACAGCTCGCAAGTGAGTTCAAGGAGTTTTTTCCTAACAATTCGGTAGATTACTTTGTAAGCTATTACGATTACTATCAACCAGAAGCCTATATTCCTTCTTCAGATACGTACATTGAGAAGGATTCAAGTATAAATGAAGAAATTGATAAGCTTCGGCATTCGGCTACAAGTTCTTTGTTCGAGCGCCGAGACGTTATTATTGTTGCGAGTGTATCCTGTATCTACGGTCTCGGTTCTCCGATCGAATATTCCAATATGCTATTGTCGCTTCGTGTAGGGATGGAGAAGTCTCGCAAGGAGATTTTGTCACGTCTCGTGGATATCCAATATCAGCGCAATGACCTTAATTTTGTCCGGGGGACATTCCGTGTGCGCGGTGATGTCATTGAGATTTTTCCGGCATCTAAAGATCAGCACGCGATGCGAATCGAGCTTTTTGGAGACGAGGTTGAGCGCATCACAGAGATTGACGTGCTGACCGGCGAGCTGATCGGTGAGCGCGATCATGTGGCCATATTTCCGGCATCTCACTTCGTTACGCGTGAGGAGACGATGAGAGTAGCGCTTGTTAATATTGAGCGTGAGCTTGAGGAGCGTCTTGCTGAACTGCGTGAGCAGGGCAAGCTGCTCGAGGCACAGCGTCTGGAACAGCGGACGCGATACGATATTGAGATGATGAAGGAAGTCGGCTTCTGCTCCGGGATTGAGAATTATTCTGGACCGCTGACCTTCCGAGAAGCAGGAGCTACACCGTATACACTGCTCGACTATTTCCCTGACGATATGCTGGTTGTCATTGACGAGTCGCATGTGACATTGCCCCAAATTCGTGCGATGTATAACGGTGACCGTGCACGGAAGACCGTACTCGTAGAGCACGGATTTCGTTTGCCGTCCGCACTGGATAACCGTCCATTGCAGTTCGAGGAATTCGAGAAGAAGACGAAGCAGCTCGTATACGTCTCTGCCACTCCAGGTCCTTATGAAATTGAGCATACCGAAGGAGATATGGTTCAGCAGATTATTCGTCCAACAGGTCTGCTTGATCCGATCATTGAAGTGAGACCAACCCAAGGTCAGATTGATGATCTGATTGGTGAGATTCGGGACCGTGTAGAGAAGGATGAGCGCGTGCTTGTTACGACACTGACGAAGAAGATGGCAGAGGATCTGACCGATTACTTCAAGGAAGTCGGCATTAAGGTCAGATATATGCACTCAGATATTAAGACGCTGGAGCGTATGGCCATTCTGAGGGATCTCCGGCTCGGCACATTCCATGTACTTATCGGAATTAACCTGCTGCGGGAAGGACTTGATCTTCCTGAAGTATCGCTTGTTGCTATATTGGATGCTGACAAAGAGGGCTTCCTGCGTTCTGAACGCTCACTTATTCAGACTATTGGACGCGCAGCCCGGAACAGTGAAGGTAAAGTTATCATGTATGGTGATAAGATTACGGACTCCATGGATAAAGCGATTAAGGAGACGGAACGTCGTCGTGCGATTCAGGTCGCTTATAATGAAGAGCATGGAATCACACCACAGACCATCCGCAAGAAGATTCGTGAGGTTATTGAGGCAACGAAGGTGGCCGAGGCGAAGAGCGATTATCTGACAGGCGGCACAGAGAAGATGTCGAAGCGCGAGCGTCAGTCGTTAATGCAGCGTCTTGAGGCTGAAATGAAGGATGCAGCGAAGAATTTGCAGTTCGAGCGTGCCGCAGAACTGCGTGACGCCCTGCTTGAATTGAAGGCTGAATAAAATAAGAAGAGAACGGCCGAGGGGTCGTTCTCTTCTTAAAGAGTGCATAAGGTACGTTGCTATTTCTGTACTCTTTAATTTCATAATTGTATTTCGTTTAATAACGTTGAAAGCTGATCATAAGGGCTATACTTATTGATAAATTGATATATTGTTTAATTTAGTAGAACAAGGACCGAGCTCGAAGAGCAATGGTCCGCCTGTGGGATGGAGCGAAGCGATCCCACGCAGGAAGTTGCACTTGAAGGACCGCGCTCGAAGAGCAATGGTCCGCCTGTGGGATGATGCGAAGCAATCCCACCAACATGCACTTGAAGGACCGAGCTCGGAGAGCAATGGTCCGCCTGTGGGATGAAGCGAAGCAATCCCACGCAGGAAGTTGCACTTGAAGGACCGAGCTCGGAGAGCAATGGTCCGCCTGTGGGATGGAGCGAAGCGATCCCACTCAGGAGTGCGCACTTGAAGGACCGAGCTCGAAGAGCAATGGTCCGCCGGTGGGATGGAGCGAAGCAATCCCACGCAGGAAGTTGCACTTGAAGGACCGAGCTCGGAGAGCAATGGTCCGCCCGTGGGATGGAGCGAAGCGATCCCACGCAGGAGCGTGCACTTGAAGGACCGAGCTCGAAGAGCAATGGTCCGCCTGTGGGATGATGCGAAGCAATCCCACCAACATGCACTTGAAGGACCGAGCTCGAAGAGCAATGGTCCGCCCGTGGGATATAGCGAAGCAATCCCACTCACGGTACGCGTCGGATGTAAAGCATGTTCTGGACAACCAGATGGGTTGTCCAGAACGAATGCGGTCCAAGCACAACAACCCAGCTGTAAATAACCACGAGCCCAACTACTTCGGCCAATTTCCGGTTTCCAAAGGGAGGTCCCTTTGGGGTCCTCCCTCTCAGGGAGGATTTAGGAGGGTTCTTTTAAGGAGATGAGAGTGTGGCGAATGAGAGTATAATCATTAAAGGCGCAAGGGCGCACAATCTGAAGAACATCGATGTAACGATCCCGCGCGACCGTTTTGTCGTCCTGACCGGATTGAGCGGATCCGGTAAATCATCGCTGGCATTTGATACGATATATGCCGAAGGTCAGCGCAGATATGTAGAGTCACTGTCCGCATATGCCCGTCAGTTTCTAGGTCAGATGGAGAAGCCCGACGTAGATTCGATAGATGGACTGTCTCCTGCGATTTCGATAGATCAGAAAACAACAAGCCGCAATCCGCGCTCAACGGTAGGAACCGTTACCGAAATTTATGACTATTTGCGTCTATTGTTTGCACGCATTGGTCATCCGCATTGCCCGGATCATGGTGTGGAGATTACTTCCCAGACCGTAGAGCAGATGGTTGACCGGATCATGGGCTACCCGGAACGGACAAGACTGCAGATTCTTGCGCCTGTTATTTCGGGCCGCAAGGGTGAGCACAAGAGTCTGCTGGCAGATATTTCGAAGCAAGGCTTCGTACGGGTAAGGATTGATGGCGAGCTCCGTGACTTGTCGGAGAACATTGAGCTTGAGAAGAACAAGAAGCATACGATTGAGGTCGTAGTGGACCGGATCGTCGTGAAGGAAGACATTCAGTCACGTTTGTCCGATTCGATTGAAACCGCGCTTAAAATATCCGGCGGTCAGCTGCTGGTTGATATCATTGGAGAAGAAGAGCTGAGATTCAGCTCCAACTATGCCTGTCCGATATGCGGATTCAGCATGGAGGAGCTCTCCCCGCGTATGTTCTCGTTCAACAGTCCATTTGGTGCCTGTCCGGATTGTGACGGCTTGGGAACTAAGATGATTGTCGATCCTGATCTGCTCGTTCCAGATCGCAGCAAGTCGATCGAAGGCGGTGCATTTGAAGCTTGGGCTGGAGGGACGTCGAACTACTACCCGCAATTTTTACGTTCCGTATGTGAGCATTACAAGATTCCGATGAACGTTCCTGTCAGCGAGCTGTCACCAGATCAGATGAACAAGCTCCTTCGAGGGACGAATGGTGAGAAGATCCGTTTCCGTTATGAGAATGATTTTGGCCAAAGAAAAGAAGCTTATGTTGTATTTGAAGGGATTATTCCCAATCTGGAGCGCCGGTATCGTGATACGGCTTCGGAAGGCATTCGTGAGTTCATCGAAGGCTTTATGGGCGAGAAGCCGTGTGGAACATGTAAAGGTCATCGTCTCAAAAAAGAAGTGCTGGCCGTTACTGTCAATGGCAACAACATGGCTTATGTGACCAATCTCTCCATTGGAGCGGCCATGGAATTCTTCAGCAATTTGCAGCTCTCCGAGAAGGAACAGGCGATTGCCCATTTGATTCTCAAAGAGATCAACAGTCGTCTGGGATTCCTCGTAAACGTCGGGTTGAACTACCTCACCATGAGCAGAGCTGCTGGAACATTATCTGGCGGGGAAGCACAGCGTATTCGGCTCGCGACACAGATCGGCTCCAGTCTCATGGGTGTATTGTATATATTGGATGAGCCAAGCATCGGACTGCATCAGCGTGACAATGACCGTCTGATTGCAACACTGGGTCATATGCGTGACCTTGGAAATACGCTCATTGTCGTAGAGCATGACGAGGATACGATGATGGCAGCGGATTATATTATTGATATCGGTCCGGGAGCCGGAATTCATGGCGGTCAGATCATATCGCAGGGCACACCGCAGGAAGTCATGAATGATCCTAATTCATTGACGGGCAGCTATCTCAGCGGACGCAAGTTTATCCCTGTTCCTGCCGAGAGACGGAAGACGGATGATCGCTGGCTGGAAATTCGCGGTGCGAAGGAGAACAATCTCAAGAACATTAATGTGAAGATTCCACTAGGTGTATTTACAGCGGTTACTGGTGTATCCGGTTCAGGCAAATCTACCCTTGTGAATGAGATCTTGTACAAAACACTGGCACGGGATTTGAACCGGGCAAGAGTACGCCCAGGGCAGTATAAGGAAATGAAAGGCTTGGAGCATATTGACAAGGTCATTGATATTGATCAATCTCCAATCGGCCGTACACCTCGATCCAACCCGGCAACGTACACGGGTGTATTTGATGATATTCGAGATCTGTACTCTCAAACGAATGAAGCCAAGCTGCGCGGCTACCAAAAGGGCCGATTCAGCTTTAACATCAAAGGCGGCAGATGTGAGGCGTGTAAGGGCGATGGAATCATTAAGATCGAGATGCACTTCCTGCCGGACGTTTATGTACCTTGTGAAGTCTGCAAAGGGAAACGTTATAACCGGGAAACGTTAGAGGTTAAATACAAAGAAAAGAACATTTCTGAAGTACTAGATATGACGATTGAAGATGCGGTGGAATTCTTCCGCAACATTCCTAAGATTCATCGCAAAATTCAAACCCTGCTGGATGTCGGCTTAGGATACGTCAAGCTCGGACAGCCGGCAACAACACTATCCGGGGGAGAGGCGCAGCGCGTCAAGCTCGCATCTGAGCTGTACCGCCGCAGTACCGGTAAGACGATGTATATCTTGGACGAGCCGACCACCGGTCTGCACGTGGATGATATTGATCGTTTGCTGACGGTACTTCATCGACTGGTGGACTCTGGGGAAACCGTGCTTGTCATTGAGCACAATCTGGATGTCATCAAGACGGTCGACCATATTATCGACTTGGGACCGGAAGGCGGAGACGGCGGCGGTACCATTATCGGTACAGGTTCTCCAGAGCAAATCGTCAAAGTGAATGAATCCTACACAGGTAAATACCTGAAGCCGGTGTTGGAACGGGATACCGAGCGCAGTCAAACCCTGGTGTTAAACCGTTCATAGCTGCTGCATGAAGAGCTGGAGGAGATACATTTATCTCATCTCCAGCTTTTTTAAAGTAATCCGTCATCATTAGAGCGACGTGGTTATATCGAACTCTCTATTATTCATGCTATCTAAAAAATAGTTGTAACGGAGGATGACTGTCGTGAGAAATGAACAAGAGATGATGAAGAAGCTGATCGATTTTGCCAAAAATGATGATCGAATTCGATTGGTTACTTTGGAAGGGTCCCGAACAAACCCCAATATTCCTCCTGATCTATTCCAAGATTATGACCTGTCATACTTTGTAACGGACATGAATTCTTTCAAGGAGAATGATCAGTGGCTTCAAGTATTCGGGAAACCGGTTATGATGCAAAAACCCGAAGATATGGAGCTCTTTCCGCCGGAGTTAGGTAATTGGTATTCATACTTAATCCTATTTGAAGATTGGAATAAGTTAGACCTGACACTTATCCCAGTCCACGAGGCTAACGATTATTTTACCCACAGCGATGGTTTAGTTCAGGTGCTGCTTGATAAGGACAATCTCGTTAAACACGAAGTAATCGCAAATGATCGTCAATATTGGATTAAAAAGCCGACAGCAAGAGAATTCGATGATTGCTGTAATGAGTTCTGGATGGTTTCCACATACGTGGTTAAAGGGTTGGGGAGAAAAGAAATCCTATTCGCTATTGACCATCTGAACGAGATTGCAAGACCGAATTTATTGAGAATGATGGCTTGGAAAATTGGATCAGAGCAAGGATATCATTTTAGTGTAGGGAAGAACTATAAGTTTATAAATCGCTGCCTCCCAGATGAAGATTGGGAAAAACTCCTGTCCACTTATGTGGAGAATGGGTATGAGGAAATGTGGCAGTCTTTATTCACTTGTTATGAGTTATTTAGAAATTATTCAAAAGCGGTGTCAGAAAGTTTCGGATATAAGTATCCCGATTATGATGAAGTCATTACTAATTATACGAAAAGTATTTATAGGAATTGAATTGGATTATTTTAGATTTTCTGGATGAAAAGTCTTGCTAAACCGGGGCGATGAAGATAACATATAAGAAGGTGTAAACGCTTGTACGTATATGATATCTCGTCATAAGGGGGCGCATGTATGCTGCTATTAGCGGAAGCTGGAGGCACAACTTCTAAATTTAATGGATTTGATATCTTCGTCATTCTATTTACCATTATTATCTTCATCGGTGTTGTTCGCCTGATCAAGGCACCCAAGAAGAATTTGTTTGCCATTGCTTTTGGTGTTGTCAGCTTAATCGTATTTCTAATTACGGATTATGCGATGATCAAGCATTGGTTGAGCTAGACGGTTACATACAACATAAGTAGATTTGCAGAACACTTTCCCCTGTGCGAAGGGAAGGTGTTTTTTAATCCTCATTTGAAGAAAGAATGCAGCTGGCGTATGGATTCAGAATATCACATAAGAGTACGAGAATGATAGATTGGGAGAGGAATCGGTGAAGCCATTTGGAACGTAATAATATAGATAGAACTAGAGCTAGAAATGCAAATAACGATAGAATAACGGATAGAAACAAGGACACAAATCTCAATCTAAACAAGGTAAGAACAAAAATGACAACAGCTGCTGTCATGGCAATCCTTATGCTTGGGGCAAGTGCGATTAACCCGGCAGTAATCGAAGGCGCTAGTGTTAAGCTGAATGCGAAGCTACAGGATGATCAAATATACATAAATTCAAAAGACCTTATTAAAGCGTTAGGCGGTACAGGTCAATATGACACGAAGACAGGAACATTCATTTATACAGCAAAAGATGAAATACCGGAGGTTGTCGAGGCCGTATCCCCTTCTGTTGTTGGAATCATAGGACGCCCGGATGCAGGTGCAGAAGGAGGAAGCTCAGATCGTTACAATTTGACGCACGGAACGGGTGTCATTATCAAATCAAACGGATGGATAGTGACGAACGCCCATGTCATTGACGGTTTATCCAATGCAGTTGTAGTCACATCCGATGGTAAGACCTATAAGATCACTGACAGTTACAGCGACCCGACCAGCGATTTAGCACTGATTAAGATCAATGCGAAATCGTTGAAAACAGCGAAGCTGGCCAGCTCCTCCTCCCATATGCGGGTGGGCGAGACCGTCATTGCGATCGGCACACCGGTGTCTTTTTCCCTGCGGAATTCAGCTACAGTAGGTGTGGTCAGCGGGCTCAATCGGGGAGTGAATGCATCCTATCGTCTGATTCAAAGCGACACAGCCATTAACCCGGGGAACAGCGGCGGTCCGCTCGTAAATCTAAAGGGTGAAGTGATCGGGATTAACACAATGAAGTATGCAGCGGTTGGAGTGGAGAATACAGGCTTCTCGATCCCTGCGGAGACGGTACATTATGTAATCCATCATTACTTTAAATATGGCGAAGTCAAGCGCGCAAGTCTGGGGCTTACGCTGGAGGAGAGCTGGTCGGCCATTGTGGGGCTGCCAACTGATGATCCTTTGACCGTTACGAGTGTTCATACAAATGAAGCAGAGAAGGCCAAAATCCAAGAAGGTGACGTGCTGTACAGCATAGATGGGGTGCGAGTCACTTCGGTTGTCGATATTAATGAGCTGCTTAAGAAGTATCTGCCTGGCCAGAAAGTGAAGCTGCTCATGCAGTCAGATGGAGACATCGTAACTCGATATCTGGTATTGACGCAGGGTGAGAATTCGGTCGTTTCAGTTGAAGACGAAGCATGGGATGAGGTAGATCGATGAATACAAGAACGGTACGTACCATTACAACGGCGCTATTGACGGGCATCATTGTGTTAAGCAGTGCAGTTCAGCCGGCTGCAGCTTCTGATCTTGTGGAAGAGCTTAGACTAAGGACGGGAAGCCAGACGGCAACCATTAATGGAGAGAAGCAAACGATTCATAAGCCCTATGTGGAGCAGGGAACGCTGATGGTTCCGGCAGGGGTATTCAAAAAAGCTTTCCATAGCGAGATTCGTCTATCCGGAGAAGATGTCGTCAAAGTCATGGATGGTCCACATACGGTTGCACTCACCATCGGGAGCAAGACCGCCTGGATCGATGGGGAAAAAGTAGAAATGGCTGCTGCACCCAAGATGGTGAAGGATGTGCTTATGGTCCCGCTGCGCCCAGTAGCTGCAGGTATTGGAGCCACACTTCATAAGTCAGATCAAGGTGAGCTGGTTATTCGTATGAAAGCGAATGGTGCTGAAGCTCCTCAGGAACATCCCGAGAACGAAATTGATAGCGATATAGGCAAGACAAAGATAGGGAACAGTTACTACGAATGGTCTATGAATTATCCAACCGGACTGATTGTGGGAGGATCCTACAATGAGAGTGAGGACTTTACCAGCTTCATGAACGCCGAAGGCACCTATTATCTTGAAGTGCTGGTCAGTGATCAGGAAGTAGAGCTGGATGCGGAGGATATGCTGCAGCAGCTTGTTCAGGACGCCAAGGATATGGGTGAGACCGTGATGGATCGTGAAGCCTATGGAGAGGCCGTTACACCTTATGCCCGCATCGTGACCAAGGATGGAGATGGTATGTTCTGGGAAGCAAGACAATACTACGATCATGGGCGCCTGTATGAAGTCTATTTTTCCGACTATGAGGCTGTCAATTACAAGGATCTGCAAAAGCATGCCTCACTGTTGAATTCTTTCCGCACTTCATTCAACATATCGGATACGACAATGAAGGATTTGTCCACGGTTGAGAATGGCATGACGTCAGTGTATAACGAAGATTATGGTATTGCCTTGTCAGTGCCTGCGGAGTGGGACAAGGATAATCAGTCCCTGATCTATGAGAGTAAGGAAGGGACGCATTTATCCCTCCAGGTGACTTCGGCGCCGGAAGGCGCATCGCTTAAGGATTGGAGCGACAAGCTGAATCAGTGGATGCGGGATGTGTTCGTGGAGGATGCTCACCGGGAGGTCGATTCCTACACGCTGAACGTAGCGGGTAAGGATGCTCAGGTGAACCAGTTCCAATATGATTTTGGAGATGGCTGGACTACAGAATACAATGTGCTGATTCAAGAGAACGGATATCGTTATTATTTGGAATACGCTGTACCTGAGACGGCGGCAGGGGATGAGGGCTTGTTCGAAGAGATCCTCGCTTCACTTGAAATTGATTATGATACCGTCTCCGAGAATTTTGGCAAGCTGGGCGAAGATCCTTATTTAGTCAATAAGTCGAGTATGATCACCCGGACTTCCAAAACATACGGCTACACGCTCGATATCCCGAGATACTGGACTCCAGTGGAGAACCGATTTGAATCCACAATTGTAGCGTATCAGTTTACAGGAGGTTTTTTCTCCATTCATGTGGATAAGGAGATTTCCGTAGAGATGGCCGTCAGTCAGCTCCGTGAATCGTATGCTGAAGCAGCCCAGAGCCGCAAGGATTTCCGTGTGACGGATACGAAGAATATGACCTTTGCAGGAGAACCGGCGACCGAGTTCACTTATCATGAAGTCGAGAAGGGTGTTCCCATGCAAGGCAGGCAGCTTGTATTTGAGCATGACGGCATAACTTACACCGTAACCGCAGCACTGAATGATGCGAATCGAACGGAAGTACAGCTGAATGCTCTTTCGAAGACGCTTGATTCTTTTTCATTCAATAAATAATGAATACGGTGAAGAACCGGCAGAGCTAAATTTATTTGGCATGCGGGTTCTTTTTTTATAGAGTTAAAGAAGGACCCTTGTTACACTGTTGATAGAAAAGTCCATGGAGAATGGACGGAAATTTCGGTTTTTTCAGGAAGTAGTAGAGGAAAGAACAAGGATTTGATACACTATTATAGTTGTTTAGCAGAATGGCTACACTGATAGAGTATTTAGTTGATCATTTGAACGATGTATTAGGATATAGGCAAAGTAAAAAAAGCCTGTTTAGGAGGATATATGAATACAAAAGCATTGAGAAGAGAAGATGTCGAGCTGTTAGCACCTGCCGGCGATTGGGATTGTATGCGTTCAGCAGTAGCGAATGGCGCAGATGCAATCTTTTTCGGTGTGGAGAAGTTTAATGCCCGCGCAAGAGCGAACAATTTCCGGATGGAAGAGCTGCCTGAGATTATGGCTTTTTTGCATAGCTATGGAGTCAAGGGCTTTCTGACGTTTAACATATTAGTATTTGAAAATGAGCTGGCGGACGCCAAAGAATTGGTTGATGCTTGTGTAGATGCAGGTGTGGATGCAGTAATTGTGCAGGATCTGGGTCTAGTGAAGCTGATCCGCGAAATCTCGCCAGATTTCCCAATTCACGGTTCAACACAAATGACGATTACTTCGCCGGAGGCGGTAGAGTTTACGAAGCCTTTTGATATTGAACGTGTCGTACTAGGCCGTGAGAACAACCTGAAGCAGATTCAAAAAATCGGTGAGCAAGCGAAGCTGCCGATGGAAGTATTCGTGCATGGTGCACTCTGCGTTTCTTATTCAGGTCAATGCTTGACTTCCGAGATGTGGGGCGGACGCTCTGCAAACCGCGGTGAGTGTGCACAGGCCTGCCGTCTTCCTTATGATCTGATGGTGGATGGCGAGCAGAAGCCAATGGGTGATGTTGCTTATCTGTTATCTCCGAAGGACCTGGCTGCAATCGATATTATGCCTGAGCTGATTGAAGCGGGTGTTACTTCCTTCAAGATAGAAGGGCGTCTGAAGACACCGGAATATGTAGCGAATGTAGTAAGCAAATATCGCAAAGCCATTGATGCCTATTTTGACGGGATTAAGGATCCAATTAGCTCTGAGGAGATTCGTGAGCTGCAGCAGAGCTTCTCCCGTGGCTTTACGCATGGCTTCCTTGAAGGGACCAACAACAAGAAGCTGGTGGACGGAACGTTTCCGAAGAGCCGTGGTGTCTATTTGGGCCGTGTAGAAAAAATTCTTCGCGACGGCGTCGTATGTAAACTGGAAGCTCCGGTGAAGCGTGGAGACGGTATTGTATTTGATGCCGGCGACCCAACTAAGCGCGAAGAAGGCGGACGTGTCTATGATATTCGTCGTAAAGGCGTGAAGATTGAAGGCGAAGCAGGCGAAGGCTGGATCATTGACATCGTGCCTGGCCGCAGTGATGTGGATCTGCGCCGTCTGCATGAGGGCGATCGGATCTGGAAGACGAACGACCCAGCACTGGATAAGCGTCTGCGTCAAAGCTATGAGACAGAGAAGCCATATCGTGTCTTCCCAGTTCATGTGAAGGCGGTAGGAAGACCAGGGCAGCCACTCGAAACCTGGTGGACCGATGTGCAGAAAGGCACTACGGTTCAGGTGAACTCCGAGATGGAGCTTGAACTAGCGAAGAAACGCCCGATGAATGATGAGCTGCTCGAAGAGCAGTTTGGACGACTGGGTGGTACAGTGTATCAGCTCGAGGAACTGGATGTACAGCTGCATGGAGATATCATTATTCCAATGCGGGAGCTGAACAACATTCGCCGTCAGGCAGTGGAAATGCTGGCAGGAGAACGTCCGAAGCCGCCGGTATATGTGAAGCGTGAAGTGGAGGTTTACGGTGATTCCGTTAAGCCAGCTCCAGCGGTGAAGCGCGGTGCAGCGGAGCTCACCGCATTATGCCGCAGTCTGCCTCAAGTAGAGGCTTGTCTTGAAGCGGGCGTAGACTTTATCTATGCAGACTTCGAGTTCATCAAGCAGTTCCCGGCTGCGGTAGAGATGGTGCATGCTGCAGGCAAGAAAATTGCACTCGTTACACCACGCATCCACATGCCTGGTGAGAACGGCTACCATAACAACATCCTGCGTCTGAAGCCGGACGCGGTGCTGGTTCGTAATACGGGCGCACTGTATTTCTACCTGCGTCATCGTATGGAGAACCCGGAGGCGAACCATCCGGAGCTGATTGGTGACTTCTCACTGAACATTGCCAACCATAAAGCGGTTGAGCTATTCCTTGAAGCAGGCTGTGATGCGGTTACTCCATCGTATGACCTGAACATTCAGCAAATGGTCGATCTGCTGGAGCGTTCCCGTACAGACAAGATGGAAGTTGTTATTCATCAGCATCTGCCGATGTTCCATACAGAGCACTGTGTATATTGTACGTTCCTCAGTGAAGGAACGGACTACACGAACTGCGGACGTCCTTGTGAAGATCACAGCGTATCTCTGCAGGACCGTATTGGTATGTCTCATCCGGTGCGTGTCGATGAAGGCTGCCGGAACACGGTATACAATGCCGTCGAGCAATCCGGTGCCGAGTATCTGACGAACTTCATGGATCTGGGTGTATCCCGCTACCGCGTAGAGTTCTTGGAAGAGACACCGGAGCAGGTACGTGAGGTGCTTGGACTGTACAACCGTGCACTGCGCGGTGAGATCAGCGGTACACAGGTATGGAAGACACTTAAGGCAACCAACCAGCTAGGCGTAACACGTGGGCAATTGGTGAAATAAAAATGAATTAGAGCCGCTCTCTTTACAATGAAGAGGGTGGCTCTTTTTGCTAGTGAAAAATTTATTGTGTGAACAACATTATGTAGAGATATTAAAGCCATGAAAAGCTTCCAAGTATCAAAGCAATTCCATACTCGTCGTTGTTTTAATGAGTTATGAAATTGATTCTGCTTAGAGAAGTTTCCAGTTCATTCCTTTATAATGAATTCATATCTTAACGAGGGAGATCTCTGAATGAAGATTCGAAAAGCGATAATTCCTGCGGCTGGACTAGGTACACGATTTTTGCCAGCGACCAAAGCAATGCCCAAGGAAATGCTGCCGATCGTAGACAAGCCTACGATCCAATACATAATGGAAGAGGCGGTAGCCTCCGGAATAGAAGACATTATTATCGTGACAGGTAAAGGAAAAAGAGCGATCGAGGATCATTTTGATAACTATTTTGAACTGGAGCATAACCTGGCATCAAAACAAAAATGGGGGTTGCTTGAAGAAGTTCGTAAATCTTCTGAGATGGCAGATATCCATTATATTAGACAAAAGGAACCTAAGGGACTCGGGCACGCAATCTGGTGTGCTCGTAAGTTTATAGGAAATGAGCCGTTTGCCGTATTACTTGGAGATGATATTGTTGAATCTGATCCTCCTTGTTTGCAGCAGATGATGGGTATATATGAGCAGCATGAACAGCCTGTAGTCGGAGTTCAACCCGTTCCGTGGGAACAAGTATCGAGATATGGAATTATAGAAGGAAATCAAATCGAAGATAGAGTATATACAGCCAATAATTTAGTAGAGAAACCACCAGTAGGAAGCACCCCATCTAATCTGGCGATTATGGGGCGTTATATATTAACACCAGATATATTCAATATCCTTGAGAATCAACATACGGGTGTGAATGGTGAAATCCAGCTGACGGATGCGATTGCTACACTTGGTGCCAGCAGAGACATTTTGGCATACCATTTCGATGGAACTCGTCATGATGTCGGAGAGAAGTTAGGATTTATCCAGACCACTCTTCATTATGCGATGCAGCGTGAAGAGCTTCGTGAAGGATTAAGTGAATATCTGGAGGAGCTCTTGAGCTCTTATCGGACTTTGAAATAAGCAAGGATTATCGATCTAAAAAAGCAGCGAGCTGAAGACAACTCTTCAACTCGCTGCTTTGTTTGTATTGCTAGAAATTTAAAGAGGCTAACTGATCGATTTGCTCATCTGCTTCAGGCTGAGTTCCAATTAACTGATTGTAGACCTGTTCGTCGGTTTGGCCTGCTTTTTGTAATGATGCCAGATACCACCGGGCTAGTTCTTGATTGGCAGGGTCATTCATATCTTCTGTCAAACCTTGCTTCAAGGTAGCTGCGCTTTCAGCGGATTGATTCTTCATAAATTGTATCTTACCTGCATTCAGAGCAATAGCGGGTGTGATTTCAAATGCACGCCCTTGGAGCTGTCCTTCAGGCAGTGTCTTCAGATGCTCGATACCCTCTACTACATGCTGGTAAGCTTGTAATCCTGCTGCGAAGTATTCGTCCTTCTTCGCTGTATCCTGATTGCCAAGAGCTTGGTAACCATATTCGAAGGCTTGGCTGATCAGCGTCTCGTACCAATCAATATCCCAAGCAAAGTTGGCGGCTTTTTCTTCCTGAATAGCAAATGCTTGCTCATTCTCCCCTTTTGTCTGGAGAAGAGAAATCTTGCGTTTTAGCATATTTTTATTATAAGGCTCCTCTTCAAGCCCGTTGTTAATCCATGCCATTGCCTCATTGTAATACTGTTCATCCTGAGTCTGTGTATAGACCTGCTGGTAGATCTCTGCCATCAGCAGCAAGGAATCCGGGTGAGTGTCTCGGATGGACAGGTCCTTATCCAGCGCTGTCTTGATTTCATTAAAATCCTGACTTGTCTGAACGACTTGCTGTGCATCGACAGCAGCGTAGCTGGACTGCAGATAACGAACCGAAGTAAATAGTACAAAGATAGACAGAATACCTACAGCCCCGACATATAGGTAACGAATACCTGCTCCTTTGAAGCTGAGCTTCTTCAGGGGCTTATTATCCATAACCGCGGCCATACCGCCGAACCCGAGAAAGACGAGCATACCTATAAATGCATAACTCATATTAAAGTCCAGGATACTATGAACCAGGATTGAGAATGTAATGATGAAATACAGGAAATGGGACTCTCTGTCTTGCTCCGACTGACGAATGTACCCTCTGATATATTTCCAGATAATAAAGATCATAAAGGCCATAAAAATAATGAATCCTAGAATACCGACCTCTACGAGATATTGCATGAAAAAGTTGTGCGCTTGGCGACTCGTGTACGGGTTATTCTGGTACGTTTCATATAAAGCCGCCCAAGCTCCACCGCCGGCTCCAATGATTGGATAGTCGGCTAGCAGCTTCAGTGCATCCCGATAGAACGTAAATCGCTCGAGCACACTGTGCTGGTTAAAGTTGATGTTCTCCAAACGAACTTGAATGCTGTCGGGCAAAATGTTTTTGAGACTCGTAAACAGAAGCAGCAGAGCAGCAATAATTGCAACAATGGAAGATCCGATGGGAATCCATAGGCTCGATAATTTGCGATCAGACCAGCGCTGTACTCCGTTTGTCAGGCGGGAAGCAGCATAGCTCTGAATAACCCAGGCAAGAACTGCCACAGCAATAGATGCAACAATCAGGTAAATCCAGCCGTTTAAAGCTGTAGATGCTGAATATTGTTCATGCAATGCCAGACCTGCTGAAGTAATAGGATTAAGTACAATTACCGTCGCTGCGCCCGCTATGAGACAGTATATGATCCATAAAATTTGTTTTGCAGGCTTCAGGAACAGTAATAACACAACAAAAACAACCGGTAGAAGAACAAGACCTGTTCTCGACAAAGTCAGCATAATGGAGACAATGATCGGAACAAGCATAAATCCATGAGTTAACTGACCGTACCATTTATTAGATCTAACTAAGCTAAAGATGGATGCAAAGAGCAGAGCCATGAGAAATGCTGCATATGTATTAGCATATTGGAATACTGAGGTTAGCCTCGGACCGTTAGAATCAACCATCACGGCATCGATGTATTTTCCATTTTGTACAGCGCTCGTAAACCATCCGACAAGATTCGCTGCCAGATTCGACCCTCCCAGCCAGTTCAATAGACCAAATCCGACAATAACATATGAAATACCCAAAATTGCCAAATGTATGATATGATTGATTTGTTTGCTTTGGAGAATATACACTCCAATGGCAAATACAACCGCATAAATGCATTGAATGAGTACCATGTTCGTTGCAAGATAGTGGGAGGCTGCCGATATAAGAGAGATGACATAAGTTAATGGAAGCAACAGGACAGCGACCAGCAGCCAATCTCTTTGTGTTTCTAGCTTAATTTCTTTGTAATAGCTGGCGATCCATAGGAACATTAAGAGAGTTGAGATGAGTACTGCCCAATAGATTGGCTTCTCGAAATTTAACATTTGTCCATTAAATAGGGCGATCTGGAACGGAGCCCAGAACAAAAATAAGATGAAGCCAATGACTAGAATCCATCGGGTAACACTGATTTGGTTCTTCGGATCAATACCGCTCGATGGCTTAGCGGATTTACCGTATACTGGATTCGACAAGGTAGAATTCTCCTTTTCTAGTAGATACGACAAATATTTTAGCACAATATCTTGGGAATTTGGAACTGTTTAAAATAGATACCTGATGCAATATATAATCAGCTCATGTTATTAATATAGTCAGAAGTAAAAGGAGCACCATCGTCAGCTTGATTTAAATTTAGTTTCTATTTATAGCTTGTAAACAAAATTGTTATTAGCGTGTATTAACAAAGGTGCGTTTGCATCCTTATCAGACAGTATGGGGATCACTTTCGATGGCCAAATCACATTAATTTGAGGATCGTTCCATATAATGCCCTGATCAAATTCAGGTGAATAGATCTCGTCGCACTTATACTGCACTTCTGTGTCATCAGTAAGAGTAATAAATCCATGAGCGAAACCCTTTGGAATCAAGAGCTGAGTCTTGTTCGATTCACTTAGCTCTAAACCGTACCATTCTCCATAATTTGGGCTGCCTTTGCGAATATCTACAGCTACATCAAATATAGCACCGCGTGTACATCGAATAAGTTTCGATTGTGCTTTTGGATTTAATTGATAATGAAGTCCCCGAAGTGTTCCCTTCCTAGCCGAATATGATTGATTATCCTGGACAAAGTTAATATCCAGCCCGTATTTAGTAAAGTTAGAAGAATTGTATGTTTCCATAAACCATCCACGATGATCACCAAAATAGTCGGGTTGAATGATCATTACCCCATCCAGTTTAGTAGGTGTGATTTTCATAGTAATAGCTCGCACTCCTTAATATTTTATTTTTCCAGTTGCAACCTTAATTAAATATTCTCCATAAGAAGTTTTAGCGAATCTTTGACCGTGGACGAGTAGCTGCTCCTCTGTAATCCATCCATTAATATATGCAATTTCCTCTAAAGCTGCGATTTTAATTCCTTGATGATCCTCGATTGTTTTTACAAAATTGGTTGCATCGGCCAAACTTTGATGAGTACCTGTGTCCAGCCAAGTAAAACCGCGTCCGAGAAGTTGAACATTCAGAGCATCGAGCTTCAAATATTGTTCATTAATTGAAGTTATCTCTAATTCTCCACGTTTCGAGGGGGAGATACTTTTTGCAATTGAAACGACTTGATTATCATAAAAGTACAACCCAGTTATCGCGTAATTTGATTTCGGATAAGAAGGTTTTTCTTCCAAACTGATAACTTTTCCGTTCTGGTCAAACTCGATAACGCCAAATCGCTCCGGGTCAGGTACGTGATAACCGAATATAGTGGCTCCATGATTTTTCTTGGAGGCTTGGATAAGTAACTGCCGCATACCAGCGCCATAGTAGATATTGTCTCCGAGAATCATGGCTACGGAATCTCTCTCTATGAAATCTTCGCCAAGAATAAAGGCATGTGCCAATCCAAGGGGGACGGGCTGAACCATATACTTCAAACTGAGGCCAAACTGTGAGCCGTCTCCTAATAAACTCTCAAATCTCGGCGTATCTTCGGGAGTTGAAATAATCAAAATTTCCCTAATTCCTGCAAGCATTAAAGTAGATAATGGATAGTAAATCATGGGTTTATCGTAGATCGGCAGTAATTGCTTGCTTGTTACCAAGGTAAGGGGGTATAAACGAGTGCCGCTGCCACCGGCTAGAATAATTCCTTTCATTTAATAGGATCTCCTTATAATAACGAATATAAAAATATTAACTATTATAGTTTACGCGCACATCATATTAATGTCCATTTTTACCTTTTAAGTATATAAAATGAATATGGATGATAAATAATGACATTCATTTACAAATTGTAGTTATAAGAAAAGGACATCTACTTAAGTAGAAAATATCGTATTAATTTCCCAAGATTTCTCGACGTAATTGTTTTTTTACCGTATACTGGATGAGATGTCGGATAAATCTGCTAATTCTCTTATTTACGACATAATTCGTTTCTTTATTTGTGTAGTATTTTCTTTTTATTGTTTTTGATTGAGGGGAAGATTAGTGGAAAATATAAAGTCTTACTTTTTTAGATGGTTATACCGGTTAGCGGTGGTCTCCAAACCGATAATTGTCAAGGCTGTCCCTTTTTCTATCAGACAAAAAGTTAAAAAAAGGATTTTAAAGAAAGCATTCCCTATTAATCATTCGAATAGCCGTATAATTAAAACAGAGAAAGAATTCGGAATTAATTTGATTGGGTATGCAAGAGCAGAAATGGGAATCGGAGAATCCTGCCGAATTGCAGCCAGAAGTATAAGCGCTGTAGATTTGCCTTTTGGCATCATTAATTTTATCGGCACAAATCCCGCTAGAATGAATGATACATCCTGGATTCATAAAGAAGTAACAGAGTACAAATATAATATAAACATTTTTCATATTAATGCAGAACAGATGACGGAAATCTATGCTCATTTTGGCAATGGTATTTTTCAAGACCATTATAATATTGGATTCTGGCATTGGGAATTGCCTGACTTTCCAGATGAATGGGAAGAAAGTTTCAGTCTGGTAAATGAAATATGGGCACCGTCCACTTTTGTCGTAGATTCCATTGCAATTAAAAGTCCTGTTCCTGTAGTCAAAATTCCTCACAGCATTGAGGTTAAAATTGAAAATTCAAGAGATAGAGAGTACTTTGGTATACCTGACAACCGGTTTCTGTTTCTAACCATGTATGATTTAAAAAGCTATCAGGAAAGGAAAAATCCTCAAGCAGCAATTCATGCTTTTAAAAAAGCATTTCATTCAAATGACTTGAATGTCGGTTTGGTTATTAAAGTGAATAGTGCTGACAGCAAATCGGATGATCTTAAGGAGCTGCATGAACTGATAGGCGGCTATAAGAATATTTACTTATTAGAAAGAACGTTATCTAGAAATGATACCAATGCTTTAATTTCAGTAATTGATAGCTACATATCCCTTCATCGAAGCGAGGGGTTCGGCTTAGGACTTGCGGAGGCGATGTATTTAGGTAAACCAGTGATAGGAACTAACTGGTCTTCAAATACAGACTTTATGACTCCGGATAATTCGTGCCTTGTTGACTACGAATTAATCCAGTTAAATCATGATCATGGCCCTTATAAGTCTTATCAATGTTGGGCTGATCCAAATGTGAACCATGCAAGTGAGTATATGAGGAAGCTCTTTAATGACAGAGCGTATTATCTCAAGACAGCATCAAAGGGAGAATCATATATTAAGGAACACTTTTCTCCACAAGCTGTCGGTAATCTTATAGAGAAAAGATTAAAATATATTGCTTTGAGGAATCTTGGAGGTTGAAATGACGATTACTAGCGTAATAATGGCAGGGGGAAAAGGTGAACGGTTTTGGCCGAAAAGCCGCACAAATCTTCCTAAACAATTTTTAAATATTTCCGGAAGTAAGTCGATGATACAGCAATCCATCGCTCGTTTAGAGCTGCTAATGGATATAAGTCAAATATTCGTTGTGACTAATGAATTATATGCTGAACTAATTAAAGCACAAATTCCTCATCTACCACATGAGAATATTATTATAGAGCCTGTAGGAAGAAATACTGCTCCGTGTATTGGACTTGCCTCCATTCTTATAGAAGAAAAATTCCCGGACAGCACAATGGTAGTTATTCCATCAGACCACATTATTGAGAACGAAGCAGGATTTATAAAAATATTAGAGACTGCTATTCAAGTTGCACAAGATAATAACAATCTAGTGACATTAGGTATTCAGCCGAAATATCCAGAGACAGGATATGGGTACATTCAGAGTACTGAAGAAGTTACAGAAATAAATGGTTTGAACGTTTATAAAGTGAATAAATTTGTTGAAAAGCCAAATCTTGAAACGGCTCAAGCATATTTGTCCGCTGGGAATTTTTACTGGAATAGCGGAATTTTTGTTTGGAAGACCGATACCATAAGAAGTTACATACGGGAATTGATGCCTGACATGCATGATATTATGGAGACAATGAAGGCTGGAATGAAATCCGGAAATCGTGAGATTGTAATTCGCTCTGAATTTAAAAAAATGCCGGACCAATCCATAGATTACGGGATCATGGAAAAAGTGAAAAACATTTATGTTATACCTTGTGTGTTTGGATGGGATGATGTCGGCAGCTGGACAGCACTGGAACGCATAAATGAATTAGATGATCATGGTAATGTAATTAAAGGGAATATTTTAAACTTAGACACCAAGCGCTGCATTATAGAGAGTAATGGAAAGTTAATAGCAACACTCGGAATAGAAGATTTAATCATCGTCGATACAGAAGATGTAACACTCATATGCACTAAAGATAAAGCTCAAGAAGTCAAGCTTTTGCTTAAAGAATTGCGTATGCAGAAGCTTGAGCAGTACTTATAATATATTAATTTAAAGGGAGAATTCACTACATGACAAAACGTGCACTTATTACTGGGATTACTGGACAAGATGGATCATATTTGGCAGAGTTGTTGCTTTCTAAAGGATATAAAGTGTTTGGCTTACGCCGCAGAACAAGTGTCCCGATCATGGAAAATATTGAACACATTAAAAACGAAATTGAATTCATTGACGGTGATTTGTTGGATCTTGGTTCATTAATCAATGCGGTTCGGATCGCTAATCCTGATGAGGTATATAATTTGGCGGCACAGTCCTTTGTTGCAACATCTTGGGTCCAGCCGGTTGCTACAGGACAAGCCACGGGGATGGGTGTCACGAATATGCTTGAAGCGGTTAGATTAGTTAAACCAGAAGCTAGATTTTATCAAGCATCAAGTAGTGAAATGTTCGGGAAAGTAGTAGAAACGCCACAAAAAGAGACAACGCCTTTTTATCCTCGTAGTCCTTACGGAGTGGCTAAAGTCTATGGACACTGGATTACTGTGAATTACAGAGAAAGCTATAATATGTATGCATGTTCAGGGATCCTGTTTAACCATGAATCACCGCGTCGTGGTATTGAATTCGTAACACGCAAGGTAACAGATGGGGTCGCAAGAATTAAGCTAGGACTTCAAAATGAACTTCGCATGGGGAATCTAGATGCAAAGAGAGACTGGGGCTTTGCGGGAGACTATGTGAAGGCAATGTGGTTAATGCTACAACAAGACAAAGCAGATGATTATGTGATTTCCACTGGTGAAACTCATACGATAGAAGAACTAGTCGAGATTGCTTTTAGTCATGTTGGTCTTAACTGGAGAGATTATGTTGTAATTGACCAAAAATTTGTAAGACCAGCTGAAGTAGATCTACTTCTCGGTGACTGCACGAAAGCAAAAGAGAATCTGGGTTGGGATCTTGAAGTTGGATTTGAACAACTGGTTAAAATGATGGTTGATAGTGATTTGGAGAAACTCAAATAAGGCTTTCAGAATAGAAGGAGGCTTAAAAATGAGAGCTCTAATTACAGGTGTAAACGGATTTGTTGGCAAACATTTAGAAGAATATTTGCTATCAGATCATATAGAAGTATGGGGGACCACTCGTAATACATTGAATATTCAAGGTGGGGCTAAGAATAGAATTGCAATGGGTTTTTCGAACGAAGCAGAAATGATTGAGGTTTTAAATCATGTTAAACCGGATATGATTTTTCATCTTGCTGCCCAAAGTTCCGTTAGAAAATCGTGGGATAAAGTAGTGGAAACCTTGGAATCAAATGTGATTAGCTCAGCTAATTTTTATGAGGCGATCCGCAAGTCGGACATTGGGGAGAAGGTACGCATTCTCTCCGTAGGGTCCTCAGAAGAATACGGAATGGTTATTTCTGATTCCATGCCTATTAATGAAGAATGTGCTTTAAATCCGATTAGCCCGTATGGTATTTCTAAGGTGTCTCAATATATGCTTGCAAAAATGTATATGAAACTAGGTTTGCAAATTGTCCATGTAAGGCCATTTAACCATATTGGACCAGGACAGGATTTGGGCTTTGTAACTTCTGATTTTTCGCATCAAATCGCAAAAATAGAGTTGGGAATGTCAGAGCAAATCATGAAAGTGGGAAATCTCTCTGCAAAGAGAGATTTCCTTGATGTTAGAGATATTATCAGAGCTTACAGTGAAATCATTAGAAAAGGTATTCCAGGGGAAGCATATAATATTTGTTCAGGCGAGCCAGTATCCATTGCTGATATTCTGACATCATTAGTTGCCCTATCAGATAAAGAGATTGATATCGTAACAGAGCCATCTCTACTCAGAGCCATTGATATTCCTCTTTATATAGGTTCAAATAAAAAAATCACTAGTACAATTAATTGGAAACAACATATAGGTATTGAAGAAACACTAGGGGACGTGCTTAATTATTGGCGCAATAGAGTAAAGATTGAAGGAAGAGTATAACTGTGAAAAATATACTAATAGAACTGTTTAACTATAAACAAATGATAAAAAGCTTAGTGCTCTCTGATCTAAGAACTAGATACAAGGGATCTATCTTGGGATTCCTCTGGACTTTTCTCAATCCTTTGTTGATGCTTTTGGTGTATACTATTGTGTTCTCTACAATTATGAGATTTGATATGGATAACTACACGATATACATGTTTATAGGTTTGCTGCCTTGGTTGAATTTTTCCTCTTCGGTCCAGGGTAGCGCTAGCATCATCATTCGAAATTCAAATCTCATCAAGAAGATCTATTTTCCGCATGAAGTTCTGCCATTATCGACCGTGTTCGGAGGTATGGTGAACTATTTATTCGGACTTATTATTATGTTTGCTGCTATTTTTATTAGCGGGATGACCCTGTCAGTTCATGCTTTGTTTTTTCCGGTTATTCTTTTTTTACAGTTCCTGCTTACGTATGCCCTGACTTTACTTTTCAGCTCTCTGAATGTTTATTTTAGAGATCTGGAACATATATTAGGGGTAATTGTGATGGCGTGGTTCTACTTTACACCTATTATATATCCCTCGAGTATGATTCCGGGACAATATCAATTTATATTTGATTTTAATCCTATGAAGCCAATAATCGAGTCTCTGCAAGATATATTTTACTATCAGCGTAATCCTGAGTTTATAAATTTATTAAAATCACTAGTCTATAATCTGATTCTGTTGTTATTTAGTTGGTTTATTTTCAGGAAATTGAGTAAACGATTTGCTGAAGAAGTGTAAAGGAGAACGAACGTCCTATGTCATACTCCATTGAGGTAAGTAATGTATCAAAAAAATTCAGAAATTATATCGATAAACAAAATACTTTAAAAGATAAAGTGTTGAGATTTGGGAAACAAACAGTTAAAGAGGATTGGATTCTAGAAGAAATTAATCTGATGATCAATGAAGGGCAGACCGTAGGATTAGTTGGAAGAAATGGATCAGGGAAAAGCACACTTCTGAAACTTATGACCAAAATACTCTATCCGGATGTAGGTTCTATAAAAATAAATGGAAGAGTCTCAAGTCTTTTAGAATTAGGTGCAGGATTTCACCCGGAATTTACGGGGATTGAAAATATTTATATGAATGCTTCGATATTGGGTCTATCAAAGAAAGAAATTGATGCTAAATTAAATGAAATTATTGCGTTTTCAGAACTTCATGAATATATTCATCAGCCTGTGAGGATATATTCGTCTGGAATGTATATGCGCTTAGCTTTTTCTGTTGCCATAAGTGTAGACCCCGATATTTTACTGATAGATGAAGTTTTAGCTGTGGGTGATAGTGCATTTCAAAACAAATGCCTAGAGAAAATAAAAGAATTAAAAGGAAAAGGCAAAACAATTGTTGTAGTTACACATGACAATAGTATGGTCGAGAAAATTTGCGACCGAGCTGTTTGGATTAATAACGGAAAAGTAAGGGCTGATGGATCTCCTAGAGATATTATTATGCAATATATGGCTTTTCTATCAGAAGAAGAAAATAAAAGATTGATCGAAGATCAAAAGTCAGAAAGCAATGAAATACCGTTGAATGAATCACCTGAACTTTGGCATATAGCGAAACCGATAGAAAGCTCAAATCATAGCAGAGTAGGAAATAAGAAGATAGAAATACTCAATGTTTGGTTTAGTGACTCTCAAGAACAAATCAAAAGAAATTTCAATACTGGGGAACAAATGATCATCAATATTCAATATAAGATCAATGAAAAAGCCAGCAGTGTAGTATTCGGAGTTGGTTTTTTTACAAGCGATAATACCTATTGCTATGGAACCAACACATATATTGATCGTTCCATTCCTTCTGAATCTTTACCGAATGAAGGCCATATCAGATTTAATATTAGCAAGCTAACGCTTCTGCCAGGTGTCTATAAGCTGGATGTAGCAGTACATCATGAAAATGGAGAACCGTACGACTATCTAACCAGCGTCTATTCATTTCAAGTATCTTCAGATATAAATGATGTAGGTATTTTTCGTTTGGATCATACTTGGGAATTGAAAGGATGAGGACTATGGAAATCGAAATCAATGATGATGAGATAGATGTGCGAGAAATTATTTCAAAGATGAAAAAAGAGCTGAACAAACACAATATAACAGAAAAGCTGCATGAAGTTTCTTTAAGTAAAGTTGAGAATAATTACACTCCGGACAGTACTCTGGATCTAAGAGCGTTACATGAGAAAGTGGATATCTTAAATCGTTCATGGAATACAAATCCGGAGTTTAATATAACATCACATAGAAAATACTTAGGGCCAATAATAGTTAAGGGTAAAAAGTTAATTCGTAAATTATTGAGATGGTATATCAATCCATATGCATCAGGACAAAATGAGTTTAATGCAAATCTAACAAGAACGATAAATGAATTGTTCTCACAATATAAGACAGTATGTGAACAATTCGAACTGAATAAGGCGAATTATAGCAGCGTTCAAGCCGAACTAGAAAATAAAAATGAACAAATAAGAGTATTAAAAGCCCAAATACATGAGCTGTCTGAAAAGCATAAAGATCAGGCTGGCATTGCCTATGCTAATGCTTTATCTAGAGAAATGGAAGATAAATTAACCAACGCTAAGGAAGAGTTAACAGAGATAAAAAACACTTTCTATAATAAACTATCCCATATTGAACAATTGAATCAAACTCATTTTGATGCAGAGCTGATTACTTTGAAGCAAACTACTCGGGTTGCTAATGAACGCCTAAGAAGAATAGAACGGAAATTAAGATCTGTCCAAACAGATGATTATGGTCATATCGAACTTGCTATAGCGAAAGATGGATATAAAGATGAGTCTCAAAATACTGGACTTGATTTTGATTATTATTTATTTGAGGAATATTTCAGAGGAAGCAGGGAGGAGATAATTGAAAGACAAAAACAATACCTTCCTTACTTCTCGCAAGCTTCCAATGTGCTCGATCTTGGATGCGGTCGTGGGGAGTTTACAGAATTGATGTGGCAGCAAAATATTAGTGTCGTCTCAATAGATATTGACGATGATATGGTTGAGTATTGCCGTGAACGAGGATTTAACGTTAAAAAGGCTGACTTGATATCATACCTTCAGACTTTGGAGGATAATTCCGTGGAGGGTATTTTCCTGGGCCAAGTTATCGAGCATATGAAGCCGGAAGATATCATTAATATGGTTAAGTTAGCCTACAAAAAATTAAAACCGAATTGTTGGCTTATTGCCGAGACACCTAATCCACGAAGCTTATCTATTTTCGCCCAAAGCTTTTATTTGGATTTGACTCATAATAAGCCTATTCATCCGTTTACAGCTCAGTTTATATGGGAATCGGAAGGGTTTAGAGGCGTAGAGGTCAAATATTTCTCTCCTAACAATCCTATTGTTCAACTGCCGTCCTTGTCGATCCCGACGATGGATCCGGAAGCCCTGGCTAGATTTAATACGGGGTTACAGCATTGGAATGAAGTTGTGTTTGGAAATCAGGATTACTTTGTCGCAGGCAAAAAATGAGGAGTACGGTGATATACGATGATTATAAATCAACTTTTACCCGCTATGAGTTATGGCGATGCGGTCAGTAATTCAGCAATCAATATGAAGGTGGCCATGGAGAAGATGGGGATTAAATCAAAGATTTATGCCGAGCATATCCATCCTAAAGTTTCTCATCTTGTACAGCCTGCCCACAGTATACCAAAAGATCAGCCGGTTATTTATCACTTGGCCATTGGATGTGACCTAGCTTATGAAATACCAAAATTCACTGATAAACGAATGATAATATATCATAATATAACTCCAAGTCATTACTTCAGAGGCTATGACAATCAATCCGCTGATCTATGTGATAAAGGGAGAAAAGAACTGCTCTTTTTGAAAGATTTTATAGATATTGCTTTTGCAGACTCTGCTTATAACAAAGCAGAACTTGATGAGGTCGGATATTCCAACACCCATGTAACACCGATCATCATTAATTATGAAGATTATGATGGTAAATATAATGCAGCGCTTTTTAAAAAGCTTCAACAATCTAAAATAGGGACTGATTTTCTGTTTGTCGGAAGATTAGCCCCGAATAAAAAACAAGAGGATATTATCAAAACTTTTTATATTTACAAAAAGTATTTTGATAAAAATGCCCGCTTACATCTAGTGGGTTCTTACACTCGAATGGAGAAGTACTACGAGCAGTTAAAAGGACTAATTAAAGAACTGCATTTAGAAGACGTCCACTTAACGGGCCATATACCTTTTGGAGACATTCTATCCTACTACAGGAATGCAGATATGTTCTTGAATATGAGCGAGCATGAAGGCTTCTGCGTGCCGATTCTTGAAGCGATGAAATTCCAAATTCCCATTGTAGCTTACAAGGAGGCAGCGGTTCCCGAGACGCTAGGGAATGGAGGGATTTTGTTCATGGACAAAGAGTATTCTTCCGTAGCCTCCTTAATCAAGGTGATGGTTGATGATCATGAACTTCGAGAGAAAATTTTAATGAACCAGAAAAGACGTCTGGAATATTTCTCTAAGGAGAATACAACTGAAATCTTTATGAGTAAATTAAAAGGTGAAATGGCCGCAGTTAAATAGATAAGCTTGATTGATCATGGAGGAAGTATGAAAAAGAAAATTGCTTTTGTTGTGCAAAGATACGGTCTAGAGGTGAATGGTGGTTCAGAGCTGAGTTGCAGGCTGATTGCTGAAAAATTAAGCCGAATATATGATGTAGAGATATTGACTACGAAAGCTTTGGATTACACCACCTGGGAAAATCATTATCAGGCGGATGTCGAACAAATCCATAACCTGACGGTCAGAAGATTTAAAACGGATTTTCCTAGAGAAATGAAGAAGTTCAATAAGGTTAATGAGCAGGTTTTTACAAACGCTGATAGAAATGTATATGACGAATTAGAATGGATGAAGGCACAAGGACCTGTATCGTTTGATTTGATTAACTATATTAAAAGTAATCATGATCAGTATGATAAAGTGATTTTTTTTACATATCTATATTTTACTGCTTTTTGGGGAGTGCAGCAAATCCCAGAGAAAAGTATTCTAGTTCCTACTGCCCATGATGAACCTTATATATATTTTTCTATCTTTAAACCGCTCTTTCATCTTCCTCAATCCCTCATTTTTTTAACTGAAGAAGAAAAAGATTTTGTTCATAAAACTTTTCACAACGACCATTTACATAGCGTTGTTGCAGGTGTGGGTGTCGATGTTCCTAACAAGGAAATAGATATTCAAGGATTTAAGGAAAAATTTAATATTCATGAGGATTACATTCTATATGTCGGTAGAATTGATGAATCTAAAGGATGCAAGGAATTATTTGATTATTATTTAAGATATAAAAAAACAGTCTCAAAACCCCCTAAGTTGGTTTTGATAGGTAAATCTGTGATTGATATCCCAAATGATCCCGACATTATCCCGCTGGGCTTTGTGACGGATGAAGAGAAATTTGCTGCGATGAAGAACGCTAAGGTTTTAATGATGCCTTCTAAGTTCGAAAGCCTATCCATGGTAGTACTTGAGAGTTTGTATTACGAAACACCGGTTATTGTCAATGGGCATTGCGATGTATTGGTAGGACATTGTGAACGAGGAAACGCAGGTTTATATTATACAGATTATAGTGAATTTGTATATTGTCTAAATATGATGCTCGAGAACGATAACTTAAGAAAAAAAATGGGACTGAGTGGAAAAGAGTACGTAATGAAACACTTTGATTGGGAAATTATTTTAGGGAAATTTATTGAATGTGTTAATCGATGAGGAGCCCATAAGTCCTATAAGAAAGGCCAGATTGGATTATCAATTAGGGTCTGTTGTATAAATTGTTGATGGTGAAGGCAGAAGTTCGTTCCTTATTGCGTATATAAATCCAAGTAATAGAATTTACAGCTATTTTTAAAATATACATGAAATAAGATCCTTGATGTGATAATCCTTTCCATTAGCCTTTAATTTTATATGTGTTTGAATTAGTCGATGGGTAAGTTTTTTTGTTAATAATGCCGAAGGAGTCTTTAAATAATGTTACCAATTTTCCTATCAGTTCTCATGATACTGATATTTTGTATATCTGGCTTGTTAGCTTTCAAATTAATTAGATTGGACCAAGGGTTATTGTCTGACCAGAGGTTCTCCGTCTTCATTCCAGTGATAGGAGCCATTTCGCTGACTTGCGTCATTCAAATTCTTTCCCTTGCTCTTCCAGTGAAAATTACTGCTCTAATTCTTACTGGTCTACTAATATACGCTTTATTATTTGTTATACGAGATATTAGTATGATTTGGCTGAGAACAATGTGTTCTAATAAATTGTTATTACTAATTATATTTATAGCAATCGTTATATTGCAGTTTCCAATTCTATTTAAAAATGAACTATTGAGCTTACAGAATGGTAATAATGATATTGCCTATTATCTATCAAGTATGGATTGGCTGAAATCTCATAGATTCACGGAGTCAATCCTTTTTTCCTCTGAGATGCCATTTAACTCGCTTGCTCATTATATGGTAAATAACACGAGAATCGGAACTGACCTGTTGGGGGCATTCTTCATGAGTGTCTTTCAACTGGATTCGCATGAAGTATATTACTTGTTAACCGGTACACTTGCTACATTGACTGTTTTTTCAGCTTATTTTTTCCTTTCCTATTGTTTAAATGTTAGTAGGAAAGCCTCTTTATGTGCTGCTGCTATATTTGCAGCAGGTGGATTGTGGGCATTTCTTATGTTCTCACAGTATGCGCCCCAAATTTTCGGTATAACATGTCTAATCAGTTTCACAGGTTTGTTCATAAGGTTGGACAGACAAAAACAACATAAGGGCTTTGTCTTCTTATCGGCATTGTTACTAGTAGGAACATTGAGCGTATATTCTGAGTATGCGATTTATTTATTATTTATTTTTATTGCTATTGGTGTGAGCAAATATATAACAGCTAGTAGTGAAACTAGAATTAATATTTTGATTGATTCACTTAAGGTTGGGTCACTCTCTTTTATACTCAATCCAGTGGGAATGTTTATTGCAGCCAGATTTAATATCAATATACTCACAAGGGTCATAGATGATGCGAGTGATATAGATCCCTATTTAGGCAATTTAATGAGTAAGGATCAGATTATTAGTAAACTGTATGGCGGACCTGATTTTGAGCATTTAGGATATGATTTAAACGTATTAGGAATTAACTCTCAATATTTTATAGCAGGCCATACAATTTTTAAGTTTCTCCTCCTTCTAGTATTTATATCCGTTGTTGTTATCGGGATGTTTATAAAAAAAGAATGGTATAAATATGCGATACTAGGCGTTATCATTTTCTTTGCCGCAAATGAGCTGTATTTAAGATCCAGTACGAGTGCATATGCTGAAATGAAACATATTACAACGATTGCCCCGTTTATAATTCTATTCTTTGCTTATTTTGCTGACGGCTGGAAACTTAACTCGAAAAAATCCTATATTAGGAAGATAATCCTTGGCTCAGCTGTTATCTTTGTTGCTGGTTCTAATGTAGTAACTGCTTATCAAAATTATAAAGGGGGGTACATATATTATTTCGATCATGCTGTTATTGAATTAAAAGAAGCTGTGAAATTAGTTCCGCCCGATGAGCCGATAGGAATAACGAGCAGTTCTCCTGCTGATAAGCATAGTATTGTTTATGCTCTAAAAGATGTTCCCATAAAGCACAATAAAACTTATGAATTTGATAATTCCTATTTTGGATTTCTCGTTCCACACGATTTTGAAAACACAAAATATTCAATAGTTTCAAAGCAGGATTATTACTCGTTTTTATCCCAAACAGAAGAAGTGCTGTGGCATAACGATAAGTATGTTTTGTTACATGCTCCAACAGTAGCAATTAGGCCGATGAGTGGGTTCTATAATCTTGAACAAGACGGGATTGGTTATTTTAGATGGACAAGTTCTAATGAGTCGGAGCTATCTGTATTTAATGGAAGCGATAATAAACAAACTTTAAGTATATCTTTACAGACTGAGAATGGAATATTTTCTTCCCGCCCTATTAAGGTGTATGCTAATGGCAATTTAATTGGTCAAGGAATGTCTAACAATGTTATTGAAACAGAGACGATAAATCTTTTGCCTAACGAAAGTTTAAGCATAACGGTTATTTCTGAAGGGAATTTAAACACGGTAGATACGGGAGATACTAGAAACTTCGGGTTTATTCTTAGGCATCTCGACGTTGATTTAAAATAAGAGTATCTAATAATTATTGGTGGTGTAAGATGTGGATTCACCTGGTTCTGATTTGGAAATTCAAAATACAAAAAGAAGTATAATCGAGTTGGTTAAATATGGTTTTTGGGGGGCGGTTACGACCGCTCTCAATCTTTTTGCTTTCTTTTTGTTGGAAGGTCTAGGGATGTATTACATAACTGCGAATGTAATAAGTTATATTTTTGCAGTCATCATTAATTATATTTTTAATCAGAAATTCGTCTTCAAAAATTCCTCACAAAATGAATATAAACAATTCGTAAAATTTGTAATCGTAAGAATCGTGTCTTTATTAATTGATAGCGGTTTGTTCTATTTATTAGTATCTATTTTGAGTTTTAATGTGAACTTATCACGTATTCTTTTGAGCATTACAATTATTGTGGCAACCTTTGGTGTGAATAAATTATTTGTTTTCAATACAAAGAAGAGGTAAAGAAATGAGACTGAAGATATTAATTGTTCTAAATTATTACTATCCATATATAAGCGGTCTTTCAGAATGTGCTAAATCCTTAGCTGAGGAGTTGGCTAAAAAGCATGATGTGACCGTATTGACGGCGAGGCACAAAAAAGAACTACCGAAGTCCGAAGAAATTAATGGAGTCAAAATAAAGCGTGCAGATGTTCTGTTCAATATAAGTAAAGGCTATATTAGCTTAGAGTTCCTTAGATTATTTAAAAAGTATCAAAAAAACGCAGACGTAGTTAATTTACATCTACCAATGGCAGAAGCCGGTATAATTAGCCATTTGACAAGTAAAGACAAATTATTTCTAACTTATCAGTGCGATGTTAATCTTCCCAAATCTCTGGTTAACTCCACTATTGTGAAACTAATGGATATTTCCTCTAGGTGGAGTTTTAAAAGGGCAAGGAAGATAATTGTGAGTTCTTATGATTATGCAGAAAGTTCAAGAATACTTCCAGAATATAGAGATAAGTGGGTAGAAATTCATCCTACCTCTTCATTCTATAAAGAATTTAGCAATTCAAAGCCTCGCTCCGCACATGATAATAGATATATAGGGTTTTGTGGAAGGATTGTTGAGGAGAAGGGGATAGATATCTTGCTTCAAGCAGCACCTATCGTAAAGAAAGCTGTACCGGATGCTCAATTTTTGATAGCTGGTGATTACAGCAATGTTGCAGGCGGTAGTGTCTACGAGGACATAAAGAGTAGTATAGGTTGGGATGATACCTATGTGAAATTTCTAGGGAGATTATCGACACAAGAACTCATTGATTTTTACTACTCACTTGATCTCTTTGTTCTCCCGAGTACAAATTCGCTCGAAGCCTTTGGAATGGTTCAGGTCGAATCAATGCTTGCAGGTGTACCGGTGGTAGCTTCAGACTTACCCGGAGTAAGGGTTATAACGAGAAAAACAAAAATGGGAGAAACAGCGCCGCCTAAAGATGTGGATCAGCTTGCTCAAGAAATAATTAAAGTTTTGGAAAATAGGGATCAATATATACAAGATTCAGAAATGATTAAAGAAATATTCGGAGTAGAAAGCGCAGCACTGAAATATATGGAGTGTTTTCAACAATAGAACTAGTTGGATACGAATAGGAGATCGTACGGATGAGTTATTTCTTTGTTCCTTTTATTGCTTGGTTTATTGCAGGCTGCTTGAAGTATTTAATTAATAGAGTTCGTTTTGGACAAGAAGCGAACACATATATTGGTAACGGTGGATTTCCTAGTAATCATACAACTGTGGTAACTACAATTACTTGGCTAATTGGTTTAAGAGAAGGATTTAATTCTGCTGTTTTTGGCTTAGGAGTTGCATTGGTGATGATCGTCATATTTGATGCGACCGGGTTGCGTAAATATGTCGGAGAACACGCCAAAAACATCAATATACTAAATATAAGGGATTCAGGTAAGTTAAGAGAAAGAATAGGGCATACAAAGGTTGAAGTGGTTGGAGGAATCGTTTTGGGGATTTTAATAGGTTATGTGATAAATATTTTTTAGTAGGAGTGTATCATCTTGGAACATCAAATGGTAGTACAGAAGAAAAGAAAGTTATTTCATGTATTAATTGATATGCTTACAGAAATGCGTATTAAGCAATGGACAAAAAATCTTCTTGTATTTGCATCGGCTATATTTTCAGGGGCTTTTCTTGACCCTGGGATCTTACTAAAAGCATTTTTAGCCTTTCTCTCATTCTCCTTTATGGCTAGCACAATCTATATTATTAATGACATTGTTGATGTAGATAAAGATCGGCTTCATCCAGAAAAAAGATACAGACCCATTGCATCTGGTGCAATAAATATTCCTGTATCTATTATTTTATTATTATTCACTTTTTTAATTGCAGTTGGAATAGCGATCTCTATTAATAGTCATGTCTTAATTGCTGTGCTTGTTTATTTTGTTATGAACCTTTCTTATAGTCTTTATTTAAAGCACATTGTGATTATAGATGTAATGATAATTGCGGCAGGATTTGTTCTCAGAGCTGTAACGGGGGCTATTGCTGTTGATGGATTATTAACTTCATGGTTTATTCTATGTACTTTAGGTCTTTCCTTGTTTTTAGCATTAGGCAAGAGAAGGCACGAATTGCTCTTGCTTAAGAACAAACAGATCAGTCAACGGAAAGTTTTGAAATTTTATAGTGTTGAGTTACTTGATCAACTTATGACGGTGATTACCGGTGTCCTGATTATGTTCTATTCAATGTACTGTTATTCTGAAGGAACAGCAATGATGTTTACAATTCCTTTTGTTTTATACGGGATATTTAGGTATTACTACCTGATACACATGGAAAATGCCGGTGGAAAACCGGAAGAGGTACTGTTAAATGACAAGCACATCTTAGTTACTGTTATCTTATTTTCTATTTTAGTTGTTATAATTAAAAATTTTACGTAATATACATATTTATTGATTCAGAACAGAGCTGTAGATATTTTGTTAGTTGCAAATATATTCAGGTACTAGAGGGTGGTGAAAATTCTATATGAAACTACTTGTAACGGGCGGCGCTGGGTTCATAGGCAGTAATTTTGTACTATACATGTTAGAAAAATATCCAGATTACGAGATCATTAACGTTGATGCACTCACATACGCTGGTAATCTGGAAAATTTAAAGTCAGTCGAAAACAATCCTAAGCATACCTTTGTAAAAGCAGACATTACGGATGCAAAAACTATGGATGCCTTGATTCAGCAGGATGTAGATGTCGTTGTCAATTTTGCGGCAGAATCTCATGTGGATCGCAGCATTATGGAACCGGACGTTTTTGTTAAGACAAATGTGCTTGGAACGCAGGTGCTGCTCGATGCGGCGAAGAAGTATAACGTATCCAAATTTGTTCAGGTATCGACGGATGAGGTATATGGATCTCTTGGAGCTACAGGGCTATTTACGGAAGAAACGCCTTTGGCGCCAAACAGTCCTTATTCTGCGAGCAAAGCGGGCGGTGACCTGCTTGTCAGAGCCTATCATGAAACGTTTGGTCTCCCTGTAAACATTACACGCTGTTCAAACAATTATGGACCTTATCAATTTCCTGAGAAGCTCATTCCGCTTATGATTTCTCAAGCTCTCTCGGACAAATCCCTGCCCATATACGGAGACGGGTTAAACATTAGGGATTGGCTGTATGTCGAGGACCATTGCAGTGCCATCGATTTGGTCATCCATCAAGGTAAACTTGGCGAGGTGTACAATATCGGAGGTAACAACGAACGGACGAATATACAGATCGTTGAGACCATTCTAGAGGAGCTTGGGAAGCCCAAATCCTTGATTACCTATGTGAAGGACCGTCCTGGGCATGATCGCCGCTACGGCATTGACCCGGCCAAAACGATGACGGAGCTTGGGTGGAAACCGAAGCATTCCTTTGAGACGGGAATCAAGGAAACGATCCGGTGGTATTTGGACAATGAGGAGTGGTGGACCCGCATTCAATCCGGAGCCTACCAACAATACTATTCCCAACAATATGGAGGGCGACTGGGGGACTAATCGATGAAAGTTCTGGTTACCGGAGCAGCAGGTCAGCTCGGGAAGGACGTTGTTTTGCTGCTGCAAAGTAAAGGCTGCGAGATCCTTGCTTGTGATCGTCAAACACTTGATATTACAAACTCAGAACAGTGTAAAGCCGTAGTGACTGGATTCAGTCCACAAGCGATTATTCACTGTGCAGCCTACACCGCAGTGGATGCCGCGGAAACAGACGTAGAAGGTGCCTACTTAGTGAATGCCACAGGAAGCCGAAACTTGGCCGTAGCTGCTGAGAAGATTGGAGCTAAAATCGTCTATATTAGTACAGATTATGTATTTAATGGCCAATCCTCTGAACCTTATCATGAGTATGACAATACGGACCCTCAAAGTATCTACGGTAAGTCGAAAAGAGCTGGCGAGGTTCTGACTCAAAGCTTATCTTCACGTTATTTTATTGTACGTACTTCTTGGGTTTATGGCCTTCACGGCAGTAACTTTGTGAAGACGATGCTAAAATTGGGACAGGAAAAGCCCCTGCTGAATGTGGTGAACGACCAGAAGGGATCTCCTACCTACACAGTAGATTTGGCCGCATTTCTGTATGAATTGATCCAGACAGAAAAGTATGGAATCTATCACGCCTCTAACAGCGGCTCTTGCACGTGGTATGAATTTACACAAGCGATACTGGAAGATGCAGCTCAGGTGCTTGATATGAAGGTAACTGCATCCTTGGAGCCGTGCACGACAGATATGTTTCCTCGGCCTGCGCCCCGTCCTCAAAATTCGGTGATGGAGCATCTCGCTATTCGAACAAATGGTTTAACGGATCTTCGTCCATGGCGGGAAGGATTAAACGACTTCTTGGCCGAAATGAAAGCAGTAAGTGTTAGAACAGAATAGATGATGAGAAGGTCTCGTTTTATCTTTTCCAGCGGGGGAAAGGTGAGATGGGGCCTTTTTGATTTATAGTGGATGTCAGATTAACTTGTATGGTTTATTATGGAATCACGACAATCAATATACTAAATGAGATAAGGACAACTGTACACAATGAAGGAAACCTTAGCAAAACCAAAGCAGATACTAAATAATGAACAACGGTATAGCACGGTTAGTGTGCATGTCGTTACATATAACAGTGCCGGCGATATTAAGGAATGTATTGATCATGTTCTCCTACAGAGCTATCCCGTTCGATCTATTGTCATCGTGGATAACAACTCTTCGGACCAGACCACAGATCGGATCAGACAGCATCCTGCCTATCGAGAAGGTAAGGTTAACATTCAACTCATTGAGAATGAATCCAATACGGGATTTGCTCCTGCCCATAATCAGGCGATACAAGCCACGGCGACAGACTATGTGCTGGTGTTGAATCCGGATGTTTCCCTTGAACCTAATTATATTCGATATTTAGTCGAATTCATGGATCACCATAGCGAAGTTGGAAGTGCCACAGGAATGCTTAGGCTCAAAGAAGATCCATCTTTAATCGATAGTACGGGTCTAACGATGAACAGGACCTATAGAGCGTTTGATCGGGGTGCAGGCGAATCAGCGGATAAATGGAAGTCTTCTGGTGAGGTGTTTGGCGTCTCTGGCGCTGCAGCAATGTATTCTCGAAAAATGATTAACGACATCAGTATTAACGGGCAGTTTTTCGATGGTGATTTTTTTGCCTATAAAGAGGATGTGGATGTAGCCTGGCGAGCTCAGGTATTTGGCTGGAAATCCTTCTATATTGCTGAAGCGGTGGCTCTGCATAAACGGGGATGGAAAAAAGATAATCGGAAATCCATACCTTTATTTATTCGCCAAGTCTCTTATATCAATCGTTACAAGATGATCTATAAAAATGAGAGTGTAGGTATGTTGTTAAAGAATTTGATTTTTTTTCTACCTTACGAACTGGCAAGTCATTTTTATTTTCTATGGAAGGAAAGGGATGTTTTAAGCGCTTGGAAGTCATTTTATAAATGCCGTACGGAATTAAAAGCAAAAAGAGGATACATTCAGAGGGCTCGTAAAACCCCTCCTAAAAGTTAAATCCAGGACATTTCAGGAAAAATATATCTCCATGTGCTATAATTGTCGATATATTAGTACAATTTGTCAGGAGATTTCTCATGGATCTTAGCATTATCATCGTGAATTACAATACGAGGCAGCTGACGCTGGATTGCATTGCATCTGTATATGAATCCAGAACGGAGTATGCCTATGAAATCATTTTAATAGATAACCATTCTAGCGACGGTACCGTTGAAGCAGTTGCTGAACAGTTTCCAGAGGTTCGCCTAATAGCCAACCAAGAGAATACAGGATTTGCGAAAGCGAACAATCAGGGGCTCGCGATAGCTAGTGGCCGATATTCACTTCTGCTCAATTCGGATACCGTCGTACAGCAGGACACTTTGCAAACGATGCTATCCTTCATGGATGCCCCGGAGAATAAGAAGGTAGGAGCAGCGGGCTGCAAGATTATTTTGCCGGATGGATCGCTGGATAAGGCCTGCAAGAGAGGCTTCCCGACGCCTTCTGCGTCATTCTATTATGCATTTGGCATTTCGAAGCTGTTTCCCGATAACCCGAAGTATAATCAATACCAGCTGGGACATCTGGATCCGGATCAAGCTTATCCTATCGATTGCCTAGTAGGGGCATTTATGCTGGTAAGGCGAGAAGCTATAGAGCAGGTGGGAGGTCTGGACGAGACCTTCTTTATGTACGGCGAAGATATAGACTGGTGCTACCGGATCAAACAAGCGGACTGGGACATTCACTACTACCCATATACATATATTATTCACTACAAAGGCGCCAGTTCTCGAAGAAAGCCAGCCAAGATCATCTACGAATTTCATAGAGCCATGTGGATATTTCATCAGAAGCATTACCAAGCGAAATATAGTGTAGTGACAAATGCAGCCGTGTATAGCGGAATTGGAGTCAAACTCGCAGCATCTTTCTTTAAAAATGGATTGGCCCGGTTTGTTAGCAGGGGAGAGTCAGAGCCTCAATTAACCGGAAAGTCTTCTCGCAATGAGGTGAACTTATGATCCGCAGAAATCAGCAGTTGTTAACACAGCTGTATGTCGGTGTGGATTTCTTCATTATACAGCTTTCTTTTTTACTCGCCTGGTGGCTGAAGTTTGAGAGTGGATTGCTGCCATACGATGTGTCCGTACCTCTCGAAACTTATACGCTGTGGAGCCTTGTATATGGAGCAGTTGCCATTATCATTGGTTTTCTAGTATCTTTATACACGCCTAAGCGTAAGAAGCGGTATGCCGAGGATTTTTGGAAAATTATCGAGATTCATTTAATCAGCTTATTCATTTTGTTAAGCTTGATGTTTTTCTTCAAAGAAGTGGATATTTCCCGTGCCTATCTGGGAATGTACATGATCGGGAACATTACCTTTACCCTGCTGTACCGCTATGTATTAAAACAGATTCTTAAGTCCTTACGTCAAAAAGGGTACAATCGTCAGTTTATGCTCATTCTAGGAGCGGGCTCTCTTGGCCGAACATTCTACAATAATTTGCGACAGTATCCTGACTTAGGTTATGAGGTCATTGGCTTTCTGGACGATTATCGGAAGTGGGATACGGACGAGCAGAAGCATTTCAAGCCGATTCTAGGCTCGATGGATGATCTGTCAGCCATTCTTACTAAACATTTGATCGATGAAGTTGTACTCGCTCTCCCGCTGGATGCACACAGCAAATATCCGGAGATTATTAACACATGTGAAAAAGCAGGTGTCCGCACCTTAATCATCCCGGACTTTTTTGATTATTTGCCAGCGCGCCCGATGTTTGATTACTTTGCCGGCATGCCGCTTATCAACGTAAGAGACATTCCGCTCGATCTGACGATGAACCGATTGGTCAAGCGGGTGTTCGATATCGTCTTTTCCATACTGGCCATTATCATTACCCTCCCATTGATGCTGCTTGTTGCGCTGGGGGTGAAGCTGACTTCACCTGGACCGATTATTTTTAAACAAGAGCGTGTGGGCCTGAACCGCAGAACCTTCCATATGTACAAGTTTCGCTCGATGAAGCTGCTTCCAGAGGGAATGGTGGACACCGGCTGGACTACTCGCAATGACCCGAGACGCACGAGATTCGGCTCCTTCATAAGAGCTACGAGTCTAGATGAGCTTCCACAGTTCTTCAACGTACTGCTCGGACATATGAGTGTGGTTGGTCCGCGTCCGGAGCGTCCGTACTTTGTGAATCAGTTCAAGGAGGAAATTCCAAAATACATGATTAAGCATCATGTGCGTCCAGGGATTACTGGGCTTGCCCAGAGCCAGGGACTACGTGGAGACACTTCTATTCAGGACCGGATCGAGCAGGATATTTTCTATATTGAGAATTGGTCCCTGCTGTTTGACATCAAAATTATTTTTAAGACCATCCTTAATGGATTTAAGAACGCATACTGAAAGCTATGAAAAAAGATGGCAGACTCTTGCTCCAAGAGAACGCCATCTTTTTCTTTACCGTCCTTATTACTTGCCTCTATCTAATCAAAATATCTCCCTCTACCTATTACCTTAAACTGTCCGCCTACTTCACACCCATTTCAAGAATAATGCCCTTTTCTGCAAGATTATCGAGACACTCCTTCAGGTAGACATCGTCATGCTCATCATACCGCGCATGGGACATCACATCGTATGCTTCCGCCCAATCCCAAGAATCGGTCTGCTTTCCGCGATAAGCAGGATTCTCCCAAAGGCTGTCTACGTTGTATCCTCGGTTTTTCATTTCTTCCATAATTAAAATGTGGTAACGAACCAGCTTCAGCGGATGATAGTCAAACACATAATTCACGGTCGCGTGTTTCTTGCCCCATCCGCCGCCCCGCAGGGCGCAGCATTCCCGGTGCTGTCCCAGCAGCTGGGGTCTCGGGAGCACACGGATTAGATCTTCATGCCACAAACGCATTTATATTTCTCACCCAATCATCGTTTATTTCTATTTGTATAAGCATAGGCGAGAGGATTTAAGCAGGTCAATGGCAAACATCTTCCTATGGGGTTATTTGAAAATCTATCGTTTTTTCGACAAACATTGTTTATACTGAAAGAATTGGATTTTGATCTATATTTTTAATTTTATAGGAATAGGGAGGTTCGTGGATATGACAACCATTATGGAACAGCTCAGAAAAGAAACGGCGGAGGATCATGATCAGATTGAGCAAAATGATTACGCCACAGCCATTATGAACCATACCCTTACTACAGCCGAATACCAGGCGTATCTAGAGAAATTTTACGGCTTTATTCTGCCGATTGAACAGCAAATTGCAAAGATAGATGGTGTCCAGGAGCTCGGCATCGATATGAAGCACCGTGCCAAATCACCACTGCTGGAGCAGGATCTGGCATTCATCTCTTCGAATAGAGAGCAGATTCCCATCTGCCATGACATTCCCGAGATCGCTTCAACCGAACAGCTGCTGGGTTATCTATATGTCATTGAAGGCTCCACGCTGGGAGGACAGATCATCACCCGTAAGCTGAAGGACCATCTTGCCCTGGAGCCAGGAGCGGGCCTCTCTTATTTTAATGCTTATGGACAAGATACACGTACGCAGTGGAAAGAATTAAGTGAGACGATGAACACGGCTGTTGAAGCCGGTGCGGATCGCGAGATAATCGTTGGTACGGCAAAAGAGACCTTCCGATTGCTCAATCAATGGCTTATCAGCCGTACTGCTGGTAGCCAATTATAAAGGGAGGATCTTACGACAATGTCAGGAACCGGGGATTACCAGGATGACCAGTTATTGAATCGAACACTGTACAATTCACAAGAGGAACTCGATCCGGGTGAGCCTATAGACCTGACCAATTGTGAGAAGGAGCCGATACACATTCCGGGAATGATTCAGCCGCATGGGGTTTTGATCTCCGTGTTGAGTGAATCTCCCCATACGATTGTGCAATGCAGTGCCAATACCTTTGAATTTTTCGGACGAAATGCGGAGGAGCTGATCGGAACACCGGTTGCAGATCTCATTGGCGGGGAGTCACTGCAAGAGCTGATTGATCGTAATTTAAGCGCGAGTGATACGTCAGATCTGCAATATATGAGTTTAAAGATTAACGCTGGTGATACAGATGATCGTTTCTTTGGCATCGCTCATTCCAGCGAAGGTCTGATTATATTAGAGCTTGAGCCGGCTCAAGAAGAGCCGTCTACGACGAATGATTATAACTGGATTCATAACTTCTTCAGTCGAGTTAAGCGTACCAGTACGAGATATGAGGCCAGCCAGGTGGTTGCTGAACAAGTGAAGGAGATGCTTGGGTACGACCGGGTCATGGTCTATGAATTTGATGAGCAGTGGAATGGTAAGGTTATAGCGGAAGCGAGGGAAGTGGGGCTGGAACCTTTTTTGGGTCATCACTATCCAGCCTCCGATATTCCGAGACAAGCCCGTGAGCTCTACCTCCGCAACTGGCTTAGAACGATTGTTGACGTAGATTATGCACCTGTGCCGATTGTGCCGACTGTGCAGCCATTGACAGGTAAACCGCTGAACCTCAGCCTGTCTGTGCTCAGAAGTGTATCTCCCATGCACATTGAATATCTGCAGAACATGGGAGTCCAGGCCACGGTAACGATATCTCTGATTCATGATGGCGAGCTGTGGGGACTGATTACGTGCCATCACTATTCTCCTAAATATGTGCCCCACCGTATAAGGAACCTGTGTAATTTTTTGGGTGCTTTCTTCAGCAGTGAATTGGTTCAGCGTCAGCAGCTGGATGATTATCAGGAAGAGATTAGGCTGAGACAGACCGCTTCGCGAATTGTGCAGATCTTTATTGGCAATACAAGCTCAAACCGTGTGATTGCGGATTTGGATAAGGAGCAGGAGTCTTTGCTTCATCTGATGAAAGCATCAGGAGTGGTCGTATCGTATCAGAATGATCTCATGTTTTATGGGAAGACGCCTTCTGCTGAACAGGTTCGAGATCTGGCAGACTGGCTTTCGAGTCAAGCGAAGGACTATACCTATCATTCTTCGAAGCTGAGTGCAGAGTATCCTCCAGCTGAGAAATACAAAAAAGTAGGCTCTGGAGTGCTCTATCTGTCTATGGACCAAATGCATCGGGATTATATCATTTGGTTCAGAGCCGAGGTGCTTCAGACCGTGGATTGGGCAGGCGATCCAGCGAAAGCGGTCATAAAAGCAGACGACGGATACCGCTTGTCCCCCCGCAAATCTTTTGAAAAATGGCGAGAGGTAGTAGAATCAACTTCGTATCCTTGGCTGAGCAAGGAGCTGAATATTCTCCCTGAGCTAAAAAGTATTGTTCGGAGCCAGACAGAGAATCAGCTCAGACAGATGGAAGTAGAAGCGATTCAAAATGCCCGCATTCTTCGAGATAATGAACACCGGTATTTGCAGCTGATGGAGCTGTCTCCGGTCGGATTTTTTACGGTAACCCAAGGCAAGATCATATACTGTAATTCTAAAGCAGCTCAGCAGCTTGGCTACGAGTCAACAGAAGAGCTGAACGGCAAAGCGTTTCATCATTATATCGCTGATTCATCAAAGGATGGTTTTCATCAGAAGATGGAAGAGCTTGATACGGGAAATACTGAGCTGATTACAGGCAAATCTTATTTCAAACAGGCTGATGGTGATTCACTCCTTCTGGAGTATACGCTGGCTTCTGTTATGCATGGGGGCGAGCCGTCCTTTATGATTCTAATCCATCAGGGTGTATCCAGTAGTGACAAAAAGGAATATGCGGAAATGACAGATCAGCTCAAAAGCTATCTTGTTACCGATTCGCTCACAGGACTTTCGATCTGCTCTGTTTTTGATAGAGAGCTGTGTCAGGAATGGGAGAGTTGTATAGAAGAGAAATACTCCATGGGGCTGCTCATGATTGATGTAGATGATTTTCGCACGTACAATCTTACCCATGGGCTTAAGAACGGAGATCTCTGTCTGCAATGGGTTGCTGACGTCCTGAGAGTACTTGGAGAAAGGGAAGAATATCATGCTTCCATTTGTAGAAAAAGCGGCGGCAAATTCAGGCTGCGGCTCAAGGATGTGACCAAAGAAGTGATGCTGACCCTGGCAGAAGAGATCAGACAAGGAGTCGAGGCACTTCAAATCCCTGTACAACATAGTCTACATGAATACAATCATGAATGGTTGACCGTAAGCGTTGGCGCAGCGGTCATATTGCCCGATGCAACGACTCATCCTGATGTTTTGTTCGAGCAAGCAGAAGCTTCCCTGCGTTCAGCCAAAAACCAAGGTAAGAACAATGTTACGATGCTATAACGGAACTTATTTCATAAATGATTCATTCAATTCTATTTCATCATGAATGAGTCACTGCATATATTCACGATGAATTTAAGGTTCTCTATAAACTTTTGGAAGTATTTTGCAGATAATTAGCTTAGGGGCTGTCCTTAAGCACACCATTCAGACTCGCTTGGAAGGCTGCTTAGATCGCGCCTCTTAGCGGGTCTTTTTTTGATCAGCTCGGAAGAATTATATAAATTACATAAGCGTAAGTGAGGTTTTAGGATATGGCAAAAGCAACCCGAAGACCCAAAGAGTTTACACAGGCCCAGCTGTATGAGCTCAGACATAATCCGAATGTGTCCAGTATAGAGGGCAGGAATATTACATACACACCCGTTTTCAAAATTGCTGCGATACGGGCAGATCAGGACGGCATACGGCCAAGGGAGATTTTTATACGCGGCGGCTTCTGCTTGGAAGCGATAGGTACCGATACTCCGAAGAGATGCCTGCAGCGATGGAGGGCGATCTTTGATAAGTATGGAGAGAAGGGGCTTATGAATGAGGGCAGACAGCGGCATAACCGTAAGCACTGGACCTTGGAGGAGAAGCTGCAGGATAAGCTTCATGTTGCGGAGGAGCAGATTCGTCTACTGAAGGATGAGAATGCTCAATTAAAACGGGAGCTGAGAGAATTGCAGAAGCTCTACGCGGAGAAGCCCAAACAATTATATGTCCGCAATCGGGTAAGTGAGTATTGAGGCAGGATTGTGTCATAAGTGAATGATTTAATGAGTGAATGGTTTAGAGCACAAATGTTTAATCCGGTTAAATTAAATCAATGACAGCGTAATTAAGGCAGCTCCCTATCCGTGGCTTCCTAGTTCCTGTGTAAACCTGCTCTTTCGCGAGAAAGGCGCAGGTTTTTTGGTATTCCATCCTCCGTTTCCAGCTAAAAATCTTGTTCGCCTCGCATACGAACATTGACTTACCTTATCCCCTATCATAGACTTGTTTTAGTAGTGATTTGCTCGCGTGGAGGAATGGAATTTTGAAGGAAATGATCAAGGAATGGAAGCATATTTTCAAACTCGATCCTGACCGGGAACTGACGGATGAGGCGCTTGATGCGGTATGCATGTCTGGATCCGATGCGATTATGATCGGCGGCTCTTCCGGCGTCACGTACGATAACACGGTGGACCTGCTGTCCAGGGTACGGAGATACGAGCTTCCATGTGTGCAAGAAATTTCTGACCTTGAGGCGGTTGTCCCGGGATTTGATCTGTACATGGTCCCCATGGTGCTGAATGCACAGGATACGCGCTGGATCACCGGACAGCATCAGGCCGCCATTGAGCAGTTTGGGTATATGATTCCTTGGGAGCTTATTGTGTGTGAAGGATATATTGTATTGAACCCGGATTCAACGGTAGCGCGGCTGACTTCTCCGAATACAGACCTTGAGGCCGAAGGGGTTGCTGCTTACGTACAGGTAGCGGACAGACTGATGAATCTACCTGTTGTGTATATTGAATACAGTGGAACCTTCGGTGAGATGGAAAAGGTAGAGGCTGCTCGCCATGCAGCATTCCAGTCTCAGCTATTTTATGGCGGCGGAATTGTTGATTATGATACAGCAGCTCAGGCGGCAAAAGCAGCACACACTATTGTTGTCGGTAATGCCGTTTATTATGATCTGCCATCAGCGCTTGCTACGGTTAAGGCTGTCAAACCGGGTGAGAACAAACAAACCGGGTGATGCACTTTTTTTACTTCAATAACGAAAGGGGCTTGCATGTATGCAATCCATTAATATACAGGACGCTGTTGCACGTCTGAACCCTCCGCAGCGGGAGGCTGTTGTTACAACAGAAGGGCCGCTTCTTATTATGGCCGGCGCAGGCAGTGGTAAGACGAGAGTGTTGACCCATCGTATCGCTTACTTGATTGCCACTAAGAAAACAGCACCATGGGGCATTCTCGCCATTACATTTACGAATAAGGCAGCACGGGAGATGCAGGAACGGGTATCCAAGCTCGTCGGCTCTGAAGGACGGGATATATGGGTATCCACGTTTCACTCCATGTGTGTGCGGATTTTGCGCCGTGATATAGAACGAATCGGATTCACTTCGAACTTTAGTATTCTAGACTCGGCAGATCAGCTGTCGGTTATTCGTAATTGCATGAAGGATTTGAACATCGATACGAAGAAATTTGAACCCAAAGCGATTCAGTCTGCCATGAGCACCGCGAAGAATGAATTGGTCACTCCGGCACAGTATGAAGCGAAGATTGGCGATTATTTTGAAGGTATTGTGGCGAAAGTATACACGATGTACCAAAAACGGCTGAAGGCGAACAACTCGCTTGATTTCGATGACCTCATCATGACGACCATTCAGCTCTTCAAGGAAGTGCCGGAAGTGCTTGATTTTTATCAAAAGAAATTCCAATACATCCATGTGGACGAGTATCAGGATACAAACCGTGCACAATATATGTTAACTCGGATGCTGGCGGACAAGCATCACCGTATATGCGTTGTAGGTGATAGTGACCAGTCGATCTATCGTTGGCGCGGTGCGGATATCAGCAATATTTTGAACTTTGAAGAGGATTATCCGGAAGCTCGTACGATTCTGCTGGAGCAGAATTATCGTTCCACCTCCAACATTCTGGACGCAGCTAATGCTGTCATCGCCCTTAATTCGGGACGCAAGCCGAAGAAGCTGTGGACGGATAAGACGGGCGGAGACAAGATTAAGGTCTACCGTGCAGATTCCGAGCATGACGAAGGATACTTTGTTACGTCAGAGATCAGTAAGAACGTCAATAAGGGCAAGAGCTACCAGGATCATGCAATATTGTATCGGACCAACGCACAGTCCCGGGTAATCGAGGAAATATTGATTAAGTCCGATATTCCTTACCAAATCGTCGGCGGGATTAAGTTCTATGACCGTAAAGAGATCAAGGACGTCCTTGCTTATTTGCGCCTTCTATCGAACCCTGATGACGATATCAGTCTGACACGAATTATTAATGTGCCTAAACGCGGCATTGGTGATACGACCGTTGGCAAGCTCGCTGTCGCAGCAGGGGAGAGAGGCGTGTCCATTTTCAAGGTGCTTGAGGTGGTTGATGATCTGGGGTTTGCTGGACGTACACGCAATGCGCTGGTTGAATTTTATGATATGATTGCGGCCCTGCATCGGATGGTTGAGTATCTATCGGTAACGGAGCTGACGGAAAAAATACTGGAGATGAGCCAGTATCGTCTGGAGTTTCAGAATGAGAATACGCTGGAGTCCAAGGCCAGACTTGAAAATATAGATGAGTTCCTGTCTGTGACGATGGAATTCGAGAAGAACAACGAAGATAAGTCGCTCGTTTCGTTCCTAACGGATCTCGCTCTGATCGCTGACATTGACAGCATGAATGATGATGAGGAAGAGCAGGACGATGCAGTCGTTCTGATGACGATGCACAGTGCCAAGGGGCTTGAGTTTCCGGTTGTCTTCATTATCGGGATGGAGGAAGGTGTGTTCCCGCACAGCCGGACCTTTATGGATGAGGAGGAGCTTGAAGAGGAGCGTCGCCTTGCCTATGTAGGGATTACGCGTGCGGAACAGCAGCTCTTCTTGTCCTGTGCTCAAATGCGGACGTTGTTCGGACGGACGACAGCGAACCCGCCTTCTCGCTTCCTGGATGAGATTCCGGAAGATCTCAAGGAGGATACGAAAATAGCCCAGGACCGCTATCGCCGCGGAGGAGGCACCAATGCTGGCGGTTCCTATGGAGGACGCGGATTCTCTGGAGGAGGAAGCAACTTTGGAGGCTCTCGAACCAGTACCGGCTTCGGTGGTTCCACAGCATCTGCAGCTGCATCTAAAGTATCTGTTACGACAGGAAGACCAGCTGCAGCCGCAAGTGCAGCAGGCAGTGGCTCGAAGGATTTCGCCGCAGGCGATAAAGTTCAGCATGGCAAATGGGGAACAGGCACGATTGTCTCCATTAAAGGTGCAGGCAATGATATGGAGCTGCAGATTGCTTTTCCTGCGCCGGTTGGTGTGAAACGTCTGCTTGCCGGTTTTGCGCCGATTACCAAAGTGGAATAATAATGATTATGATTACAAGGCTGTGTATGCATAGCTTTTTGCTGATTAACCGATCAAGCTTTCGGATTTAAACTGAACATCATAGGTGAGTACACCATTTAATGAGGTACCCGTGAGAAGGTAATATCTGTAGGGCAGAATGCGCTTATCTAGCATCTAGCTGCATATTCTGGCAATGCATGAATTTGGCCTCTCACGGGCCTTACATATTATTTTAATTTATTTTCACGGAGGGATAGCCCTACATGGATCCAATGCATCGATTGGAACAGCTCGTAAAGGAGCTGAATGAGTACAACTATCACTATTACACGCTGGATAAGCCCAAGATTAGTGATAAAGAATATGATGTTTTGTACGATGAGCTGGTATCGCTGGAGACGCAAAGCGGGATTGTACTGCCCGATTCTCCGACTCAGCGTGTGGGAGGCGAGCTGCTCAAAGGCTTCAAGCCTCATCGCCATTTATCTCCTCTATGGAGCTTGGACAAGGCACAGAACATTGAACAGCTTCGCAGCTGGAACGGCAGAGTACAGCGTCTTGTTCAGGATTATAACAGCAAGAATCCTGATACACCGCTTCCGGAACCGGGTTATGCGATTGAATTGAAGTTTGATGGTCTCACTTTGAATTTGACCTACACGGATGGGCAGCTTGTTCAAGCCTCGACCCGGGGGAATGGAGTTACAGGTGAAGGTATTTTGGCGCAAGTAAAAACGATCAAGTCTGTGCCGCTGACCATTCCATACACCGACGGTACGATTGAGGTTCAAGGTGAAGGGATTATGAATCTCTCCGTGCTGAACAAATACAACGAGACGGCAGCCGATCCTCTCAAAAATGCGCGTAATGCCGCAGCAGGCGCCCTTCGCAACCTGAATCCCAAAGTGACAGCAGAGCGCAGACTCAGTGCTTTCTTCTATAATGTGGGCTATTCGGACGCAGTTCAATTTGAGAGTCATGAAGAAATGATGCAGTTTTTACGCGACAATCATTTCAAGGTAAATCCATATATCAGCTACTTCCAAGAGTTTGACGATGTGATGGAGCGTCTCGCGGAAATCCAGGAGAACCGTGATAAGCTGGACTATCTTATTGATGGAGCGGTGATTAAGCTTACAGATATGCGTACCCGGCAGGTACTGGGCTATACAGATAAATTCCCCCGGTGGGCTGTTGCCTATAAGTTTGAGGCGGAGGAAACAACGACGGTGCTGAACTCGGTCAGCTGGAATGTGGGACGTACAGGAAAAGTCACGCCGCTGGCTCGTGTTGAACCGGTTGAACTAGCAGGAGTTACGGTATCCAACTGTACACTGAACAACGTTGGCGATATTGAGCGTAAGAACTTGAAGTTCGCACTCGGAACGCGTGTCTTTATTCGCCGATCGAACGATGTCATCCCTGAAATATTGGGTAAGGTGACAGAAGAGGCAGATGGTGAAGAGATTGTGTATCCTACAGAATGTCCTTCTTGCGGGTTCCCACTGGAGGAGCGGGGTGCACATTTATTTTGCAACAATAAAATGAACTGCAAGCCGCAAATCGTAGCCCGCATCTCTCATTTTGCTTCCCGCGATGCCATGGACATTGAAACGTTCAGTGACAAGACGGCAATTCAGCTTCATGATGAAAAAGGCTTAAAAGAAGCGGCAGAGCTCTACACCCTGACTTATGAAGATCTTATTGGGTTATCCCGATTCGGTGACAAGAAGGCGAAAAATCTGCTGGCAGCCATCGAAGAGAGCAAAGGCAGAGATCTAGCATCCTTCTTATATGCTTTGGGTATCCCGAACACCGGAAAATCAACCACCAAAATGCTCGCTGACCATTACCGAGATCTTCACCGCATTATGAATGCGACAGTAGAGGAGCTGGTGGAGCTTCCTGATGTGGGACTTATTGTTGCTGAGAGTATCGTATCCTTCTTCCAGGATCCATTTATACAAGCGAGTATCGAGAAGATGCTGTCTCTTGGAGTCGAGGCCAAAGCACCTGAAGAAGCACAGGCCGTTGTGACCGATTCATTCTTCAGCGGGAAGACCGTTGTGCTTACAGGAACCTTGCATCAGCTAACGAGAGAAGAGGCTACCGAACGACTTGAGGCGCTGGGCGCAAAAGTAACGGGAAGTGTATCGAAAAAAACAGATCTCGTTATAGCGGGAGAAAAAGCCGGAAGTAAGCTGGCTAAAGCACAGCAGCTAGGCATAGACACCATTGAAGACGAAGATGAGTTCGTTAAGCTTCTGCAGCTTAAGTAGAATTCTATCGTTAACCAGCATGTATTGTTATAGATGTAGAAGCGCAGTCTGTCGTATTGATCTTTGTCGACAGCTGCGTTTCTTTTTTTCTCAGTTCCGTAAAAAGAAATTTAATTTATAAAAAGGGTTGTCAAAATAATTTTAACGTGTTATATTATTTCTTGTCGCTTCAAGCGGTGTAAAAACATTGTCGAAAGATATTGAAAAACGTCGAAAAAAGATGTTGACAACAACGACAGTAAAATGATATGATAAATATCCAGTCGCGAGAAATTAGCGACTAAGATAAAAGAATCAAGTTCTTTGAAAACTGAACAAATGGATGATGAAATTTAAGAGAACATTACGTTCTCGTCAGTTTTTTTAAATGAGCTTAATCGCTCTTTCAATATTTTGAAGGTTGGATATTTTCTCGAAGCGATTCGAAGGGTGTTCAGCTCGATAAATCCTTATTGGAGAGTTTGATCCTGGCTCAGGACGAACGCTGGCGGCGTGCCTAATACATGCAAGTCGAGCGAACTTGATGGAGTGCTTGCACTCCTGATGGTTAGCGGCGGACGGGTGAGTAACACGTAGGTAACCTGCCCATAAGACTGGGATAACTACCGGAAACGGTAGCTAATACCGGATAGGTTCTTCTCT
>NZ_FNNT01000030.1:0-2277 GCF_900106725.1 Paenibacillus sp. PDC88 | reverse complement strand
GGGTCTTCGGAATATATAGTGGAATTACTATTTTAATAATTTAAAAACAGTTAGTGTTAAATCGGATTATTTAGTGGAATACTAAGGAAAATAATAGTTCCAATCAAACACAAACACAGGTGATTATAGGTTGAAAAAAATTTAAATAGTCAGTGCAAGGGAAATAAATTACTATATTGTAAAGGTGTCATAACGTACTGATAAAAAAGATGCTTATATTATGAATTTCACTGTATAAACGTCTTGACACAAAAACTATTACACTATATAATGTAATTGTGAAATGGAGGAGGAAATAATGGCTGAAAACTGGTGTACACCAAAACCAAAACTAACGGAACGCCCCTTGTTAGATACAGATAACGCTGAGGGTTTAAGTGAGACCTTTAAAATACTTTCTAATGGGACTCGACTCAGAATATTGCACACTTTAATTCGAACACCAAATTTATCTGTTAGTGAGGTAGCAGAACAGCTTGAAATGAAACCTCAAGCCATTTCCAACCAACTTCAACGATTGGTCGATAAAGGCATCGTTCGCAATAATCGTGAAGGCAATTTTATTCGGTACCGAATTGTTGATAATTGTGTCGTTAGTCTTTTAGACCAAGGTTGGTGTTTAACCGAGGATTTACCAAAATAATAAGGAGGAGTTTGGTATGGAAAAATGTGCGAGACCAAGCTGTAATTGTCTTCTTGGTGAAAACAAAGTAGAAGTAGAAGGAAAAGTTTATTGCAGTCAAGAATGTGTAGATAACTGTACTGATGAAGTCTGTGAGTGCAAAGATTGTAGCTGTGCTACTGCATAAATGAATAATGAAAAGGTTATCCCTGCATCAATGGGATAACCTTTTTTACGTAGGATATTCAATGAAAGATAATTAATATCGTAACACTACGAGTAGTAAAGGATGAACAGTATGTCAGACTTATTATTACTACCAGATCTTAAAACAACAGAACCACCACAAGAAAATGAAAGCGATATGATGTTTAAAGTGGAAGCAATCGAACCGCCTGAACGTTGTCCTGAATGTGGTTTTGATAAGTTGTATAGGCATGACTCACGAAAGCAACTAATTATGGACTTGCCCATTCGTTTGAAGCGAGTGGGCTTACAACTAAAGCGTAGACGTTATAAATGTCGTGAATGTGGTTCTACCTTTTGGGAACGTCTTATTTCTATTGACGAAAAACGTAGCATGACTAAAAGGTTGTTAAAGTCCATTGAAGAGCAGTCTATGTCCAAGACCTTTGTGGATGTCGCTGAAAGCGTCGGTGTAGACGAAAAGACCGTAAGAAACGTCTTTAAGGACTATGTAGCATTTAAAGAACAAGAATACCAATTTGAGACTCCTAAATGGCTTGGAATAGATGAAATACATATTATCCGTAAACCTCGTCTTGTATTGACTAATGTTGAACGTAAAACCATCTTTGATATTAAGCCTAATCGTAATAAGAATACTGTTATACAAAGGCTTTCAGAGATTGGTGATAGGCATTACATTGAATACGTCACAATGGATATGTGGAAGCCTTACAAAGATGCAGTAAATACTGTTTTGCCACACGCTAAAGTAGTTGTAGATAAGTTTCATGTAGTCCGAATGGCTAATCAAGCATTAGATAATGTTAGGAAGTCTCTCAGAGCCAATATGACAGCCAAAGAAAGGCGTACCCTTATGCGTGAAAGGTATATCCTTCTTAAACGAAAGCATGACTTGAATGAAAGAGACTCATTTCTTTTAGATACTTGGTTAAGTAATAGCTCTGACCTAAAAGAAGCCTATGAAATTAAAGAAGAGTTCTACATGATATGGGATACAGATGATTCTGACGAGGGGATGGATCGTTATAGATATTGGAGACAACGTTGTTTATCCAGTAACTCTAAAGACGCATATAAAGACCTTGTTAGAGCTGTAGACAACTGGCAGGATGAAATCTTCAACTACTTCGATAAAAGGCTCACTAACGCTTATACAGAGTCCATTAATAGTATTATTAGGCAAGTAGAACGAATGGGTAGAGGTTACTCCTTTGAAGCCTTACGAGCCAAAATACTTTTTAATGAAAAACTACATAAGAGACGTAAGCCACGTTTTAATTCGAGTGCGTTCAGCAAAGCTATATTATACGAAACTCTCAATTGGTATGAAGTGACAGACCACAACATAACAGACAACTATGGTGTTGATTTTTCCACACTAATTAAGAAATTGGAGAAGGGTGGAATATAAGCCCTTTTCCACCATAAAATCCGAATACCCAAAA
>NZ_FNNT01000031.1:0-1908 GCF_900106725.1 Paenibacillus sp. PDC88 | reverse complement strand
TTAGTGCGCCCGGCATGGGCGATAGCTCGGCGGTGAAAGTCCGCTACAGGCTTGGCAGTAGGAACTGTTAGCCAAAGGCAAGGGTGTCCGCCGCGAGGCGGAATCTGAAGGAAGCCGGAGGCAAACCCTCGGTCTGACGAACAGGAATCACATACAAGGCATGACGGGACGGACGAGCTTGCTAATCAAAGCGAAGTCCAATACTGCCCGAATCCCGGCATGTAAATGTGGCAGATGGATGAGGGGAAGGCTATCGCTCTTACCCGGGGAGGTCTCACAGACGTCCGGTAGGAAAAAAAAAAATCCGAAAAGACGGAGTAAAGCTTGCTGTGAGAAGTCAGCAGAGGCCATAGTACCGAGAAGTTTTTTTTTTCGGGAAGGGCCGAACAATCGTAAGCCTCGAGTATAGACTGGAAGGAGCATCGGCACGATGAAAGCAGAATACCGAAAGGGCTGCCTGCAAAGGGATAGCATGGAATGCGAAGAGTATGCGGGAGCGCGGAGTGCCGGCACTCGGGAACGTAGAGAAAGAGGCGGTGCAACGGACATGCTTGAGAGGATACTAAACAGGGATAACCTGAACAAGGCCTACAAGCGGGTCAAACGTAATCACGGAGCACCGGGAATCGATGGAATGACAGTCGAGGAGGCACTACCGTGGTTACGGGAACACAGAGAGGGGCTTTTGGAAAGTATCCGGGACGGAAGCTACAAACCAAACCCGGTACGGCGTAAAGAAATCCCGAAACCAGATGGAAGTGGAGTGCGGAAGCTCGGTATCCCTACGGTAATAGACCGCGTGATTCAGCAAGCGATATCGCAGCAGCTACAACCCCTGTTCGAACCGTTATTCGCGGAAGGAAGCTATGGCTACCGCCCTGGGCGGAGTGCGCAGCAAGCCATTCGCAAAGTAAAAGAGTATGCGGAGCAGGGATACGACTACGCAGTAGAAATCGATCTATCCAAATATTTTGACACGCTGAACCATGAGCTGCTTATGAATCTTTTGCGCAAACAAATCCAGGACAAGCGGGTAACTGATCTGATCAAGAAGTATCTCAAAAGCGGGGTCATGGAGCACGGAGTGCGGCGCGAAACGGAAGAAGGATCACCTCAAGGTGGCCCGCTATCGCCGCTGCTGGCGAATATCTATTTGAATGAGTTCGACCAAGAGATGAAAAGCCGAGAAGTGAATGTGATCCGCTACGCAGATGACATTGTAGTGCTGGCGAAAAGCAAACGTGCAGCAACGCGGCTGTTGGAGTCCTGCCAGAAGTATCTAGAGAAGCGAATGAAACTTCAGATAAATCGACGGAAAAGCAAAGTCGTAAGCATCGTGGCCCGAAAGCATTTTAAATTCCTTGGTTTTGCTCTGGGAAAGAGCAGGGACCGAGTACACATCCGCGCCCATGGACAATCTCTTGCGAAAGCAAAGAAGAAACTGAAGGAACTCACGAAACGCAGCCAGGGCAAGAATGTCCGTCAAGTGATGGAGCAGGTGAAGGTCTATATTCGCGGCTGGATAGGTTACTTCTACGTAGCGGACATGAAACGGACTCTGCAGAGATGGAACGAATGGTTGAGAAGACGATTCCGTATGTACATCTGGAAACAATGGAAGAAGCCAAGAACAAAGGCGCAAAACCTGCGAAAACTGGGAATACCGGAGTGGCAGGCCTACCAATGGGCAAACTCACGACTGGGATACTGGCGCATCGCCGGAAGCCCGGTGTTGTCTCGTTCCATAACAAACAAAAGGCTCGCACAAGCAGGGTATTATGACTTCCCTGCTCAGTACGAGCATTTACGTAACTTGCACTTAAGCGGTTGAACCGCCGTATACCGAACGGTACGTACGGTGGTGTGAGAGGTCGGCTACTCAATTAATGGGTAGCCTCCTACTCGATT
>NZ_FNNT01000010.1:0-156501 GCF_900106725.1 Paenibacillus sp. PDC88 | reverse complement strand
ATTATTTTCCTTAGTATTCCACTAAATAATCCGATTTAACACTAACTGTTTTTAAATTATTAAAATAGTAATTCCACTATATATTCCGAAGACCCGAAATTTTATGGACTATGGGCAATCCATTCCCGTTATTAATGGTTTTTTCCAATTGACATCTCATCGTAATACAGGCGCTGCTTGGGGGATTTTTTCAGGACAAAAAATATTCTTAATTAGCATTGCAATTATTGTGATAGTCGTTGGTCTTATTTATTCTCGTAAAGTAACTGATAAGCTAACGCGTATAGCCTTTGGCTTATTTATAGGAGGTGCAATGGGAAACGTTTTAGACCGTTTAATTTTTGGTGAAGTAACAGATATGTTCGAAGTTACATTTATCAATTATCCAATTTTTAATACTGCGGATGTATTTTTAGTTAGTGGAGTTATTTTATTCCTTATTAGCACTTATAAAGAGTCAAAATTAGAAAGTAATCAATCTTAAAAAGAATCTTCATTGTTTTCGTATTTTATATATATGGGTATAATGGGGACAAAGGAGGGTGGAAGTATTGAAAAAATTACTTACGTCTATAGTAGCTGTTGCTTTATTTCTAGGTATTGGCACTGCTGCTCTTGCACATTCAAACAGCACTCCTAGTCAAGGGAACGGAAATTGGCAACAAATGATGGATTATTGTTCTCAAATGATGAATTCTTTCATGGATAATCATCAAAACAATATCCAGCATGAAACCTCAACATCAAAGAATTTAAATATACAACAGACTAATTCAAATGATAGTACCACGAATAACCACCAGAACCAAAACCATTCTATGTATGACGATTGTTGATAGGAAATAAACAACAAAAAAGAAAGAGCATGGGCTACAATAAATGTCCAAGCTCTTTCTTTGTTTAGAAATAAAAAATAGATTCTCCTCAAAACCAAAACAGTTTCCTATTGTAGCTTTAAAAGTTTAATCAAAAACGTTCAACAAACCCATATTCTACGGCACAAAAAAAGAATCCATTTTGAAAAAAGATTGATCAAAATGGATTCTCATATCAATACTTAGTTCAATTTTCCATAAAAAAGTTTGATCATTTCGTTGAAGATGGATCTTTATTTAGGTTAGTTCTTTGATATAGATCTTTACATTCCCCAAACAGCAACTACCTTGAGGATTGTTTACTTCACAACCACATCGGTTTTCATTTATATTTTCACGAATATGTTCTACTGGATTAGGATTAATTCCATTTTCAACATATTGTTTAATTTTTTCTTTTGTCCAACCAAAACAATAGCAGACAGGAACAACTGTGGCATTATCTTTTTGATAAACAGAAACCTTAATTTCTGACTTTAAATACGTTTTTTCATCTGTATCATAATAAACAACATTACAATCTTTTGACGAACAAAAATAATGAGTTAAGCCTGCTTTCAATGTACCTAAAATTGTTGGTTTTAACATTGATTTTAACGTAATTATTTTTACTTTTTTCCCTTTTACATTACAAGAAGGACACAACTCATTACTACTACTTTCAGAAACCTGCCCTTTTGTAGAACAACAATCAGACATATTTTACGCTCCCCTTTTTATTGGCGAGGTGCAAATAGCATTACCGAGACACCAATTAAACATATACCTGCACCTACCCAGTCATATATATCTGGTGCTTTTTATCAAGCTTTATCTATAAATTATCAAGCTTTTTTACAAATTATCAGACTTTATTTCAAAGCCACACCTATATCCTTAAACAATATTTACGTCTTTTCATTCTAGTGTATATGAGGAGCTAATTGCTCAAACATCCAATGAAGCCCGAAATTTAAAAAGATCCCCCCGAAAAAGAAAAGAATAATAGGCCTATCCTCTGTCACATTTACAACAGGTAATAAATCTGTTAAAGCTATGTATAAAAATATACCTGCAGTTAATGAAAGCGAAATGGCAAGTATGCTACTTTGTAAAGAAACGAGTTCTGTTAGAAACAAAGCTGCTGTAGCCCCCACTATGGTAGATAAACCTAATAAAACAGCTGCACCTATAGCTTTCTTTTTGCTTTTCAAGCTTGCAAATACAATGGAAGATATAGTTAAACCATCAGGTATCTTATGTAGTAGGACAGCGATTAATACGACAAAACCTAATCCGCTGTTTATTGCAAAACTAGCTACAATTGATAACCCATCAAAAAAAGTGTGTATTATCATGCCTATTAATGCACCATACATTGTAGTATGGGTTTGAGATTGATGTGTTTCTTCTCCAAAATGAAAATGAGGTGCTACCAGCTGTTGAAATAAAAATATAATGCCAAAACCTAAAATTATATAAATTGAACTTGATTCCATTATTTCTAAAGCTTCTGGTACTAGATCCATAATTGCAATTGAGAAAAGTAATCCGGAACTTAGAGCCATTAGAGCATATAAACTTCTTCTGGACCAATTTTTCTTAAGAAAAATAACAAAACCGCCCAAAACATTAGCTAAAGCTGCCGTTATTACATAAAAAATGATTTCCATTAATCGTCACTCCAAAATAAATAATTCGACCTGCACGTATGATTGTGCAGGCCTAGTTAAATTAAATATGCTCTAACTGTTCGAATTATTTTTTATTCAGCATATGAATAGCATGTCCCATAACGCCTTCAGCTGCTTCCATGAGTGGTTCAGGTAAGGTTGGGTGTGCATGAATTGTAAGGCTAAGATCTTCTGCAGTTGCCCCTAGCTCAATTGCAAAAACTGCTTCAGCAATAAGAGATGATACTTCTGGCCCTACCATTTGTACACCTAACACCCGATTAGATTTTTTATCCGCCACAACTTGTACAAAACCATCGGCATCAGAAACAGATAAAGCTCTGCCGTTAGCTTGGAATGGAAAACGACTAGAAACTGTTTCATATCCCCTTTCCTTCGCTTCCTTCTCGGTTAAACCTGTATAAGCTACTTCCGGATCACTGAAAATAACAAAAGGCATTGCCTGAAAATCAATCACGCTATTTTGCCCACTTATTACCTCTGCAGCTATCTTTCCTTCATAACTAGCTTTATGAGCAAGGAGGTAACCGCCCGCACAGTCTCCGATGGCATAAACATGTTCAATATTTGTTTGGCACTTATCATTTATTTTAATAAAACCTCGTTGGTCTAATTCAACCCCGATATTTTCCAATCCAATTTTCCCTGTATTCGGTTTTCTTCCAATGGAAACTAAGCAATAATCCCCTTGGATTCTCTCTTCCTTTCCATTAACCTGAAACTGAACGTTTACTTCATCGCCTGTATTTTCTCCGCCTTGGACTAAAGCATTCGTTATAACTGTAATTCCAAGTTCCTTTAAATGACGTTTTACTACATTTGTAAGCATAGAATCAGTACCTGGAAGAATTGTATCTGACCCCTCAAGAATCGTTACTTTAGACCCGAATTTAGCATAAGCAGTTCCCAACTCCAAACCGATATAACCGCCACCTACTACAACTAAATGTTTTGGCACTTCTTGAAGCATCAATGCCTCAGTTGAAGAGATGATTCTTTTTCTATCAAAGGGCATACTTTTTAATTCCGTAGGTAAAGATCCTATCGCTAGAATTAAGTCTTTGTATGAAAAGAATTGTTCTTCGTTACCAATTTTAATTTTGGCAACATAGGGTTCAGTAAGATAAGCTTCCCCACTAATGACTTCTACTCCATTGCCTTTCAGTAAAGTCTGAACTCCATTCGTTAGTTTATTCACAATACCGTCCTTCCACTTCACTACTTCTGGCATCTCTACTTCAACTTCACCAGAAACCTTTATTCCCATTGAGTTGGCATGTTTTATGTGTTTCACTCGTTCAGAAGCACTAATAAGAGCTTTTGAAGGTATACATCCACGGTTAAGGCAAACCCCTCCTAATTCTGCCTTATCCACCAAAACCACTTTTTTCCCTAACTGAGCAGCACGTATAGCAGCTACATAACCTCCTGATCCTGCACCTATAACTAACAAATCTACATCCTTTTTTCCTTCAACAGTCATTTTAGTTTCCTCCTTCAATCTTATAAAAAAGAAAATAATTATTTTAATAAAAAAATTACCAATAATTGATGTTTTACTTATACCCAATATTTCTATCTTTAATTAGGCTGGAAATATAGAAGGTAGCCTATTAATGAAATTCATCTTTTGGAAAAGGGCTTTCCAATCTGTCTGGAAAGCCCTTTTTAGCCATTTTCCCGTTATTCTTTCACTCTCATTAGTCTTAAACTATTTAGCGCTACCAAAAGCGTTGCCCCCATATCTGATAGGATTGCAATCCAGAGCGTTAACCAACCTGGGATTACCAATAATAAGGCAATCAGTTTAATAGCAATTGCAAAAGTAATGTTAGCTTTAATTATATTCAGAGCTTTTCGGCTAAGTTTTACAGTGAATGGAAGTTTTCTTAGATCGTCACCCATTAGAGCGACGTCTGCCGTTTCCAGGGCTGTATCTGTACCAGCTCCACCCATTGCAATTCCAACTGTTGAGGCCGCCAATGCAGGTGCATCATTGACACCATCTCCTACCATAGCTACGTTGCCATACTCAGATCTCAACTGTTTAATAAAGTCTAATTTGTCCTGTGGCATTAGTTCTGCCTCAATATCAGATACTCCAACCTGCCCTCCGATAGCATTAGCAGTACCTTTGTTATCACCTGTAAGCATAATTGTTTTTTTGATTCCAAGTTGATGTAACTTTTGAATAATTTCCTTACTTGATTCACGAACTTCATCAGCAACTGCAATAACTGCAAGTATTTCTTTTTCGGTTCCAATAATCATGGCTGTCTTACCTTGATTTTGAAGTGTAGTAACATTTTGTTCTAAGTCTTTATCGAAATTAGAAATTGCTAATTCTTTAAAGAGTTTCGGACTTCCAATGTAATAAGTAGTCCCGTTTACAATACCTTTGATACCCTTACCTGTAATAGAAGAGAAGTCCTCTACCTGTACGTCAGAATAAGAAATGTTCTCCTCTTCTGCTTTTTTCATAATCGCAGATGCAAGTGGATGCTGAGAACGATACTCTAATGCAGTAATGATGGATAGTAATTCTTTTTCATTTATCTGTTTGTTCAACACATTAAAATCAGTTACAGCTGGGACACCTTTTGTTAATGTACCTGTTTTATCAAATGCAATAGCCTTTAAGGCACCCATTTCTTCTAAATACACTCCGCCTTTTACAAGGACACCTTTTTTTGCGGCATTCCCAATCGCTGAAACGATAGAAATCGGAGTCGATATGACCAACGCACAAGGACAACCAACAACAAGAACAGCTAATCCTTGATAAACCCATGTTTCCCAACTACCATCAAAGAATAAAGGAGGGACGATAGCAACTAATGCTGCAATGATCATAATGATCGGTGTGTAATATTTTGCAAATTTATCGACAAATGCTTGCGAAGGAGCCCGTTCTCCTTGTGCTTCCTCTACAAGATGAATAATTTTAGAAATCGTTGTATCTTCTACAAGTTTCGTTATTTTTACTTCAAGTAATCCTTCTTCATTTAATGTACCTGCAAATACTTCATCATCAACTGTTTTCTCAACAGGGACTGATTCACCGGTAATAGCTGCTTGGTTGACTGCAGAGTAGCCACTTACGACTACACCATCCATCGCAATCTTTTGACCTGGTTTTACAATCATAATATCCCCAACAGCAATATCATCGACATGAATCATTATTTCTTGTCCATTACGTCTAACGAGTGCCTCTTTAGGAGCGATATCCATTAATGAACGAATCGATTGTCTTGCTCTGTCCATAGAGAATCGCTCAAGTGCTTCACTAATCGCAAAGAGAATAACAACAATGGCAACTTCTCCCCATTCACCAATAATGGCTCCACCTATAACAGCTACTGTCATAAGGGTTTTCATGTCAAATTCAAAGCGTAATAAGTTTTGCAAACCTACTTTAAAAAGCGACAATCCACCTACCAACATTGATGCTAAAAATAATAGGGTTGTAAGAAGATTTTCTTCTCCATTTACAAAGTAGGAGAGATAACCGAAAGCAAGGAACGAAGTTGAATAAAGTAATGTACTATACTTTTTATAAAATGGAACTTTTTCTTCTTTCGTATCTTCTTTTACCTCTTGTGAAACTTGGCGAGCAGATTTTTCAGGAGTCACTTTAAGATTCTCGAATGCACCGGCTTTTTCTAGTTCTTCAATTGTTGCATTACCGTAAACAGCAATTTTAGATGCACCAAAATTTACTTTTGCATCCTCTACTCCAGGAAGCTGTTTTACATTATTCTCGAATTTTCCTGCACAATTTGCGCATGTAAACCCCTGAACGCGGTAAACATTTTTTTCAGCCTCTAATGCTTTTGCTTCAGACAATTTTTACAACCTCCTTATGATGTGCAAATGCAACTTGTATTAGTTGCTTTACATGCTCATCATCTAATGAATAGTAGACTAACTTTCCTTCTTTTCGATAATTAGCTAATCCAAGATTTTTAAGTAACCTCAAATGATGAGATGTAGTGGCAGTTGTAGCACCAACAATATTTGCTACATCACATACACACAATTCATCTTCTAAAGAGAGACTATATGCAATTTTAATCCTAGTATCGTCTGATAATGCTTTAAAAATTTTGGCTACTTCCAAAGGATTTTGTTGGATTAGTTCATTTTTAACTCTTATGACTTTTTCGTCATCTATACACGTAACTTCACATGCATCATTTTGCAAGTTTTCCACCCCACATCAATCAAATGTTTGTTTGATTATTATTATATGCAAACAAAAACAAATAGTCAAATATATGTTTGAATATAAATCAAAAAATATTTTTTATATTTTTTAGTTTGTAATAAATAATTCTAATATATAACTAAATTTAATTTCCATTTATGTAGAACACCTAGAATGAGTACGTCAGGTAAACACAGATTTAAACATAGAGTTTTTTTCACCATAAAAGGCCCGATTTCTCCCGTGTTAGAAAAATCAGGCTTTGTTTTTTAAATTCTCAATAAACATTAGGGGGTCTACCTATAAAACGGTTTTCCGATAATTATGGAGTCACTTTTTTATTTATCTTTCTAATGAATATCCATAATTTAGTGTGATTATACCTTTCGTTTAACATTCTTTATCACTACTTTACTATGTGGAATACTTGGTATGCTCACCATGCTGTAACTTAAATCCTGGTTAGGAACTTCATATTCCATTTGGTTGGCTAGATAATCAAGACTTACTTTCATGACTTCAACGGTGATCCACTCTCCAGCACAGCGATGACCCATAAAGTAATCACCACCACCCTGCGGAATGAAGCCAAATGGGCTTCCTTCCCATTTATCAAACCGATCAGGACTGAACAAATCTGGATTTTCCCAAATTTCAGGGTCATGATTTGTGCCATAAAGATCCAGTAAAGTTAATGTGCCTTCTTCAAATTTATAGCCGTTCCAGGTGAAATCTTTTTTTACCAATGCTACGACAAACGGAAAAAACGGATAAAAACGGCGAACTTCCTGTACAAACATCTGAGCATATTTTTCATCACGGGATTCAAGTTTCTCCCTTTCTTTCGGATAATGATACAATGCCAGCGCAGTGAAATTGATGAATATAGCGATCGCCACAATAGGTCTCAAGATATTGATCACTTCCACAGCAGCAGTCTCGGTATCCAGAAGATTCCCTTTTAAATCGCGATGCCAGGCAAATCTATGTAAAGCAGTATCTTCTGGAGGATTAATTTCCCCATTACGCACCTTATCAACCAACTCACCAATCCAATTTTCTACTTTATTCCGTGCATTTCTCCCTAGCCAATGGTTTGGACCAACTTCAGCCGGAGACTCGAACATCGCCGCCAAGTCTTTTGTCATTTCCTTAACATCGTCTTCTTCCAACGGGACACCTGCCCACTGGCAGGCTGTTCTGCATAGGACTTCTTTTACTTCTTCATAAAGAATAACTTCATCCATCTGTTCCCATTTATCTAGTGCTTTCTTCCACTGTATTTTTGTAATGTTTATTAAGTTTTGAAGTCCTTTAGGAGACATGATGGACATAAACATTTCTTTCCGATGTTTGTGATCTTGTCCATCCAATGCCTGCACACCATTCTTCCCGAACAATGTTTGAACCGCCCGGTTCGGTGCTGCATCTTTCCTTTTAAATTTCTCCGTGTCATAAAAAACTTCCGCAGCTTCCTTTCCTACCATGCAGATTGCTTTCTTTCCAAGCAATCGGGTCTCGAAAATATTAGAATTAAAACTTTTACGTCTGTTTAAAATGTACATATATCCTTCTCTCATAAGGGTCAAGCTATGATCTATTCCTTCTTCACGAGGCATTTGATTTGTATCTGACATATCATTCATCTCCATTTTATTAGTGATAATTTTATTCTTTGTAACTTTTCCCTAATTACTCTTGAAAAAAACTTGGATCAACATACTATATAATGAACATTATCAAGATAAAGAAAATGGCTGCCGACTTTGTCGACAGCCTAAGACCCTAATCCAAATTAGGTTTTTTTTATTTTTTGTGTTCATTCTGAGTGTACCATGTTTAAAATGTAGTAAAATCAATAGGTGGTTTCTATTGGAAGATCCTTTATACTAACTTAACAGCAATCCATATTTGACTTTTTCATCATTTTCTTACAATCTTTTATTTTCATTTTTCCATTTTTCGCCATTTCGCAACAATCCATTTGACAGTTCATTTCCTCACACATTTCCATACATTCTTTTTTTGATTGACAACAATCCATCTCTTCCGATTGTGCTGCATAAACAGAACCACTAAATGCCATCACTACTAAAAATGCTAAAGAAAATATTACTTTTCTCATCCCTTTTCCCCCTTATGTAAAAATGATTGATGTGTCCAATGGTATTATACTATACCGCTAATTAACACTCACTAGATTTCTAACACTACAAACATAAGAAACGAGAGCTTAGGATAAAAAGCTCCCGTCTGAATAGGATTAGTAAGCTTTACATTGGTTGAACACCCGATCCACCACAACAACCACATCTTTTTCCACCGTGACAACAAGGGCAACATCCACTTCCCTGACAGTGGTGACATCCACGCCCACTACAACAACAGCACATACCAGCACCACCACAATAACGACAACAGCCTGCACCGTGACAACAACGGCATTGGTGCATACACTCACCTCCATAAAATAACCACACATAGTATATATATTTATGTAATATTAAACTTAGGCGTTCCCCTTATATAAGGGGGTAGCTCAACCATTTATCACATTTCCACATTAGTATAAAATTCAATAAATAAGATTTTCCCTAAAACGAACATTTAAGGGATAATTTTTTACTTATCAGTAATTCACTTATTTTTGTTGTTTTCTAATCCCTAAACCCTTCCCTTTAACATCTTCCCTAAAATTGACGATTTATCCGGATTAGGGAATAATTGTTTCAGAAGGAGAGGATAAAATGGGGAAAATTTTTGGGTATGCTCGTGTTTCTACTCAAGACCAAAACTTAGATCTTCAACTTGACTCTTTAGAGAAAGCAGGCGCAGCTGTTATTTACAAAGAGAAAATGACCGGAACGAAAAAAGAACGCCCAGAATTAGAGCAGCTTCTTAAGGCTATAAGTGAAGGAGATTCTGTGGTCGTTTATAAATTGGACCGTATTTCAAGATCCACAAAGCACCTTATTGAGTTGGCCGAAACCTTTGAAGAAAAAAAAGTCAATTTTATTTCTATACAGGATAGCATTGACACATCAACAGCTATGGGACGCTTTTTCTTCCGAACAATGGCGAGCATCGCTGAATTAGAACGGGATATTATCAGTGAACGTACAAAATCTGGATTACAATCTGCAAGAATGAGAGGTCGAATCGGAGGAAGACCTTCCAAAGACCCCAAGTTGGTGGAACGCGCTTTAAAACTACATTCTTCTAATCAATATAGCATCAAGGAAATTACGGATATGACGGGTGTAAGTAAATCAGTTTTGTATAGAGCTTTGGAAAAAATTCAAACTGTTGGGTTAGAATAGGGGGAATTTCCTGTGTACCTAAGAGCAAGAGAACTACTAACACCTGATCAAAGAAAGGATTTCTTGACAATCCCTTCAACTTTAAGTAATTGGGAAGTAGCATACTACTATACCCTTACACAAAATGATATTGAGGTAATAAGACGTAGAAGAAGAGATCATAATCGATTGGGATTCGCTATTCAAATCTGTCTTTTTCGTTATCCAGGTTGGTCAATTTCAGATATTAAAAGTATTCCTGATAAGGTGATAAACTATGTTGCTAAACAGCTACAAGTAGACCCAAATGAATTTAAACTATATTCCGAACGAGAGCAAACAAAACATGAACATATGGAAGAAATACGAAAACACTATGGTTTCTCTAATTTTTCTGCCCACTCATATCGGGTTATTTCACACGCATTACTACCCCATGCAATTGAAAATTCAAATGCACTGTTTCTAATAAGGATGACTTTAGAAGAAATGCGAAAGCGAAAAATCATTCTGCCTGCTATGACAACGATCGAAAGATTAGTATGGGAAACAAGGCGAAGGGCAGAGGAGAAAGTATATAATTCACTCTATAAACCGTTATCTCCTTGGCAAAAACAACAATTGGAGAAATTAATTGATACACCTTCCGATAAATCCAAAACTAAGCTTGGATGGCTAAGGGAAATACCAGGTCAATCATCACCAGATGCTTTTTTAAAGGTAATTGAGAGATTAGAATATGTTCGTTTATTAAATCTTTCAACAGAGGCCGAAAATATTCACTCGAATAGGCTGCTACAGCTTGCTAGGCTAGGCGCCCGATATGAACCTCATTCCTTTCGGAGGTTTAATGAGAATAAAAGGTACGCTATTCTTGTAGCTCACCTATTAACTCTTAGTCAAGATCTAATTGATCAAGCTATCGAAATTCATGACCGCCAAATTATGATTTTACAGTCAAAGGGTAGAAAAGCACAAGAAGAACTGCAAAAGCAAAATGGGAAATCTATCAATGAAAAAGTACTACACTTTGCGGATATTGGCGAAGCTTTAGTAAAAGCACGGAATGAAGAGCTAGATCCATTTGAAGTATTAGAGAAAATAATGCCATGGGAAAAGATTGTTGATTCTATAGAAGAAGCAAAACGTTTAGCTCGTCCTATGGACTACGATTACTTAGATTTGTTGGTCACCCGGTTTAGTTACCTTAGAAAGTATACACCGGTACTTCTCAGTAAATTGGAGTTCCATACGACTCAGGCTACTGAGCCTTTATTGCGTGCTCTAAATGTCTTGCGTGAAATTAACAATAATAAGAAGCGCCATATTCCCGAAGGCGCGCCATTGGATTTTGTGCCAAAGAGATGGCAGAAACATGTCTATGATGAAGATGGAAATATTAATCGAAAGTATTATGAATTAGCAGCACTAACCGAATTAAAAAACCATATCCGTTCAGGAGATATATGGGTTGTTGGAAGCAGGTTACATAAGGATTTTGAAGAATACTTAGTCTCTAAAGATAATTGGGATGAAACTAAGTATACAAGCAATAGATTAGCTGTTGGTATGTCAGCTCAAGAATATATTATTGAGAGAAATACAGCTTTAAATGAAAGATTAAATTATATAATGGAAAACATAGATTCTCTTGAGGGAATAAGTATTGACAAGTCAAGGATACGGCTTGACCGTTTAGAGAAAGATACACCGGAAGAAGCCAAATCTCTTAGCCAAACTTTATATAACATGTTACCACGGGTAAAACTTACTGATTTATTGATTGAAGTTTCAAATTGGACAGGATTTGATGAACACCTTACTCATGCGTCTAGTAATCGTCCTCCTAAGGGAGAAGAAAAGTCTATTGTAATGGCTACGATTATGGCCATGGGAACCAATATCGGTCTTACCAAAATGGCTGAAGCAACACCAGGAATCACCTATCATCAGTTAGCTAATGCAGCCCAATGGCGATTACATGAGGATTCTTTGAGTAAAGCTCAAGCTACTTTAGTAAATTTTCAACATCATCTTTCTTTATCAAAATATTGGGGAAATGGGAGTACCTCATCTTCGGATGGCATGCGTGTACAAGTTGGCGTCTCTTCTCTTCATGCTGATGCAAACCCACATTACGGAACTGGGAAAGGAACTACTATCTATAGATTCACAAGCGATCAATTTTCTTCCTTTTATACAAAGGTTATTAACACTAACGCTCGGGATGCCGTCCATGTTATAGATGGGTTGCTTCATCATGAATCAGAATTATCTATTGAAGAACATTATACAGATACTGCTGGTTATACAGATCAAGTCTTTGGATTAAGCCATATATTAGGTTTTCGTTTTGCTCCTAGAATGCGGGATCTATCAGACTCTAAACTTTATATTATGGATAAATCTAATGACTATTCAAAAATTGAAAGCATTTTACGGGGGAAAATCAACATTAAAGTCATTCAAGATAATTATGATGATGTCTTACGATTAGCACATTCTATACGAGAAGGAAAAGTATCAGCTTCTCTAATTTTAGGTAAGTTAGGATCCTATTCTCGCCAAAATAAAATGGCAACAGCTTTACGTGAAATGGGAAGAATTGAAAAAACAATCTTTATATTAGACTATATTTCTAATGAAACATTACGTCGGCGTGTCCAAAGAGGATTAAATAAGGGAGAAGCAATGAATGGATTAGCAAGAGCCTTATTCTTTGGGAAACGTGGAGAGTTAAGGGAAAGAGGATTGCAAGATCAACTTCAACGGGCTAGTGCCTTAAATATTCTTATAAATGCTATAACAGTTTGGAATACAGTTTACCTTACAGAAGCTACGAAGATATTAAAAGCTAAAGGATTATTAAAAGAGGAATTATTACCTCACATTTCCCCATTAGGTTGGGAACACATAAACTTATTAGGTGAATATACATTTGACTTAAAAAAGGCACCTAACTCAAATAAACTACGTCCATTAAAGACATAAAGATAAGCTGATATTCTCTTAGCGTTAGAGAAATCAGCTTTTGTTTTCCATTTATTGTCTTAACGTGGGTTTTATGTCAAAATGTTGGCGGTACCCCTAAATGGAAAAAACAAACTTTACTGAAGAAACTGTGTTTTAAATAATATCGACAAATTTTGGGATACTGGCATGACAATGATGGTCATTCTTTCGAATCCCGTAGTGTTTCTTGGGGTAACGGAAAACTAGGGGTAGCATTCGATTTCCAGGACAAAGCACGCATTCAAAGAGATGGTGTGCCAATAGCAACCTATATCGGTTGGGGATTTGCAGCTTCGGTTACTTATGACTCTAAATTTGTAAATTATAATGGTAACGCTCGCACAGTTTATGCGCACACTTGGGACACTACCTCTATTAATAGTATTTCCTTCTCTGGGGGGGCAGCTAATTACGGTGCAAGTGTAAGCTTCGATAAAAGTTCAAATAGATGGCCAGCATATAATGATCGAGACACCGTATTCTAACTATCAGTATAATGATCAAATAATACTTTCATTTCAACAAAAAACCTGACAGCTAATCGTAGCTGTCAGGTTTTTTGTAGTACGTATTGTATCTTTACCAGGAGATATATCGCCGTGCTGACTTTTTCATTAATACTGGCTCTTTAATTTTATTCTTGACTTTGCAAGAATGCTTTCATTTCTTTGTCGGGGATTTTTCTTTTTAAATGCTCTGGAAGATGATCAAAACAGTAAATCATTCTATCACGGTTGAGATTTGGAACTTGTTTGAGCAGCTCCCATTCATCAGCTGATAGTGGTTTTCCGCAGCCTGCCATTATACAATTTCGCTCAATCCTTGAATTGGAATGGACAACTCGTTTCTGTCCTTCTGGAGCAGGATTACTGCCTATGAGGTGACGCAAAGCTGGATTATCTCCCCAGTCCTTATATGGAGCAAGATCACTCCATCCCATTTGCCAACTATCTACCGCTTCAACAAAAGCGCTTGCGGCAGCCTGATCAAGTGCGTTGGATACTTTCGGACGTCCCTGGCCATCTTTATCAATATATGCGAAGCCGAATCCATCTCTGCTGTAATCACTTATAGAAATTGAAACTATTACTTTAACGTACTGCTGCTCCAAATTGATTTCGATATCTTTAATGGTTTTGCTCCACTGCCCCTCCGTTGCAGCTTCCAGCCTGTCAGTATATATCTGATTCGGAATATAAGCTTTCTGTGTATCGGATCGCAGCTTGACTGTTCCTTTTGGAAATGACTCCTTTAGCCTTCGAACAATATCTGGGTAATTCAGATCGTCCATATTTTTCACTCCCCACATAAATACATCAGTTACATCCGAACTGGAGGGAAACTGATTTTAGTGCTTAGTACATTCTTATACATCAAACTTCTTCATGTATTTTTCAAAGTTAGAATAGACCTTCTTTGCCATTGTGACTCGTTCAGGTAGATCACGTAACATTTGAACGAAGTATTCGTGGCCAGAATCAGTGATGCTATAATACCGGTTGTATCGATCATCACCTTTCCACTCACGAATGACGTGCCCATTCTCGGCCAACTTTCTGAGCCTAGCACTAAGATATGAATCGTTCACGCCAACTCCGCCTAAAACGGACGCAATCTTTTTATCCAGCTCACTAACATAGAGCTGCTTTCCGCCCTGCAGCTCGGATAAAACAACGAAATCAATCACTTGCTGCACTTTAACAACATAACCCAAGGTTCCCTCTTTTTCTACGGGATTATCATTTCTAGGCATAACACGCCTCCTCTTGCAAAGTATCAATGTTAACCGTTAAATTGAATAGGGCAGGGCCCCGTATAATGTACTAATTATAACATATTTCTCAACCAAAGCGTGGAATTACTATCCGTGTTTACACGCCTTTTCCTTCCCGCTCTCCATCATACGAGCAATCTCTTTTGTTTATCCCCTTTATACCAATTTTCTACTTCTTCTGTATCTAGATTCGAACCTAGCTGCAGAGCTCTATATCTGCAACTCAATCCGGATCTATTCTTTTGCTAAGTAGGTATGTAGCTGTAGATAATAACAATGTAACTTAATCCGAATCCAGCAACAGATTACGACTGTCGGGGGGGCCGCGCGCTGCGCAAAAACCGGGTTTAAAAGGTATCAAAAGAATTAGAAAAATTGTAGAAGAAATAAAAAAAGAGGACGGAAAAAAGGTCTGTGTTGAAGGTACATAATCGCAGATGTAAGTAAGTTAACGAAGTTGTATATCTAGTGAGAGAATTATCTGGGGGGGGCAGCCAGCCGGACAAACAATGGATGGATACGGTGGACGGTAGCAGGAAGAGCGACGACGAAGCAATACGAGTTCGTGTTAACCGTGTAAACACGCTTAGTGTAAACACTGGTATGAGTAATCAAACCCACCTTTCTTTATATACAAAACAAAAAGCGGGTTTGACCTTTTTACCCCGAAGATCTGATAACTGATCATTCAGTTACAGGATTAAAAGACTCATACAATTTATAGATGGGCAGTGTCATATAGTATTCTTGTACTTGTTTATCCATCAAGCTAAAGAAAAACTTACTCTCTTCAGAATTTTTAAGCAATACATTAACGCAAAATGATAACGCCTGATTTTCTTCTTTTATAGCTTTCATCTTTTTTTGATACAGATATTTACTATCTTCGGAAGTTAGACGTCCATCTCGCCAAAGTTTGATTTGTAACTTGTTGATACGAATATACTCCTCGTTCTCACTCGCAGTCCCCTTGGCTTTATCATAAATGTAGTCAGCTATATCCAAGAGCTCACTCTTTCCAGACTTGATAAATGCGTTAATGCATTTTAAACAGAAACTATTCGTATGATCTGCTGATGTGTTATTCATAAAGGGATCGAATTGATCAAAAGTTTGACAAATCACTTGACTGTTAAGATTTACTCCTTCTGCTAGTGCATCATCAGTAAGTAATAAATATATACTGTGAGGAAACTTTTCATCATTTTCATCTCTAAAATACACTCTTGCATCAGCTACTTTATCCGAAAAAGCACTTACAATTTTCTTCTTGGCTGTTGAATTATAGAACAATAGGATTGATTTATCACCAACATAAAAATTAAACATTCCACTTTTCGATTTTTCAAATGAAAATCCTCGAACATCATTTTTCAGCACCCGAAGAATTAACCATTCTAGCTCCAAACCTAATTGACGATCTTGTTTTTGTTCAATAACTGTTGTTTTTTCTATACCCAAAAGCTCAAAAGTTTTCTCTAATTCGAGCAAACAGTCATACCATTCCAGTAATTCTGCTAGAGTATCTTTTTGAGGACTCATATGAATATAGGCGCCACCTTCAAAACTTAATTTATTCCCTGAAAACAAACTGATAAGCAGAGGAACAACTTTTAACTGAGCAGAAAGAGTGTGAAAATTTAGGACTTCATAATTAAGTATAATAACACCATCAATATCACTTAAACTAAGAACATATGATTTTTCTAAAGTTATAAATTTAACACCTTGTTTTATTTCGATGTCAGTAAAAACGTGATAGTTTCTTTGATCATCACTGAATGTAATAACACCTTCAATCACATTGATGGATTCAATTCTAATCCTATTTAAAGGAAAGTGAGCTTGGTTTCGGACACCATACATTGTGAAGTCATGTTCGAAAATTTTCTCCAAAGACTCATCAAATGAAGGAGAGTAAGTCATACTGGTCAACCTTAATTCTGGAAACTCATGAATTTGAAACGGCTTATGCGTTACGAGCTGCCTTGATTGCAGTGTTTGTTCAGTCAAAAATTTATAACAAACATCATATAACCTTGTTTCATCCAGTGGTCGTAAATCAATAACCCTCTGTTTCTGTTTGTTAAAACGTTGTAGTAATTCATTTATCTCGAGAGCAAGCAAAGCTTTGTAAAAAAGCTTAGTTTCTCCGTTCGGTTTGACCTCTCCAACAAGTAAGAGAACACCATCAGAATTAAAAAAATTTCGATAATCAGCTAACTCGAAGCTGAAGCTCCTAATCCCTTCAGTGAAATGCTCTATTTCAGTCCCCTTCACTTGTACAGGTACCCTTCCAATTAGGGATTCTTTAGTCTCTGAGTCATCCTTCATTACAGAGATATGCCCGTCAAACGAAATTCCCTTATCTCCAACTGGTATATCAGGTATCAAATAGGAGTCTGGTAAATTTGCCAGATATTCAATTGCATTTACCGTCTGACGTTCCTTCTTCTGATTTGAAAGCTTGGCCACCCTGGATCCCCCTTATTTTGTTTTCAGACCTGATTATTTCCATTGCCGAAGGTCATTCTTGCCCATTCCTCTAATGTAATGCCATTCTGAATTTGAAAACCCTCTGCCTCATCAGCTGCGTCAAATACTAAAAGCTCCTCATCTTCTCTCTCAGCAACAACACTATCTACTTGTCTATAACCATAATTGTACTCATTAGGACGTGCATGTAACAATCTCACATAATCACCTGACTTAGCACAAGCCGCCCCTAGCGCTGTATTATTAGTATTTTCTGGTGTTATTGCTCCAAAGACAGCACAATGGGTCATTTCATCATTGAGCTTCTCACAAATTCTGCATGTTGGATTAATTTTCTGTGTTCCCATAGATAAAAACCTCCCTTTTTCCGTATATTTTGTATTTATCATATAACGGAAGTTGATTTTCACAAAATTTTTTCATAAATAAAAACAGAAAAAAGATGCCGGCAAGCCAGCACCTTTTTTTATAACGATTTTCTGTATTATCAAACTCATTTTTCAGATCACTAATAGGAGATTCAAAAATTGAAAGCTATCTGCCCAGCACCCACGTTGTATTTCTTCTTCGTTTTGGCAGCTGGTTTATTACCTTCGACCACAAGTCTAATTTTCTCCTGTTTCGATGTAGACTGCTCATGAACAATCTTATTCGTCAAGTTAAAAACCCATCGACGAAAATCAATCGCATCTCTTGGTGCTTTTGAACGATCCCAGCTTAGAACCGTAGACTCAGCACTGCAGGAGAACTCTAAGCCCTCTACACCTTGCTTTACTCGCTCCACAACATATTTTATTTGTTGCTCAAATCGTGAATGAAGATCAGCTGGTATAGACTCATCTGCCCATTTAAGGAGTACTTCTTGCAGGGATCCCGCTTCAATAACATCTACTGAAGGAACTTCCACCTCAACAAAATCACTGGAATTGTCGTTAATAGTATCTTCCTGTACCAAAGCTTGTACCGAAGATTCCGGAATAAACTGAGTCGCATCTATAGTCATCTTGCCCCAAATGGACTCAGCACTTTCCACACCTTCGATATTATTACCAACAAAGCGTTTCGCCAATTCCGTAGCAAGGCTTCCTCCAGAACCTTCAGTAAGAGCTGATAAGCCTTCCTGGGAAAACTGACCTTCTAAGGCTTGGGCAGCGCTCATTTTGGCTGCCATAAGATTAATGGCCAGCTCCTGCATTGTTCCCTGATATGAGTTGTAAACAGTAAGACATTTATTCGGCTGACCTATCCGCCAATGCCGTCTTGATGCCTGCCGCACAATATTCAGACGGTGCCCAGTCTGATAGAAATAAAGTGAAGGAAACATCAATAAATCAAGGCCAGTGCTAACCAGGATTGGATTCGTCAGTATTACCTGAGCACCTTCCCTTACCCTTTCGGCAATCCACTCTTCTCTATCTGGTCCCTTTACCTCTGTTCCAAGTAGGGCTGTCTTTATCCCTCTTTCTTCAAGTAACTGAGAGAGTCGCTGCAGAGTGCCCATTTTCCCCGTATAAGTCGCATAAATGCCTACCCTTCGCCCGAGCTTTAGCTGCGATCGGACAAACTTGATCATCTGAAGCTCCTTAGGATATAATAGGCGCTCACTAAGCCGGTAACTACCCGGCACTATGCATTCTCCTGTATCCGGATGAAAGACACCTTCGAAATTGAAAGGGACATCTGAATAACTCAAAAGTGTATTCACAAGGCTCCCTAGAAGTACCGACTGGCCACCTGCAGCGAGCTCTTTTTGCACAGCTTCTCGCAGACGATTTTCGACTTCAGTCAGATTTTTTCTGAGATACCAATCTGGCGCAAGTAACCTCATTTTCTTTTCAATCTTTCTCTTTCTACCTGGTCGTCGAACAATTTGGGTTTTGCAGCTTATAAGTCTTCTTTCACCCTCAAGAGGAACACTCATCGGTCCTTCTTTGAGTTCCGGCAGGACTTCGAACATATCAGCCATCTGTATAAAAACTGCAACGTCACTGAGTATGTCCGTGAAGAGCTGCGGTGCGGCAGCCGGCAACTCCTTAACACTTGTCCTTTTCGACTTCCCGTTACTAGAGCTGTTCAAATCTCCGTCATCACGTATTTTAGTGACCCTTTCCCGTACACCGTACAAATCGACCCACTTTCCTACGTCTCCCCAATTAAAGCCCATCTGCTTCAGACGAGAGGGAAACATCCGGAAAAACAATTCGAATAAGGAAGAAGCATAACCATTGGACAAAGTTCCGGTCATTGCGATCCCTCGTTTGGCACAATTCAAAAATACATGAAAAGCATGAGCTTGAGCGCTCCCTCCTGCTAACTCATGGCATTCGTCACCGATGGCCAGGTCAAATTTGCCTTTAAACCAACGCTTAAACAAATCCGCAGGAGATACTTTTCGTGGCGCCACCCCAGCAACCGGTTTCGGCTTACCAGATATATATGATTTTTTCGAATTCTTCGCCTGCCAAAGTCTTGACCCACAAATACGGGTCTCATCCTTGTCGGGATCTACATTTTTATAGAGGCGTACTTGATTAGAACAGTACAAGTTCGTTTTTCTACGCGTAGGCTTTCCATGCTTATTAAAAAAGTCCTCATACTCCATCGGTACAAGACTGTCCTCTTTCTCTTTCATTAATTGTCCACCACAATCGGGGCATCTCCATCCGCGAAAAGCAACCTTTTCAACAGTTCGAACTGTCCCATCATTGTTTTGAAACTGCTGCTGATATGTACGGTCCGACCAATGTGCAACCGGTTCGTAAATATAACCTAGTTTAGCAGTATCCCTTGCAATGATGTAAACCTCAATTTTTTTAGGTTTCGTCTCCAATCTTCTGCTATCTCGGAGCTTGATAACGTCAATATAGTCTGATAGAAAGTGAACCTCAAACAGATCCTTATCTAGCAGAATACCCCATTCCCGCTTCGTCTTCTTTATCAGATGATTTGGGACCATATAAAGAACCCGTCCAGATTTTTTCTGGAGTAATTCTGTGATTAGGGAATAAAAAACTGAGATAGAGACGGATGTTTTCCCTGTTCCAGGCTCACCAATAACTAAGAGATTACGATGACGCTGAAACCCCTTAATTAATGCAGTTACGACGTGAGCTTGTGCTTGAAATAATGGACGCTTAAGGTTCTCTAACAACTGGAGTGGTTTATTTTGACCTGGATGATGAACTGGTACATATTCATCGTTAAGACGTCTAATCAGGTCTGCTCCAAATAACCCTAAATAATCCCCAATAGATTCCACATCGGAAAGAGAGGAAACCTTTTTCTCTTCCAGAGCAGGGTCAATTGCCTCAATCACCACATTGCTTATTTCTGAAGATTCACTCATGAAACGGCCTCCCCATTTATATCCTCAACCAGTTGAATTGCCCCTGTTCTGAGTCCATAAGATATATACTCATCCAATATTTCCTCTCCAGCGAGCAGCTCAAAAGCAACCAGGTTTTGATAGTCTCCCGTGTAATCATATACATCAAGTTGAACGAGATAACCATCCTGGAATAGCCGAAGATATAAGTAAGGGATCCACTCTTCTAGCATTGGCGTCTCATAGTAAGCATCGATTGCCCAGAAAAGTCTTTCGTGTATATTGCCATCCCATGCAAAAATACAATAACCTTGGTCCTGGCGCGATAAAACTCTTTCACTGGCAACAATTCCGGTAACCAGCGTCTCATCTTCGCGCTGTGAGAGATGCTTGTATTTTCCATAGGGTTTAATATAGAAAGAGGATCGATCATACCCTTTCTCTCCAATACGCGGTGCATGATAGAAACGAAAAGTTACATCTTCTGCTTTCTTGGCATGATGAAATTGAGCAAAAACTGCCTGCACACGCGAATCAATATCTATAACATTCGTATAAATGAGATAATTATTTTTAGTAGTTGAATCATACTTTGTCACTAATAGTGAGCAATGAACCTTCACATATATATCCTTATGAGTAAACTCCATAAATTTCATGGTCTCTATTCCCCCTCATCTGCTTTCTAAGATGTTAGCTCTGAACCGTTCGAATATTTCCAAACCGGTCCACGATACGAAAGGTAATCTTAAAGGTTTCCCTTGTCGTCTCTATGGTCTCATCCCCGACTTTTTCAATTTCCGTAGTAGCATCCTTCTTCACAATGCCTTTTAGAACGTGAAGAAGTTCTCCGCTGCCAACTTTTCCGTTTAATCGGCCTGAGGCCATTCTTAGGACCCTATGCATTTCTTTATCCGGAAGGAGCGGCTGCAGCTTCAAAGCAGGTGCTTTAGGTGTCGTCCATTCCATGCCTCTTCGTGACAAAGATGAATGGCAAGAAACGACCCTGAGCTGGTCTACGTCCATGATTATCGATCTGAAGTATTTTGGAGTGACGTTCCCTGCCGGCACTTTATAAATAGGATCTATTGCTTCAGGTAACCGACTAAGTACAATTCCTTCAGCAACTAATCCAAGTATTCTTTGTACTTCCGGTCGATCAATGAACTTTACAGATCGTTTACGACCGAAAACATATACTTGACCGTATGTATCGTCATGAGATTGATAAACATTAATCTCATCCAGATTAGTGACTAGCAAATTGACAATATCCTTAGTCATACGTCGCCTCGGAATGTTATAGATAAGTATTCCGTCAACCGCCAAGTACTGAATGATGTGCCGAAGGAACACCTTTTCTTTACGCTCTCGCTTGCTCTCCTCTGATTCCGAATCATCATCATAGGGAGGATTTAAGTATATGAGCCTGAAGTAGTCCTTAGAGATACGGCACTGTTCATAGCCTCCAAAACATGCTTGGTGTACGCGCTCTCGGAGCTCCAGGTACTTCTCTTCATTAGGTTCCACACCAAACGTTACAGCCTTTGAACCTTGTGTAAGAATCTCCATTGCACGGCCACTTCCTGCACAAAAATCCGCAGCTGAGAACGGCCGATCAGGAAATTGTAATAGTTTTCGTACGCAGTCCATATCTCGATCAGTTGTCTCAAAGTTACCCATACGAATTTTGTTTCTAATAATTCGATCAAACATGCGCTTCATGTTATCGGACATATTTATTAACCCCCAATAGAAATTAGAAGAGCCGCGCATGCGCAGCTCTCTTTTATCTTGATATTTATTACCTCACGGGTAATACAACGTTCAATACCGATGGATCTCCATCATACGTAATATATGATGGAGTACTCTGACCTGTAATGTTAAATAAAACATCGTTCACATCCCGGTCACTGGCTGAAAGGGCATCCCTCAGATATCGAGCATTGAACCTGATCATTCCCATACTTTTATCTACAACGGAGCCTTCAATTGACTCTACAATCTCACCTGTGTGGCTTTCCGATTTAACAACCAGCTCTCCGTTATCTCCATGTAAAAAATATACACGATGATTTTCGGATTCTAGCGATAACATCCGGTTCAACGTCTCGTCGAGGCGCCCAAGCGGAATCCTTGCAAGACAGGACTGCTCAGGCATCTCACAGAGTTTCGCAATATCAGGATAACTTCCCTCAACTAGCCTACCAAAGTACACTGAATTGCTGCTACGGTCTCTTAAAATTAAATGATGATCCGTCACTGCCAAATCAATTCTTTCAGAGGTTCTAAAAGTATCTACGATACTTTTGAAATTTATAGCATCGATAACTCCACCACGAAACTCGTCTGGATTTGGTATCTTTACGTCAGAAACGAAATCATATATCCGATGCCTATTCGTCGCGGTAAATCCAAGCTTATCCTCTACTTTGCGGATATTAATACCGCAGAGAATAGCAGTACTGGAATCAGTTGAGGCAAAACGCTGGGCTGCAGCACCCTTTCGCAGGGCATCCATTGGAACCGGCACAAACTTTACTCCGGCCACTGACGGCAGCTGAGGATACTCGTCCGGATCCAAGACCTTAAGCGATGCAGAACCATTGTTCCCATACGAGATACGTACAGAGGCCTCATTTACACTGAACGATAGCGAACCGCTTGGCAAACGTTTTACAAGTTCTATTCCTTCTCTTGAAGGAAATAGATAGCTCCCATCCTGATTTCCTGTATTCTCTACCTGCAGTTTCACAATAACCGATTGGGAATCGGACATTGCCGTAACGAAAAGAACATCTTTGTTTAAATCAAACTTAATACATTTCAGTATTGGAACAACGCTGCTTCTCGGCACTACCTTAGAACAAGTCGTTAATACGTTCATAATCGCTTCATGATCAACGGTAAACGATACTCCCTCTGCCTTAACTGCCGTAGTAACACGTTCTTCCACTGCTTTTGCCATTTCTAAATTCCTCCCAGTTTTTAAGCACAAAAAAAGCCGTGAAGAAACAAAAAAACACACCTTTGGCGTGTCTTTGTTCTCCACGGCAATTCATGCCTCATATTTATGTTCCCTAAATTGGGTTACTCGCTCACCTACCGAAATGATAGCGGTGGTGAAAAATAATGGTAAATCGTAATACCATCATTATATTAATTCAATTGGTTCCCTGCAAGCTTAACCAGCCATCAATGTTCATCCTATTCTTCAGTTCAGATTGTCGTTGTAAGAATTCTTCATAGTGGTTTCTAGAAAGTAAGATAACGGCAACAGAATTCTGCAATGAGATCAGATAGTTTCCTTTAGTGACTGGATCTGCCCTACCTCCTCCACACACAACATGTTTACGAGAAAACTCCGATGTGGACAAAAAATAATCCTCGATGTCTGATCCAATATTTTTTTTAAAGGTGTTCTTGTTTCAATGATTTCTCCATCTTTGAGATGAATCTTTATCCATTTTGTATCGTTAATCTTCTCGACGAAAAGTATCTTTTTCTCGTTTACTAGTAGATCACGTCTGTTAGACATAACAGTGATCATGTTTACATCCTCATTCTGTCTTGTACTTAAGATGTTCTCTGCACTCAACTGTATAGCAGCTTTATCTATCGCCTTTTTTAGTCGTTCAAAGGTTACGGGTTTCAGGATGTAATCAACGCTATCCAAATCATAGCTCGCTAAAAGATGTGTAGGATTCCCAGAACCCGTCACAAAGATCATTTTTGAGTTATTCCCGCTTTCTCGAAGTATACGAAATGCGGATAATCCATCCAGCTTCTCGAGTCCGATATCAAGGAGAACAATGTCCGGTCGGTATATTGCGCAGCTTTCAATCAAACGTGAACCCGAACTTACCATGTCTACGACGGTATGTCCCATCTTCTCGACATATAATTTTAATTTTCCTCGTTGGACAACTCCATCTTCAGCTATAATAATTGTAAAATTTGTTTCCATTTTTGCACCTCTTACTCTATTCCGTTAGTTTACTCTGTTCCATCGGTAACAACACATCAAACTGGATAAAGCCTTCTTCCGGAAGCTGACAAATAATGCTTCCTTCATTGCGCTTTACCCTCTCATTTACAATGCTTAACCCTATTCCAGTGCTGTTTTTTGTAGTTTTCCTTGGAAGGAACATCTGCTCAATCATGGCAGGAGATATTTGTTGGCTCAATTTATTTTTTACCAGAAATTGAAACACATCGTTACGTATTTCTCCATTAAGCACAACCAGTCTTTGATCTGGACTCAGCTTCATCACCTCATCAAACGCATTATCCAACAGGTTTCCGAGGATTTTTACTAAGTCCATTTTTCTGTTTCCTGAAAGAACTAACTTTGATTTAGTTTTATTTAGTATTTCAAACTGAAAATCGATATCCTTAGCAGTTGCCTGTGACATCTTAGCTAGAATCAAAACTGCGATTTCCGGCTGCCCAATATCAATTATCTCGTTGATAGTTGAAGTCTCTTCTACTAAATCATTAATATATTCTTTTGCCTCAGTATAAAAACCGAGTTCAAGAAGACCATGCAAGGTATCGAGATGATTGTTCAAGTCATGTCGTTGACCTTTTACCTCGACCCACAAGTGATCGATATTACCCTCAGGTTTTTCATGCTCAATCGTAACAAAACTACCTGGATATTTAGACAACCTCAGTACAGCCCACCCGAACAATAGACTTATAATCGTTACCTTTGTTATAAGAATCCCGTACTTAGAAATAAGACTGTTCAATACCGGGTTCGATGTTTCCATGTTGCCTGTGATGCTAATAATAAACGTATATCCATCAATGACACCTGGGTAGAAAGTTTTTATGACACGTTGGCCGTTTATTACGTCTACATATGTTGTATAATCCCCCGTTAATGCAGTTCTTTGTATGTGATCTATATCTCTAGGACTCGCAAATGAGTTTGAACCTAAAAATATGTCCTCCTCTGTGGGATTAAACCCTCTAAGAGGGGCAGTATTGGTTAGCTCTTTAGTTACAGAAGGTTCGATAACATCTATCCAAAACGCAGTTATATCAAGTAACTCCCCCTTATGGTCTTGGAGAATGTTGTTTACATATGTATCTACGTCCAACTCTTGGTTAACTAAAAAATAATATCCATTATCTACATAAGGGTTGATAATATAATTCGCTTCTCCGTCATAGTAATAACCATGTTTATGATGAGTCTCAGAATTAATAGACTGCACAGTTGGCTTAGCAGACCAGTAGGGCTCGGACATCGCTGTATCACATGTATCACAATTCCTTGTCTTCTTACCTATCCGAGATGCATCTGAAGACCGTACAACACTATACTCCCCCTTTACTGGTGCAATTAATGAAATCACACTGACCTCTAAACGACTTGCTAAATCCTTCAACTGATCATTTGTAACATCTTTATACTTTATCGGCAGACTATTGCGTATTGCTATAGCTGCATTTCGTAAAGAATCCGATAATAGCGCATCGGAGATCTTAATAGCACCGCTAAAATTATCTATATCAGAAGAAATATGTTCTGAAATGACCATTGTGTCACTTGACATATGATTTAAAAAGGTCTTTTTGCTTATATTATAGAATATGAATAGATTTGTTAATAGGAAAATGAATATAGTTATTGCGGATAAAAGTGCAAATTTTCTTACAGGCATAAAAACATATCCTTCCTAAGTCCTGCCCCCTTTTGCCTACATAATTTACATTTCAGGTCGGTTAATCTCCATTTTAGGCCATTAATATTCCACTGTTAACAAATTTGTTATAAACTTCAAGTAGAACGTTCGCAATCAGGCAAAAGGGGGGCATTATTCTGTGTCTTATTTAGTAATTTACGAAGGAGATCGAGCTACGTCGAATGTTGTAGCTTACATACCTGCTCTTAACATGGACATCATCGGTGATACTTACGAAGAAGCACGTGAAATTATTCAAGAAATTCTAAATCATGAAATTTCATCGCTTATCGATGCTGGCAGCCTAATTCCAGATGATAACGCAAGTACTGAAACTCTTCTTATGGGAGGAACTAAGTTCCCAGTTTTGTATGAATCCAATAGAGATAAAAATCACTATACAGCTTATATTCCAGGATTCCGTATTCGAGTCGAAAGTTCATCTCTTGAAGATGTCAAAAGGAAAGCAAGAATCGTTCTACAAAATGAAGTAACGTACAGAAAAAATAGCAATACAAAAACGCCAGAAGAATTTGTACATATTGAGCGTATATCCACTGCTCACATAGTTATAAGTACGTCAGTTCCATTACGAACTTTACAAATATCCTAGCATATATTATGACTCTGTTTATGATATAAAAGTTAGAGTTGTTGTCGAAAATAGTCATCTCAAAAAGTCAAAAAAGCGAGGACATCATGTCCTCGCTTTCATTCTTTTAAAACCCAATATTTTACCTAATGAGTTCATTAGTAATATTCCCGGGATGAAACCTGGACATATACTCATTACACCACTGCTACTCTTCAATCCATGGTTCATGCAGCTCAACATAATTTTCTAATTCTTGTATCATTTCTTTCCGGTAAGCTCTTGATCCAGTGCCTGTGATCGTCCATTTCCTTTTCGATGACTCAAGATTAACACTAAAACTGGCTTCCGCTTCTCCTCTATCATAATAGGACCTGCTGCCATCTATGGGCTCTAAAACCTCGACTTTAAACCAGCGCCGACCTACTTGTTTTATTTGAAATTGCATGCTATCTTCTCCTGACCTAAATGCTCAACTCTTTATCTGCCAACCAAGGGCTGATTCCCCTGTACAAAATGATGAAATTCCTCTGGTTTTTATCAGCAGCTTGCTTAGCGTAATCAATTGCATCTTTTTTGTAAGAGTGTTTACTTTCACTATAGAAAGTTGCATCGTCATCTCCACTATAATCCAGGAGATTCTTGATATGTACATTCACATATTTACCGAGTTTATCACTAACCCCGAACTCCACTAAAATATGTGGTCCGCAACTTATACAGATATCTTTTTCCTTTGTCAAGAAATCTGCATCTGCATCATCATAAAAACGACATTCTATACAAGTTGGCATATGTTCATTCTCCCTTATTATTGTTATTTATTTTAATCCCAATCCTAGGTAAATCCTACGTAATCTGATAGAACGATCCATCATCGTTAAATCTATATCCTTGCGACTCTAGATGGTTACGTACTTTGTCATATAACCATTGACCTGGACCGATAAAACCTCCTGATTCTTCTTTTGCAATCGATAAAGCACTTTCGATTAGTAGTAGCTCAGCGTTACTAAAGTGTATCCCCTTTGCTTTATCTTCTTCCTGATTTATTTTTGTTACGAAATTTGAAAATTCTTTTTCTATCATATCCATTGATCTCCTCTCTATAGTTAATTTTGAACTCCCTGCCACACAATGCCTTAACTCAATAAAGAAGACACCTGAGGAACATAATTTGCCCGCAGTAGATCATCAATTCCCTTTCCTAATGAAACGTCCCACATTGCAAGACTTAATGCCATATCGCTTTCTTTTGCAAAAAACTCTGCGCATAGCTCTAGAGAACGTTTTACTTCAGGAGTTGTAACTGCGTCAGCGTCAAAGGCTAAAACGACATGTTTGCAGCCGAGCTCCTTTAATGGTTCAAGAGCTAATCTAAAAGCTCCGGTTCCAGGAACGGCGAAGAACGGCTTTACCATTAAATCAGCTGCAAGATCTGCTTTTAGTGCTCCCTCTGTCACCCATACCTCTGAACAGTCGATAATATTGCTGGGATCCTCCCCTGTTTTCCAATATGGGAGACATGGATAAGGAAGAGCCAAATGAACCGGCAGTGGTCCCCCTATAGAAGCACCATTCATTTTAGATCCGCTGCTCCACCACCAGTACTTGGTACCCTGCTCAAGTTTTACACTGAAGACAAACTGACCGGACTTGGAATGACATACCTTCTTATCCTTTTCAGTAAGAATTACTTCAAGTGTTTTATCCTGGACTTGGAGTGAGCATTTAGCTCGTCTCAAGCCATTAGGAAGGGGCTCAACCTCCTCCATAATTTCACCTTTTATAGAACCCTGCATCGATAACTCGAGCGGTGGTTTATCTACACGAATTTGCCAGCCAGTGATTTCATTACGGATTGATCGATACGGAACCATTAGACCCGTATTCCCAGCTATCGTCCAGTATGCTCCGTAGCGGCCCTCAGCAGCAAAAAATCCTGGAACACCTAGTAAGTCATTTTCGCTGCTTAATCGACCAATCATCCCTTTAGCGAATTTATAACGGTCCCTTTCTGGCATTGTCCGATACTCTCTCATTCGTATTGAGTCCTCGTCCATCATTCGGTCGCTACGTAAGTGACTTGCGTGCTTTGTAGACAGAGGGACTTCTTTAGTAAAGGCACGGTATACATGATTCAGATGGTCATTTGATCGCTTCTCTACCGCATTGGATACCTCAATTTCAATCCGCTCCCGCGGTACACTCTCCGTTAAATAATGTGTATATTGCCGACCTATATCTGTATCTTTGTATTTATCCGATGGTACTCGCATGCAATGAACAATGGTCTGATCCTTATTTATCGCACACCACCCTTTCTTCCCACAGATCGGGCACAGCGACATAATCTCAAACCAATCAGTATTTCTTGTTCTACGTAATCTCATGAATTAACCCCTTTCTTTATGAAACCTGTTGTTTTTAAATCTCCTATGGGCATAAAAAAAGAGCTCATCAATTGATGAGCTCACAAAAATGGACGCAAAAAAAGTACATACTTATACCGCATGCACCAGCAATCCAACTACCTATTTGCCATTATAACAGCTACTCCCACTCCACTGAAATGTAAGACAGCAGAGAAAATTAATGATGATTCATATAATAGTTCGATTATATCATTTCCTATCAATAGAGAAAAGAGACAACACCGTAGAATTAGGTTCGTGCGAAGATTGCAGCATTAATTTCCCTTTCTTTAATCATTTGGTTAACAGTATACCAAAAACTATATAATCATTATGAATTGACAATATGAAGTACAGGCAGCACTCTCTCTGTGGAATTTAGTTCGTAACTGGGTTTGTTTCAGTTACGTAATAATAAAATAATAATAAACAAAAACAAGTCGGAGGAGACACAATGAAAAAAACTGATTTAGATATGCTCATAGAAGGCATGACACTGAATCCAGCAATTAAAGCTATAGAGAGACAAAATAAGTTAATAAAGATGTATGAGACACCTTTAAAAATTAGTAGATCGATATTAGAAGCTCAAGAGTACTACCCTAAATCAATTGGCTTCATGGAGAGTACAGCCCTTGCTCAGCAGGCTTTAAACTCAACAGCTTCTCACATCACTTCGCTCTCACCAGTACTTTCCTTAACTAGTCAAATTAAAATCCCTGAACTAAGTTCAATATCAGCAACTATTTTTGATAATATGCAGCAATTAAGTCGGACTAATCCTTTAATTGATGCCATTAATAAAGCAAATAAAGCTTCGGGATGGTTTAATAGTGAGCATTACCTAAGCTCTGCTATTCGAAGTTTTGAAGGAACAAACTCACTTGAGTTAGCGACAACTGCTTTCGCTAAAACTCTTGAAGTAGGAAACGCTATTCAAGAATTAAATTCTGTAAAAACAGTAAACATCCCGATTGTTAACACTCTTTTTCCAGATCCTAGATTAAGCGGTCTGGGAAACCAGTTTTCAGAATTAAGTAGAGTTTCCTCGTTATTGGGGGCTATTAATCCTACTTTGTTTGAAAAGATAGCTAATGAACCCATTCCTGATGCAACAAATGAAAAACTACATGAGCTTATTGCTATACTAGGACTTTTAAAAGATGAAGTTATTGCAAATGTAAAAGGAACCGCTTCTGCAGAAAGCGATAGACCAACATGGATGTACTATACTATATGGGTACTTCGTTGGGTAGTGATTACTATGATAGTACCTCACATAGAAGAACTATCACCATTTCAAGACTCCCCTGAACCAACAACTACAGTTAACAACCATGGTAACAATGCAAACAATAATAACCTAACTATAATAAATAATATAACGGTTGATATGGATGTGCACATTGAAAATACTAGTGAAATTAAAAATAATAGTAATGTTGTTGTTAATGGAGAGGAAATTAAACTTACACCTGAAGCACAAGATAAGTTAAACGAATGTGTTAATGATCTTATGGGTAAATACGTTCCACTCGTAGATGAAAATAAATAAAAAAACTGTTAAGCCGCTGGATTTCCAGTGGCTATTTAAATACCTTAATATGGTATAGTTAATTTAAATCATTCTCAAAATTCAGAACTGACAAACAGTATTCTTTTGCAAAAATCAAAAAGGACGGTTTCAATAATGAAAAAGTATAGGTTCATTACTGTATTTCATAATTTAAGGCTTGAATCTATTAAAAATAAAGGAATTGAGTTATATCCTGGTGCAAGAATCTCTAATGGTCAAAAAATATTCAGAGAGACTCTTGAGACGGAACTACTAAGGTATACTGCTGGGTTCCACTCAATTAATGAATTTGAAGATGCAACGTATCTATATATTGATGGTGAAGTAGAACCACCTATTCTAGAAGAAGATGAGATGAATAGATACTACATTAATCTAGACTTTTCTTTATTAAGGCAAGCCCAGTTATTTACTCACTACCTATGGCAAATAAAAGACAATAATATTTACGTTCGAGAGGGTTTTTTAATAATTTACGAACAAGGTATTGATATAGATGGTGTTACATATAAAGCTTCCTTATCTGAGGTATTTAGTTACTCAAACTCTGAAGAAGAGGATTCGATTTATTCAGATACTGAAATACAAAAAGCTATCTCTTATTTCCCTTTAATCACATTAGAAGATTACGAACTTAGGCACAGTGGCGGGAAAAATCCTGATTCTGACCATTTTTATAAGAAAAAAAACGTTGATCGGATGAATAGAGCTATTTACTTCATTCTTGGTGCAAGAAGAAGTGCAACTATACCAATGAAAATATTATCATATTGTACTGCACTAGAATGTCTATTTACTACAGGAACCTCTGAGCTGAGCTATAAAATTGCAGAGAGAGTAGCGCTTTTCTTTGGCACCTCAAATGTAACCAAGAAATATTACTTTAAAGTAATTAAAGATGCCTACAACTGCCGGTCTAAGGTTGTCCATGGTCAACAAATTGGTAAGGAAAGTGACGTTAGCTTAGGTAAACTTTGTCAGGATCTTGATGAAATATTAAGACAACTTGTTGTTAACAATCATGAAATTTTCTCTAAATCGGATAAAGAGATTGATGATTTTTTCCTAGATCTTGTTTTAAATTAAATACCATTCAACAAAAACGTCGCCAATTAACGGTGACGTTTTTTGCTTTTACAAAAAAGAAACAACACCGTTTTAGTTTGTATTGCTGCACAACAGTCTTCTAGTATCTAATAATATGTAACTACAGTATAATAGCCACTGAGGTGATTATCAGTATATGTCATTTAAAAACTCCTTTTTGGGATTACAGAAACTTACCCTCATTGAAATCAAAGTTCTTCTGTGGCTTTCAGACTTAATTCGCTGGAATCTTTCTCCGTCCCATCAATACGAGACAAGACTATCCGATTTGTCCGAGAGAATGGGTCATCAAAATGTTAAATATACAGAATTAAAATCATGTGTTACTCATCTTGCTGAAAAAGAGATTGTAATAAAGGCAGGCTCTCTTGAATTCGAGAAAAGGCTGATTGAAAATATCGAAATACCTCGCGGATCCCAAGTAATTAGATTCAAAATGCATGCTGCCGTAGAAATTCTATTTCTCAGACTTGCCAAAATGTTTAATACCGATGAAATAAACTTACTGCTGAAAGCCAAAAGTACTTTTACTATCAAATTGTATACCCTTGTTCGTGACAGCATATGGCACGGTGATATTGTTACTATCGAAGAATTAAGAGGGTTGTTAGATGTACATGATCAATACCCACGCTATGCTAACTTTAAAGCAAGGATACTGGTGCCAGCATCTGAAGAAATTAAATCTCTCCTTGGCTTGTCGATAAACTTCATGGAACAAAAATCAGGAAATCGAATAAATAGTTTGCAAATCCAGCTATCCCGTTCCATCTCGCATGCTCACCTGGATATCAACCAGGACTACTTTTTGGATCAAGCCAAGCTTTTCACAAAGTTCATTGATGCCAAGCTTACTCCGGATCTCTATTCCAAGTGGCTGCAAAAAGGAGAATATGCTTTTATTGTTGCACTTGATTATGTTCAAACTCGAATTGAATCAATCCGGCAGCCGGTGCCGTATTTATCAAAACTTATTGAGACTGAGAACTTTGGACAAGTAATAAACGGACTGAGACCTGAAGAATACCTGCTGATTCATGACTTCCTGGATCCCTTCAGGAATATTACCAGTGTGACTCCTCAATTTGTGATAGAAAAGGAATTTAGACAGTACTGCGAAGATAATGGATACGAAAAGAACACTCTTCAGCTTTGGCTCAAGGCTAAGGATAAGATTATCAATGATATCCATGGTTTTGTAAGCGATAATCGAAAGAAAAAGCACCCCAATCATACATAGGGGTGCTCCAATAAGTATTCATACAGCTCTCGTACATACTTTTGCTCAAAATCCTCCGGATCAAGTGGCCGAAGATTTCGGCTCCTTCGTATTTCAAGTGTTCTGTGAATTTCATCAACAACCGCTTGAGTCATGTCACTACGCATTTTTTTCTCTTCAGACTTTTTCGCCTGATCCATCTTTTCCTGATGATTTTCAATCAGTCGGCGCAAGCGGACATTCAAATGAGGAATCGATGTCTCAAAATCATAAAGATCTTCCTCCTCATATCCTGCTCCGTTATTCACAAAATCCTCCCGGATTGCTTTAACCATATAACCGCTTATATTATCAATGCTCGCCTCTTGTTTAGTCTCATAAACATACTGAATATTGGCTTTGACTCTCTTTTCGCCAAATGTTTTGAGCAAGTCTTCAGCAACAGACTTTCTTACACCGAAGCGAGTCAATAAAGAAATCGCTGTGACACCTTCTTCAAATAAATCAGGATCCTTTTGCAGCAACTTTTTACGGTGATTTTGTTTTATGTAACAAGTAATTGCGACTACCTTATGTCCGACTTTTGTCTCCTCAAAATCAAAAGAAATATCGGTCTTCTCAGCCAGCTCCTCTTGTGTTTTTAAAAGTACCCGCTGCTTTAGGTGTCCATAATGCGTTAATTTGCCTGGTTCAATCTCGAGTAAGTTACGAAGCTGCTCAAGTGTGAACCTTCTCTTTCCAAAATTGAGATAACGTTTCAGCAGTTCATACATCCGAATCGAGTATTTACTTCTAAGGACCAGGACGTTGGCCAATTTATATCGGGTAAAATCCTTCTTAAGCTTCAGTAGATAAGGCTTCAACTGAGGCGAGAACTCTAATTCAACTACACCTTTCCGATGGTGATAACGAGACGCGGAAAGCCAGTTTACCACTAGCTCTGATTCCCCATTATTTTCACGGATAACGAGTGTTTTTCGCTGCAGCCCAGTTACAACTTCTCTTATTTTCTTATAGAAGTTCTTTTCCTGCAGATCTAGAATATCAGCAAATTCTTTCACTTTAACAAAATGAGTTTTAAAATCCTCATCATCGGGTTGGATCAAGGATATAAGTGTATAGATTACTCGTGATTCCTGCAGGTCCAGGTTAAGAGGCATTTCGATCAATGCATTTGATTTTGTAACGATATACTCAGGTGAAATAGATGTTGGTTCCAGGTCGAATTCTAACTGCTCTGCTTTCATTTCTCTTAACCCTCCCTTTAAATTTACTATAAATAACCGGTTACTGATTTTCCACTCCTTTATATGTGACAGATAAAAGTAAATAAATTCCTTTAGTAACTGAACTTCTGTCACAAAAAGAGGAGTTTTTTTCCGAACATATTAAATCAGTTGAATTTTCTTTCTTATATTAGAGAGCTTTTATGCTTTCTAGAACGTAATTATCACATAATGAGGAGTCTCTTTCTAGTTTTCTGTCACATAACGAGGAGTTATTTGAATCATATTCCCTTAGCTGTCACAAATAAAGGAGTAAATAAAGCAAACTATCACACTTTAAGGAGTAGTATTTTCTTTCTGTCACAAACTTAGGAGTAAAACACATTAAACTGGTGTCTTTCTTTACGTATGCCATCAAATTTGCAGGAATCGGCCTTTGTCTGTCACAAATAAAGGAGTGATTTCATAATTATCACTTCCTAGCTGTCACAATATAAGGAGTATCCATCACAAGTGTCACAAATTTAGGAGTAATCAACCATTACTGTCACAATATAAGGAGCAAACTTTTATATCAGTATCAACAAGCTAGACCAGGATCAAGGAAGAAATAATTTGTGTGTATATAATCGATAACAAATTGGGTGAAATTTTACTATATCTACTCCTCTAATTGTGACACCTCTACTCCTTTTATTGTGACGGCTTACTCTTGCAAATGTGATACCCTACTCCCCTAACTGTGACATCTATACTCCCCAAATTGTGACTGTTAACTCCTTATCTTGTGACAGCAAAGTGCTAGAAAGCCTGTCAATTCAATAGATTCATAGACTTGTAAACAAACAATCAATCTGTTAATCATTTTAAATAACAAACAATATCTATAAACAAACAGTATGCGACATAGCTTTTTTCAATTCTTCATAATTTATTTTTCTGTCACAAAATAAGGAGTGGAAATATGTAGAACTTTGAAGGTAATATATTAATATATATATTAGAATGAATTGAATTGCTGCTACATAAAAAAATAAAGCCCTCATTCTAGTCAACATTTGCTGTCCGCGGCCGCCAAGCATAAGACAGTAAATGTGAGGAAGTAAGGACTTCATTCACATTGCTTAGATTATGGCTATTTTATCATAGTCTCAAAACTCTGTGAAGTTCACCTGCTTTGGTTATAGGGCGTTAGAGGAGTATTTTTATGATCGACAAAAACCTAAAAGGTACACAACATAAGTTAATGTATTATCGGTATCGGCCAACGGGTACAGAGACATCTAAGGTAAGAAAAGTCGACGGTGTTGAACAAATCTACACCGAAAAAGAATTAGAGAAAATCTATATTACAGAAGAGAATGTTCGTAAGTTCAGCTTGGACAAGCACGGGCAGCCTATTCCCTATGTAGATGGTCACGTTACTATTCTGAGTAATTATATCTTTGACTATTGGAGTCATTTTCTCGGTGCTGAGGGTGTAGCTCTATATGCTCATTTGAAACGATACTGCTATGGGGATAAGGATTATTGCTGGCCAGATCTCAAACTAATTAGCTTGAAAATGAACAAGAGTCGAAACACGATTAAAAAGTTTTTAGGCAATCTTGAGCGATATGGTTTCGTACTTGTCTTTAATGTTCAGAATGCAGACATGAATAATATGGAGGAAAGTCCCCTCTATAAGGTTCGTAAGCAGGTCCCTTTCCTGCCCCAGGAGCTCTATGAGCAGCTTCCGACTGAATTAAAACTTGATCACGATAAGTACATGCAGGGGATTGTTGCGAATTTTGATCAATTTCTCAACCTGAACCCAGCCGTTGACTACTTAGAGATTTATGATGATGTTGTTAAACATGGCACTGTAGTACGTAAAGAAAAATCAGTGCTGCAATTGGAAAAGGAAGCACTCAACAAGATAAGCTTACTCGAACAAGAGCGTACCGATGAAGACACAAAGTTATGGGATCAAGTATTAAGTGGAATAAGTACAAATCTTTCCCGTCCTTCTTTCGATACTTGGTTTAAAAATACTTTTGCTATTAAGCGAGGACAAGTGCTTACAGTATACTCTCCAGTCCCCTTTACAAGGGATTGGCTAAGAGAACGGTATAAAGATACGATTTTACAAATTGTCTTGCCTTTTGCCTGCGATATCAGCGAGATACACTTTGATTGTGTACAGTTAGATTAGTGAAACAGACCTCATGGTCTGTTTTTTTTATGTAATTGTCCGCTTCTCAAAATCTGAAATGCCGACTATCAAATTTTTAGAAGCCGCCTCTCAAAATTTGAGTAGCGGGGTATAATAATTTGAAGAGCTTCGTCTCTCAATTTTTGAGAGGCGGCTTAACTAATAAATCTCGCCTCTCAATTTTCGAGAAGCTGCCTTTCAAATTTTGAAAGGCCTATTCGCTAGTCAATAACTGAGAGGCCCTCTCTGAAGATTTGAGAGAGTTTGGATCAGATGTTGAGAGACCCTATCTCATATTTTGAGAACAAATAAATACAATTAAAAAAAACGAAAGAAGCACTACAAGTAAGAAAAACGATATTATACTCCTACAACATTATTGAATGGATGAAAAAGATATGCATAAAAAATAAAAAAGATTGCTAGTTAGTTATTTAGCAATCTTAAAAAAATTCTCATTAGATTATGAGCTAACTGAAACGATGTCCTGAACACTTACCCAATGCCATTCATCTCGATTAGTGACAAATTTAAATTCCCTTTTGTAAGCATTTATCAAAACAACGAACCCGCTCAGATGTATGTCTTTATATTCATCATATAATTGCAAATTTATACGCCGATGTTGATGAAGAGACTCTGCAAGTGCGAGTTGGATGAGCTCTACCTCTTGGGAATCTAGAATTGGTTTTGTTTTTTTGTTTTCTTCAACCTGCTGCCGTATTATTACCTCTTTATGCTCCGGGAGCATCATTCGACTTGACTCCCATAATCCGTTACCTTCGAGTTTTTTTCGAGTTGTCATTTGAAGTGACCTCCTATTTTATCAGATCGGTCGACCGCTTGACCCGCTGCCGTTTTGGAAACAGCGCGCATGACAACTGTATCCCCGTACTTCTGTTTTAGAGCATCAGTAACTCGTTCAAGAGCCATAGATTTCTCACGACAGGAGTCAAACATGGATACCTGGTATTCATTGTCAGGTGAAAGCTGAGACAAACTGATACCCACCCTACGAATCGGGAATCCATCCCAGAATTGTTCTAACAGCTTGCAGGCCCATTGGTAAACTTGATTGGTTATGTTCGTCGGGTCTTCCATTTTAAGTTGCCTAGAAAAGCCTGTAGGTCGGTCAAAATCAGCGCCTAAGCATCCTACTGACACTACGTTCCCCATTAATCCAAGTGTACGGCAGCGTTGGCAGACTAGCTCAGTCAACTCCAGCAGAACAACCTTAATTTCATCAATGGTTCCGTAGTCTCTGGGCAGGGTCATCATATGGCCGACTGATTTAGGTGCATCTTGGTGAGTGCCAGGGCGCACTGGACTATCATCGATCCCGTTGGCTATTCTCCAGTACATCTCTGCCTGAATGTCCGAATTTTTTCCGAACTTACGACGCATCATATCCTTAAGCCTGGATAATGGCGTTTGAGCGACACTTCCGATCGTAGTAAGTCCCATTACTGTAAGATGCCGTTTCATTCGGCTCCCTACCATAAACATGTCGCTGACAGGTCGCTTCCATAATGTCTCTGGTAGCATCTCTTTTGTTAAAGTGTAGACTCCTGCAGCATTCTTTTTCGCATAATTATCACACGCGGTCTTTGCAAGTATTTTAGTATTGGATATTCCAAATCTGGTGTACACTCCTGTTGCTTCTTGGACATGATTTTGTATTAAACGGGCCAATTCTTCAGGTGTGCAATCAAATAGGTGCAGGCTCCCGCTTACTTCTAAAAACTGTTCATCGATACTGTACGGCTCCACCAAATCCGTATAAGACTTGTAGATTTCAGTAATTTGCATTGAGACATCGATATACCGCTGCATGCGTGGTTTGACGACCACAAGGTCCGGACACTTAGCCAGTGCCTCCCCTAGTCTTTCAGCAGTAGTTATTCCTTTAGATTTGGCAATGGGACAAGCAGCCAATACGATTCCTGAACGTCTTTCAGGATCACCAGCAACAACGAGCGGCCGATTTTTGTACTCCGGATGCTCTGCCTTTTCAACACTGGCATAGAACGACTGACAGTCAGCTAACATAATGACTCGCTCTTTCGTCTTCATAGTTGCTCTCCCATTTCTGCAATCTCAAACCCAAGGTAGTTGTATGAACGTTGCTCAATTTCTGCTTCAATCAGTCCCCAAAGCATAGACAACTTTCTATGGTATCCCTTGCTTACATACTGCAATTCAACGCCATGATTGGTCTTACGATACTCATACACCTTTAAATTCTTTTCTCGCATTAGCTTTCGAGCTGCGGTTAAATCACTCATTGCCGCATTTTGTAACCGTTCAATCATCACTCGAGTCAATTCCGAGGTTTTGATATCGGACCGACAAAGGAGTTCCCAGTCCTTCTCCAGTACATCGAGTAGTATCGGCAATAAAGCATAATCCTTAACAATTTTGATATCGTCTGAATTTAGCCCAATACTCAACATTACTATCCACCCCACATTAAGAACATTTGTTTGTATTATATGCGAACATTAGTTCTTTTATCAATGTAAAATTAAGGAGGATTTTAGCTTGTTTTGATTTCTGGAATGAAATCAGTGGATTTTATTTACTCAATTAATATTTAGCTTGATAACATTAGAGGAATAGTTTATGTTGTTTAAAAAGAATGGTCGAATAAGGTCAAAGTAGGTGTTGGACCAGTGAATATTGAAATGAATCTAGTCTCGGATTGGCAAGACATTATCATCGAGGATATGGTAGCTGATGGACTTCGTTTTTCAAAGTCGACACAGAAAGATCTACTAGTAATCAGATATTTTACATATCTAAGAAAAAAAGGAGGAGTAACTCGCAAGCGTCGTTTACATCTGGCTAAAGAATTCAATTGCCCACTCCATTTAAAAAATGGTTTTGATAAATTAATAGATGTACTTGAAAACGGGCAGGATATATCCCCCTATCTCAGTAAAATGGTTGACAAAATTTCATTTTTTGATGGCATGTTTAACGACTGGGGGGTACTCCATCTTCATCTTGGAGATCATCCAGACGAAAAAGATGGTAACTACGTTGCGAGGACAGGCCCCGTGTTGTTTTTATATTTAAACGAAAATGAAGCTTATTTGATTAATGTTTACGAACATGGTTCATGGACAGATAAATCAGTTTTGCAAACGGTCTATGATAATTGGCCAGAATTAATAGAGCCATATATCTTTAAAGGAGTTAAAGAATTACAGTATCAGATCACTGAAGAAAATCATGAAAAGCTACGAAAAAAAGGGTACACGGTGATGCTCGAGTTAAAAGACATCAGTGGCAATGCAATTATACTAGCACCACCTGGACTTGGAATTACTGCATCGAGAGATGCTATGCATGATGTGCGCAGTTACAAGAGAACAGTCAATGATATACGTCGACTCGAACAAGACATACGTGAAAACCCCCAATTGATCCAAACATTATTCAAAGATAGTATGGCAGACGCACTACAATTGAGACTAGTGCTTGAAAACAATAACCTATATGTTATAGAACAGACCACTCAAATGAAAGTAGACCAATATATTATAAGGAGCGTTTAGTGTCCTTACTTTGTTTTGTTCTTACAGATTCGTAGTCTATGTAATGGGACTCTAAAAAAGCATATAAAAAGGAACAAGCGGATATTATCCTGCCTGTTCCCAAAACTTTTTATTTCTCCCTGCAAGCTGTGGTTCTAGCAACATATTCATTTAGCAATGCATCAAGCTCCTGGGACTTTTTAAGAACATATGGTGACTTAATCCCTAGTCGCTTCTCAGCTCTATTTAAACATTCGCGTTTCCTCTCTATATCCCTCAGTAACTCTTTCAAGGTTCTAGCCATTCCGGATCCCCCCATTTTGTGAGTTATCAATTCGCATTCTGCCAGAGACGTTCATTTGTGAAGATTTCTAGCTGCAGCATGATTTCCCACCATTTGCGGAAAGAAGCATTAATGAATTGCCTCTCCTCACCATACGGGTAAGGACTACCAAACTGTGTTCCATATACTAAATACGAGTTAGTCATACCAGCCGCTGACAATTCATCTTCAATCCATGATTCAAATGCTCTTGCAAAGAGCTCATGGTCACGACGCCAGTATGCCCCCATGTTTTTAGCATCGGAATAAAATAGGCTTTCATCAGAGGGAATGTAGAAGCTCTTTGGTACTTCCTTCCCTGCTTCCTTTAGCAGATTACAATATAAAATGGCAATATCCATCCATTGATTATTCTTTATACGATATCGGCCAATCAAGGACTGTAATGCAGTACTTATATCGTAATTATTTAACGCCAATGCCCCTTTAATTCTGTCGTAATAACGACTCTGGGGAAGCGGGAGCGGATCAGGAACTTTCACTAGTCGCTTGCCATTACCTTCTTTAATCACCTTCATTAGATCAGCGAAGGCTTCTTTTAACTCTGCAGGAAGATGAGGTCCTGCCTCAGAACCGGACAATAAGGCACGCTTACCGTTCGAGAATTGATGGGAGTATGAATACAGATTTTGATCAAGCGCATGAGCCCATTCATGGCACTGGGATCCTCCTCCGCGATGCTTGGTCAAATTCATTACGTTGGTAGAAACCTCAAAATGTGCTGCTGCTTTACCACTCCCTCTTGCTCCAAAGGCAAGCCCAAGAGCACCATAGAATGAGATCGCTTTTGGAGGAAGATTCAAAATAGAAGCTAGATCTGCCCAAGCATTCCCAGAACAAAGTACGTGGTATCTTCCTGCAGCATCATCCACCCAATTACCGAACTGAATTCCACGAAAACCGTATTGAGTAATAAAGTCCTCAGGCTTCGTAACTCCGGATGCTTTCTCTGATAAGCGGATTACCTCATCAGGTACTTTACGCTCCCAGTAGGCTTTATTTGACTGTCGTCGGTTACTTTGATTCTTTCGTTTCTTTGCCCAATTCCAATCCTGTCCTTCCTCTGATTCAAAAGCTCTCTTATATATCTTGCGGTATCCTGCCACTGCCCGTGACTTGGTAACAAAAAGAGATTTGAATCGATCTCCTAGTGACAGCCAATGCGAGTAGGACAACAGTTCCGGATTCTTTTTCACCTGGTACTCGGATTGCGAGTAATGGGCATTACGAACATTAATCCGCAGCTCTGAGACTGCAGATTTAACAGAATCCACTGTTTTCGCGTCTCTAAATAAGGATCTCAGTTCATTCACAGCTTGTATGAAATATCTTCTTTGAACTGAATCATCGGCTGGTCGTTGACTTACACGGTCCCAGATAAGTTTCACAACTAGAGCAGCCTCAGAAGTATAACCCTCTTCTTGTAAATTCTCAGCATTCAGTGAGCCGATTAACCCATCTTTACAGACTAAATCATATGCCTGGCTAGGATCGACTTCCATAGCTGTCTGCCACTCAGATGAGAACTTTACCAGGCCAGATGCAAGATGCTTTCGTGCACCCCGTAATTCCTCACCACAGTCGTAAGCAAATTGTTTTCTATTGCCGGAACTACTAGACGCAACTACCGCTGTCGGTGGATTAAAGAAAATCTCGTGTTGGTCAACCACCTGATAATCCTGCTCAAACATAAAGTAATCAAACAGTGACATAACTGATTGTTGGGACATATTTATACCTCCATGCTCCTCCGCGCAAGGCGGAGGTGTTTTTATTACCGTCCGCCAGGACGCTGAACAAGCGATAGACACATACATGTACCCATCAGATCATATTTCTTCTCTTTTCAAGTACTCTCTTTATAGCTTCGTTGTCTTCCTCTGTAACCTGGTCAACTCCTGTTCCGTATGGATCGAATACAGAGTGACCAAAGAAATTCTTCATAGAACCAGATACAGCGATCAACTGAAATATTGCATCACGGAACCTCTCGGTTACTGGGAATCCCTCCACCATTTCTCGTTCTAATACCATTTGGTACGCGGTGATAATCTCACTCTTGCGCCACTCAATATCGAGTCTGGCCATCGCCTGCAGGAGATGTGTTCGACAATCTATCGTTAGATCTCCGATACCACTTCCGATTTTAGACTTACCTATCCTTTGAACCCCAGTGATACCTCCATATCGAATATCTTGACCGATCGCTTTAAGGATTCTACGGAATTTGTAGTATTTTTCGTACTCCGGATGAGTGGAGATCAGATTTCCCATACTCTTGTCTTGAGATATGGTGCATAGGTAACAGCCCATTCTTGCCGACTTACCGCACTGCATCATGGCCTCATTGTCATTAACAACGGCAGCACCAAGAGGACACTCACTACCGGCTGCATTCCCATAAAAGGCTAGAAGCTCAGTATTACGAGCTCCCTTTTTCCATGGTCCCCGGTTAAACGCTAGATACGTGACGACTTCCTGCTTCGTCCAATCTCGAATAGGTGAGGCTGTACGAATATTGCCTACAGGATGATGACCGTAGAAGTCCTCACCAAAGTGCTTCGATAGGCTGCGTTTTCTCATTACACTCTCATTGTCCCTCGAACCAAGCACCAGCACCGTATCTTCAGCTCCGTCAGCCAAAAACATTGCCTCAAGAAACTCTCTCGCCGGCTCAATCTTAAGACGACGAACACAGTATTTGAAGGAGACGGAAGGGGCTTGGTATCCCTTACCGATGATGCATACGAGCAGGGTATTGTCCTCTCGTGGTTCCACGATGTGATACTCAATCCATGGAAAAGCCCTGCCTAAAGCATCTCGAAGCTCATGAATAATTTGTTTAACGCCTGGGTTCTCCACTAACGTATCAGCTGATATGACCATGATTCGTTTAGATGGATCGGGATTCTTTATTGCATGCTCTATCATCAGCTGCAGCGTAAGCCTTGAATCAACACCACCGGAATTTAATAACCCGATGATAGAGTGCTCATCATAGATCTTCTTGATCTTGGCTCTTGTTACAGCTAATAGTTCATCATCTACTTTCTCAAGGAAATCCAAAGTTTCCCCCGCGATCGCTCGCTGTTTACGCTTTTGCGAAGCGCCGGTTGCCAGATCAAATATATCGAAAGATGGCTGGCAGCGATCCTCTGGAAACGGTAGCGGGTCTTTACTCGCACCATAAGGAGGAATATTGAGCGCGTAAATTTCAATAAGTACAGCGCCGGATCGATGGAATCCGTAGACCTGGAATTTGTGCTTTGGACTCGTGTAGCTCCAATCACTCATGGAAGGATAAATGTCTCTGCCAAACATATAAGAGTCATCCGTCACTGTAGTAGCAACCAAAGCGTCTATAGCTGCCTGTTCAGGCATCCATAAATTAAATCCTGATTTTTCCAGAAACAAAAAAAGCGCTCCTGAGACAGAATCGCCTTGAAATATATCCTTCCATGAAAAGCCGCTATCAGGTGCTATACAATCCAAATCTGGTTGATCTTTAACGAAATGATGGATTGCAAAGTATACACCCTTCTCAAAAATTGCAGTCCAGTCTCGAACGACCCCATGAAATGAAAAACCAGCAGCTTCAAGGTAATCCCAGGTATCTAAGATCACAGAATTATAGTCCTTCAGCCGATTTTGAATCCCAATTTTTGTTGTGTTTTCGACTAATTCATAAGTTTCCATGTTTATATCCCCCTCTACTAACATCCTGAAGAATGAATGTAGTAATAAAGCTTGATGTAGTGTTCGTTAACGAACTCATATGCTCTCAAGATCAGATGCAGTGAGTAAGATCTGCTACAACGCTGCTCGCTACTTTCGATAAACGCCACTACTTCCTCGATCGTATCGAAAGTTTCCGTATTAATCTGATTTTCTAATGCCGCAATTCGATTTACTTCAGGTAAACAGAGTATCAGTTGCCCAGCTCTGTAGACTCTAAGCATCTTCATTCCGTCGTCTTCAAACACGGTTTCCAAATTGCTCATCTCTATCTCCTCCTAGTTGGACATAAAAAAAGAAGGCGTACAAAGACATACGTATAGTGCGTATGCTTTATAGCCTTCCTATTTCAATCCAATATTTATTAGCTTAAAAGAAGCGTTCACCATCTTTACCGAAAATTAGCGGCAAAGAAAAATATAAATAATCTTAATAGTCTTATTATAAGGTGAGACAAAAGTGTTGTAAATAATTAGTAGATCTTCATTGAAGAAACAAGACCCTCATACTGTTCATTGATAATGATTAAATACCGATATTATCTGTATATAAATCTGGTTGTAACTACAAGACTTGAAGGGAGCTTTTCAGGGAATGAAAATAGATTTTGAGTTATGGATTGAGAAACAGCATCAAACGATTCCAGCTGCGGCCAAGGAAATTTTCGATGAAGCAATAATCTGTTATAAGGCCTCTGCAATCAGAGGGGCTTTTATACTATCCTATCTAGGGTTCATTACTATAGTTAGAGAACGTCTTTTATTATCTGGTCAGCCAAATCCTGAGCTTTTACCGGAAAAAGCAAGTTGGGAAAGTATCCAATCTAATTTACGAAAGCCTGAACAATGGGATTATCAAGTTAATAGTTTAATAGGAAAAAGAAGTGAGAAGAATGAAGCAAATGAGAAAACCATTTTTTTAATTCCTAAGACTGTAAAAAATGACGCTATATATTTTAGAGAGAAGCGAAATGATTGTGCACATGGAAAAGATATTATCAGTTATCCGCATGTGGAGAGCTTATGGCTGTTCATCCAGAATCATTCAGGAAAATTTATGGTTAATGGTGGGATAGAAGGTTTTACACAGCTAGTTAAAACTCATTTTGACCCATCAGAAAATGACCCGACATCTGACTTTACAGAGTTACTTCAACTTCTCCCAAATGTTGTTCATGTAGATGAAATTAAGACACTTTTTTCGAAACTATTTAATGTGGTGCCGATGAGATCCCAATCCCAGGATTACCACAAGAAATTCTGGATTTCTCTTCTAGAAAATGATGAAACTGTAAGGGGACATTTGTTAAGCTACCTTAGGGAAGAATGGGGGAAACTAGAGGGTTTCATTTTTGCATATCCCAAATTGATTCGATACTACAGTGACGATGATTCCACTTTACGCAAGATTTGGAATGTTATTATCCCATCAGTTAATCTGTATGAAGATAGAGTGGAAAGCCTATATGAGATGACAAACTGGTTAATATTGAATCAAAAGATTCCAAAAATTGAGTTGACAGAATTTTGGAAAAAATGGATCGATCAAGGAACGCTACGTTGGGTAGGGAATGATTTGTCACAAGAATTTGTTGCTCTCCTTCAGAGTTCTGGGTATTTTGCGACTTATAGAGATTACCTCTTGAACCAGAGCAATGCAGGTTTGAATTATTACTTTTGGTACGGTCAAGAGCAATTACTTCCGATCTACTTAAAACATGTCGATCTAGATCAAAAATTAGTTGAACATATCAATGCATTATTGTCTAATCTTAAATCTTCAGGTACATTTAAATCCCGAGTATCAGAAGAGTTAAAAGCTGACGGAGGAGCACGTCTAAAATTATTCAAAATGCATTGTAATGATTTAGGTGTCACATGTTATTATGGGAACGAACTCGATTGATGAAGAAGAAAGTTCTTGACTCTTACTAGGGGTATAGACAGACGATTTTATATAATCGTCTGTCTTTTTATGATCAGTTTTCTAGGTGAAGCAATTTAGATGATAAGTAGTTCAGGAAGGAATCTTAAAAAAAGTAACAGCAGAATAAGTCCAATAAGTAAAAGGAATACCTTTTTATAAACCCAAGTTACTATCCTTGTTTTATTCTCGTTTACAATTAAAAATTTTAGTTCGTTATCTATTAATGGGAAAATACCCTTCTCCAATTCTTTCAACGCCCTCTTTTCCGTCAATGCTTCATCACGACCATAATATAGATAATAAGATGTTCCAGAAGCAAAGCATAACAAGGTGTAACTGTTAAATATGAAGTCTATTAAATTAGTTGAATCTATCATCAATAGATTTCGTATTATCATAAATACTGAGAAGACAGGTAGACCCAGCAACGTAAACTTCATCAATTTTTCAAGACATAAGAGCAGTTTAAGATTAGTAACGTTCTCATTATAATTTAAAACATGGGATGCTTCGTGAGCTGCTACAATTAACTCCTCTTCTTTTCTTTCGTATGATTCCAACTGTATCTCTGTATTACCCTGCCTGTTGAAATTACATCTGCTAATCTTGCTATTTAGTGTCACAGTATAGCTGTAAAAATTGTTGTTCCTCAATATAGTATCAACAACTCGCTTGGCATTCATAAATCTTTTCCCCTCATATAGAAATTTTTTTATCTAACCTAAATATAACTAATTTTTTTATTTTCTCCTTTTTTTCGGCATGAAAATTTTAAAAATAAACCTCAACTTAAAAAAGCCGCCAATTGGCGGCTTCTTGAGATATATTTCTATTTATACACAATAGCTTCCAAGAGCAGACATTCTTAATGCAAGATTGCTTCAGTTTGCTGCTCTGATTCATTACGAACCCAAACAGCCTCATAGCTCAGCGTAAAGCCAGCATCTACAGAAGCCGCCATCAAAGCAACAAGGAAGGTTGTCCCCATTGCTCTAGCTGCTTCCGGAGGTACCGCATTTCCTATATACTCCCGAGCCTTTGCATCACTGCAGCCAACAAGCTGGAAAGGCATACCATTAGGCAAATGAGCAGGGAAAGATTGCAACATCGCTAATTCGTAAGTCGTAAGTGGACGATGCCAAGTACCGTCTTCAGCAATGATGAGGTAAACCCCTCGATCCTGATCTGCAGGAAGTGTTCCATCCTTTGTACCGTTTAGAACATTGGAAGGTGCAGCATTCCTTGGGTCAGAGAAAGCCAAGGCACCGCTACCGAATCGAGTTCCGGTCACACACGGAGAAGGCTCATCATGTCTAACAACTTGATACACCCCAGGGTGTCTCCCCTTCCGTTCTTTAAGACGAGGATCATTTACGCAAATAGCTCCATTATTCGGCCCTACAGCGCCTGTCACCGTTTGGGAAGCCTCATCCCATTGAGACATACGGTAAATGGAACGATGCGTACTTCCTTCGTTTAGACCCATTCGAGGATCTGATACGGCTGAAGCTCCATTGCTCCTGCCAGGCCCAGCTCCTCCTGTGATTGTTCTAGAAACACTGTTCCAATCTTCAACTGCCCAAGCCCCTCGTCTAGGCTCGTGTTGCACTCTATAGTTCCACCAATCGAGCTTATTTAGATCTCTCCAATCTCCGCCGGCAGGAATCAGCGCAAGACGCATCCACGTCTTCCACTCAAGTTTAGGAAGCCGATGAAGTGGTCCTGCTGCGACTGTATCACCTGGAAACGGTAAATCTTTGATAACATCTCCAATTTTTTTTAACGGCCTGCGTGGAGGCTGATAGACAAAATTTTTCACAAGCTTTTCTTGTCTGGAGATTAAGAGATATCTTTTTCTCCGTTCCGCCAGACCACCTAACTCCCCACAATCGTGAGTATTATCGCTGGTAATATAGCCAAATGACTGCAATAGCTTTTTGATTCGATCAAGAATCTGCTTTCCTCTGGTCATAATGCGAGGTACATTCTCAAGCAAGATGAGCGCTGGAAGATGTCCACCGTACTCGAGACAAGCTTTAAGCGCTATTTCTAGACCACGGATTGTTAGCATGTTGAGAGCCTGATACTTCTTTGTTTTTGCTGATTTTTCAGGCAGCAGACCCGAAAAACCCTTGCATGGAGGAGATGTAAAAATTACATCAGGTACTTCCCAACCAAATGCGTCCCATAGATCACCAGGCGTGGCCTCATGCCAATGATTCGGCGGTTCTTCTCCGTGAAAATCTATGTACTGTTCTCTTGAAAACAAATCCATACATACGGCCTTACTACCTGTAATCAGCTCATAGTTTTGACAAACAACCGGGTTAGCATCAATGCTGCATAGTGTTCGAAAACTTCCGACGTATCCCATATATTCTGCTCGTGCCTGAGCGAAACCAAGAGAGCCGCCGCCTGCTCCGCCAAATAGATGAGCTACCGTATGTTCCGTCTTAACTTCAGGTTTGATTGCAAATACCACTATGTTATTCCTCCTGCTCCTCCCTTCTGCACAGGGAGGATTGATGTTTCCCTGTGCAGAGGGTGTAAAAGCATTTAGAATCTGCTGCTATAATGCTGTTCTTTATTAGAAGAATGAAATCTGTCCTGACATAGTAGGTGAATAGTTCATAAACAGATACTCGGTTTCTGTCCTACGTTTTTGGCCTTCTGATGCTTTCACAACAGAACCAACCTTCGCTTCTAAGGTCACGTAATTCCAATCTTTATAAAGCTCAAGCACAAGCGGGTCACCATAATAGGTAACAAGGCACTTCCCCTCTATATGCTTAAGCATCTCAGCTAGTTCCACATGATCCTCTTGCCGGAAACCACCTTTGTAGCAGTTCTCACGGCCAACATAAGGAGGATCGATAAAAAAGAACACATCTGGTCCATCATAACGTATTATGATTTCTCGGTAGTCTAAGCATTCAATCATGACATTGCGGAAGCGTTTCTCAAAAGAGTCCAACTTGAGTATCGATGACTGGTAATCTGAAGCGCAATTCTTTACTTTTCCAGCACGCCAGCCGCTCGGTTGATTAGGCATAGGAATGATGCTTTGTCTGAGCAGATAGAAGTATCGAACGGCGCGTTCATATGGGTCCTCCGGCATTTCTTCACGAAGCCAGGTCTCATATAAAAAACGGCTCGTTGGCAAAGAGGCTAGGTCTTCTATCAGTTGCTCCTTTTGCTGCCGCAGCATCATATAAAAATTGATAAGATCTCCGTCTTTATCATTAAACACCTCAACTTTACTGGGCTCACGGGCAATCGTCATATTGGCAGCCCCGCCGAATAAATCAACCCAGCAATGATGGTCAGGTAGGTAAGGAATAATTGAATGCGCAAGTTTTGCCTTACCTCCGAAGTATCGTAGACCCGTCTGTACAACATTGTTTTTCAGTGCCATCTTCCATCTCTCCTATTATCCGAAATCGGTTGTATCGATTCGGAAATAGGCAGGACTCTATCTGTCCTCTTACGGATCCTCGATTAGAGAAACGTAAGTGCTACTTATCCCAATAGGGAGCTCGCAGAAGGGGGCTACAATGAACCGCATAACGGAAATAAATCCGTTCCTTCATTCACACCTGAGTTTAGAGAGTATGGAGTTGCCTACTTTTATTTGTCATTTCTTTTACTCCTTTATTACTAAGTACTCTTTTTCATTTGTATTCGGTGACGCCTCAATAACAGCTGTCTCGAAATACAAGGTTGAACCAGCAAAATCTTCCCCAAGAATCTCCTCAGCATCTTCTCCTGCTTCAGTACGCATAACATATTCAGAATAGGGAATATTCGTCCAAATTTGAAAGTCTGCAGCTGCTCGTTCTACTGCAGTAGGACCCATATATGGAGTGATCTGCTGAATAACATCCTGAAACATTTTTACTGAGATAATGACTTGAGTACTCAAATCTATTTCTCTCACTGTGCCCTTCTCCTCTTTCTCGTTACAATCTAGATTCCCATATCCAGCAAGTGTTCCCTCGTAATCGATTAACATAATGGTATTGTAAACCTCAGTGGACCAATCATGAATTTCATCAAGGGTAACCGTCTCAAGCTGTAATGGATCATTCAGATTCAGCTCTAATGTATTGAGAAATTGAATATCAAACCAGAAAGATTGCGATTCTTTAAATTCCCCGCCTAAGTAAGTTACAAACAACTTATCCTGGATGCGATAAATATCCGTGACAAAGTTGGAATACTGATAATCAGCTTCTAGACGATAAACGAAATTCTCCAGCATTTCATGCCAATACAGAGAGGCTTCTGAAAAGTCCAAAACCGTTACAGTACCTTTTTCGTTACATATTGGGCAGTTTTTTGCCCCTTCACACTCGCAGTTCAGCTCTGTTAGAGAAATATCAGAATTACACTTGATCACATCTATCACTCTCTTTCCTATGTCTTTTTATCTACTCATCATTTAAGAAGCGCTATCTGCATACGCTGCAGTGCAGCAAAGATGCTGTATTCGGCCATTAAAGCGTAGTTATGCTTGATCAAGTACAACCTAAGCTTTGCTACACTCTGACCGAATCTGCTCTTTATTTCTTCAAAATGAGCATGTCCATGAAGTTCAGCAAGGGATTGAACATTCAGCAGGAACTTATTAAATTCCCCTGCAATATCTTCTTTCTCCATTACGTTGTTGAATGCTTCATATGCCTTTTTCGCGTCCTTTTTCTTTTGGCGGTAGCTGCCAAGTAATTTTTTAAGCTCTTCTATGTTGGCTTCAATTCCGTATAGGTGTGCCTTATTTTCGAATTGATCGATTAAATGGCTTGCCTCTTGTGGCGACTGGAATTGAATTAACGAAGATACGACCATCTTTTCTCTTTCAATCTCTTTCAGTCGGATTTGGGTAAGCTCGTTCTCAATTAACTCCGCGTACCATGTAGGCTTTGCTCCAAGAGGAACTCCGTCACCGTATACTCGGTATTCGATTCCCTTTTCGTCAAACAGACGTTTTAAGGGGTCTGATATGGTCTTACCGGTATGGATTTCTACGAAGGGAAGCGGGTGAATTTGTTGAATAAAAGCCAATACCTTTTCTGCAAAAGCAGTACATTCATCCTTTCGTGGGTGCCATTTTCGAACAGGGTACGGGTCAATAATCTCCTGGTACCCAATGATCCGCTGCCCAAATACACTAAGAAAGAAGATGTTGTCCTCCGAAAAATTACGTACCTCCATGTAACGAATGATGTTGTTTACCCAACGGCTGCGGGATCCTTGGTAGAATCGATAAGCAGGCATTGGACTATCTTGCCGGGTAGATGACTCTGTAATCAATGCAATACGATTCACAACAAACACTCCTTGTTTCTTTATTCCTCCTGGCTCGACGATAGATTCAGGCTCCAAGCCCTTTTTGGTCCCATTGGATGTCGGTCTTGCCGGCTGCGGGATTTGCTATGCCAGCTTCCTCCTGGAGTCACTCCAATAAATTGAAATCCTACCCCTCGAAGTGAGCCTCCATCTTCCTCCTCCAACGTATAGGTAATGAGCATTTGATAGCCCATCTCTTTTGCTATACGTGCAGCCGATGCATATAACTTACTGCATGCATTTTTATAAGCACTGTGGACGCATAAGCGGGTAACTTCAATTGTCTTTCTGTTATCTCTTAAGCGAGACACAGGCCGACCGGCTATCAAGACTCCAATTAATTCCCTTCCATTACTGAGACCGAGTGCAAACTTCATACCCTGCGGGGCAGGATGATGACGATGATGCTTGTTTACAAAGTCGCATGCTTCCCTAAAAGTCACTGGCACAGGAACGGACTCAAACTTTTTATAATCGGGATAGTAAAGCTCCATATACCGGATTGCTTGTTTACGACTACGAGAAGAGTCCCATAATACATGGAATCCTTCGTTCATCATCTCCCAGCGCAGTGAATGAGAGCTTCCCAATTCCTCAACTGATAGCACGATGTATCGCTCTAACTCATTGTTCGCGAACACCCAATAGAACTGATCAGTTATGGGACCTGCAGAGACCATAATCCTCATTCCTCCTTTTTTGCACAAAAAAAGGAGACGCAAAAAAAGCGTACGTCTCCCGTACACCTTAGCGTCTCCTTAAAAGCACAAATATTTATAAAACAGCTGAAGCTGCATGACCCATCCTCGCCGAAATTGACGGCAAGAAAAATAAGAATGTTATTAAACAATATGCTAATTATATAGTAACGAAAAGCTGAAAGTAAAGCTATGCAATAGTAACGATTACATATTACACCTTACTTTTTTCTATTTTTGAATCAATTCTTTTCCTCAAGCAATCATTGCTTCTTTTTCTCATCTAGCCTTTTTATCATTTCTTCTCTTTTCTTCTGATTTTCTTTCGTAATCTCGTCCTGTGACTTAAACTTTACCTTTTTAGGTTTCATATTGAAAGGGATAACTTTTCGATTTTGCATGGTCACTGATCACCACCTGTAAGTTCTCTAGCAATCAGTGTTTCCGACCTACTAAAAGTTATTCAATCTATGAAAATAAAAGATGAAAGGAGTGCACCTTCCTCCCCCTTTCCAAACTCCCAAATAAAAGAGACCCTAGCATAGGCTAGGGTCAGATTATTGTTATTTATAAGAAGGTTTTGATTCATTCGAAGCCGCAGCTTCTTGCTGGGCAGCTTTTATTTCATCGAGAACCCGTAAAACTTCCTCGCGATGGATGCGGTTTTTTTCTACAATTTCTCTCTGAGATACAAAATTAATTTTCTTTGGCTCTTTGGCTTTCGGCAATACCATCTGGGATTCCCTCCTTGTCTACATTCTCCTGCTTTTGTAGTAAAAGACAAAACGCATGTACGAGACGATATATATCTCGTATCTCTATAGTATCATTTGATAGAGTTAGACTCAATGCTTTACCGTTTGAATCATCGAAATGGAAGCTCCAAATCCATGTTTCCCCGTATACTTTCATTCTATAAGCAGTTACTGTTCGGCCTGGGAAAGGATTATTATACGAAAGCCCATCTTCCTCTTCGGGTAACATCGCAACATATACCGCGGCATATTTTCTAGCATTGTCTTCGGTGAGTGGGATGACATCTGGGCTTGCACCAGTTGTACCTTTATCATGCAATTTACGGATCTGGCCATCTTCGACACGATAGATTGTATATGCACTAACAAAGTCTAACTCATAGTAATTCATACAATCATTTACATACCTATACAGCGACTTATTAATATCTTTAACCAAATCTACCAAGTATCCAACGGCTTTTTCGTATCTTATAACTTCCTTCTGCAGGTAATCACGTGTATCTCTATATTGATCCTTTTCAGACTGCATAGATTCAACATGCCATCTGGCGTAATCAATAACCTTATTCAGGTCAGCTCCGTTGTTCGGGTTAAGGATCGGAGTAATAAAGTGATAAAGACCTTCGAATGTAGGGCCGTTTTTCTCCAGAAAAGGTTTCCATAGTTTATATTCTGACGGTCTCTTAGCTTTAAATGCTCCTACATGAAAATGAGGATTTCCCATTGTGGCCATTTTACCTGTATGTAAAAAAACAAGTAGACCATATACTCCTAATACTACGACTAGTATAAGAACAGTGATGAGCCATATCGGTGCGGAACTAATTACTCCTCCGACAATGACTAGGATTGGACCAATAACTGGGAGTGTGCTCCACCCGATTTTTCCAAGCGTACTAGCGGTTTTTAATATACTCCTAAATGATTTTACCGGCCCAAGGAAAGCTACCTTTATCCAATCTTGCGGGTCTTGTGTTCTCGATTCTCGCAGGATCGGATCAAAGGTTGATTTTAAATCCCCAATAAAACTGTGATAATTAAATTTTGTGTCCTCGTGCGACATCTTGTCACCACTCATTCTTTTATTTTACGAATGCTTGTCCACTTTATTTTAGCGGGAGGTTAGCTAGGTGGCAATAAATCTATATTGATTTGAATATCGGTATAGCGATCCTCCAAGCTAGAAAGCATCCGGACATTAAACCCTAGTGCATCTCTCGAATTCATCCAAGCAGGCACCCTGACAGTTCCTTGAAATGACAACAAGTTTCTAAAAATGCGGCCATTTAGCCAGGACGAAGCATCCGCTGAAAACCATGGATATCTGAGCAGGAGTTCAGTGGATCCCAGGCCAAGAGCATGAAAGTTAGCTGTATCATTAAACCGTTTAAAAATCTCATCAAACAGCTGCACACGTCTTTTAGGTCCAACAAAGACCGATCCCCCAATGGCTATTACCTCATATCCTTGATCAACATAATCCTGCAGGACCTCGAGCGAATTTTGCACATGGTATACCGGGATAGGCTTATGTCCAACAACCTGCTCCAAATAAAGGGTGTTTGATTTTGTAGTTTCGGGGTCTGCAATTTTATCTATTGTCAAGTATTGATAGATGATATCCCTGTGCTGCTTTACGAAGCTGGCATATTCATCAATATCAATCGGCTTTAATATTTTCCCCTTCTTTTTTGCTTCATGAAGGGTTTTCTCCCCAGGATCAAGCAGGACACATTTATAATCAAATCCAAGCTCTCGAAGGTTTTGCTTCCATGTGGCTGCCGTGTCTGATCGCACAGTTAAATAATTGATCAAGACGAATAACCCACCATTACTTTTTACTATCCTCACGTCCTGCTTTCCCTTACTGATACCTGAAAAAATGTAACGTAATCCTTTAAGGGAGAGGCGTACGCCGGTTGGTGTGCGACGCACCTTGCATATATCGACCATAATGATCCGGATAAGCGCAGCCATAGCGCTGGAGAATTTCTGAATCCGCATCAATTCCTTTAAAGTAATCACTCTACGGTGGAAGAGAATGGCTAGAGCCTTTATTAATAAAACTCTAGGAATGCGATTCGCTTTGTTTCCACTGGATGTCTTAATATACACGTATTTCTCAGTTACACGCTCAATTGTATTTTCTTTTCCTGTAACCGTATATATTTTGTAGCCGGGTCTTCCGTATTTTCGGAAGAACTGCCGCTCTTTTACTTCTGCTTTCTGTGTGAAATGTATCGTGGACATGATGCACCTCCTATGGAAGAACACGGTTAACGGGATAAAAAAACCGTTGTACCGGTTCCTTGTCTAAAGATGCTGCAGCATGCTTAATTACAATACAAGCATTACACAGTGCCTGCTGTAGTGTTTTGCCTACACCGATGTAAGCATCTTTAAAATAAACCATCCAAAACAAACCTGATGCGGATCCGCATGGTTGAATCGATATTTGATCAGGAATAAGAAAGGACTCAAATAAGTTATAAGCAGTTCTCAGGCAAACTGATGGCTGAAATTCTTCAAAGGGTACTACCTTTTCCTCATAAACATAACAGCCGACGTGTTTCCCCCTGCCAATGGTCCATCCCATAATTTCTGTTGCAATGTAGCGATCCTGGTCATCTGGAGACAGCTTGCTCCATCTTCTTAGCAATGGCTCAAGATTTAGCCGTGCTTGCCGCAATTTATCCGCTGTTAATTGAGTTAATACTTCATCTTTTGAATGATTAATCATTATTTGCCCTTAAAATTGCTGGAGGGAGTCCTCCAGCAATCGCAGGTCTCCCTCCTTTTAACGAGCAAAGTTCATCCTAGCTCATAGTTTATATTCCCTAAGGAATGGTAGGCTTCCACTTCACATGTCTTTAATATCAGTCAATCCTCATCAGGAAAAAGAATAGTAATTACCGGTTCCAGGTTATCCCCGGGACCACAAATTGCTTTAACTGATACATATCTATCAACTCCATCAAAAGTGGCTATGAATTTAAAATGTACGATCGATCCATTTTGGTTGGATATTGCTATGCGAAACATCCACAAGCAATCCCAAAGTCTCCCTTTCTCGCTCTCGCCGTTATTAATAGCGGTTTGATCAGGAACAATCATTGAATCCCAAACATTTCGTTTCATATGAACTGGATACTTTATACCTACCTCTTTAGCAAGATGGCTCACATCAACTAGAAATCCATCAGCTAACGCATTGGCACGGGAATACGTATCAATCACTTTTGCATTTTCGAATATACTCATTTTTTAAATCCTCCAATTATTGTATTTAATTTATTTATGATGGAAAAAAGGGAAGAGCGATTAAGCCCCTCCCTTTTTATGTAAGAAAAGAGCTGATCCGCCTTAAATCGGGATCTCTTAAGACTCTTCCATCAAACAATACTTCCTTTATTGCTTGCTTCTTTAAGAATAGGAAGTCTGCCTTTCTCCTTCATGCTGTAATATTTATCTTCACCAATGATTATATGGTCCAGTACATCAATACCTATGATTACGCCGGCTTCCACCATTCTTTCAGTAAGGCTGATGTCCTCTATGCTAGGTTCAGGATTACCACTTGGATGGTTATGAGCGAAAATAACACTCGCTGCACCTTTTCGAATTGCCCCTTTAAATACTTCTCTTGGATGTACTAAAGTTGCATTCAAAGATCCGATAGATACCGTCTCACGACCAATCACTCGGTTCTTAGTGTTAAGATAAAGGGTAACGAAATGTTCACGATCCAAATATTTAAGATCTTGAACGGCATATCTCGCATCTACAGGAGATCGAATGATGACCTCTTCAGTAGCAACAGAAGTATTCATGCGCTTTGCCAACTCAAAGATCGACATCAACTGGAAACTCTGTTTCTCGTTCAGATCGAAAAGAACCGATAATTCAAACTCGGATAAGGTTCCGAGATATGGCAGCCCATTCTGCAGGATATCATCTACTACAGCAGAGATGGATCGGCTTTTCACGATCGGCTCAAGGATAACTATCAGTAAATCCTTAACTGAGAGCCGACTTACGTCACAACTATGAAAATAGACGCTTCTGGCTTCTTTAACAGCGGATTGGTTTAAGACCGAATACGACATTTCTATTACTCCTCCCTTATTAGCGTGACAAAAGTTTTCCAATGACGGTATACTTTTTTAGCTGCTTCCTGCGGTTATAAATCCGTTGAAGTCTCATAAGGTTTACTTTGTTATTCATATATATCTGCCCTTACCGCAACTGAGGACAAGAGCCCTCACCATTGTTGCGGCAGAGGGGCTCCCTCCTCACATTAATTGAGTTTTTATTTATTGCCTCCGGCGGGTAACGCAGCTAAGCGTTCCCAAAATGCTTCTCTTTATCCTACGTTCAGGTCAAAAGTGATTTGATCATCTGGACGCTGATGTCCAAGCAAATTATGCTTAAGCTCATCGATCCATAGTGAAAAACGATTATGTGGAATGGGTAGCCGAATATCGCTGTTCCTAGCCTCAAAATGATAGTGACCTAGGATTGGATAGAAAGATAATCGGATCTGCTTTTCCGCCTTGACCCAAATTGTAGGGACATTTTCCTTGTAGCCAAATAACGGAGGCTTAAAGTCATTGGTATCTACTTTGACCTGAAGCCAGTTGACCGTTATGTTGACGTGGCTGTTGACTGTAAAAAACCAATCATTCAACAGACGTTCCAATGGACCCTTATCAACGACTCCCTTAGCGCTTACCCACCGAATCCAGAAATAAGACCTCTCTGGATTATTCATTCGCACACGCGCTTCAATTTCAAGCTTGTGTAAACCGACGGAACGGTACCAAATATTTTTCTTACTTGGTGTGAATCCTGCAAGCTTTAAAATGGGGAGAACAGCATCGATAGGTGCTTCTGCATGCCACTTAAATGCAATACTTAGTAGCTGCATAACTCACGCTCCTATCCTGAAGCCTTCATAGACGATAGTGCCTAATGGAAGTACTCCACAATATTTACGTCCTGCAGCTAGGATGACGACGTTCTCAACACTCATACCCTGCTCTTGCAGCTGCTCATTGATCAGTGAAGACCATACATGAAGTTCACCAGGAGATAAGGTCATCACATTCACAGGAACTATTCCTCGAGTGGAAAAAGGAACAATACCTTCACCTGTGAGAGAATAAACAATCTCTCCAATGCGGGATGCCTTATTTATGAGCTCATCGATACGTGTTTCAAAGCCACCAAGATTCATAAGCAGGCAGATGGGTTTACGACTGAATTTTCGCATATATATTACTCCTCTCTATAGCGCATGGGTTTGAACAAGGTAAGTACCTAGCTGCAGGGGCACATTATGCTTTGCAAAGAGCTCTAGAAGTGTGTGCTCATAGACATCTGCCTCGTTTTCAGGTACTTCCTTCCCACGATTGCCAACAATCACTTTTATGGGATTGGATTTCACAACATCAAAGAAGATGCAAGCGTCGCTACCATTCTTATCAACGATCGCTACCCCACCACAAATTAGGCTCCGGTTAAGCTGAATCGAAACCTTTTTTATCATTTTTATTGCCTCCTTAGGGCACAAAAAAAAGAGCGCTCATGTCGCTCTCTTTATGGCCATCCTTATTTTGCGTTACGCAATCGAAGTTAACTTTGCGTTGAGTCTTCGTGTCAGATCAGCCAAAGTCACTTCTACGGTGCCGTATACCTTAAGTTGATTGAGGAGTTGGGTGTATTGCTCAATCTTCTTCATGAATTGAACATCCTCATCTCCAATGTTTGTCACGACTAACAGTCCTCCATCAAACCTGCGCTCGCAATTATTCATATCTATTCCTCCCATTTTTTTGGATCGTTACCCGAAAACTAAGTGATCAATTATCAGACAAAGACCGATAATATAACTCATGAGTAGCAGAACTTTCGTCTTATCCGTGTTTTTATGTGGCAAAAGGATCAGTCCTTCCAATAGTTTTTTATAGTCCATAGAAAATAAAAAAAGCCCCAACAAGAATCACGTTTTTTAACGTAAAACTCTACTTGGGACTTCTCTTTTTATAACTCCTGGTTAAGTACTGATATGCGGTCTAATAAAATCCATTGGCGTGAAATGCTCTTTGAGCTTGGCCAACGATACCGTCACATCACCAACAATTCCATTCTTTTCGAGCAGCATCTTATAACCTTCCATAATAACTCCATCAGGAATTTGCGTTAGTACCTCACATTCGCATTTTCTTGCAGGAACATCGGAAACAATTAAAGTGCCACCTTCAAATACTTGGGTTTTGGTGGTTATCATATTTACGTACTCCCCTTTGCAACGGTCACAATGAGTCGTCATGCACAACGCCTCCTTCTAACCTTATTGTATCACGGAACTCCGTTTCTCCAAAAAATTTCAGCTCATTAAAAATTCTCGATATACGGAAGATGGCGTTTTCCAGGAGGGTAACAAGTAACCACCTTGAAATGCTTGCTTGTGAGCAATCCAACTACAATAATGAACCAATTTCCCTGAAGATCTTTGCCGAGAACTAAACGGCTAGGGGTAACTAGTCCCATGGAGCGAGATTCCCTTATCCGATTATCTTCACTTGAATATCCTTCAATTATTTTTCCGTTAAAAATGGCTACGGCGATATCGATTTGAGTATATGTACGATCCTCGTACTCTTCATTGTCAAGGCGATCATTTAAGTAATGATCGGCAATTTCAATGATGAAGCCGTCAACGCCCCCATTCACCGCTTTCCGGAAACACTCTAACTCGTAGGACCAATTTTCCTTACGGTAATCCACGTCTTTATTACCCCCTTTTCTCTGAGATAGATGAAAATAAAAAAGCCCTGAACGCAAAAATAAAAGCACACCTGAATAGGGCCTGCTCCATCCTTTTGCATCAAGGCAATTATTTATCGTTGTCGAATATGAACAACATGCTCCTCTCTTCGCTGAAATATAGCAGCAAAGAAAAATAATTCATTTAATAGTAATACAATGATTATAGTCTAATTATGGAAAATGGGCAATAGAAAGGCCTTCAATCGACCCATCTATTACCCCAGTATTAATTGTTATGCTTCCCCAAGCGGTTAAATAAACTTTTTGCAGGAAAATAGAATACTAATTGCTAAACAACTCGTAAATAGAACGGTACTTTGGATCAGTTTCTTTCCGATCAAGGTTCAATTTTTCCCATAGATCAAGGATAGCAGTCTCCTCACCATGAAGAGTTCTAACGTTCAGCAATTGTATGAGTAACTGATGAAGCGGCTCATCGGCAGATAATCCTCGATGCATCTGGAAGAAGACATCCTCATGTCGATACAGTATCAACTGTGCAAATTCAACTTGCTTCTCCGGTGATATCTTTTCTGGCATCAGGATACTTTGAAAAAGGGATACATCATCGCATTGCATTCCAGCCATATGAAACCATTCTTTTAAGCCGGTGAAAGTGATTTCTAAATTAAGCATAAAGTATGTTTCGGTTTGTAACTGTTCAACTAATTGTACATTCATTAGTATGTCCCCCTTACGTACTGAATGTTAGAGATATAAAGTTCCTCATCGGTACCACTGGAAAGAGTTACTGCAATAGCTGCAGGAAGTTCCTTAACAAATAGATTAGGTCCTTCAGTCTCCCCGTAACCTCCATTGTTCACCACGTTATTATAATTAACTGAATTAATGATTGGTTTATTAAAAGTCGGATCGATTAGATCGGATTTAGTAACCGTTTGACTAGTTTGTGTTTTACCGGTTTTGGAGTCTGTAACAGTTGACGTTGATCGGTATACCTGCTTTGCATAGTTACCATAAAATTGCTGGATGCCGAATACGAGAGTTACAGTACCATCAGTATTTACACTCCCTCCGCTGCTTCCACCGCTTCCTACACTTCCTCCCCCACTACCGAATGGTACATCATTGAAAGGCTGTCCAGTTGCGGGATCAATTCCTCCGTTGGCATCGAGGGAGACGAGATTCTGACTTCTCATAATGCTCTTAAGCTTATTTGCATATTGGCTATCTGTAGCATATCCTGCCCGTTGTAATTCATTTGCGAAGGCATAGGGATTATCCTGGGCTAAAGCAAAACGATAGCGAGGGTTTTCTAAAAGAAAAGCTGAATGATCTGCAAATGATTGCTCTACACTAGAGTAGGCACGGAACGTACCAACGATCGTGACAATGTTACCACCATATTCTTCTTTAGTTGGAGATGAACAAGTAGGACCTTTCCACCCTTTGGATGCTTTGATACCAAAAACGTTATTACATACGCTTCGTTGACCATACCCTGATTCGAGCGCAGCTTGTGCAAGAGTGACACTTGCAGGTACCCCGCTTCTGCGTTCTTCTTCCATGGCAGCGGCAGCATACTCAATAAAGAAGGGATGAGTTAGTGAACCTAGATTTGGTGGAACTGAAACTTCAGGTACGTCTTCTGAAGTTTCAGTTCCCTCCCCAGTTGTTGAGCTGGACGCGCCAGTCTGAACATTTCGTGTCGTTACAGTTCCCATATTGCTAAATGGAGGTGCAGCAGATTCCATATAGACTCCGCTTAAATAGAGCATCTTATTTGAAAAATAATCATAATCTCCATCTTCTTTAGAAAATTTCACCTTATCGAAATACTTAAAAGCTTCTTTACTAGCAGTATCCGTTGCCTTAGACATGAGCATTATGAAAGGAGTAGGGTCAACTGGCTCTTCCCCTTCAGGAATCCACTCATAATGAAGATGAGGACCTGTAGACTTACCAGTGTTCCCCGATAGTCCAATGATTTCCCCTCGACGAACCAATTGACCTGGCTCGACGAATGCTTCACTCAAATGAAGGTATCTTGTGGTGGATGAAAGCTCAGGATCAGAACTTTTAACCGAGACGTATATACCGGCATTTGAATTACTTTCCGTTGGGTTTGTAGACGGATAACTCACGGTTGTTACAACACCATCGAATGAGCTGATGATTGGAGTGCCTACGGGTATACCGAAATCAATTCCTTTATGGAAAGCTTTCGTTCCAAACACAGGGTCAGTTCGCTCCCCAAACTCACTGGTTATGATCTTATCCAGATCACGATAGTAAATTTGAGGAGGTAATACCCTTTCAGATACAAATGCAGAAGAAGCAACGACTGTTGTGGACGAAACTAGCGCTGCGATTAGAAAGAAGAACATGAAGATTCCAGCCAGCACTGAAGTTACGATCCAAAAGACAGGGTTTTTCAATAACGATGTTGATACTTTATTGAGCAGTCGCTTTATCGCTTCATTTTTGATTCGTTGCTTAAGATTTTCCTTATTCAAACCACCTTGCAATGCTTCACCAATAATAGCTTTCTTGTCTAGCAAAATAGTACGCCCCCTTACTACTCAAGCTGTTTTAGGACCCTGGTTTGTTTTCTACCGCTTTGCGCTTTATTTGCCACTGTTTTCTCAATGTTACGATTGGCAGAAGAAACTTCAGCGCGATGCAGCTGACCGCGGGCCTTTTTCATGATTTCAAGGGACGCTTTCATATCATCTAGTCCACCTGTTACTTCACCAGTTACCTTATTCCTCAAATTCATGACCACTTCGGATTTTGCATTAGTATCAATTTCAAGCCGCATGTCTTGAAGGTCATCCGTAGTGATGCTGTTTTTGAGGTTGGCACGTGAAGCTTCAATCTTGTTCTTAAGATCCGGATTACTAAATTTAACATTGTTAATGGTTAGTTTAGGATCGGTCACAGGAGTTGCTGTAACAGACATAGGAACGTTAAATTGAGTTGCGATATTCTTACCCTTAACATTGTTCGTAGTCATCTTGGGATCAGGAACGGATGGTAAAGTTACAGGAGCTGCAAGAGCTGCAGGAGCCGACAATATTGATGCTGGTACAGATTTAGTAGTATTAAAGCTGCCTGCACTATACTTATTTCCTCTAGAACCGAACTGAGCCGTTGGTAGAGGAGGCATATTTTTCATAATAGTAGCAGGATTCTTTAAAGGATTTAGCTGAATTTTAGGTACTTCAGATATTCCACCATTTTGTACGGCTACCCTTCGGAATGAGTCATTAGCTTTTAGTAGCCGCTCCTTCTGTGCTCCATACTCAGGCATTGATTGGAAATGAGTAGCAACGGCAATCCTACTTTTTCTTGATAGCATCGTAGTGTTTACTTTGTTGGTGTTGCTGAGCCCTGCTTCCTTAAATCGACCATCCATTTTCTTTACAAAGTTAGAGTGTCTGATTGGTTCACCCGTCTCGATGGAGGTATCAACAGCTTGCTTATATTCTGTTTTGTACCTTTGGAACAATTGGACCATTACAAAATCATCCACTGCAGTTTCGAGTTTACGATTCCGATTGAGTGTTTTGGCCCTGTCGAGTTGGTTTATAGCCTGTTTTGGTCGATTCACCATGAAGGAACTCGCTTCTCGGATTGCATTCTCATTTGAATACAATGTAGATGCAACCTCTTGATCATTCATGTTGTCATTCACGCCCTGCATAAGAATCGCGTTACGCATATCTCCACCATCAGTTTTGACAGACGACAATCTGTTCTTCTCTTCTTTCCATTCTTTGTCCAACCCACGAAAAGGATTTTTACTGCCATTCCGAAGATTCTCATTTACTTTCTGAACAAAAGGAGAATATTGTGCCTCTGCTCCAGATTCATTAGAAATTTGTTCGGCAGCTTGTTTCTCTCGCTGGTAACGCAGGACCATACTTGCTGTAGTAGCATCGTTAATGTTGGTGCCGGCAGTACTGAGAGAAGACGGAGTAAATGTACTAGGAACTCCTTCATGCTCTTTTCGGTTAAACATGCTACTGATTTTACCAGCAGTACTGTGATACAAGGTTCTCGTTGCACCACGCTGTAATGTATCTACAACAGTGGATTTGGCACGTTCCGGCATTGGAATATGTCCTGCTGCTTTGCTGAAAACTTGTCCAATCTCGTTACGATATTTGAATATAACAACAACTACAATTGCCTCTACTATCATTGCGGTAAACCAGCCTGCTCCTGCTGAATAGACAACATCAAAGGATAGATGTCCAAATACTAGGGATAGACTTAAGAAAAACATGACAAAGGCGGTCATTACACAAAGACCTATTAATTTGATGAATTGTTGCTTCATAGAGTTGAACCCAGCTTCTCTACCTGGAAGCAGCGTTGCAAGTAACGTTACGGCCATAACAGCTGCATGAATTAGCAGTTTCAAACGATAGAATATAGAAAGGATAGCCCAGAAGATAAATAACCCTAGTGTAAAAATGGAGAATGCATAGTAACACACAAGTATTAGCATCTGTTCATATGGTCTTTCTCGCCCAATGTCGGGATACTTGCTTAGTGCCTTCTGTAAAACTGCTTCTCGTTCATCTGAAAATGGTGCTGTTGAAAGAACTTCGTTAAAAAGTTGAGGGTCCTTTTTTTGAACGTCTGGATCATCAAACTGAAGCATGGTGTAGGGTCGAACTACTAGCTCATTCCATACTTGTTCTGAGATCGTTCCTACACCATTGTTAGGATCAGTATTAAGACCAGTTGTTTTGGCGAGCATGGAGTACATCATCCCCCCCACCTCGTTGCCGATCCCATTAAAAGACTTAATAATGGTGCCTGCGTTTGAAATAAAACCGAGACATATGACAAGAGCCATTACGAAGCCTAATGCGGATTGATATCCATCCATGTATCTTCCTCGAAGCATATTAAACAAGATATAAAGAACGGTAATGGAAGCAAAAATCCCTAAGAGACTCCCCCATAGACCGTTACCTAAGAGACCGTTATTCACCCCTGCGACACTTTGAATAATATCCTCAGCAGCATCGATCAATTGATCCATAAAGGAAAATGTAAATGCTTGATGAGATAAAAAGGTGAATAAACGAGTGATTTGAACTAGGACAAGAAAAAAGAAACTTAGTACATGATCATAAACCCTGATTATACCGTCCGAAGCTTTCTGACCTATTTGCCAGAATGATCGCTCTGGGATCAGTGTTTGAAATGAATAGTTGGTTGCTCCATACTTGTTATATATCCCTTCTTTGTTGTTGTCAGAAGGAATCATTTCATCGATGGAGGATGCTTCTACTACTGTAGGAAGTATCAAGACTAGGAGAAATGATACTATTACACCTAGTAATACAAGAGACTTCCTTATTTTCACTCCTCGCTTAATCATGGTCGGGGTCTTCTCCATCAAGCTCCCCTCCTACATCACCTGCAGCAGCATACTGCTCATAGTGTTCTTGGAATTTCTCAAGTATTGTATACTCGGTTTCCTCTCTTGTATCTGAACTATCCTCTTCAGGTGGTCTAGTATCAAAACAATCAAAGAGACGTTGAAATACAACATCTACTGTAAGTACACCATTTCGGCCGTAAATATCCTGCATGAGACATTGCCCATTATCAAGATTCTTAATTAGATCAATATTTTCTTGAGTGTGCTCCAATCCAAAGTAGGAAAGCGTACTTTTGATCTTGGCTGTGTCTGAGTCCCTAAACGCAAACTTCATTCCAATGTTACCAGCAAGGTCACCAGCTACATCTGTAGGGTTTTGAGTCGCAATTCCAAGTCCGCCATTTAGAGAGCGCCCCGTACGAATTACACGATCGGCCATTTCCTTCCCGATTTGAGTTCGCAGGATCGCCCATGCCTCATCCATTTCGGCAAGTGTAAAGACCGAGCGATCAAAATAAATGAAGGTATCCATGAATCGACCAATTGAATACATCGTGGCTACAGACATTTTCTCAACCAAGGAGTAGTTCCCGGGAGGCTTTTCTACAGGAGGCATTTTAAGATTCTGAACCTGTAAAATGTTCATCGCATAGTTTAAGTCGATTGTTTTTTGTTCCCCGTTACCAAAAAGCAACTTGGCAAATGATAAGTTACTGAAACTGTCGAGTACTTCAGCTACCACAGCAGCCGGTTGTCTAGTCTCACCCATTTGTCGCAGGACATCAATACATTTTTTTAAGTAAGGTTTCGGTTCGGAAGCTACTCTTGTGACCGCTTGAGATATGTAACTGTACTCTACCCGATCACTCTGTACAGATGCTAAGTATGATAAAATGTCCATCGCTGCTTCTTTAGCATCTTCAATATTTTGTAGCATCACAAAAGGATCGAGCTTCCCTTGATCCTCATGAGAAGCAGATAAGGTAGCCACTTGAATTTGTCCTTTTAGCTCAGGCAGCATATCCGGCCAATGAGAACGTTCACCCTTAGGGTCGAATATTAGAGTTTTTCCTCCGCATACTGCGTTAATATATCCTAACAAGTTTAGCAGGACGGATTTACCGCCTCCGAGTGTTCCGCTTATGGTAAAAGACGGTGATCTATTGATTTGGCTAGCGTGCCTAAGATCAACAAATACAGGTTGTTGTAATGACCCCGTTGTGCCTATATAGACCCCAATGTTATCTCCTAACTGTTGAGTTGCCCCAAACATTCCGGAAGCCAATGTTTCAGGAGGAATTCTTTGAATATAGTCTGAAACATAGCGGGGGGATCCAGGGATAAAATCATTAAAGAGTAACCATTGATCACCTGCAGGTAATTCAACATGTATGTTTCCGAAATCTCTGAAATGATCCTGCAATATCTTGGCATTACTTTTTAAGAGGTTAATATCCGTATGGTACAGCCCAAAGGTAATATGTGTAATGAAGGTTTGGTTCTTTCTTTTCTTATACTCGTCTTCGAGCAGTAATGCCCTTTCTTGCTTTTCAGCAAGTTCAAGAGGTACGGTTGCACCAGCTTCATGCACGTTCTTTACCTGGTTGTCGATGTCAGTTTTTTTCTTTGCTAGTTTCTTAATTGCTTCAGGTGCTTCTATCACTTCCACTTTAATGCTCATTTGAACTGGAAATGGCAATGTAGCTGCACTGTAAAGCCACTCACTTCCCGGCATATCCATATTATCTGGAAGTTCAGAAACGGTAAGATATGTATGGTAGATGTAATCGTCCTGGCCTTCATGGGGCTGATTAATCTGCAATCTACGAGGATGCGATCCATCAATTTCAGCCTCAGTCAAAGTGATAATCTGTCTTGAGTCATATAAGAATGTATCAAGACCGCCGCGGTTTCCTTTTCTTTTCTTTGGAGTCCATGGTTTGTCTTTCGTCGAACGGAGAACTGGATCCGATATCCCCCACCAGAAGTTACGCTTGATTAGCCACTCTGTTGTTGCAGGAGTTCCTCGTTTTACTTTGATTCTGCGGGAAATACGATCGTATATTTGCCGCTCCTTTACCATATAAGCCTGGTATTCATGTTCGAAAATTTCTGGTTCATTAAGACCTGAAATATGCTCAATAAAACGTTTAGGATGAAGAATCATTTTCTTCATTTCGGTATATACGTTCTCTATTTGTTCTACCAGATCCTTATCATCACTCTTGGGGATGTATACAACAACATAGGGACGATATTCCGCATTATTGGATCCATCCGATGTGTTGTATGCTTCGCCTAGATAATCCTCCATTCCGGAGATATACCTGTTCCCCCAACTTTTAAGCGGTCCAGTATTTCGTTGTCTAAGCTTTTCATGGTGCTTAGCAATGTCATGGGCTTTAGGTAACCATAGGATTTGGAATTGGTCCGTTAACATGCTTAGGAAAGAGGTTTGGGCAATCAGACGATCTATTTTTTGTTGGTCACTCTGATGGTCATATATGAAAGGATCTAGCTCATATACGGCCCACACCTGCTTGTTATGATTAAATATTAAGTTTCCTTCAAAGTAAGCAATAGGGAACTCAACGTTTATTTTATTTGGTCGCTTAGTCACTTCCACACCCATAGTTCTACCCTCCTTATTAAAAAAGAGGAGCGCGTATTAAGCACGCTCCCGGTGAGTACGATAAACCACTTTGCTGCCGTAGGTATATCGCTTATTGTGTTGAATCGGTCGATATCTTCGAAGATGTTTTGGTCTTATCCAGTGAAATATCATTGAAAGTAGCCATTTATGTGGTGCTTTCCCATCAAGTTTTTGTTTCATGATTAACCAGGCAGAGACAAATGGGAGGACTACATAAATATAAGCATCTGGCAGAAAAAATAATATTTTACCGAAAATGGACCAAAATACTAGACAAGCGAAGAATGTGCCGATAGCTCGAACATTCGCAGGCACCGGTAACTTCTTGCCTTCAAAAGCGTAAATAACCCAATCCCAGGTCCATATCTTTGAGTAATTAGATACGGTTACTCGTGGGGATTCTGATTGTCTATCACTCATTTAGATGCCTCCGAAGATTTGGTCAAAGAAGTACTTAGCTAGCTTTTGTACATCAGACCAGTTCATCAGGATAGCTACTACAAGTGCAATTGCAACAAAACTGATTAGTTTCATCCAATCGCGTTTGATTAGATGATAAACACCGATAGCAATCAGGATTCCTGGTACAACTCCACCAATATTAGTTTCAAGCCAATCACCTAACTTTACTCCTGGACCACTTGCAAAAGCAGGAGTAGCTATCAGCATAAGAGCACTTGACATTAATGTAGTACGGATCATTAAATCCTTTTTAAACATCTTCATTTAGTTAACATCCTTTCATTAATTTGCATTATTGGGCTCAGGCAGCACCTGAGTTGTTTCTTCTACATTCGGTTGTGGCTCTTCAGTCAATTGTTCCTCTACGGCAGGATCATTTTTTTCGGTTTCCTGGGAGGATTTAAGAACATATAATCGGCCATCTTTCTCTGTTACGTCGAGTGACCATGCGTTAGTAAATGACTCGCCAATGTCGCTTTTTAAGATGACTGTCGCTTGAATTCTCATTGTTTCACTTTGATCTTCGATACGGTACATATTGAGGCTTTCAACTCGGTCAAATACGAATGAAGATTTGATCAGAGATTTAGGAGCATCATCCGCAATTGAGTAGAAATAACGCAACTGACTAGCATTTCCTTCGTACCAAGCACTAAGGAAGCTGCCGGTTAATTCTTTCGCTAAAGCAAGCGTATTTGTGTCGGAGACTGATGGGCCTATCGAGGTAGTTGTTGCTTCCCCTTTTGGTAATTCGGTAACAAACCGAGGATACGACCGGATTACCAACCCCTCTTCTGCTACAGTCACTGGTACAACCATGTAGACTTTGTTTATTGATACTGCTCTTTCAGTACTCTCAATATTATTCGTAGGTGTTGTGCTTGATGGTTCAGTAGGAATTTCAACTTCTCTTCTTACCATCACTGTTACTTCCACTTGATTTTCGTTTAGTTGTTTAACATCAAATACTTCTGTTGTCAGGACACGACTTGATCCTTTAACGTCTAGAGATTTTATTCCTGCATCTGAATCAATGCCCGACACAAAAGCAGCCAATCGTGTTGAACGCTCAGAGAAATTATTCATACTCCAGGTGAAGTATTCAGAAGCAAAATCCGCGGCGAATCCTTTAACTCTTTCTTCAATTACAGGAGCGGTTTCTCCATTAATGATGGTCTGGTTTACCACACGTGTACCTTGAACAAATGACATGCACCCTTTGATGAGGATAAAACCGACGAATATCCAAACGCACGTTCTAAGTAATTTCATTCCAGTCCTTGATTTTGGAGCTCGTTCCTTTATTGCCTTGTCAGACTTCAACCTCTCAGCTGTCTTCTTTACAGAATCCGTAGTTGCTACTGGTTCATCTGTATCTATTATTTTGCTTTTTCTGAATAGTCCCAAAGATTATCACCCCCTATCGATTTCGAGACTGATCACGGTTTTTCGGATTGAAGACGACACCAATAATGAACAATGCAACTATAGCTAAAATTATGGCATGATGCGTTTTAAACCCGAGGAACCAATCCCACCATGATTCGATTTTGTCCCACCAACCAGGAGCTCGTTCCGCTATTGCGTTTGTTGCGTCATCGATTACCTTAGCCACTCTGTCGTGAGAATCGCTGTATTCCTCTGAAGAGATACCATGAGATTCTTGGCTTTCTTCTGTATGTACAATTGATGGGCTTGGCTCAGGCTGCGATTCTTTTGTGGGGCTCCGAAAAAAAATAACCGAAGCAATTAGAAGCAGTAATACTCCTACACTTACCAAAACAACTTTTTTGTTCTTGCTCAAATACTCACCCCCAATTTCATATACCATATATATAAATTAACTAACTAATATAATAACACACTAGTATATATATTAATATACAACAATTAGAGTGGGTTTCAGCACAAATTGTAAAGGTCTCCCGCTCTAATTGTAGTGGGATGTGCCTGCAAGATCGGAATAAGCAATAAGAATATCTTCTATTTTCCGACCAATCAGCACTCGATGTTTTTTGCCAAAAACTTTATCGGCAGCATTACCTATATTTTGAAGCCTTGTCCGATAAACAGCATCGGGAATTACAAAAGCAATAATTGAATTTCGAATTATTGGATTCGTAGAAGCTTTTATAACATCTCTATACCGTTCCAGCTTCTTTTGTATGGAAACCTGTTCCGTGTAGAAAGGGGATCTCTGAATTGGTTCAGTAGATCGATCTAACTCAATACAAAAGAGCTGTTCTCCAATTCGCAATATTGCATCGGGGCGTACCTCTATTACTCTATTGTCTCCCCACACTATTTCAGAGGGATACCAATCCCAATCAATGAATTGTCTTAAATCATTAAATCTCGCCATCCACTGATATCTTAAATCGAGATATATCTTTCCGAGTTCCCAATAATGGTCTTTTTTCGCTCGTTCCATGTCTACTTCAACTTTAGACAACTTAGAATCATCAGGTATTTCTAATCGTTTCTCAACTATCCTCAGTCCTCTGTTAGATAGGTAATACCATGTTTCTCCTGTAACTCTCCCCCTTCGTTTGCTTGGTAAATCAATAGCATCTGGAATGATGGAAGTACTTTCTACTAGACCGCGATCCTTTAACCGCTTAAATGTCCGGCGTGCTTTCAAGACTGCTCTGTTCCTATTTTTTTCTTCCAGTTTGTTTTTTTCTACCTTACCTGCAGTTACATACTCCTCATAATGCATTTCTGGTGAATCAATAAAGTACGTGTCTACGACTTCTGTTTGTGGGATACATCTACACTTGTAGAGGTCTATCAATAGACGCCACTCCCTCTCTGTTAGGAGATCTATCGCTTCGCCTATGGAGTAGTCGCTAACTCCCTTCTTTCGTTTTTTGCCTCCCTCTTCACTTGGATCAATCCGTTCAAACTTCACTTGGTCAGCCAATTCATTCATCTCCTTTGCTACCCATGAGTGGGCTTAGGTTGATACACCCTCTTTTAGGGTATTAGTCGGGAATTCTTTATGATTAAGAACCCACGCCATACAAGGAAGTATAACAAAATCATTGGCTTTGTATCATGAAATTAAAAAACAATTAGGCAGATAGATAAAAAGATCAATGAATGGACAAATAAGGAGTCAATGGATGAACAAATTCCTATAAAGATAAACGTAACCAAATTTACTAATAGGAAGCAACAGCGTAATTGCAAACTTTCTAAATATATTACTCTACTCAAAAAGCTTCGTTTGAACTTAATAAAACCAAAATTTTGAACTGGATTTAGTTCCAACTAATCATAGAAGCACTAAAAAAAATGAAATTAAGGCTCCAAGAACTTGACAGGAAACAATATCCTACGGAATAATAATAACGACACGTTACGCAACGTGAAATTCTGGATTTTAAATTATTAAAATTGTAGATAATATGCAGGATTCTAAGGCTAAAGTGTCAAATTACATAAATGACGCTGCGTTAAGTAACGTTAATTAATTTTGTTAAATCATATTTAGTGCGTCGTAAGGCGTCGTGAGTTTTAGTTTATTTCAAATCGTAATATCTTATGTGAAAGGGAGTGATTGAGATTGAATGGTCACGTTGAATACCCTCCAGAAGTATTAGACTTTATAGCTCGTAGGATTCCACAAGAAATGATCAGCGTATTTGCTGAGATTTGGAATCACCGTTCTGAAGGAGGAGTTACCTGGACACTTCTGGTTAGTAAAATTGGGGATCGTTATTTAGTAGAGAAGGCTCTTCTTCTATTAGAGACCAATGGTTTTGTTAATGTAGACCCCTCCCCACTCGATCGGAGACAGAAGAAGTATATTCCAGACGAAATAAGAGGAAAACAATTAGCTCTTTACTTACGTGATAGTAAGGCTTAAACAATAATAGGAGGTAAAACTAATGGAAATGAATCTTGGATTTATCACACTTGAGGGCTTTATGCGTCGGACTGATGGTAACCAGAAAAAACTTAAGTTTTGTTTTATAGCTTGCGGACAATTCGGTGGACGTCAAGGTGACGAACTAGCCCGGTTAGGACATACAGTTTACGCTCTAAACACCTCTGAATCAGACCTTTCGGACCTCAAAGTTGTCCAGAATATTATCAAATTAGAGGGCTACAATGGAGCAGTCAAGGATATAGAGCGTGGCCAAGCTGCTATTAAAGATAACCGTGAGATGGTCCTCTCTCTTTTAAGCAATCCCGATGTTGTAGATGCTGACTTTGTTTTTGTTATCGCAGGTATGGGTGGAGGCACAGGTAATGCAGCTGCTCCTATCATCTTAAGTAACTTAAGCAGAGTAAGAAAGCCATTCAACGGAAAACCGTCATTTGGCGCAATCGTCTCAGTACCAGGATCATGGGAAAAACGTGGTATCAAAAAGAACGCTCGATGGGGTTTATCACATATTGATGAATTGATTAAGAAAAACGCTTGTGGATCAGTTACAATCATTGATAATGAAAAGCTATACACGATGACAGAAGGGATTTTTAGTAACACAGAAACTAAACTAGAATGGACTGACTATGGTAACAGTACTCTCGCTTCATTGCTCACAGAGATATCTTTTATGACTTCACTCCCTTCTAGCAAGACTTTTGACGAAGATGAATTACTTGATGTACTGAGTACTCCTGGCTACTATTCGTCGGGAAAATGCTATATTCATGAGAATGACTCTCTTGAAGTAAATAGCCTCACTTCTATCATTGAAAAGAGCTTCAGAGAATCTCCTACTGCCAATGACTATGACTACGAACTGGATGCAGTAAATGGATTTGTTGCAGTAATTCATCCTAAGCATAAGAACCCGATTATAACTGATTCAGAGTTTAGAACACTGGAAGAAAGATTTGGCCGCTTTATTGCTAATGCTGAGAAACCTCATTCCGGATTGATTGAAAACAATATCTGGGGAACAACTACTAGTCGAGGAAAACACAGCGAAAATGAAACCAATAAAGCAATTCTCTATACTGGTGTAGTATGCTCCCAATTACCTGATAGAATCGTTAAAATGTTGGAGGAAATTGACCGCGAAGAGCAAGAGTTAGAAATTAAAAAAAATGAGAGAAAGAACAAGACAACATTGGATTTGTCTGCATTCAAAACAATCACAAAAAATGAAGTGGCTGCATCAAAGGAACCGGTAAATAGTGAGTTTGATTTATTTGGAGATACAAGCAAAAAGACTAAATCATCTGATGATGATGACTTTTTACTGTAGGCTCCCCTCCCCCCTTTATAGGGGGTTTTTTGTTATCCAATAATAACGATGCGTTACGTAACATTACGCGTCGTTAATTTAATCTGAGTGTACTTCCCTTCTTATTACTGAAAAGAGTAACAAAAAAAGCGCCGCGTAAAGCAGCGCTTTTTTTGTTACTCTCCCCCACCGAATAACCCGAAGAATCCTTTTTTCTTTTTCTTACGTGCATTCTCTTCTCTTTCTAAATCTTCTCGGGAGATAACTGCCCAGTTCTTCATATTGTCCTCTAACTGTTGTTGGAACTCGCTCTTAGTGTTTGCCATAAGGACATCTAAGTGTCTTTTGTTTGTTTCTGTAGTTGTCTCAACCTGAGATCTAAACTCATCTTTCATTGAATTGATGCTAGATAGAAACTCTCTGTGTTCTTCTTGAATTTTGTCATGGAATTTTGATTCTATTTTCTGAATTAAGTTCTCGTCTCTACTAGATTGAGATGATTTTAGAGTCTCAATTTCTTGCCTAACGAACGCGTGGGTAGTTTCAGCGTGTGTTTGCAGCACTTGATCAAGGTGACCAAAAAACTGCTGCATACGCTCTTCCATATTAACTACAAGTTGTTGAACCTCTTGTAGCTGTAAGGATTGTGAATTCTGTTGGGAGAGGGATACAAGTGAGTTGGAGCCCCCTTCTTCCCCACTTGGAGCTGAATACATCTCGTTTTTAGGCCCTGCCATATTCATATGGAGAAGCATCTGCTTTATCTGGGTAAAGCTCAACTCGTACTCGGAATCGCGCCATTTCTGAATTAGCCGGATTAATTCTAAATGCCTCTCAGTATAGTAACGATTCTCGTGTGGATCCCTTGGGACTACAAAAGCTTCCCCCAATTTTTCCTCCCAGTTACGGAGAGTATTTTGCGGAACCCCTGTTGCATCACTAAATTCCTTAATTGTATAGGCCTTTTCAAACATAGTTTCGTTCATGATAACCCTCCCTTCGTATTGGAGACCCTCTCCAAAATGATTGAGAGATGTATCTACCCGATGTAATACGGTTCTCTTAATAGAATTATATACGACTCCCATTGAATCGGGAAGAGCAAACAAGGCACATGTATATATCTCCAATCAATTGAGAGAGATATATATACATACTAAGAGAGGTATATATATCAAAGAAGATAGATAGATACTAATGATATTAGAGATGTATACATATACCATAAATACTGTTGCAAGTTAAAGTGTAAGAGTATAATTTTGGACTAGGAGACGATCTCCCACATAATTGGAGGGGTTTTTTTCGGTGTGGGAGGGGGTCTACATGAGTGTGGGAGACGTTTAAGTTAGATGGAGGGGGCTCCATGTGCATGGGAGAAATGTATATTTGTGTCTAAGTATGTTCAATTGCCGTTTCGTTCAGTAAGAAATATTCAATAGGGAGTAGATTTTAGAGGATTTTATTGTAATATATTAATTAACTAATATACTAATATGAGAGGTGCAGCTTTTTGAAATATATTGGAATGGTTATCGGAGGAATAATTTCAGCCATCGGTCATATGATGGCATTTATATTTAAGAATGTGTATATTGCTGTTCGAAGATTTTCTCTTGATCCAGTAAATAAGAATACCATCTGGAATTCTCAAGCTTTTTTATTGTTAGTTTTATTAATTATCATTTTTCTATGGTTGGTCACAAAATATCAAGACGTAATACTCGGAATAGATGATCCGATTGTATTTAGAGCAGTTCCTATTATTTTAGTCTGCTTTTTAGGACATTCGATATATTCATGTCCTGCATTACATAGAAATCATTATGCAAAGCCTGTAATTCAGACTTTTTTGAATGCACTTAGTGTGTTAGCAGTAGGCCAACTGATAATTTATTTTACAGACAATAAAATTGGATTTGTAATTGCAATTCTTTTATTCGTATCTACAATCATCTTGACTTTATATTACACATTGCGTATACGGGCGAATTCTACAATTTTTAATAAACTTTCTGTGGCAGCTGAGGGAATAAATACTTCTAACAAAAGTAAGTCGAAAAATACAATAATGACTTTAAGTGAGAGCGAGGGAGAGGGGGAGGAGAATACTACTTTTATTAGAGATGGACTAGTTAAATTAGAGGATATAGATATAAATACACCAGGTTGTTTAAGCCATTTAAGATACTTCTCAGAGTTATGTGAATTGGAACTGTTTTACACGAATCCAACTAGAGAAAGACAAAGTCAGCTCATGAAGCTTAATCGGTCAGATAGAGCACAGCATGGTCAAATCATTGCAGGAACAGGAGCTGGTAAAACTCTTTTCGCAACTAACTTGATTACTCAGGATTTGTTGAATGACTACATTGGAAGTACGATTATTGATCCTAAGGGAAGTTTGATAAAACGAATGGCTAATTTCTTGGATCGAATTGGGAGGAAGTATTACAGACTTGATCCTTTGGTTGAGAACTCTGATTGTTTAAATCCTTTTTATGTTCCTGAAAGTGAAGATATTGAACCAATGATCGAGAGGAATGTAGCAGCGTTTCATGCTTATCTTGGAACAGATGCACAAATTTATTTTAAAAGTCGATCTACACAGCTTTTTCGAGTAGGTGTTAAAGCGTTAAAACTAGTTTACGGAAACGAAGCCACTTACAATGAGTTAGATAAGTTGATTCAACCAATTAATGATGAATTTAGAGTTGAAGTGATGCACCAAATTACACTTCTTGGAAAAGAAAGTCAGGTACCGTTGCTGATTGAATATACACGAAATATGGCGGGTTCACCTAAAATGCAGGAGCATGCGATGCAAACTTACTCTAACTTGTATGATTACCTTTCTGAATTGACGTCTAACAAATATATTCAAAAGATGTTTTGTGGTAAATCAACATTTAGCATTGATGAAGCTATGAAGAATGGCGAAATTATTCTTTTTAATGGAGCTTACGGTACATTACAAACTTTAACGTACACTGCTGGTCGTTTATTTTTGAACCTTGCAAGGGCGAGCACATTCCGTAGAAATATGGATGGGAATGTACGCCCACATCAATTAACTATCGATGAAGTGGAAATGTTTGCGGATGAAGAATTCTCAACATTTATGGAAATGGCCAGAGAATTCGAAGTGTTTGTTAATGTGATTCATCAAGGGAATGAACAATTAGACGATGTGAGTAAAAGATTAGGAGCTATGGTAAAACAAAATGCTGTTCATAAATTCATAATGGCTGGTTTGGATCCTAATGATGCTAAGTACTATTCAGAAATGATAGGTGAAGAATACAAAATTGGACAAAGTAGTGGGACTGATGAAATGTCTGCCACTGGTTTCAAAACTCAGATAAAAGAAGAAAAAAGGTATACTGTGATGCCAAAAGAAATACTTAGTCTGAAAGGATACAATCCTGAAACTGGGGATCCCGCGGAATGTCTATTCAGAGGAGTACATAATAATGTTAGACTGGATCCGGTAATAGGGCTTATCTATCCGCTGCCGAAGATCCTGTTCACTCCCCTTAAAGAAATTTTAAAAGATGATGAGATTATTGAAGACCAGGAGATATTAAATACGGAATCTCCAAATAGGGGGGATGTAGGAGGGAAAAGAAAAGATAATAGTATTGATCAACTGGAAAGAATAAAAAAGAACGCACAACTTAGTAAAGAACTTCATTCCACTAAAGTTGAGGCTGAACTCCATACTGAAGACACTGAGCCAGAGATAATCCGAAATCCGATTTGGGATGACCCAGAACCATTGGCTCGAAGTATTGATGATGATAAATCGAAGCCGAAGGTAAATGAGAGTGTTGTATCTCCTAGTGGGGTAACCTTCAAACCGGCAAGTATAGATGATAAGGCACTTAAGTTAGCACAGCAAATCAAGAACGATGCACAAATTTCCAGAAAGGAAAAAAAGAGTAGCGCGACGGAGTAATCCGTCATGCTACTCTTTTTATTCTTCATTCAAAGTATGGAACAATTCATTAAATTCTTCATAAACTTTGATACCAAGTGGTGTGAGACTGTAGAGTTTTTGGCGACCACTCGTATTATATTGAACAAAGCCGAGAGCTTCAATCCAAATAACTGCGTAATTAAGTTCACCACGACGTACTCTGCTTTCTAGGGATAAATCTTCCTTGTTATAATCCTTTTTTGATAGGGATTGCATAACGAGTTTTGGAGCGTTTGGCAGATTTGTAATCATTTTTTCTAAGTAATCTCTTAACTCTGACGATAAATCAAAAGAAAAGGTCATTATTATTTCACCGAGCCTTTCAGGTTACTATCATATATATTAACACACAATATAAGTAAATAACATATATCGATTAGCGTATATATATCATAAAAACTCATATTCAAAAGCATTAAAATATGTTTTCATTAATTACTTTCTAGTACATTTTACCCAACTTGCAGGAAAAATTACAGGGGGAGGGTAAAAAATTTTGTTGAATTGAAAAAGAGTAATATAATAATCTATATCGGAAACTTTTGAGAAGGGATGCGATGTATATGCATCAATTTTTTGATCCTTCAATAAAACCAGTTGTGACGACTGACTTAGATGGCAACATCAAGTATGTTAGAACATACGGACTCCAACATTATGGTTACCCAGATCTATATATAGAAGAATCAATAAATAATTATGAGGAATTGTTTCATGGTATCTTGGATAAGATTTACACCCTCGATTTTGACATAAACCATGCTTGGTATTTTAATGGTTCGTTGTTAAGTTTTGAAATGATTCCACAAGATAATCTTGCAAAAATAAAAATATCTCATGATGATGAAGTTAATATTGTTACTATGAACAATCCTTTGACTCAACAACCATACAAATTGATGACGACTGGAACTGAAAGTGTATACAATCATCCTGAAATTAAGATATCAGCAAGTATTCTACATTCGAAGGAGATACTTAAATTTGCTATAGATGAGATTCGAAAGGGAGAGTACTACGATGATGAGTCGTATATACTGTTTGAGGATCAAGAATATTATATCGAGAGAACTACCGATCGGTTTGGTAATCCTTACTTAGAAATAAGGCAGTTGGATACAACAGAGCTGCTGCCAAAAACAATAAAAAGAGGTCAACTTAAAAGGGTTAAATAATAACCCTTCATTTTTTTCAATTATAGTTGTATATTAATATATATATAAACTAACTAATTGATTATAATACATGGAAAGGAGAAAATTTAGAGAGGAGTAATAGTTTGATTGATAAACATCTACTTGAAGAACTGGAGTTTGTGCTAACCCATCCTGATTGTAATGTGGATAGGCTTGAGAACTTTTATAACAACTGTCTCTTCATGAACGAGTATGTGCCTATATACGCATTCGTTACAGCTATAAAGAGAATAAATCCAAGTTTACTCATTGAATGGTCTAGTAAAAACAAAATGATTTTAACAGCTACACAAGATTTAGAATTAAACGAAAAAGATAATGACATTAATGCTAGTGACTCAGCTCTTCAGATAAGCATTGACTTAGCCGGACATTTACCAACAAAAGGGTATTACAAAGTAATATGGTCCTCGGAGCTTGGAGAGGAATTTATTAATAAGATGTTCAAAAGAAAAGCGATTAGAGTAATTGATCGAAAACGTAGGGATTTGGAACTGGTTGGTTTTCGTTTCGTGACAGATCGTAAATACGCACTTTACATAAAAGTTAAGGAGGAATCAGCGTGAGTTTTCAATCACTTTCATCAAATCCAATGCAGGAATACAGGACGTCTTTACGTCGAAAACAAATTCACCAAGGTTTAGTGAGCGGTGTAGAGGTACACGAACCTCATGGCAAGAAAATGGAGTGCGTGCTTGTTCATTTAAATAATGGTCTTAAAGGGTTAATTTATGAGGATCAATTTGATAAACATAAATTCCGTTCTCTTGTAGGTTTTATTGATCATCGAATTGATTTTATGGTTTTGGATGTACAGAAAATGGGGCTAGACCCTGAACAATTTCAGGTCTTTGATGAAGAAAAGGGAATTGTCTTGCTTTCTCGTGTGCAAGCAATTGATGAACTTCAGGAGGAATTTTGGGAGACTGCTGAAGAAGGACATGTTGTTACAGGAACAGTTTCCGGATGGGAAGAGGAACGTTTGTATGTTTTAGTAAAAGGGGTTTCATGTGTGCTAGCCATTCAAGATTATGAATATGATTGGACACATTCAGCTAAGAACCTTGTACCACTCGGTACTACGCTTACTGTTAAAATCAAGAAAATTGATAGGGAGAAACAGCAAGTACGAGTATCCCGTAAAGAGTTGTTAGAAGACCCATGGAATCGTGTCCGAGAGAATTTTGGTGTGGGCAATTTTTATCCCGGGGAAATAACTAGTGTCGTTGAAAATGTTGGGGTTTTCGTTAAGCTGACACCTGGCGTTGAGACTCTTGCTTGGTTTCCACCAAAGCTTCCCTCTCATGGTTCACTTATTGGAAAACGAGTGAGTGTGAAAATAAGAAACATTGATGTGGAGAGAAGGCGTATTAAATCAAGAATTTGCAAATTTCCTCATGAAATTTATTAAGGGGAGTGTAATATGGAATTTCAAGTGTCTCCGTTGTTAGATTCAGCGGAAGAACCGACACTCCAACCAAAACCGATTTGGGATGATCCATATGCGTACGTTACAGGGATGGATCAGCTAACAAGACATGAGTTTTATTACATCGAAGAAAAAATAAAAAATGGTTGGATCACAGACAGGGATATTGAAATTGTAAGATTTCTTTTTGTACACCGCTGGATTACGCTATCTCAATTACAAAGAATTTTCTTTCCTGAAGCAGAGAGAGAGGAAACAGTTAAAAAGAGAGTTCGTAAGCTGTTGAAATATGGAATGATTCGGCGCATTCAATGGAAAACTTATTCAAGTCCGAGTGAGAATCGTCAGAGTTTTTATGAGTTAGGTGCTAGCGGTGCTGATGTATTGAAATATCGATACGGCTTAGTGTTAGGTAATAGAGATCCGAGGGCTACACGGCCTATGACCATGCTATATCGAATGAAATATTCAGTGACTAACGAGTTGTATATTCAACTTCGAGAGAACTTCAAAATGACACACTTTGAATTTCATCCTACTTTAAAAATTGAAGAAGAACAACAAATACCCATGGCTCGTTATATACTTCGAACTCCAAAGGGGAAAATGCTTTCATTCTACTTGGTTGTTCATCGCGAAGACGAGAAATGGTTGAAAACCTTAAGATATCAAGCTCAGTTCTACAAAAACTTTCTTAAAAGTACTGAAGGTGGTGGCATACTCATCTTACTTCTCTCTACTGAAGAGAAGGCCACTTTAGCACAAAAGCTTATCATGCAAGAAGGTATTTCAGATTATGTTTGGTTTCTAACTGATAATGATCTGTACAACCATCAGAAAAATCTCAAAACAAGCTTTTTCATATTTCAGAATGAGGAGAAGCAATACTATAATCTTAGCTAACAAGCTTTCATTTTATGTTTGTATATTAATATATTGATATATATACAGGAATATAGAGGGTTGTAAATGAATCGAATATTCTTAGCTACCCCGGATAGGGATGAAGCAGAATGGTTTGCTGATGAGCTTAGTGATATTGGGAGAATAGTCAGAACAATTGATTCTTTAGATTTCTTTGTTCCTCAGTGGGAGTCAATTGAATCAAATATTGTTGTCTTCATGGAGAATGTTATACGGTCTGACGATGCATTTAAGCGACTCGTTGCGAAGATACGAATTGAGCGTCCTGGTTCAACAATTATGCTGATTTACCATCGAGAAGATGATGAATTGATTTCAAGCTTAATGGATGAAGGTATTACTTGCCTTAATTATATGGATCTTGAACCCGGAATTGTTGAAGTAAGAATCCTTGAAGCCTTAGGACATAGCGTTCGAGTTCCTGTACTAAAGAACCCTCAGGAGAATTGCTTTGGTGAGAAACTTGATGAAGGCAAGGAAGAATACCAGGAAGAGACATTCACTACTGAAGTTGAAATAATCTCTGATGAAACAACTGAGAAGGAAGATGGATCTCTTGAGAATACTTCTTTAGACAATCAACCAGTTTCCCGATTTAGTGAATCTGCAAGAGAATTTAGTCGTCAAATCTCTGAAACAAGTGCCAAGTTATTTGAAAAGATAGATGAGAAGAAAAAGGCGATTATCGAAGGAAAAAAGCAAAAAAATCTAGATGTTATTCGTACAGAGGAACTTGATTTTGCTCCTGTACTACAAAAAAATGCTAAGCGTAAAAAAGAAAGGTTTGTTGGAACAGCTGTAATTGCAGTAACTGGTGTAAAAAGTGGTGTCGGTTGTACTCATACTGCCATTATGCTAGCTAACTATCTAGCGAGTGAAAATTATCCTGTTCTTTTAATAGAAGCAAACGATTCAAACGATTTTGTAGAAATTGAAGCTGCCTATGAAGGTATAGATAATCCAACAATACTCAAAAATCCAACATTTACAATTGACGGAGTTAGATATGCTAAGTCCGTCAAGGATCTTAAACTTTATCATTATCATTCAGGAAATTATGCTTTCATCATTATTGATATGGGAGCCTATCAAGAAAGTTATTGCTATGAAGAATTTTTACGAGCAAATATATCCATCGTCGTTGGGTCAGGAAGTGAATGGAAACAGAAAGACATTATGAACTTCTTTGAGGAACAAATTGACCTTGATCAAAGCAGGTGGAAATTGTGCGTTCCTATGGCTTCAAAACAGACGGTTGATGATATAAGAAAAAAATTACCAAAGAGAAAAATACATTCTTTGCCGTTTCAAACAGATCCATATCAGAAGGATAAGGTAGTTAACTCAACATTAGAGGAAATATTGAAGCTGCACCAACATCAACGACTCTCACTACTTAAAAAGAAGATGCAGACATTCTTTCAGGACTAATTTTGAACGGCAGTTATGAGATGAAGGGAGAAAGTTCATGTCAAAAATAAGATTTCGCCAAAAACAATTGATTTTAGCCGGCTCCATCGGCGGAATTGTTGTACTACTGATTTGTGTTACAATCGGCTACTTCTATTTCAAACACATCGAGGGTAAAAACGAAACTGAAAGAAACATTCTTGAGGAGCAACGTGACTTTGCACAAATGCAGTTAGAAGAAGAAACAATAGCCGTTGAGGTAGCTGCAGACGATTACGAGGCTGGTGATATTCTACATGAATCGGACCTTGTAACCATAAATGTTCCGAAAAGAGCAGTACCAGAAAACGTTATGCATGCTAATGATATTGTAGGAAAGTACACAAAGATTAATTTGAAAAAGAATACACCTATCACCGACTCGATGCTTTATGAAGATGGAATAACACCTGATGATCTGAGAAACCAAGAGTTTCGCCTTATCGAGCTTCCAAGCAAGCTGGAGAAGGATGAATTTGTCGATGTCCGCGTTAAGTTTCCAACAGGCCAAGACTACATAGTACTATCTAAGAAAAAAGTTAAAGACTTAGCCAATGGAACCATTTGGTATGAGATGGACGAGCAAGAAATCTTAACAATGTCTAGTGCCATTGTGGACGCTTATATCAATGATGCCACAATTTACGCATTAACCTATGTAGATCCACACATGCAAAATGAGGCTGCTATTACGTACCCTGCTAATGAAAAGGTCTTAGATTTGATCGATTCTGATCCCAATATTATAGATGTTGCAACAACGGAGCTAGAACGAAGATACCGTCAGAAGCTTGAAAGTGATTTGCAATCTATGACTGAAAAGCAAAGACAGGATTATAGTAACGGCAAGAACGGAACCAAGAAGGAAACTGAAGAGGCAGCTGATACCTCAACAGTTACGGGGAATTCATTGCTCGATCAGCAGCAAACTCCCCAAAACTCAGAAGCTGTTTTCACAGATAACAATGTGAGTGTCCCAGTTGATGCTACGGTAACAGAGTAGGAGGCAGTTATGAAGAAGCATATTCTCTTTGTAGGAAATTACGATAAAACTGATCTGTTGTTTTACATTGCCAAGCTAGTATCACAAGTGAAGAGAGTTTTGATAGCTGACTGCACATTAACTAGTAGATATATGCATGCCTATCCGAAAGTGGAGATGAATACTACTCTTCAGGAGTATGATCACTTTGATGTTGCTGAAGGATTAAAAAGATACAGTGATTTGGAAGTGCATCTCAAAAAAGGTGAGTACGATATCGTACTAATAGATGCAGAAAATGAAGAGGCCCTGAGAAATTGGCCGTTAGCCGACATGTACTACTTGGTCTCTTCATTTGAGAATCCGGTTATGCAGAGTAATGCAAAGCTCCTTCAATCATACTTCCAAGAAAAGATGATTTCTGAGCTCTACCCTTTTACTAAAGTATTATTTGAGGTCAATGGTACTCATAACGAGTCCCATCTTAATGATCTCTTAGAAAGACACCCTATCCATTGGGAGGATACTTTGACTTACTATCCGGACGAGCGTGACTTAACAAGAAAAATCAATAATCAATTCTCCAGTACGGTAAAACTTAAGGGGATTTCAGGACCATACAAAGATGTGATCAGGTCAATCGTATCACGAATTCTTGAGCAGAGCCCAAAAGAAACTTTAAATCTATGGAAGCAAACTGAAAGGAGAGGTTAAGGATGGGGCAAATTGTATTTTGGGGATACCAGCATGGCTTAGGAGTTACAAGTAATACCGCTGCGATAGCAGCACTGGTTGGAATGGAATATCAGATCCGAACTCTTTGTTCGCAGCCTCAATGGTCCGATGTCACTTTAGAACAGGCTTTCCGAAAGGCTTTGCAACAATCTAATCCAGAATTTTTTGATTTCACAGGAATTGGTATTGATGCTTTAGAGCGAGCTGTCCGTTCAGGCAAGTTACAAAATAATTCCATCAGGAACAACTCGTTATTCATTGAACGGGATCGCCTTGATTTCTTGAAGAATAGTGGAAAACCTAACCAAACACAATTCGAAGAATCGACGGATGTATTGAAAATTATATATGAGAAGGCAAGCACTTATTATGATGCCATGCTGCTAGATCTTCATAGTGGGACGAATAGCGAAGTAGGAAAAGCCATGCTTCAGAGTTCGGATCTAATAGTTGTATGTGTTAACCAGAACATAAATGTTTTAGAAAAGTACTTTGAAAGTAAAACCTACTGGCCTGAGGAACTGCACAACAAGCCTCACGTTTTGATGGTTGGTCAGTATGACGTTGAATCAAAATACAAAATTAAAAACATAGCCAATAAGTACCGTTACAAAGGTCCAATTCTCTCAATTCCTTACAATACTAATTTCAGAGATCACTACAATGATGGAGATATAAAGGGATTCTTCATGAAAAATCGATACATCACAAGAAATCATGATAATTATTACTTCATGCAGGAAGTACGTAGAGCAGCGGAATTCATTCTTACGGAAGTAGGAGTCAACACAAAGATTAAAAGTATTGAGAAAGGAGTGTCTTAATGGGGACGACTTTAAACTATCTGATTATCGTCCTCATTTTGATCGGTCTTATATTGTTTTTGACTTTAAAATTACGACGCAAACCCGTCCAGCAAGTATCTAAAAAAGATGAAATGGACAGGAAACGATATGAAATCGATCAGATACTCGGCTTTGTAAAAAGGACGATAAGTGATTTTATCAATACGAATTTACTGGATTTAGGTTTATCTGATGAAGAATATGAACGACGAAAAGCAATAGTAGTTGAACTGGAAAAAGCCCTTAAAAACGCGAATACCGGTGATATTCAAGAGAAAGTATATCTCAAGCAATACATATACGATCTACTTGAACGGAAGTATGGGATCAATGAAGAGAATGTTAACTGGATCATCCCATTTAATGATCCCAAAAAATTAAGTGATCAAGATAAGTTTGATATCCTTCTTCATTTATATAAAAAGAAGTTCGGATTTAAGGGACTGGAGCAGCTGATAAGTCAGTATCAACTCGATGAATTAAAGTCAGAAATTGAAGACGGAACGACAGAATCTTACATTATCACAAGTGAAGAAATCAATAAGGTCTTTAAGACAGAACTTGCGAACACTAAACTGGATTTCCAGGATAGACTGAGTGTTGTGGTTCAGAGAGTGTACTCACAGTACAAAGGATATGGTGTTATTGATGACATCCTTAACATGAGAGTTGATGGCGTTTCTGGTGGGGTTTCCGGTGTGCCTAGCTCAATGCAACTGCTTGATGATGAAGTGGATTTGATGAACTCTATGAAAAAAATTAAACACCACGGATACGAAAGTGTATGGATTTTCTATAAAGGAAAATCAATTCATTTATCTTTTCTCAGTTTTAATTCTGAGTTGGAGCTAAAGAGAATCGTCAACAACATCTATAAATATGACAATCCGAGTCAAATGACAGAACAGACAGGTTTCAAAGTAAATGAGTTGAAAGATGGTTCGCGGGTTGTTGTAGTCCGACCGCCTTTTTCAGAAAGCTGGGCATTCTGGGTTCGAAAATTTGACCTTCCCAACATGTCTTTAGAAAATCTGATATCAGATGAAACAGCAGAAAATGCAGAGCTCCCTAGAGAGTTGATGAAGTTTCTAATGAAAGGTGCTCGCATTACTGCTATTACTGGACCACAAGGTTCTGGTAAAACGTCTCTTATGATGGCAGCAGTCAAGTATATCCCAGCAGTATATAACTTACGCATTCAAGAAATGGCTTTTGAACTTAACCTGCGGAAACTGTATCCACAGCGGAATACAATTGCATTTCGTGAAACGGACTATATAACTGGTCAACAAGGCCTTGATTTGCAGAAGAAAACAGATGGAACCGTCAATCTATTAGGAGAAGTCGCTACTGATGAGGTGGCTGCATGGATGATTAAGATGGGACAAGTCGCAAGTTTATTTACGGTTTTTACTCACCATGCCAAAACTTTTAGAGACCTTATGTGGTCATTGCGAAATTCATTAATTAACACTCAAGCAGCAACGGATCAAAAAACTGCTGAAGAGCAGGTGGCTAAAGTCATTGAGTTGGATGTCCATGTTGAAAGAAGCAACACTGGTCACCGTTATATTGAACGTATCACTGAATGTATTTATCAAGAGCATGATGACTCAGAACTTCTAGAGATCAAGTCCGGAGATACTCTCGAGTCCAAGATGGATGCACTTATAGCAATTAAAAAAGAGGAACTCCTGCGGAAAACAGGACGTGTATGGAAAGATCGTAACATTGTAGAGTACCTGGACGGTAAATATGTAGCTGGTGAGCCTCTATCCAAGAAAAAAATACAGCAAATGCTTGCGATTATGCCTCTTAAGGATGCAAGTGATTTCAAAGCCTTCCTAAACAAACATTGGGGGCATGTAAGTTATGATTAACATCCAAATATTGTTGATTATTTGTTTGATAGCTTTAGTCTTATCAAGCGTTTACCACTATGTCTCAGTTCGAAAAAATAAGACATCGACATTTGGGTCTAAGAAGGAGAGCAATAAGAGACTTCTCGTGTTCTATCAGAAATCTTACGTTGAGTTATCGAAATTACCTGTTCTAGGTAAACTCATCAGACAGGTTCGGTTTCGTCTCGCAACCATTAATCCTTATGACGAGCTTACACTGAGAAGAGAGACAATGCGGATTACACTGAAGGTTCTTGCCATTTCCTTTCTTGTAATTGCGCTTATGGCTATCTTCAGTAAAAACCTTGTAATGGTCCTCTTTTCAATCATGGGTGTTATCGTTCTTAATACTTTACTCATTAATGTTTTTGTCAAGCGTGTTGAAGATCGGCTCCTTGTACAGTTAGTAAATTATCTTGAAGAAGTTCGTCATGACTATCAAGAATTGAAATTGGTAGATGAAGCGATTTACCAAGGGGCACAACGTTCCCCTCATGATTTGAAACTTCAGGCGGAGCGTATTCATGAGATACTCACTGCAAAAGATCCTAAGAAAGACCTTGAAGCTTTCTATACAGTAGTTCCTAATCGGTACTTAAAAATGTTCGCTGGTATCTCATTTTTAGTAATGGAGTACGGTGACCGTTTGGTTTCTAAGGGATCTATGTTTCTTAATGCTCTAAGCAAGCTGGTTCGAGAGATCAGGGATGATGTCCTAAGAAGAAGACGTCTAAGTTATAAGCTTAGTAACTTGTCTTTGTTCGCATTATTACCGATCCTCCTCACTTTTCCGATTGAAACCTGGGCAACAACTTACTTCCCGATTATGAATCAATTTTACTCCGGAAATATTGGCTATATTTTGCGGATAATCATTTATTCAGCGTGCATTATTTTCTATTTGCTTGTCCGCAAGATTAGTGAGATTGAGGAATCAAGATACATGACGACCACATCTAGACGAAATTGGGAGAAGCATGTATATGAATGGCCTGGTGTAAGTTGGATTATTGACCGTGTTGTACCTTCTAAAAGGACAAGAAAACATTATGAAGTAACGCTTTTATTAAAAGAATCAAACTCACCACTTACGATTGAGTGGTTCTATATACAACGAATAGTTGTGAGTTTGACCTGCTTTATCGGGGTCATCGTGCTTTCCTTTTTTCTCCATTGGAATACAAGTCATCAAATTTATACCAATCTAACAACAGAGGCATCACACTTGATGGGCTACATGACTGATGAAGAAAAATTAAGAGGAAAAGAACTTACAGACTTTGATAATGCACTAATTCGTGACTTGAAAGGGGCTGATACTCTTACCAGGGAAGCAGTTTTAGAAAGGGTAATATTAATGCCAGATGCTCCATCAGAAAGCGCTGCTTTAAATAATACCGTGACCAGGATCATTGAGAAAATAGAAGTTCTCAACAATCAGTACTTTAAGTGGTGGGAGCTGCTCATTGCTATCGGTGGTGCCTGTATCGGATTCTTCATTCCACTATGGTTGACTCAATTCCAGAGAAAGATGAGAATCATGGAAATTCAAAATGAAGTAGATCAATTCCATGTGGTCATTTCTATTCTTAGTCAATTTGAACGAATGAATGTGCAGTCAATCCTCGAATGGATGGAGAGATATAGCATAATATTTAAGCCCACACTACGGAAGTGCATCGCTAACTTTGACAGTGGTCCAGAAAGGGCACTTGAAGAACTTAAAGATGATGCACCGTTTATCTCATTTGTGAGAATCGTTAATCGACTGCAGCTGGCACTTGAAAAGATACCACTTATTGAGGCTTTTGATGATTTGGAAATGGAGCAAGAGTTTCATAGGGAACAAAAGATTGATCGCATGAATCGACTCATTAGTAAAAAAGTTGTGTGGGGAAGAATTTGTGGTTGGGCACCTGCATATCTGCTGATCTTCCTATACCTATTGTTTCCTATGATTTATGTATCCATTGGACAAATGGATCAGACGATGCAACAAATAATGAATATTTAGCCGAAGGGAAGAGAGAAAATGGAAGAATCAACAAATACCGGATTGCGATTATCCGGAGGTATAATGCTGACAATCGCACTAATTACATTGGTAGTTTTACTTTTCGGTGTCTTCCAAGCAGGAGCGAAAACTGGCCAAGAAAAAATGACAGGAATTCAACAAACATTATCACAATCGGAGTACAACAACTACGATAATTCGTCCATGACTGGTAGCCAAGTATTGAATGCTGTGCGTCAGTATATGAACCAAGATCAATTTGGATTAACAGTAGTTACAGGTAAAGGTGGAAGTATGACTTACGGAAATGCATTTAATGCTGCTGGTGAAATCGTAGGAGATACAAAAAATATTAGTATTACCACTGCACAAGATCAAACAAGCAGCAACTATATCAACCCATCAGGAAAGTTCTACTCTAAAGTTGTTTACGATAAGAACAATGTCGTACGCGGAATCATTTTTACTCAAGGATGATTAAAAGATATTACATGGGATTCCTAGGCTCTTGAAGGGAATCCCTCCCATAAAATTAAGGGAGATCTTGTTCATGAATGAGAATACCGAAACTTCCATTTCTTTAGCAACTGCAATATTAATCTTTATATCTGCAGCATCTTTTGCACTCTGGGGACTAGTTTCGCAAGAACAAAGTACAAACAATTTGCCTCAGGTCCGAGCCAATGAAGATCATCGGGTATTCAGTACAATTCAAGAGGCTGGCGAGGAATTATATTCTGGAGCACAAGTCATTTACAGTATCTTTCGAATTCAAGAAATCAACTCAGACATTGAAGTTGAAGACATACTTTTTACTAAAAATTTGACTATTGATAATACCGATGTTTCTCACATCGATCCCAATAAATCATATAGCGTTGTGTATGAGAGAAATACTAAAGGCGAATTAACAAAGATCATTTTTAACTAGGGGATGAATTGATGGATGTATTTTCTAAACTTGTAGCTGGATTTATTGCTCTGATATTAATGATGTTGTATCCATTGTATCAGTCCACGGTACGTCATGATAACCAGATTCAAACTGTAGTCCATCAGACAGTTACCGAATTTGTAGATGCAGTAAGAACGAAAGGATATATCTCACCTGAGATGTATCTGCAGTTTAATAAGAAACTTGGGGAGACAGGGAATGTGTACGACGTAACGTTAGAGCACATGCACAAAAAGTATAATCCTGTTTATTCAGACCCAGCGAATCCAGCAACATTCCAAAACTCTTTTGATACATATTATGAAGGTCATTATACCGAAGAAATCATGAAGGTTCTTTTTCCAGAAACTAATATTCCTGCAGAAAACGATTCAAGAAAATATAAGCTCGCATTAAATGATTTTATTACCGTTTCAGTCAAGAATAAAAATCGAACGATGTCAACTATAATGCAAGATTTTATATTGGTAGGTAACAGCGGGGATGTGCCAAAGATCTTTATGAATTATGGAGGGATGGTACTCAATGAGGATTACTAACCTGGCCATCGTCTTTGTCCTTTTCTTTTTCCCTTTCTACTATGTTTTGGATCTGCGTACAAATGATCTTATGCTCGTAGCGCAGCTAGAAGACAAATATGATGCAGCTCTTAAGACAGCAGCGCAAGATGCTGGATTTATGCTAAACATCAATGAAATGCAAGAATACGAAGCTGGTTATCAGTCTTCAAAATACTTTAAAGCAAACAAAGAACAGGCAATCGATACTTTCTTTAAAACACTATATTTGAATTTTGAAGTACAGAATGATCCAGTTGGACAAAGTACCCTTGCTTCCTACATACCAGCTGTAGTCGTGCTAGATTATGATGGGTACTGGTTGTATACCCTTAGCGAGTACAAAAATGCTGATGGAACAACTGAAATGAAACATATGTGGCGTCCTAAAAAACCATATGCTTACACAGATTCACAGGGCAACAGTTTGAATTTTACTCTGGATAGTTACGTTTATGCATTTGACGCTTCTGACCGAGAATGGATAGAGGGGTACCAATGGGAATTACAAAACAAAACAGATATTCAGATCCTGAACAGTACGGTTCAGTTTGAAGAAGCAAGAAAAAGTTGGATTGTCAGCAATGTTCAAAAAGACTTAGCTTATTTCATCAATAAACACAATGAAGTTATGACCCGTAGTGGTATCAGCTACACTTTTACACTTCCTACAATATCCCAAGAGGATTGGGTCAATACCGTAGATGATATCGGAATTATGGCCTTTATCCAGGGGATTCCAATAGGAGATCAATTTTACAACAATTATGCGTTTGGAGGAGGGAGGTTGGTTAAATCGCCGGTAATTTATGGAGCAGTGGATCCTTCAACCGGATTGAAATATTACTACAGAGAATCTTGTAGCTTTCAATATCGAATAGAACAAGCGTTTTCGAGTGAAAAAGAAGCTGCAATGAAAGGATATTTCCCGAAGGTGTGTACAAATCAAAACAATAAATAATAATAAAAAGTCTGTACTGTGTTGTGTTATAACACAATATTTAATGCAATAATAATGAAGACATTTCTTGAAGGGAAGTGAGCATTTGAAATTTATTATATCTTTGTCTCCATTGATAGCTCATCGCTAACAATTGTTTCCTCATACCGTTTATAGGCTCATTAAGGAAAAGAAATTAAATAATTTTGATAAGGAGTAAAAGATATGAAAAAGACAGTTTTAACTATCATGACGGGTGTGCTAGCGTTTGGAATGTTAGGATTTACTTCCGGGTCCGCTTTAGCTAGTTCTCAACAAGTAGAAGTTCTTCTTAACACCAAAAAAATGAGTTTTCCAGATGCAAAACCATTTCAAGATGCTCAAGGCAGCGTGATGGTGCCGATCCGTTTCGTTTCGGAATCACTCGGAGCTAAAGTTAGCTATTCCAAAACAGGAAAGGTTCAAACCGTAGGTATTACAAGTAAGGATCACACGGTGAAGATGACAGTTGGCCAAACGACAGCTTTAGTCAACGGAAAGAAAAAGGACTATGGTACAAAAATCATCCTGAAGCAGAACCGGACGTTTGTTCCGATTCGTCTCGTAAGTGAAGGACTCGGTCAAAAAGTAGAATGGGACAAAATCAGCCGCTGGGTCTGGATCGGGGAGAAAGATTTCCGAAGCACAGACGATAATGAGTTCAAGCTTACGAAATTGAGCGAGTTCAAGGCGTATACGAAAACAAAGAGTGCATTTACAAACATGAATGATAAAGCTTATTCAGGAGTAAAGATCATTAAGGAAAGTGACCTTCCAATTCAGTTGGGAAATAGTCAAGTAGTCTACAGTTTGGATATTGTTAAGAACCAAGTAACAGGAGATGATTTGGTTCAGATTAGAAGCAGTCAAAGAGGAAATCCAGTTTCATTCCTTGTTAAGAACGATTATGCGAAAGGTCGTCAAGTTTTAGATGCGGCTTTTATTAATAACGGTGATAAAACGGCCATGAATCATTATCCTGTGGTAAGTCGGTCAGATAAGTTCCAAACTGGAAAATACATTGAAAGCTATGAGGGTTGGAGAAACTTTAAAATTAATCAGGCGGATTATATTTTGCTGGAAGATGGCGACTTAGAGAATTATGCAGTTGTCATTGTTAATCCATTCAAGTAAGGAGCACAACGAGCCGAATGAAAAAGATGATGAGCTCCTTACTCAGTGCGGTACTTATTCTATCTTCTATTCTCGTCGTGTTTACACTTCATCCAGGGAAGGCCGAGGCAGCAGTTTTTCCAATTAGCTCAAATCGCCTTCTTCAGGACGAGGACAATCCGAATCTATACTACTTCGTAGGGATGGTATATTACGAGGTTTGGAAAAACAATTCGGGGCAATGGACTGGCGGCGGCCATAAACCAGGAGATACAGTCGCAGTTGTAGATGGTGGAACATATGAATTTACGTTTGGTTCGAGCCGTAAGATTAAAGACATTAGAATTAAACCTTTTGATTTTAACTGGGAGCTTGCAGATGAGACATTTGAAACTTCGAGAACGGGAGAATTGGCTGTAAATCGCAAACAATACTATCAAGATGCCACTTCAACAAGGAGTTACAATAATTATAGAAACACGCCTGTTGTAGGCAAAGGAACAAATGTCGGGCAGAAGGAAGTTTTCGTGTTGAATGGGACTTTGGAAGCTGTAAAGCAGGTCGATAGGAGGCTTGAAGAAGAAACTGAAAACGGCCAAATTTTCGGAGAGAATGTAGAAGGTTGGCGTTATTTCTTTCCTACACTGTTCACGATTGAACTTGAACCAGAAGAAGGAAAAGCCATCGTCCAACACTGGACGACGACGGGGCAAAGACTAAATAACGTAGATGGATTTCAGGATCGGGAAGAGAAGCTTGAGAAAAACGTAGACTATAGATTCACCCACACACCAGGCACCGAGGAATATACATACGTTGGCCATAAAAAAAGTACGGTCGAACCTCCAAGCGGTGGAGAAATTACGCCCGGAGATCCGAGTGGCTTTAAGTATGATGCTACCTTCCCTATTTACTATGTGAACTTTTACTATAAGAAAGAGGGGAATCCACCGCCGCCTGATCCGGAAATTCCTGAAGCTAGTTGTACAGCACCAACTCCTGGAACTACTATTGATGGACGATATATGGATCCAGTCGTAACAGCTAAAATCTCGGCTGATCGACGAGGCAGTGAACAATTTGACGTGTTACAAGGTATTCCAACATCAGAGAGCTTATATGGAAATATCCTTGCTCGAAACTACCTTGCTCAACATTCTTTCGTCCAGATGTCTGGGGTATGTACGTTTACAGTTAATGTAGAGAAGACTTGGACATTGCACTGGGATCCTGGTCAACCAGGTCCACCTGGACCGAATGGAGAACCAACAACAATTCCGGATCCTCAACAGATGCCTGAAACGGTAGTGCAACAGTATACAGTTGAAAGGCCTTATTCATATTGGGTGATTGATAACTTGGAAGTATATAAAATCGATGAAGGGCAGCTCAAAAATTACGCATTACCAGGTGATCAGATAAGTATCACTCCACAGGGGTATGAGCCTCCAGAATTTACAGTGGATCAAACAGGTGCTTTTTATCCGCCATCACCGCCAAATCCAATTGTTGCACCGCCAGGATCTTTCGGTGGAAGCTCTTATTCGAGCCCACCATCTCCACCAAGTGAAAACTTGCAGAGCGTTGCTGAAGAAGGTGTTAAGAAGGTAGAAGTGACGAATGATTCACTTGTGTTTAACGGAGCTACTATCATGAGTGGCTGCCGTGTTGATGAAAGCGGACCAACGCCGAGAACAATTCCTGAGCCGCCTCAAATTAATGAAAACGTGTTGTATAAGCCTGGGAACATTATCAGTAGTAGTAAGACTAACCGAGAAAATACAACAAGTTCTGGGACAATTTACTATGGTCTTATGGAAGGAAATATTAACGGTGGTAGTAATAAGAATTTCCCGATATACGGGATAAATACAGTAACCGTTCATACTCCTGTTGTAAACTACTCTTCGGTAACGGATGACCGCGAACATAATCAGAAGACGAACCCGAACTATAATCGTGCTGCATTCATATTGGATCGACCATTTACAGTTCGGATACCAACGAATGGACAACATAGGAACTATCCGGGTTACGGTAATCGTGATTACGCAAAATATTTCAGAACCAAGCAAGTCCAGTTTCCATTCGATGTTTATAACAGTAGCCGGACACAATTTTATCCAAAGAATACCTGGATTGATATTCCTGTGAATCAGCTTGATACAGAATTTTTCCTCCCAGTATGGGTTGATGAAGGTGATTATCAGGTGTATTTCAGGAACATAGCTGAGAACGCTCCTCCAGAGTTACCATATCAGTATGATGCAAATCTTGACTTAGTGAACCACGTAGCTGTCGATGAAGTTTCCGTCGAAGTGATTGGCCGGCTGTACGATTTTCAAGTAACTGATATAGCTGATTACAATTGGGAGTCCGTTTTCCGAACACAAATAGGAAGCACACTACCTACAGGTTTATCATATTGGGTTGGAATGAACGGCATAGATGGTGCTCCTCGTGGAAACTCCGAGCAATATACTTTGCCAATTCTTCCTGGTAGTCATCCTGCAGAGGGTTATAAAAATGTAGCTGTGAAAACCGGTTATCACTTCAAATTCGATTTTAAAACTAAAGGAAATATGTTCGGCAAAGAGGATGGAATACGAATTACTCCGACGTTCCACTTTGTATCTAAAGATGGTCAGTATCGCTTTCCAGTAGATCTTTATTACAAAACCAATGAGAGTAATTTTGTGAAGATTGGATCAGAAGAAGATAAGGTACAGCGCTATGTCATTATGAATGATCGACTTCGAAATGTGCCTGCAGAAGAAATGATCGATACGGCCAGTTTTAAGTTCGATAATTACTTTACAACGGGGCAACTTGGATCGATGACGAAGCAGGAGTACACGGAACAGTTTATAAGTAAAGATGCCAAGCAAAAAACTCCAGTTGGTGGCTATAATCTCCTGCTGCTTCCAGAGCAACTACGTACCTTTATAGGTCCTAAAACAAACTTGCCAGCTTCTGTGAACGTCCAACGTGCGAATGCAGCTGTTCAGAATTGGTATGGGGAGTACAGCTTACCTGCAGAACCCTATGTGGTAGAAGCAGGGACAGATATTGCTGAGTATGGACGTACACACGGAGGGCTCGATGATAATTCTCCAATATTCTTTAAGAATGGCTATATCATCGTGAACTTTGATATCGAAACCATTCGTAACGGTGATCTAAACAACCCACATTTGCAATACATCAATGCGCCGTTAATGAATCAATGGCAATTAGAAGGATATCAGCGAATTAAGTTTGACTCCTTTGGTAACAGATTTACTTTACAGGATGGAGACGTTGTATTCTATCATGCCGATTTATCAAGTCGAGATGACTTTAGTCCGCAGGTTCCATTCTAACATTTCAAAAATGGTTTTACAGGGAAGGGTAGCCCCCTTCCCTAAAACTCTTTCATTTAGGGGGGATTAAGTGTCACTCTCACAATCAGTTATAATGCTGCCGCTTTTGTATATAATGTGGAATCTAACTAGAAGAATGCCTAAACGTAAGAACTCAAGTACCAATATTCAATTGACCATTATAGTAGTTGTAACTAGTGTGTATCATATTTTATCCCTTTTTGGTGCATTTGATGGCCAGACATTGAGAGCACAAATCTTAGGTGACGTACTATTCGTTTGTACCTTGTTTAGCTTTTACCAGTTATCTAACACGGTACTGCGATGGGAGCAGTCGGTGGTTTATCTAGGATGTGGAGCAATTGGACTAGCTGGTCTACTGATTCCGTTTCCTGCGATTCAGCCTATGTTATCAATTGTGTTAGCGACAGCTGCATGGTATTACCTAGCTGCAGCTATGCATAACAAAGCAAAGTCTTCAATTATCTTATTTATACTCTCTAAGATAGTCGTAATCCTCGGGTTGTTTATAGGAAATAGTCCACCTTTAGAGATAATTATCATTCTTCTATATATTTCTTCTTACACAGTAATCATTTCGTATATCGTCGATTACTTGATTCAATTAATTCGTGATACATATGAATCATCTATACAGGATCCCTTAACCGGACTATACAATCGTAAACAGTTCACGACATTTGTCACTAGAAGCGTAGACAAAAAAGTTGATGCACATTTAATTTTTCTGGATATTGATAATTTCAAACTGTTAAATGATACGTTCGGACATAAAAAAGGTGATGTGGTTTTAAAGAAAGTTTCATCAATCCTTATTGAGGAATTAGAAGGAGTAGGTGTTGGAGGAAGATACGGGGGAGAAGAATTCGTCGCTTTAATTATAGAGTCGAATCTGAATATTTCCGAGCTAACAGAAACCATCCGTTCTAGGGTGGAAAATGAGGCATCGTTTGATACGAAAGAGGGGATCTACTCAATCACTGTAAGTATAGGGTTTAGTACATTTGTTGAAGGTCTATCTGCAGACGAATTAATCAAACGAGCTGATGACGCTATGTATGTTGCAAAAAAGACAGGGAAAAACAGAGTAGTCGTATACGGAGATCATGAAGCCTTGGCATCAAGAGACGTCAGTGAAATTAATACAAAAGTAGGTGTAAGTTAATGGTTAACGTAGTGGACCCATCGCCTAAGATGAATGAGCAGGCTTTAAAGAGCTACTTGATGATTATTGATGCACTTTTCTACTGTATAAAATTGAGAGATGAACAAACCGCTAACCATTCTGTCTTGATGGCTCATTATTCATATAAACTCGCTCAGATCCATGACTCTAAGCAATCAATGCTATACTATGCCGGTTCTTTAATTCATGATTTAGGGAAGATCGCCATGGGGGACGATATTTTAAAAGGGAACGGAGTCCTTTCGACCAAGGATAAGGCATGTTTATCGGAACACGTACAAAAGGGAATTAAGCTAATAGAAAGCTTTGAACTCCCATCAGCGATTAATAATATAGTCGATTACCACCATGAACGCTTTGATGGAAGTGGATACTTAAAAGGATTAAAGGGTAAACAGATCCCCTTAAGTGGACGGATAGCTGCTATAAGCGATACATTTTCCACGATCATTGGAGGCAGGCCATACCAATCTCCATTAAGTGCTGTTTGTGCAACTAAAATAATGGAGGAAGAATCTTATCTTTTTGATGCTGCCATCCTCCGATCTCTCATCGAAATAGTAGAACAGGAAACCAAGTATAATCAATCTGTTTCTACAGTCAAAATTCCCTGGAGTCAACTTTTCATAAATCCTAAGAATTAAATAGTACTTTTCAGAAGAAAATAATTGATACTAATATATATGTATATTAGTATATTAACTAACATACATACAATTAAAAGGGGGTGAAGTATCAGCTTTGATCGAGAGTAATATTATTTGTCTTGCAATTTAGATTAATTAGATTTCTTTAAAATTTTTAAGGGGAAAAAGCATGCTAATATTCGGCTATTTTGCACTTATTAACACTGTTGGCTTGTTCATCATGTGGTACGACAAGAGCCAGGCAATTATAAGAGCACGGAGAGTTCCAGAAAAGCGATTATTCGCAATCGCGGCCTTGGGTGGGGCAACAGGCGTATGGATGGGGATGTACCTTTTTAGACATAAAACAAAGCACCATCTTTTTAAGTTAGGTATCCCGTTACTTATTATCATGAATCTCATATTACTCTTAATACTTTCAACGAAAGTCATATTTAACTAAATACAGATTATGTAGGTGGATTAATTGGAGTTACAAAATTTAATAACAATCATTTTAATCGTATTGTCCCTAGCAATTGTATGTTTCTTGCTATTCAAAACTTTAAGGGAGAATAAATTTCGACATGAAATAAAATCCACAGAAAAAAAACCAGTAAATACTCTTAGTCATGATAGCCCTAACCAGATATACAAAAATATTGAGCTGTTTCATGAGGATATTAAAGTGAATATCGAGGAAATTCGTGTCCAAGATCAAGGTGTTTTTATCATCGTCAGAAAGAATCGTTCTGGCCGCATTGTGGGATCTGAGGAAGATAAGGTTTGGTGTCAGTACAAGCAGACAGGAAATAACACCGCGGAACCCAAGACGCTTAGAAATCCTATGGCAATGACCAGAATACATACTTTTGTGCTTGCTAAGAACCTTGAAAGCATTGGTTTGCCAATGTGGGTACAAGGGATCGTTGTATTTACTCATCCCCAAGTTGAATTAGAGGTGAGTTTAAAAAGAAATTCAAATACAGCTGTGCTAACCACTGAGAATCTGGAAAGTTTCATTCGCGATTATCAACCTAGAAACACTATTAATACTGAACAATTAGATAAAGTAACAAATTGGCTCAACATGCTAACTACAAAAAAAGATGAGACGCTGTTAATTACAGGTAGTTAGGGGCTTACTCCATCTAAAGGTAGCAGAAGAATAGAGGAGATGACGAAGTGAAAAAATCTAGCTGGATGTTAGGAATCTTATGCTTTTTTTTCTTTATGGTTATAGGAAATACTCATGTCGAAGCACAAGAGTATGTTAAGTTCCTTTTGTCTCCAGTTAAAGAGATAGAACAATCTACGGGTTTTTACAGAGATACTGTAAGTGGAGGAGAATCAAAGACCTATGATTTCTATCTACAGAACTTAAAAGAAGAACCGTTAGATGTTTGGGTTTATCCTGCAGATGCTAAACCAGGTGTTAATGGTGGCAAACTGTTCTCAGGTAAAGATGAGGAATTAGCATCAGTAGGTTCGTGGATACAACCTGCAGAACCTTTTAAAGTATCTCTTAAAGCGAAAGAGAAGAAGAAGTTAAGTTTCACAGTGAATGTTCCAAAGAATATCGTTCCTGGACAGTATGTAGGAGTAGTGGCAGCAGAGGAATCTTTAGATAATTCTGAAAGGAGAACACCCGAGGTGAACTCGACTAATGCTGTCATGTTGATTGAGAAGGCTCAAAGAATAGGCGTACAGATCGTTCTTGAAAATCAAGTTGAACAGTCTAAGCACGAAATGAGCATCGACGATTTCAAACATGAGTACATAGCTAACGGTTTTTCTCAATTTACTGTAAAGCTTACTAACAAAGGAACTATTTTAGAAAGGCCTCACGGTGTCCTCCAAGTAAGAGACTCTCAGGGTAATGGTATCTTTAGTGAGAGTTTTAATAATCAACCATTAGAGAAGTCCATCTATGCGGGTACGACAGCAGATATGGTCTATACGGTACAAGATAAAGTTTTGCTTCCTGGAGAGTACTCCGCAATTTTTGAAGCTAATTATAGCGCAGACAAAGTAAGTGGAACATTTAACTTTACCATAACCGAAGCGGAAGCACAGAAATCTCAAGACGCATTGAACTATGCAGGAATATTACAAAAAACAGGAATCTGGGATTGGATAAAAAATAATCTGGCCTTAGTTATTGTAATAGGGATCTTAATTCTTGTATTTATTATTGGTTTCTTCATCTTGCTTTTCCTCCTGCTTAAGAAGAAAAAGAAAGAAAAGGATGAGAAGTCTCTTAAATCTAAGCTTGCCTCACATCAGTTTTCAGCCTCAAAGGGGACTAACTAGAAAAACTGTCCTGAAAGGAGGTGAGCAAGATGTAAGCTTAGGATTTACTAGAACAAATACATCTGAAGGAGTGAACAGGAGATGAAGAAAGTCTTAGCAAGTATGCTAGTAATGGTATTAGCTTTACCTCTAGCAGCTTCTGCACAAGAAATTGAGAAGGAGATTGCAGTCACAGGCGGAAGTCTACAATTCATCCAAAGCCGTCTAAGTTTTAACAATATTACTCTATCATCAAGGGATAATCTAAAATCACAAGCGGTTTCGACCCTTAGAGCAATTGATGATAGAGGCAATGGGGCTGGCTGGGCATATAGTGTCGCAGCTACAGATTTTATCACTACTATGGACGGCCAAGAGTTTAAACTGCCAGCTAGTATCGTACAATTCACTACAACTCTGAAAAATACCATTTCCGGTGTACCGATTGATTTTACGCAGGGCGGAGAGATTGCAGAGAACAAGGTTCTTTCGTCTGTACCTAGCACTATTGTTTCCGCAGATGTAGGTAAAGGACAAGGAGCGTACGATTTTGAGGTGAATTACACCCTGAGCTTACCGAAGACTATGACAAGTAGTGCTGGTGCAGAGATCGGGGTTATAGCTGGAACATATAGGTCTGTATTTACATATACAGCGACTTCAGGTATTTAAGGAGGGGTGACTGAGTTGCAAAATAATCAGGAAAAAGAAAAAAAACAGATACGGATTGGATGGAAGAGGAGTGTAATCGGAACGCTGGTGGTTGCACTATTAGCGGGAACGTACTCCTTTGCAGAACTGGGACCTAAAGTGCAAGCTTCGGAGTATTCAAAGATTCTGAGTATAGAGCCATACGTTTCAGATGTCTCTGGTGGGCTTGCTGTGGCTTATGAATTTAAGCTGGATGATGGTAAAAGTCTTCACCTCAATATGAATAGACCGGACCAAGTTACTGTCTTTGACAGTGGCATGAAGAAAGTCAGAAGTTATACCGGAGGTAATAGTGTTTATATTACGCGATCCGGAGAACTTTACCAAGGATCCCCCGCAGTTAAAATGCTAGATGGGGTAAAGGATTTTGAAGTTATTAAGCGCCCCACTACCTATTCTAACTTCGTAAGCTACTTTGCTTTGATGGAAGAAGGAACAGTATTGGCCTGGGGGAGAGGAATAGAAGGGCAGTTGGGTATTGGTAGTAAAATAGACAAAGTTGTGCCTACAGAAGTTGTTAATCCTGCTACTGGCGACCCTTTGGAAGGTGTTCAAAAGATCTATAGCATATCGTCAGAGAGTGTAATTCTAGTTACGAATAATAAAGTCTATCTTGTAGGTCATGCATTTTATACAAGCTCTCGTACTAATGCTATACCTATAGATGTAACTAAACACTTTCCTGCTTTCTCTAATGCATCTGAATTTGAGATGAAAGCTATAGAAGGTTTTAATTATATTAACGACCCTTACTCCACTGGCGCTGCTACCCAGCATTCGGAAGCATCTAGACGTGTGTTTACAGTGAAAGGACAATCAGTCTCATTTACAGATTTCTTAGCTTATGATATTAAGAAAAGTTCTTATGATGTGGGCGAATCAGGCACCGTTGGTACATTGAAACCTTTGCCTGCCGGAGTGCAAGTGGAGAACCTTAGAAAGATGGCATCTGCAGGGACAAAGCCAAACTTCAATAGCAAGAACATCTCAACAGGTTACCTGAATCTTGATAATGGTAATCTTGAATATTGGGGTACTCCTATCAATAGTTGGAATGCTTCAGAAACCACTTTTTCTTCAACAAGAACTCAAATTGCTACCGGAGTATCAAAGGTATGGGCAAGTATTGCTGGTACCCTAATATTCCAGAAACCTAACGGTTATTTGTACGGGTGGGGGACTAATTATGATGGTTTGTTTGGAACACAGGATCGGAACGTCACTTCCCTTCCTGTTCGTCTAACCGGTCCGTCCAACGAGATCAAAAATATTAAAGACTTTGCTATCAAAGGAAATGGAACACAACAGATGTTCGCTTTGAAGGATGACAACACAGTTCTGACATGGCAAAGTGATGGTAATATTACTGTTCTACCTAAAAAGTATCTTTCGTTCTTTAGTTTAAGACCTAATAACTCGATGGATACTTATGTATATGCTATAGACGAAGACGGCCAGTTAGGGTATTTTGACAATGCTTCGAACTGGCGAGTGGTGAATAATGCCCCGGTAGTTTATCCAGCAGATTATGTTGTACCAGAAACTGCTCCTGATAAACCTGTTTTATCGATTGCTTCGCAAGACAAGTTTGATCAGTCCGTAGTATCAATTAATTTTGGAACGACAGGTGATACTCCAACAAAACAATACCAAATCAATGGTGGGGGCTGGCTGGATTATACAGGTGAGATCGTCATCACTCAATCAGGTGATGTAACCATCCAAGCAAGATCTGCAGACAGTAAAGGAAATATCAGTCAAATTGGAGAGCTCACAATTACCAATAATCCAATCGTAATCACAGAAGGTCATCCAACGGTGGAAAAAATCTCGAAGGATGAATTCAAAGTAAGTGCATCGGCAACAGGCAGTACAAAAGTACAGGTTAGGGTAGATGGTGGAGATTGGCAAGAATTCAATGTAGATAACAACCTGTTACTGGAAACGGGAGACCATACCGTTGAAGTTCGTATGCTCAATTCACGAGGTGAAATATTAATTAATAAATCTTTCACCCTCACAGCAGATAGCCCATCGGTACCTGTAGAAGTGAACAAGCCGGTAGTTGTACAGAAGGGTTTAAACAGTCAGTATGGATTGGAATTAGAGATTCAGTTTGATCCAACAGAAGGAGATGCTTATTACTCTGTAGGTGGTGGTGATTGGATTCAAACAACAGGAGTCGTATCCTTATCCAATGATGTACACACGGTAAGAGCAAAAGTAGAAGCTGCTGATGGAACAGAAAGTGAAACTATAAGTTTTGTTACGTCAAAAGTAGATCCTAGGGTTACGGTTGAAAATGGACAACTTATCGTTGATCCGGGTATTTCATCTTCAGATCTTGAGGTTTACTACAAAGATGGCCAAGACGGAGGTTGGAACAAGTACATAGGACCGGTGGCATACGAGCCAGGTACTTACCAAATTTATGTTGAAGTCAGAAAAGTGTCTACTGAAGAAGTTGTTTACTCTGGAGGACCATTCACCATTGTTGTCCCAGGTGAAGGAACGAACCCGAATCCGGAACCAACACCGAATCCTGGAGGACCACTAGAATCCATTACTTCTGAAGATATAGATTTTACAGTTATAGGTGGAGGGCTAAATTCCCGTTTTGAAGGTGCGGATCTTTCAACCATTGTCATTGATAGCACTAGACCTTACCAACAGATCAATTCGGTAAGTAGAGCGCTTATTGAGGACTACAGAGGTAATGCGAAGGGATGGCAATATAGTCTCGATGTGAAGGATTTTGTTTCAGATCCTTTAACGGATAACTCGTTGAATACTAAAGACTTGATAGTTAGTATTCCAGCAAGCTCCTTATCTGTAGATGTTAAGAATAGTAATACATTGTCTGGTCCAGAAGCCCAATTATCTAGTGTTGGGAAGAAAATATTTACAGGAACCCAGTCGGAAGTGTTGGCATCAGCTAAGGAATTTGAAGGTATGGGATATTATGAAATACCTTTAGACTTTACGCTAAGCATTCCGGATAAAGTGAAAATTGAATCTGCAGGTACAAGAAGTAAGTTCGTTCCAGGGGAAGAAACCGGATTGATGGCCGGGACTTATCGATCTGTATTTACGTTTACCTTAACATCTGGAATTTAATAAATAATTGGGTAATAAGCTATTTTATAAAATAATATTATAAATCCCTCTTGGTATTTTCCAGGAGGGATTTTTCATGCGTACTCTGGTTATTTCTATGTTTGTAAGACACTGCGACTATATGAACTGATAATATTTATATATTTATTTAAATATGGGGAGATCAGGAATGAACCGTCCTCTAGATAGCTGGAAAGAATATCGTTACCATCTGAATTACATGAAACATTAGATATACATAGTGGGAATTCTGTAGAGTATTTCGTTGAATGCCAGCCTCGATTGTCGCCAAAACGGTGAAGGAAAGTCAGTTTTTCGGATAGCTTTCTAATAAATACTCATAATCCATTTACACCTAGGCTGTTGCATCTCCGAGGTTATCAAAAAATGATAAGACAACTGATCGAGGAGTGAGAAAAGAGACTTCTAGAAACTTTGGTGGTTTACAAACAAATGCAATGACTGTTCTGAAGATTTAAGAAGGGAGTTGTAATACTGTCATCATATGTGTGGTATAGAAAAAATGAAGGGCTGCTGATTACATCACTACCATTTTACCGGTATCTACCTTGAGTTGCTATGTGAGCTTCTTTTCAATTTGATGTATAAGCACTACCATGATTTAGCATACTAAATCCAACTGATTCCTTATGATGGAAATACCTGTGCTATCCTTGGCAGGATACTAGCAGGTTGCAGTTTGCAACAAGCTACCTTGAGCCAGTCCACTAAGAATCCGACCGGCCTCTAACTGAAAACCGATGACGGATAGGAAAACATAAAAGAAAGGATGGAAGGCGGCTTTCCATTGCGATGAATAGCAGGATATAACGAACTTGAAACGTAAAAGGTTCCCTATGGCTTAGTAGAAGCGTACTGACAATAAAATTGCAGCACAATAACCTAATAAAGGAGCAGTACAATGCGTCAAAGTTCAGTTAAAAGGGATAGTATTATTACATTTGGTATTTCGTTTGTCCTTTTCGTCTATGAAGTTTTTCTCTCCCGATTTTTTTCGGCTATTTTAGCCTACAATTTTGTCTTTATAGCCATTTCACTTGCTACACTAGGAGCTGGATTTGGAGGTTATGTGGCATACAGATCAGGTGTCGCAATATATCGTGCTTGTTATTTATGGCTTGGTATGTTTGCTTTCGCCATGCTTTCAGCTGTATTTATGATGTATATTCTCCCCTTCAGAGGAATGTGGTTTTATACAGTCGCAGCTTTTCCACCTTTTTTAATTGGAGGGGCACTAATTGCAGCTATTTTGCAGGCAAACTATCGTCAACTGCATGTCGTTTATTTCTCGGATTTAGTCGGTGCTGGTTTAGGAGCAGTTTGTTCTGTTTGGTTTATGAACATTCTTGACCCTGTTCAGACTATTTTTCTATTGGGAACTGTAGTCCTACTCATTAGCTTTGTTCTAATTGTAAAACATTCTTCTTTACGTTTGAAGATCATTTACATCCTAGTACTTATCATAGCAATTTATAACATCATAGAGCCTTATAACAAAGAAATGATTTTTCGTGCTTTTACAACGAGCCCTAACCATGTATTTAACAATAGAAGCGGTGTAAAATCCGTTTTCTCCGATTGGAACTCCCTCGCTAAAACCGATGTTTATGATGCTGGAGACGGGGAATTGCTTTACATTACCATCGATGGGGGAGCTGTTTCTCCAATTTCAAAATATACAGGAAATTTAAAACAAGTAGATTATTTAACCGGAACAACCAGTTACCTTGCTTTTCAAGATATTCTTAAGGAACGCGCATTAATTATTGGTGCTGGCGGAGGCCAAGAAGTTCTTACTGCCCAAATTGCTGGATTCAAACAAATTGATGCCGTTGATATTAATGAGGGCAGCTTTAAAGCTGTGCAAAAAATGTCCCATTTTTCTGGAGATGTCTTTCATCAAAAAGGGGTGTCAGCGTTTGTCTCTGACGGAAGAACCTTCATCCGACAGACGAAAAACCAGTACGATGTTATCTATTTGTCACTCGTTAAGAAAGAATCGGAAAACGGTTTGGGAATTGCTCTGACGGAAAATTACCTCTTTACGCAAGAGGCTATTGAAGAATACATAAAAAAGCTTAACCCTGGTGGAAGGCTTGCTTTTCTTTTACATGATGAAGCTGAAATGCTGAAGGTCGAAAATGCTGCTGAGAAGGTATTACAGGCTCGGGGTGTACAAGAAAGCAAGACCCATGAACATATGGCAGTTATCGGTACTTATCATCATCTTGGTCATATAGTTTGGGGCATGAATAAAACAGTAATTACTAGACCACTGCTTATTATTAGTCAAAACCCTTTTACCGAACAGAATGCAAGGCAATTAAAAACAGAGGCTGAGAATATCCAGCAGATACCACTTCATGTTCCTTTTATAGCTGATCGACTAAGCACAATTAAGGATTATTTAAAAAAGGATAATCTTGATCTTTTATCTAATCAGGATGACAAGCCTTTTTTCTATCAAAAATCGAAGGGAGTTCCTAATTCTTTGCTCTGGTTACTTGCGTGTGTATTTGTCATTAGTTTATTATTTATTCGAAAAAAACGCTTACCTTATGGAAGCATAGTTTATATTTCTGGTATAGGGATCGGTTTTATGATCATTGAAACCACGCTTATTCAAAGACTCATCCTACCGTTAGGCCATCCAATATACGCATTTGTACTTGTACTAAGTGTATTGTTAGTCAGCGGGGGAATAGGAAGTATGGTTTCTTCTCACTGGTCATCCAGTCGCTCTAGGCGATTTTCACCTCTATTGTGGGTAGCTGTTCTAACGATTGGCCTTAATCTTTTGATTTCTTGGTACCAAAAAGAAATGATTTATTTACCGCTTCTAATCCGGTTAATGTTAGGAGTAATTGTTTTAGTTCCGCTTGGTTTTTTTATGGGTATGCCGTTCCCGTTCGGACTCTCATTGCTTTCTAAACGACAAGTATCTATAAGCTGGGCAATTAATGGCTTGATGACGATTGCGGGTTCCCTTCTCGCAGTTTTAATTTCTATAAACCTAGGGTTCACGGCTACGTTAGTAATTGGTGCGTCTGTATATGGCCTGTTGTATTTATTTCAGCCTCGTTTAAACATGGAAGGGTAAATGAAGTGCCCGCTTAAGTTATTATGTTTAAACTAGCCCCAAATATGGACAATTTGATTAGTGACATGTATCTTGATGTAACCATACGTTGAGGTGAAACCCTTTTTAGGAGGGGGTGGCTAGTGAATTATTTTCAACCATGCATATGATATATCCATCAGTGTCTTCAGTACGTCAGGAAATGATGTCTAAGCAAATGAATTAAATGATGAATATGATGAGGGATCATGTAATGATCACCAATGAAATTAAACGAACAGTAGATATCATAAACGAAAGATGCAGGATATTTAACTGTAAATAACGATATATTTCACATTTTTACATTTTACCTGCAAAGTTTAGATACATTTCTAGCGATTTCTGGTTTATGGTCAAACCAAGATGATCAGAAAGTTTCGTTACTTTGCTTATATTCCTTTTAATTTTAACTCCATGAGAAATCAAAGAAAGAGACCGTCTAAATAGCTGCTTTCATACCCAGTTTTATACACACCAATACGTACTTCACTAAAGGAGGATGTATGATGAGTGAGGTAGTTGGGGAGCGAATGCTGGAGGAGAATTGGTGCAATGTTAGCCTTATTTATTTTGCTTGTTACTGTTATCATTGCTGGGACATTTAGCTGATAAAAGTACGTACACCACAGGGGAGCACAATCAATTCTTATAAGGAACACGGTTAAAGAAAAATAAATTATAAAGTAATTCGAGTGAACATTTTTAAATATGGTCCATATAATAGTATGGTGAAGTTAAAGACTGAGGAGAGGACTGTGTAAACATGAATAGCACAAATCAGATAAAACAAAAGCAATTGGTTTGTATTGCAGTAATATTTCTTTTAATTGCAAATGGTTTACGTATTTATAAAGCCTATTTGATTCAATCTGGGGTTGGTAGGCTATAGTTGTAAGGAAAATAAATTTCTCTGAGGTGAATTTGTAATAATGTAATTACTATGGTTAAATAGTTTAATTAAGTTAATGAGTTATCTAGTTCACCACGTAACAAGAGGAAAATACAAAAAAAATTATGAAATAGTAAAGTACAGTATTTTTTTGATGGCTGGCTCATCAATGTAAGAAAATGAGATCATCATTATAAAATGACTCCCATCATACCCTCCCATGATTCCTTCTGTCAATCCACCAGTACAGTCATTAGACCACTGATATTCCGGTAATAACTTCTACTAAGGCACCGATTAAAATTGAAATCATACCTAAGTGGGAACAACTTATGGAAGCTGTAGCATAAACAATCAACTTTTACAAATCACGGGGATAACATGTTCGGCTAATGCCTATTGAATTGTCGGTAAATGTTTAATTTCACCTTAGAAGAAAGTTAACTATCTTCGATATAAAAAGAAATGATAGAGTAATTTCCAAAAGTTCGCGAATTCTTTTACTGTACCATATCCCAGTTTCTTAATCGTTTCTTCCAGCCACATGCAAACAAGGGTATACAAAATGTATATGTCAACACCAGATAGAAGATAATGAAAATACAGCTAATCGCTGTAACAGAGACGTGCGCAGCAAAACAAAAATTGCTTAATTTTCAGTCTTACTCTCAGTAAAAATGGACAGTGGGTTCACATTTTCTTTCACGTCGTGGATATATACATAATATAAACTTATCTTGGTAATTCTGTTCAGTTCTATCTAGGAGTATACATAATGGTAGTAGAAATAAATTGATATCTCTTAGGACTGCAGCCGATCAATTTTACAGTATGGATCTAACGATTGGTTTGTCCATTGGTGGAATGGATATGTCCGTTTCTTGTGTGTCCTGGTGATAATGTACCGGTGGATGATCAATGGCAGGAAGGGCTGCTGAGTCCATGTTAACTTGGGAGAATTAAGAGAGAAAAGCGCAGGGTCAAGAGCACCGCCGCGGCAACTTGGCAGAGGTATTAGAAGAAACAATCTCGACTTTTGTTATTACTTCCTCATGTGCACTTGGCATCTTGTTAATGGTGGCGAGCATCTGGAACAACCCATAAGTTCAACGCCGTTATACTTGACAAGACCGGTACGTTTAAAAAGTAAATTCCAAGCTTACCGATGTTGATTCGGAAGGTGATGAGATGACACTTTTTTGGAGCAACAAATTGCAGAAAAAATTGTTGAATACAGGAAAAAATATAGAGTTGCCTGGTACAGATTAATTTGAAGCTATTCCGGGTTTTGGAATCGAAGTCATTAACTTCTTAATATGATGGATCGAAATCACATTGATGGGTTTCTAAAAAAACTAACGTAAATTGGACATAATCACCCAATTTCTTTAGCAAAATTCTATCGTCTGAACTTATACCGGACAGTTTGAAGCTCGGAATTTTTAAAAAAGAAGCCAATTCGGAGTTGTAAACCGGAAGCCAATCTTTTGCGGTTAATACCCTCGTTGATACTCTAGGAACATGTAACTATTCGTGTTTAAGATAGGTCGATGCTTCTGCAATTTTCTTTGCAAAAGACAATGGCTCTTAAATTGAAGCGTAATGTGCATACATTAAATGTGGGTATCAAATAACCAATGATTATGGAGCGAAGTTATGATAATTCCGGCTCTTTGCAAATACCATGTGAAAGGATATACTTCTTCTTGTAACAACGCAGCCTCTCCTAAATTTAATGCTTTACCATCATTATCTAATGATTCAAAGGACCACTTGGAATGTAAAGACAATCCTGAATGACTTTGTCGTCCCAATATCTCTCTGAACATTCTTGCGATCTTTCTCAACCAAACAGACACCGTTCATAATGTTTAATTCGCCGCCTAAGATATTTGCTTATTGGCTGACAGTGACATTTACCATGAAATGAAATTAAGCCCAAAGCAAAAAGAGGATCATTTGAGCCTCCTTTTGCAGTTAGTGTTTGTTTTACACAGCGTTATCCCTTAAGAAGTTTGGCGTTAATTGCTACGACAATAGTACTCAGTGACATCAGTATAGCCCCAATCGCTGGGTCTAGGACAATTCCGACGCCATATAATAGACCGGCAGCAAGTGGAATAGCAATAATATTATAACCACTGGCCCACCAAAGATTTTGTATCATTTTATTGTAAGCTTTCCTGGATAAGTTAAGAATCGAAACGACATCATTAGGATCACTTCTTACCAGTACAATATCTGCTGTCTCAATAGCGACATCAGTTCCGGCGCCAATAGCAATACCTAAATCCGCTTTTGCTAATGCTGGAGCATCATTCACGCCATCCCCTGTCATGGCAACCATATAACCTTCATTTTGAATTTCCGTAATTTTATGAGCCTTTTGATGTGGGAGTACTTCTGCATATATCTCATCTAATTGCAAGTTTTCGCCAACCCATTTGGCGACTTTTTTATTATCCCCCGTCAACATCATTGATTTAATTCCTAACAATTTTAAACTTTCTACAGCGTCCTTTGCGCTCTCCCTGACTTTATCGGCCAGGGCAATTAGACCAGCATATTGGTTATCAACAACGGCAAAGATAACCGTTTTTCCTTGCGAAGACAATTTATTATACTCCTTAATAGGATAATCTACTTTTTGATCCTCCATAAAGCCAGGGCTAACAACCAAAACATACTTACCCTTAACATTTCCCTTAAGTCCTTTCCCTATCAGTGCTTCAAAAGATTCTGGTTCAAATATTTTTATTTCACGGTTTTTCACTTCTTCCACTACACCCTTAGAAATAGGATGTTCAGATTGAGCTTCTAGGGAGCCCACAAGAGTAAGAATTTCAGTCTCTGTATATCCCGAGGCAGGTAAAATATCGGTTATTCCAAATCTACCTTGAGTTAGTGTTCCTGTTTTATCAAATACGACAGCGTTCAATTTTCGAGCTTCTTCAAAGGCAGTGCGGTTACGTATCAATAACCCTTTTTTCGCTGCTATTGCGGTGGTAGTAGATACAACAAGAGGTACAGCTAAACCCAAAGCATGTGGGCACGCAATAATCATGACAGTTACCATTCGCTGTATTGCGAAATTAAAACTGTAACCTAATGAGAGCCACACGAGTAAGGTTGTTAACCCAGCACCTAAAGCGACATAAAACAACCATTTTGCTGCACGATCTGACAAATTTTGAGTTTTAGATTTAGATTCCTGGGCTTCCTTAACCAGCGAAATAACTTGGGATAGGTAACCCTTTTCGCCGCTATTAGTTACGGTTACAGTTAATGCTCCTTCACCGTTAATAGCTCCTCCAATAAGTCTATCTCCAGGATTTTTGATAACAGGGACAGATTCTCCTGTAAGCATGGATTCATCAAGCGATGATTGTCCTTTGACAACGATACCATCTACTGGAATTCGTTCCCCGGGTTTTATCAAAATTTTCTGATCTGGGCGTAACTCCGACACGCGTACTTCCTTGATGATTCCATCAACAGTAATAAGATGTGCTTCAGAGGGTATTAGTTTCACTAATTCCTCAAGCGCATTAGATGCACCTAAAATAGATTTCATTTCTAGCCAATGACCGAGCAACATTATAACAATAAGAGTTGCTAGTTCCCAAAAGAAATCTACATTAGTCAACCCGATGACGATTAATGAACTGTATACGTAAGCTACAACGATAGCTAGCGAAATTAACGTCATCATTCCTGGGTTCTTTTGTTTTAGTTCCCGATATGCACCAACTAGAAAAGGCCTACCTCCATAAAAGAAGACAAAGGAAGACAGTAGAAACAGCAGGACAGTGTCATATGGGAAACGCCAATTTACACCAATTGACATCTGAATCATGGGCGATAAAGCTATGATAGGAATGGTGATAATTAGTGAAATACAAAAGCGTCTCTTAAAATCATCTACATGATGACCGGCATGCTTATCCCCACTATGATGGTGCTCGGCACCATGCTTCTCACTTTCGTGCCCTTGCGTATGATTGTTCAGTGATTGATGTTTCACGCTTTTTTTGGGGTCATTATACATTGAATTCACCTCGTCATAGGATCTTTAGTGTGAAGTAATAGATAAGAAAGTAGGACTACATCACGTAGTATTTTTACCCATTAAGACTAAATTAAACATGTACAATGTATTTAGTTTAGATTTTTATTTGCATTCTTTTCACGAGGATACAATAAAGGAATTTTATAGGAGATGGAAAGATGCGATAAAATGCAAACTAATTTTAACTAAAATTATGTAATTTGTGTTCAATAACAAGACCAATATCTTATATTTTTATTAAGCTTTCTTCACAAATTCTACATAAATTTGGGTTATATAATATTCAATCCTACAAAAGGTTTCAAGTCCTAGTAAAGCAATGAGAAGATTTGGTTTCCGGATATTTTAAAACAGTTTGAAAGGTGATGATTGACACTAAAACATAAATCTTGGATTTTGTTCATGAACAATACCAAAATGTATTTGAAGAATACTGACCTTGTATGGTGGATCGATGGCAGGCATGCAAGGTAAACGAATAGCGTTTATGCACGAGAGACCGTGCCGATATTTATTATGAAGTATGTGCAGATGTGGTGAGGCTTGTTGAGGTAAAAACAAACTGAATAATCAACAATGTAATCTTTCTAAAATGAATGGAGGTTTGTATTGTTGAATGCACCTTTCCTTCCTTTATAGTAGAGTGAGTTAACTGATTCTGCATTTTGTAATCTGTCTCTTAGAGTTTTTTCATGGAAATTGAAATTAAATTAGTTACAAAATTGTTATTTATATATAATCAACAACTATAAAAAGAATGTGGAATTTTTCATTTCATTTTTCTAGATATTGCAGCGATTTGAATGAAAATTGTCATGAAATGAAATAAAAGATGGATTTGAAGGATGTGATTGACAACATATACGAAAATGTACTACATTATGTAGGGTTACAAAAAATTAATTTTTTTGCCTAGTTTCATTTTTGAAAACGGGGGATTCATTCTGAGTGAATTATTCTTGACTGGAAAGGATAAAGGGACCTTCTACCGAACTCTTAACTAACTCTTAACTAACTCCGTAGGCATCCGAAGGGAGAATATGTGTTTGAAGAAATTCATGATATCGTTAATTGGTTCTGCTTTAATTTTATCTGCCGGTGCGACCAATGCATTTGCTGATGATCAATCCAAATTGCGTTCAGAAGTAAGTCAAGTTGTAGGTACCCAGTACAAGTGGGGGGGGACTTCAGTTTCAAGTGGATTTGATTGTTCGGGATTTATATTATACATTTTTGATAAATTCAATTTGAATCTGCCTCGTACCTCAAATGCCCAAGCAAAAACTGGTACCCCGGTATCAAAGAATAATCTAAAACCTGGTGACTTGGTATTCTTTAATACAAGTGGTGCTGGTATATCACATGCGGGGATATATATCGGGAGTGGGCAATTTGCTCATTCTTCCAGCAGTAAAGGTGTAAGAATTAGTAGACTAACTGAGAAATATTACAAGGATCGATACGTTACAGCAAGACGTACCATCTCTAAACAAAGTTATACAAAAATGGTCAGTGTATTGCACTAATACGATTTGTAATTAAACAAGCCCAGGTAATTATGATATGATCCCCTCATAGTAGACAGAAAAAAGCAAGCACATTACTCTGTCTATTATGGGGGGATTTATTATGGGGGAAATTAGAAAAACGTATGATATAGCGTTCAAGAAAAAAGCGGTGGATTTATACTTGAAAGATGGCATGGGCTACAAAACGGTTGCAAAAGAGCTAGGAATCGATCACTCTTTGGTACGCCGTTGGGTGGAGCATTTTAAAATTGAAGGAATAACAGGGCTTAAAGAAAAATGTGGATTAGCAAAAGGTCCTGGTAAAGGTAGACCACGAACAAGAACTGAAGATCCTGAGACTAAAATAAAACGGCTTGAAGCTGAAAATGAATTGCTAAAAAAGCTCTTAAAGATGTGAAAGGTGGAATGGATTTAGTACCTTGTAACAAAAAGTTTGCTGTGATTGAGGAGTTGACCAAAAACGGATATAGCGTCCTCCTTCTTTGTCGACTCGCTCAAGTCTCGAGGAGTGGATATTACCGATGGATAAAAAGGCAAAAGTTCACCTCACCTAAGCAACTTGAGAATAGACAGATTAAAAAGAAGATAGCGGAATGCTATAAAGAGGTACGAGGAATTTACGGATATCGACGGGTCAGAGTATGGATTAAAAAGAAATACGGACTACGAGTAAATCACAAACGAATCCAACGATTGATGAACGGGATGGGGATTCAAGCGGTCGTCCGCAAGAAAAAACTTTATTATGGGAAACGAGAAGCCTATGTGATCTCGAGTAATCTTCTAAACAGAGAATTTAGAGCTTCAAAACCAAATGAGAAATGGGTCACCGACATTACCTATTTAATATTCAACGGGCAGAGACTATACTTATCAGCTATTAAAGACTTGTATAACAACGAAATTATCTCCTATCAGATCAGTCGAAGAAATGATCTCAAGCTTGTGATGGATACCCTCACAAAGGCAAGAAAAAAACAAAAAGTTGAAGGAATTCTCCTACATAGTGACCAAGGGTTCCAGTATACCTCTCGCCAATATAACCAACGTCTTAAAAGATACGGGATGATTGCCAGTATGTCGAGAAAAGGGAATTGTTGGGATAACGCATGTATGGAGAACTTTTTTAGTCATTTTAAATCGGAGTGTTTTAATCTATACACTTTTCGTACTAGTAAGGAAGTAGAGCATGCCGTCCAACGGTACATCCATTTCTACAACCACCAACGTTTTCAACAGAAACTAAACAACCTAAGCCCGTATGAATATCGGACTCAGGTTGCTTAATGATGCTTTTAAATTACTGTCTACTTGACAGGGGTCAGTTCATTACGGGTTTGTTTTTTACTATCTATTCTAGCTTTAGATATTTTTTAACAAAGTCTTTGTTAAAGAGGATGTATCATCAATAAAAATTATGCATTTGGACAACAACAGAAATATCAAAATCAAAAATTGACTAGTCCTAACAATTAGACTACAATTTGTAGTGTAATTGTTGTTAAAATATTGAATTCATTAAACTCCCCTCTGCTTTTAAACACTACATGCTTTTTTAGTTTAAAGGAAGGCACCCAGTCATTCTCCTAGTTACAACCGTTGTGGGTATAGAGTTGCACGTTACCATTTGGAATAAAACTATTCTATTACCATACAGATAATACCCAATTAGCTTTAGGTTTCTGAAATTAAAAGAATCAGCATTGTAGGTAAGGTTCTATGAGCTGTTTGTGTATTAATAGAGCCACCCTCACTAAGGCCACTATCTTGAAACTGAACACCTGCAACAGATCATTAAACAAAATGTAGATATAATCCGTTTAGTTTCTACGAACAAACCTTATTTAATAGGCTTAAACGCCATTAGTGCAGCGATTCGTTGGTAGTTCTATGACATTTACTGAATAAGAATGAGACTAGTAAGTATCTCTAATACTATTAAGCATGACTTATAGTTCTATCGCAGATATTATGATCGAACAAATTATAATAAGCGGCATTGGTAAATGGAATAATCTAAATCATGTTGTTGGTATGTTAAAGGATAACCGAAATTGAAATCGATAACTCAAGAAAATATGAACAATTTATTCGCATTGTGGCACCAGTTTTTATACCCGACCCGACTCGTTAAGTGGAAGCAGATTCTAAATCTAATTTGAAGATTCTTAAAGTTAGAACCTCTCATTTTGAAATTCTTCATAGACTTTTTATTAAATACTTTGTGAGAAAGTGATCATAAAATCTACACTTATACTGATTATAATAGAATATTATTTAATAATAAGTTAGGAGACTGATTATTATGAATAAAAGTTTAGAAGAAAAAGGGAAAGGAAATTCTTCAGGGATAGGCACTTTATTTTCTGTTGTTATGATTGTTTTGATTGGTTTTGCTGTATGGGGAAATGTGAAAAAGCCAAATGATACAACGATTGATACACTGAATGCGGACTCTAATACGCATCCACACATATTTAGCTACTCACCTGGTAATGAAACGGTCTGGGTAGGCACTCATACAGGTGTTTATGAACTTAATAACGATAAGTTTCAAAGGACACTTTTTGAACTTCGTTCAAATGATATTATGGGCTTGGAAATTGATCCACGTAATCCCAAAAGGATCTTTGTATCCGGTCATGGTTTTGTGAAAAGGTCAGTAGATGGCGGGAAGACATGGCAGGTTATAGAAAACGGACTACCAAACCTAGCAAAACCTGATGAACCTGATGCCCATTATTTAACGATGGATCCGGACGACTCCAATCATTTATTTGTAATGTTAGCAGGTGAAGGTGAAAACCTTTATGAAACAAAGGACGGCGGAAATACATGGCGGAGTATAACGAGTTTACCAGCTGGTGCGTATTCCATCTCAATGATTTCAGGTGCTCCATCATCAATTTTGGCTGCAACCGAAGCGGGGCTTATCCGATATGACATCCAAAGTGGAACCGTTCGAGAAAATCAATTAACCAATGGGCCTGTTTATCAAGTTTTAACTTTACCTAACAACGAAGTTGTCATCATGACAGAGAGTGGATTCCAAAAATCAATAGATTTTAAAACATGGTCAGCAATAGACGTTAAATTAAATGGGGAAATGCCACTAGGTATTAAATCAGCTAAAGAGGATGGCAGCCGTCTGGTGATTATTACGGATAGATATTCTGTTTATGAAAGCAGTAACGGTGGAGAGAACTGGACTAAAACGAAATAACGATTCAACCTCTGCAATTGACAGCAATAATTATTATTACTACAATCTCTAGTGATAGAGGTGAGAAAATGAAAATCAAAAAATTTAATGTTCACGAACATGGTTTGAACCAATTTTTCGGGCCGCTCGAGGCAAAGGTCATGGAGATCTTATGGGCCAGTGAAAGAACAACGATTCGAGATGTTCAAACGATTTTAAACCATGAAGAACCGCTCTCATTCAATACTGTGATGACCGTTATGAATCGATTAATAGAGAAGGGACTTCTCCAAAAAAATTCTCATGGAAGTGGCAGGGGTAAAACCACCTTTTATGAACCTTTACAAACCAAAGAGCAGTTCTTATCAGACCAAACTAAAGAGGTTACACAAGGACTAATCCGTGAATTTGGAGAGTTGGTTGTTGGTCATATGATAGATGCATTGGATGAGGCAGATCCTAAATTGATCTCTAAGCTACAGCATAAACTGAATCAAATGAATCACAGGAGTTAATCATGAAATCGACTGCAAAGACAAATTCAATTTTTTTTGTCATGCTACTCACTGGATCATTTGTCTTAATCCAGATGGGTTGGTATATGGCCCATCAAGTATTAGGTGTTCCAGTAAATTGGAACATTATTCAATATTGTTTAACCGTTATACAAGAAGACACCTTGGGTCATGACATCATCAAAGTTTTATTTAATCTTGTCATTATTTATACGGTGGTGCGCCTAGCTGGTAGGATTAGTAGTCAATTATTCTTGACTTGGAAATGGATGCGTAATTTTAAGGGGAATAGGGATTTACAACATATGTCATACCTTAATTATGTATATCGGGATTGGAATACTGAAATTATTGTTATTAAAGATGATGCCTTTATTGCTCTGTCAATGGGTATTTGGAATCCACGTATCATCATTTCAACGGGGCTAATTAACATGTTCAACCAAGAGGAAGTCAGAGCCATATTACTTCACGAATGGTACCACTGCAGGAGACGTGATCCGCTTCAAATGTTCTTGGTAGTTTTGTTAACGGAAAGCATGGGATATATCCCCCTATTAAAAACGTTAAGCAAAGAATTTACAACAAGGAACGAACTTCTTGCTGATAGGTTTGCTCTGACTCATATGAAAACGGAGTATCATTTAGGAAGTGTGTTGTTGAAACTATCCAATTTAGTGAATGTTCGAAATGTCATAGTGGCTGTGCCCTTCGCTAACACAGCATTGAACTACCGAATATTACAAGTTCTGCAACCAAATCAACCCATCGATATTCCTTTTACTTATCGCAATTCTCTTTTGTTAACTGTAGTTATTTTTCTCATCATGATTGGCTTGATATCGGGCGGATGTTCATAAGCTGCCCTTTTTTGCATATAAACACTACTGAATGTAGTTTTTTTGATTGTTATATAGAGTTGATGAATACGTAAGGAAATACTTAATTGGATTAAGTGATCGGTCCATTGACTCAAGTGTCCCTTTCCTCAAATAATGAGCGACTCAGTTTTATTCTTGGAATTTGTTGGTTAAGGAAGATGGGTAGAGAGACCGGACTGCCGGACTGTTATTTCAAATACTGGGAAATGATTATAACTTATTGGCAGTAATGTACTAAATATTATGAGTATAATAGGCTACTAGAAATCTAAACGATGAAAGTTACACTCATTCTTTTGCTAATTTTGATATTCTTTCTTATGGTGTAATTGTTGCTCTGGCGATCATAATCAGCATTTGAGTTGCTCATTTCTTGTCAAAAGGGAGGGAAAGCATAAATATACTAGACCTCACGACTTATGTTGTTTGGCGTAACTATTGTTTTCAGCATTTTGCAAATGTTATCTTCATTCAGTGGGACTTTTATGATCATACCTAAGTGATATCTTCGTGATATGGAATGGAGGTACCAGGATTCAAGGAGGTGGTTTTATCACTGTAGCCTATCTATAAAAGATTCATCTTTTTTTTCATTTGCTGATGTGATGAAACCAACAGTTATTTTGGGTAGGGTATCGGCAGGAATTTCGTTCGTACTTCCTTAATGGTGATGCTTTTGGTCTCCGACAGGATCGATTTAGGAATTGTCCATCCTCTACATACGATTGCATTTCACGCAGGAAGTGTAGTATTTCGAGTAATTACTTATAGGGAGATTCTTAAAAGACATTTAAATGATAATCATTGTATGATAAATATCATGATAGGGATTGACTGAATTATAAAAAACATAAGCTCCAACCTATATTTAATCGGTTGGAGCTGTGGCGTGACCATTTTACTCAGCTTTATTTTCTATACTCAAATCGGGAGTATAATTTGTCTGATAATCTGAGTATTGCACCTCTGTTACCATACCTGAAGATGCGTGATGTAAGTCATGGCAGTGGAACATCCATTCTCCTGGATTATCAGCTTCGAAAGCAATAACATATTCCTCTCCCGGTTTCACATTAATTGTATCTTTCATGATTGGTGATCCTTTAATTGGCATTCCATTTTTACTAAGCAACTGGAAAAAATGTCCATGTAAATGCATCGGATGATCATCAGTTTCTGAGCGATTGACGAAGGTAACTTTAACTTTGTCTCCTTTTTTAACATTAAGTTTTTCTGTGTCTGGATATACTTTTCCATTAATGGTATACACCATTTCACCGTTTCTCATTTCAGTATTTAGTTCCATATTTATTTCTTGATCAAATGTTGTTTCATCAAGTGAAAAATTACTATTTACCAATACACCATACTGAGCTAAATCAAATACTCGAAGATCTTCAGATGAATTGGAATTATCCTTTTGTGTATCTGAACCGTCATACTGAATTACGGTCTTCATATTCTTTGATTTATCTCCATGTTCTTCAAGGAGCCAAGAGCCAGGATTGTTAGCAGTAAACTCAATGTCGTAACGTTCACCAGGAGCTATTGAAATCAGTTGATCTTTAATCACTTCAGGGTCGTTAATTGGTTGACCATCCGAAGAAATAACTTTAAAGTCATGACCATGTAAGTGCATTTTATGTGAAATATATCCTGCATTAACTAAGCGAATCCTTACTTTATCACCCTCATTAACAGTTAATTTGTCAATAGAATCACCAGATTTCCCGTTAATCGTATATATATCGTACATACTCATATCATGAGCTGCCATGTCCATACCATCCATGTCCATATCATCCATGTTCATATTACTATGATCCATACCTTCTATTTGTATTTTGTTGTCTAGATTGTTACTTTTTTGATTACTCGTATCCATTTCACCGGAACTCATCCATTCATCCAGCATTAATGTGAAATCTTTGTTGTATTTTTCATCTGGATCTTCAACAATTAATGAGCCGTATAAACCTTTATCGAGTTGGTTGACACTATCTTGATGAGAATGGTACCAGTAGGTACCAGGTATTGTAGCCTCAAATTCGTAAGCGAAAGTTTTCCCGGGTACGACTGCGTCCTGTGTGACTCCAGGAATACCATCCATATCATTTGGAACTGGATATCCATGCCAGTGAATCGATACTGGTTCTTTTAGCTCGTTTTTCAAGTTGACTTTCACAATATCCCCGACCTTCACTCGGATTTGTGGTCCTGGTACCGAGTTGTTAAATGTCCACACTGGGAGTACTTGCCCTGGAGTTACTTCGAGGTTGCTTTCTTGTGCCGTAATCGTAAACTCTTTTCCGTTTATTACTGGTGTTGCTGAAGTAAGTTTTATGGAGTTTTTATCAATAGTGTTAGTAGTTGTTGGAGTATTTGAATTCATGGTTGAATGATCCATGCCCTCCATACTATCTTTGACAGCATTCACACAACCCGATGTAATAATCGCAATAGCGCCGACGACGACAAGATTCTTTAACAATACGCCCTTCATATATTTACCTCCTCATTAATATTTGCAATTTATGTTTACAACAATAAACCAAAAATATGTTGAAATTATGAAGGTACACAAAATATTCAAAACTAAAGTTTGTAATATGAAGCAATTGAAATAGCGGATCAGGCTAATCATTTCTTCGTTTTATTTATATAGGGCTTGAGAATTGTCTCGAAGTTTTTAGTGGTTAACCGGGGACTTGTTAACGTTTGGGGAATTACATACCAAAACTTAACATACAGTGTTATAGCATGGTAATAAGGTGTCTTGACACTTCCGTGGAAATATCGATTAACGACAGCATTATAGTTTTCAAAAAAGAGCTAGCATCTATAAATAAATTCTTTATGGTAATCCTGTTAATAATAACTTTGGTGTTTAGTTTGCAAACTCAGACGTTTGGTCACTTTTCTCTCAATATTGAGACAGCTATATTAATAGACAGAACTATCGGCTCCATGTTAAAGAAAGTGATGTATCCTCTAAGCATTACTAAAATCGTATAAGGAATCATTACAATAGAGGAGGGGAATTTAAACGACATCGTGATAGTTATAAAAGCGGCCAGAAATATTAACGCTACTAGGGTCTATTTACTAGAGTGGGAGCAGGTTCTTTTACAGGGTTTCCTTATTAATTCTGGTAATGATGCAGCTATTGCGATTGTGGAATGTTCGATGAGAATGAAGTCTAGTTTGATGAACGAATGAATGAAGAATGAATGTATTTGTAAAGGGAAAACAGATGTTAAAGATCTCGGAGAACCTGCACCGAGCTTTTTAAATCATTATATTAATTGCAGATACGTTGTTTTTTCTGCTGTTTAAATAAAAAATAAGAGATAAAGATAAAGCGACGAAATATGTGTAGAAGTTGATAAACCAAATGGTAAACTAGTATAGTTTGTTATCTTCTAACCAGATCTCCCGCATAACTTTAGCAAGTAAAGTTATGGTACGATAATTTTCTTCTAGATTATTTTCAACGCCACCAATCTCGATCAGAGCACTATTAGCGGATAAGGCTTGGTTGTAATCACCATTTCCAATGGATGAGTCTTTTTTGTATATGCCTTTTGAAAGAGAAGGTACTTTGCTGTTTAGGCCCTTTTGAATGCGTTCAGCGAACTTCAAGTTCTTTTGCCAGTTCGGATTATTTGTACCTACTACAAAATACACCTGAGCATAATTTAAATTATTGTATTGAATGGTTGTCTTATCTCTCCCTTGTGAGTCCCGATGGATATCAATCAGATATTCTATATTATTATGCATAGCTCGTTCCTGTTCTATTGTTTCCCTAGAGTAAGTATATGAGTAGGCATAATTAAAATTGCTGATAACTGAAGGGTAATCTTTTTTTGAATGAAAAACCGGTATGTCATATGTTTTCATTTTTTTTATTAGATAATCACCTAATAATGTAACATTTGTTTTACTGTCAAAGGCTTCATTTGCTACTTTGATATTCTTTAATTCCGGTATCCATGATTCACGATTGTGAGAATGGTAGATAAGAACTTGAGGCAAGGAAAGGTTACTAGTATTTTTTTCCTCCAATGAGTTCTTGTGATGCACATTTGATGTTTTCTCTTTATTTTTTAATGCAGATAATTCTAACTTTTGGTCTGAAGATTTTGTTGTTAAGGTGGAGCTTAAGGATGTTAAATTTGTTTTTTTTACTGTTTGGAGATCAGATTTAGTTAGAGATTGAGATGAAGCGGATTTCATATTGTAATTAATTATCCCAATCGTTGCATAGAAAGCTAACGAAAAGACGAGTCCAAATACTATAACATACTTACATGTTTTACCCATAATTCACCCTCCTGCTTCTCTCAAAATCTAGTGTTATTTTATCAGTAGATTATGAGGGAATTTGGAAAAGTAGAACTACTTAAATTAAAACTAGACAAAAGATATTATGAGAGTTGCGGTGTAATAAGTTGAGTGTGACGAAAACGGAGATTTGGACTGCCCCTGATAAGCAGTACGTAAATAAACCACCACAAAACAACCTAAATCCGGTATTCATCGGGCTTAGGTTGTTTAGTTTTTGTTAAAAATGTTGGCGTTTGTAGTACCGCATATATAACCAACTTACTTAAAAGATACATGGAAAAGGAGTTTCTGGATGAGGTATGTATAGAAGACTTTTTAGTCATTTCAAATCAATACTTTTAAACTCTACATGCTTATTTGTTCTATCGTTGTATAAGAAGTGGAAGTTGGAATGAATATGGAGCATCGTGCCCGGTAAAATGGGCAGTTGGTTTAATGTGTCTAGAACAAATGTCGTGTCTTGCTTGTCTGCTATACTGTAAGCTACAATCTCTCCGTTAAACAAGTCTAAGAAGTCTTCCCTCCGAATGGTAAATACGTAATGTCAGTAACGAGCTTCTGCATAGGTCTGTCAGTCTGAAACTGACGCTTTAACATGTGCTCTGCAATTTGTTCCCTAATAAATATAAATCCAGATAGAATAAGTGCTTGCTTTATTGTTGTCTATTAATAGTTAGGGTGACTTACTTGTTTTTTTTGGTCTTAACCTCCATATAATCTTCATAACTAAATGTTAAAGTAATATTGTTCTTTTATATTTACTGCATACTAATGTAAATTATTTTGAGAGGTTTAATTCATGAAGAAAGTATTAATTGTTGAAGACGAGAAATATATGTTAAATTTGCTTCGTATTCATTTAGAGCCACTGTACACTATCGTAGAGGCGCTAGATGGTGCGGCAGCAATAGAATTGCTCAGAGACTTTTCTTATGATTTGATTATTTTGGACATCATGCTTCCTTATTTTAACGGGTGGGAGATTTGTGAAACCGTACGAAGGAAAAGTGACACGCCTATCCTTATGTTAACTGCGAGAAGTGATATTAACGACCGTGTTAAGGGGCTTGAATTGGGAGCTGATGATTACATGATTAAGCCCTTTGATTTTGAAGAGTTAAAAGCAAGAGTCATGGCATTATTACGAAGATCCCAACCAAAAGACAATATTCTTCATGAACCTGAAGTTATTACGCTCTATAATGATATTTTGAGAATTCATATTGAAAGCAGAGAGGTGTTTATTCACAATAGGTTAATTGAATTAACTGGGAAAGAATTTAGCTTGCTTAGTAAGCTGGCGTCTTCGCCAATGCGTGTGTTTACTAGAGAGCTCTTGCTTGATCACATATGGGAAAATTATGAATCTAGGGATTTGAGATTAGTTGATACTCATATAAAGAATATTCGAATGAAATTAAAACAAATTGAAAAGAACATGAAGTTTATTCAAACTGTTTGGGGCGTTGGATATAAAATGAGCAGTAAAGAGGGCGGATAATGCGTAACAAAGGAATTGTCATTAAAATAGGATCTACCATAATGATATTGTTCTTAATTGTCCTTTTACCTCTTGGAATCGTCATTGACCGTATCTTTATTCAAATTTACTCAACAGAAGTGCATCAAAATGTAAATAATCTTTCTAGAAAGGTAACGGAGTATATAACCGATTCTCCTGATACCGCTGTGGGTTTCTTAAATCATACTCGATTGATTACAGGTAAACAAATCGTCGTCTTTAACGAAATGGGAATTATCACTTCCAAAGACGTTTTTGAGTATACTCAAAATGAATTTATAGATAAAAACATTTTTAAAATCATGAAAGAAGGAAAACATTTCGAACGTGAGTACGTAAATTCTGAAGATGGTGAGCGTTTCTTTTATGTAGGGCGACCCATTATCGACGGTGAAACATTTGAAGGTGGGATCCTCGTTTTTTCATCCATAGACGAAATTCATCAGACGATGCATGATGTTAGGAGGTGGATTTTCCTATCGATACTGGTTGCCATTATGTTGGCTCTTGGATATACATTATTTGTCTCAAATCGTTTGTCTAGTCCCCTAATCATTATGGAGAAGATTACAAGATCGATAGCTAAAGGTGACCTTACTTCTAAAGTTAAGGTGAATTCCAATGATGAAGTTGGATCTTTGGGGCAGGCCATCAATGACTTGAGTATGGAATTAAATAATTTCAGAACAAATCGGAGTGAATTGTTGGCCAATATTTCACATGAACTTCGAACACCTATCTCCTATCTAAAGGGCTATGCACAATTAATAAACAGGCATCAATATAAGGATCTTGAGGAGTTGGAAACATATTCGGAAATTATTGAGAAAGAATCAGAACGTTTAGCTAATCTCATCCAAGACTTGTTCGAACTTTCTAAAATGGAAGAAGGAAAAATCAAGCTCTACCTTCAGTCGGTGGATATTGAAGATGTAGTGCAATTAGCCGTGCAGAAAGTAAGTTTAAAAGCAAAAAATAAAGGCTTGGTGCTACTAGAGGAAATTAAAGATGATCTACCTTCAGTCGTTTCTGACGGATCGAGAATTGAGCAAATTATTCTTAATTTATTAGAAAACGCTATCTATTACACGGAACTAGGTGCAATTACAATTAAGGTATCTCAAATTAAGGAGCAGATTTTTATATCTATAAAAGATACAGGAGCAGGGATACCTGAGGGAGACCTCCCCTTTATTTTTGACCGTTTTCATCGAGTGGAGAAATCCCGGTCCAGAGAAATGGGAGGTACAGGACTTGGACTTGCCATTGTATCACAATTAATAGCACAGTTGAATGGGAAGATTACTGTTTTAAGCAAATTGGGCGTTGGATCCGAATTTATCGTATCGTTACCGCTTGATTTGGAGAGGAGCGATTCTTGAACATAATTGTGGGGATTAATCTGTTATTAAATCCAGAAAAATTAGCAGAAATTATGGATGATTTCGGCATGGCCGCGATACTGATTAGTCTAGCTTTAAATATTGTTGTTAGTGTTTTAGGTGTAATTCCGACTTTTTTTATTTCAGGTGCAAATGCCCTTGTTTTTGGCTTGCCTCTAGGATTTGCGGTTTCTCTGATTGGAGAGACAATTGGTGCCTATATATCATATAAGCTGTATAACAAAGGCATTAAGAAAATTGATAAAGAATCTATCCGCCGTGGTAAATGGAGCAAGAGTTTTGCAAACTCAGGGTTGTGGAAACAATTTTTCTTACTGCTAATTGCACGTCTAGCACCATTCATGCCTTCCGGTGTCGTTACATTTGCCGCAGCATGGACGAAAATGAATGTTTTAATGTTCATGACGGCCACATTTATTGGAAAAGCACCCTCCATTGCTGCGGAAGTTTGGGTGGGTCATGATGTGTTTTATTTTGTTCGAAGCTTATTTTAACTATTTGTTAATCAAAAAAACTACTGTCGGTTGCAGTAGTTTTTTTGATTAACAAATATACAATAGGAACTTCATAAATTTCACAAAAATTGCTGCTAAATTAGAGTTACTAACTTTAAAGGGGATACTAGCTAATGTGTGGATTCATATCCGTTTATAACAAAAAACAAATTCCTATTGATTTCGTTATGCTTCAAAAGATGACGAAAATTATAGAGCATCGTGGACCAGATGCCGAAGGTTACCATATAGACGGATCTGCAGGGCTTGGGTTTAAAAGACTTAGCATTATTGATATTGAGAATGGAGCACAACCATTTAAAAACCAAGACAAAGATATAGCTCTTGTATTTAACGGGGAAATTTACAACTATAAAGAGCTCAGAGACTGGTTAACTATAAAAGGTCACGTATTCACTACAACCTCAGATACGGAAGTACTTCTACGTCTATATGAAGAAGTCGGAACGGAGTGTCCCACCTATTTACGTGGTATGTTCGCATTCACAATTTGGGATTCAAGAAAACAGCAACTTTTTATAGCACGGGATCCTTTCGGAATAAAGCCCTTGTATTACTCGGAATTAGAAGATCGGTTTATGTTTGGATCGGAAATAAAGTCTTTTTTAGCCGATGAACATTTTAATGTCGAGGTGGATGAAAATTCACTTTACCACTATCTAACGTATCAGTATGTTCCTGAACCATCGACTATGTTTAAATCCATAAAAAAGTTAGAAGCCGGCCACTCAATGATTATTCAAAACGAGAAAATAAAGGTTGAGCCATACTATGAAGTCAAATTTAATCCTCAAGAGAATAATCGATCATTCAGTGATTTAGCGGAAGAGGCTCGGAGCGTATTGACAGATTCGGTAAAAATACACAGGAATTCTGATGTTACAAGAGGTGCTTTTTTATCAGGAGGGATTGACTCCAGTAGTATTGTTGGCATTCTTCAGAGTTTAGAACCGACTAAAACTTTCTCCGTTGGATTTGACATGCCAGGGTACAGTGAGCTGGATCAAGCTAGAAGAACAGCTGCCTTTCTCGGAACGGATCACTACGAGATCTGCGTTACATCTAAAGATTATAAGGAGGCAATATCAACGCTGGTTTGGCATATGGATGAGCCCGTTGCTGATCCATCTGCAGTGGGACTCTATTTCGCATCTAAATTAGCTAGTCAACAGGTGAAAGTTGCGTTTTCTGGGGAAGGTGCGGATGAGTTTTTTGGAGGATATAATATTTATAAAGAACCCTATTCACTGAGATGGTTCAGTCTTTTAAATCCAGAATTAAGAAAGATGGCTGGTTTTATAGCAGGATTAATGCCAACAGACATGAAGGGTAAGAGCTTTTTGGAACGAGGTAGTAAAGAACTGAAAGAACGGTATGTAGGAAATGCGAAAATCTTCAATGAGAAGGATAAAGTCTCAATTCTTTCTACACAATTCATGGAAAGAGCCGCGTTCACAGCTACTGATTTTATAACGGCACCATTATATGAAAAAGTTTCTCACCACGACGATGTAACGAAGATGCAATATATTGATATTCATACCTGGCTCAGAGGCAATATACTCACTAAAGCAGATAAGATGTCCATGGCAAATTCCTTAGAGCTTCGGGTGCCTTTTGTAGACGTAGAAGTGTTTAAATTCGCTTCAACAATTCCAACAAAGTACAGAGTCACTCCTCAGGCTACTAAAGTATTGCTAAGAGAAGCGATGAAAGAAATCGTGCCAGGAGATGTACAGAACAGAAGAAAACTCGGTTTCCCTGTCCCAACAAGAGTATGGTTGAGAAATGAGTGGTATCAATGGGTAAAATCTTTGATTGAAACCGCTCCTATTGAAAGATGGATTAACAAGTCATACACACTCGAGTTACTTGAAAAACATAAAGAGGGGAAGGTAGATGCGAGTCGAAAGCTTTGGACCATAATTATCTTTATTATTTGGCATCAAACCTTCATCCTAGAACGAAATCGGCTGAATCTCAAGGCTGTATAAAGGAAGAAATTGGAGAAAAGAGTTATTTTATTTGTAATATCAATAGTTTTTATTTCTTTGTTTTATAATTGTTAGAAACAGAGATATTAGTTAGGTTTTACAAGAATAAAACGATTGAGGCCTATTCTGTTATTTGAATTGTTTACAAAAGATAACCGCATTTGTACGGTCTTTTTATGAGGATATGTTAACGTTCTTGAGTCATCTTTTATAAGAGAGAAGAAGTGACAGAATTAGTTTGCAAAACTTTAAATCTATAAACGAAGAATATGTATTGATTTTTGTCAAGATTTAATCAAGTCTTAGAATCTGCAGAATTGTATAGGATTCAAAAATATATATGGGAATAAGAATAATCACCACATAGGGGAAGTATATAGAGCTGAAGCAAGTTTAAAGATCATAGGTACACCATTAATTAATCAAATGCCTAAACTACGGAGGGACTACGAAGTAATCAGTGTGACCATGCTGCTAAATTATGCAGGTGTACAGGCAGATATGATGGATTCCGCTAAATATATCAAGAGGGACACGACTCCATATAAGACGGCAAGGGATGAATGCGATTTTGCAATCCCTATGACGATTAAATCGGTGACATGCATTCATTCATTTGATAACCCAGATTCCAGTACGATTATTACAGGATATGATGAGTCTTATGTTTATTTAAATGATTACGACCATTAGCTAATATGAAATAAAGAAAAAATACAATAAATTTTTTGAAAGAAGTATGGGAACAAATGGGGTAACACGTCATTAATTATATAGATTAAATTAGAATTAAAAAGGGAAACTCCTAATCATATTAGGAGTTTCCCTTTTTAATAAAGGTATAAATGTAAAAAAAATGCATACTCCATACTTCCTCCAAATTTATCAGTTACTTTTATAGCAATTCTTTAATATGTAGTGAGGTAATCGTTATGTCAAAGTTTAAGTTACGAAGTAAAAATGAAAGTTCAGAGAAGCAACGTATCCATTTTCGGCTGAATCTGTTTTTTTTTGGTACCTTTATTGTTTTTTCTATCATTATTATTCGCTTAGCTGTATTACAATTTGTGGAAGGGCCAGTACTAGCACAGAAAGAAAGCGAAAGTGTAACCAAGAGTACTCCTCTACTTCCTGTTCGAGGAACCATATATGATTCCACCGGTAAATATAAACTGGCTTATTCAGAACCTGCTCAATCTTTATATATTACATTATATAAAAACTATAGTCAGTCTGAAGGTGGTCCAGCTAATCCCAATCGAGTGGAAGTTTTAGGCATAGCCGAACGTCTAAGTGATGTATTTTCAAAATATAAAGATCCGGAAGCTGAAGACATGTCAGTAGAGGAGATTGTGGAAGCGATGGACCTTGAATTCAGGCAAGCTCTTGGATATACCCCGAGACTTATAAAAAGCAATTTATCAGATAAAGAAATTGCATACTTTATGCAAAACAAAATGGATTTTCCAGGTATAAGTATAATTGAAGAAACCGTCCGCAAATACGATGATGAAACGGTAGCTGTTCAGGCTATAGGCTATCTGAAGACCTTCAAGACATCAAAGACCATCAGTAAATATGAAGAAATCAATGAACAAAATGATACTCAAATGGATCCCGGTTTGATTTATTCCGAACTTGAACCAGTGGGCGTAGATGGCCTTGAACTCCAGTATCAGGACGTGCTTCGCGGAAAAAGTGGATATAGTAAAATTCCAATAAACTCTCTGAATTTGCCTGAAGAGGGGACAGTCATTGAGCCACCTCAAAAAGGATTAGATATTGTATCATCCATTAACAGAGAAGTGCAAATCCAGACAGAACAGGCTATTCTCGATCAGCTTGAATGGCTGCAGCGAAATCCAGTGTCGGGAAAGCTGCATCCAAATGCAAAGACAGGATTCGCTGTAGCAATGGAAGTCGATACGGGGAATGTGGTGACTATGGCTAGTATGCCTGATTACAATCCAAATGCAGCTTGGGACTATGAAAGCATAAAGTATATTTATCGAAACGGAACGGTTGAATCCTTTCCTCCCAATGATACAGGACAGCATCCAGAATCAACAGTATTGTTAGGGTCGACTATTAAGCCGTTAAGCGTACTTATTGGATTAAACGAAGGGTTATTCAGTCCTAATACTCCTTACTTAGACCGAGGTTATGCGGAATTTGGAAGTGATAATACACGAGTGCGGAATTCAGGGAGTACGGTTATGGGGCTTCTCTATCCAGACACAGCTATTCAAAACTCTTCGAATGCATTTATGGTCGATTTAATTGGTGAAAAACTGTGGATTAAATATGGTAATGAAGGAATTGATGTTTGGGATCAATATATGAAAGAATTCGGACTTGGTGTAGATACGGGGGTGGATTTACCTCGGGAATTTAGAGGGAGAATTGAGTATAACCAAGAGAATCAAACGTCACTTACAGGCTTAGCTTTCGCTTCTTTCGGTCAACAGGGCAAATACACGACTATGCAGCTCGCACAATATGCAGTTATGTTAGCTAACAAAGGTAAACGAATGGAACCGCATTTAGTTAAAGAAATAAGGGACTCAAGCGGAAATGTAGTCGAAAGAATCGATCCTAAAATTCTTAATGAAGTGGAGTTTAATGAAGCTTATTGGGAAACCATTCACAGGGGAATGGCTACAAATGTAGATGTTGCTTTTTCAGGATTTCCATATGACTTTGCCCGGAAAACAGGTACCTCCCAACAGACGATATATAAAGATGGTGAAGCCATAAATGTTGAAAATGGCGTGTTCATCGCATTTGCACCGCGTGAAAATCCTAAACTTGCCGTTGCAGTAGTTGTTCCAGAAGGGGGATACGGCTCTATGAGCGCTGCGCCCATTGCTCGAAAAATATTTGATGCATACGATGCAGAAATCGGGTTAACCGAAGCACCTCGTTCAACTGAATAAATCAAATAATATAATAGAAAGCTCTGTACTTGATAGGGCTTTCTACATTGCAACAGAAAATAGAGTGGAGTATAAAAATGAAAAATGTCCATAGTGATCAATGTAGCGTCTACACATCACAGTTATACGCTTTGAAAAGATAAAGGTATTTATCATAGCGTGTCCAGCAAGGTACGCCAGCTAAATACTCATTAAATCGTTTCATTCTATACTGCTCTAATCTGCACAACGACGGCCGAACACCCTTTTCAGTGTTAGAAACATCGGAGCTTCAGTTGCAAATATTTTTGTTACTGTATTTGTGTTCCCGATATTTACGCTTACCCCACTATATGTAACTAGCTAATTTTGTGCCAGCTAATATCCGATTTTTTTATTTCAGATAATGTAGCTAATGGAGTAAAGTGTCGACACCAGGCTTACTGAAAAAGCAATCTCAACCTACGGTTTCGATAAATTCGAGAACTTGGTAACTGAACCATCGTATGCTTTAAACCGAGTTAACACTTATCAATGCACTTTCTCTCTTTATACTAAGAGTCTATTTATAAAGTAATATTGAATCCAAGGCAAAGTATATACTAAGATCTCCCGACGCCACTTACCCCCGGAAGTTAATATCCGGGGGTAAGTGGCATCTATAAAGAAAAAATGTAGAGTTTTTTATGTGCACAGAGACTTAAGTTATTACTGTAATTTGTTCAAATCAGTTTCTGTTTTTCAGGTGCTTCATTTCGTTAAGTAACGGGAAACGTAAGAACGTATGGGTCATAGCGATCGGCTGCTTATTTCATGAAGATGCCGGGCAGATTGTGTATCAAAATTTGATTCGAAATAATTCAGTCAAAACCCCTTCATAAGGGCGGGGTTGTAAATATAGCTTGTCCTTCCCTCTTTAATGAGAGTCATCAACCATATTAGAAAAACTCTTATCATCAATTGTTCTTCTGGCTGTAACGTACCGTTGCTTGTAGTATGTTTCCGAGAGTTTACTTACTCTTACTCCTTTACTGCTCGAAGAATGAGCAAATTGTCCATCCCCTATGTAAATTCCCGCATGAGATATTCCCTTTCCACTTGTATTGAAGAAAACTAAATCCCCAGTTCTTAAATTGCTTTTTGCTACCGCAGTGCCTGTTTTAGCTTGAGCAGCTGAGGTTCTAGGAAGGTTTTGATTAAATTTATCAAATATGTATAATATGAAGCCGGAGCAATCAAAGCCACTTGCTGCGGTCGTTCCTCCCCATTTATAAGGTGTTCCTACCACTTGGCTGACTTCTGATTGTAATTTTGATTTGTCATCAGCAAATGCACTTGTGGTACCAGAAGAAATAATAATAACAGACCCTAATAAAGACATGATAATTTTTTTCAAGTATAATATTCTCCCTTCGATGCCTACGGAGTTAGCTTAAGGATTCGGTAGAAGGTTACCTATATTCAACACTATTTTGAACAATTCACCCAAAGTGGTTCCCCCGTTTTAAATAAATTTAAATTCGGCAAAATAATTAAAATATTGTAACACTAATAACTGTAGTGTATAAATCGAGACTTGTCAATTATAACCTGTAAAATTTGTTGCTTCTTATGATTTCATGAGGATTTATTTAATTTAGAAAGGTTTTTCATAAATAATCGACAACTTAACAAGAAGTGGGTCATATTTTATGACAGGTAATATCATAACAAATTTGTAATTAATATGTCTTTTTTTATTTCAAAAACTGTTTCAGATTTAATCAAAAATAACCGCTCCAGTTACTGGGAGCGGTTATAAAAGTAGTATACTTTTTTATGTTATGCAGCCATGTTACGACATGCATCTGCACATTTAAAACAAGCTTCCGCACATTTTTGGCAATGGTCATGACTATGTTTTTTGCACTCATCACCACATGCTTGGCATATCTCAGCACACAATGAGCAAATTTCTTTGATAAATGGTGAATTGCTGCTCATTGCTGTTGCAGCAAAAGAGCAGATGTCGGCACATAGCCGATCTAGACGAATACATTCTGCCATCATTTTAATGTCTTCTTCTTTTAAACAAGCATCGTAGCAGTGATTACAAGTCACCATACATCGTAAGCATTCCTCTATACATTGTTTATACTGTTCATGTGACATTTCCATTCTCCTTTCAGTGATTAATTTTTTACATACGTAATTACTATTTACAATTAATCCTCGATACATACTCAAGGACTTGAATGTAAATTAACCAAAAATGTGCAGAATATGTGGAGATAACGAGTGAAAATAAAAAATCTATTTTCTAAAAGCTAATTTAATCAATGATTAGTTCGAAGTATAAATATCACTTTGAAAAGCTAACTATAGCCAGAACTAAGAACTTTAAATCGGTAAGTCATGGCTTATGCACAAAATATTCAAAGTTCAGGCGTATAATAATAATAAACAATCTTATGCTTATGGTGGATAAACGTTTGGGTTTTAAGGAGATCATGGGTTTCGAAATTACAATAGAATTTTGAAAAACATTACTACTTGAAATATTTGATAAATAATTTAAGTCATATATCTGGAAAAATTAATAGAACGGTGGTCATCAAAATGAATCGAATAGCTTTTAAATTAGGAATTATTATCGTATCTCTGCTGTTAGTGGTTCTGCTTTCCTTGGGATATGTCGTTGATAAAATCTTTTCGAATATGTATTATCAAAAATCAGAACAAGATGTGGCCGAAATGGCATCTCATTTTGTTGAAATGGTACATTCTAGTAAGAGCATACCTACAGATTTGATATCCACTATGGCAGAATTTTCGAAGGTGGAGATCTTTGTTTTAGATAGGCAAGGGGAATTATTAGGAAAATCAAGTAAGGCCTCTAATAATCATGTAAATTTCATTACCGCAACTGAAATCAATAGATTGCTTAACGGAGAATCATTAATGATAAACTATAGTGCTGAGAATGGAGAATCCTACCTAATCTCTGGTAAACCATTGTTGGATATTGGGGGTGGAGTTCTTGTGATTTCTTCTCTTGATATCGTTAATGCCTCTATACTGGAGGTGAGGCAGCTCTTATGTTTAACTGGATTGATCGGTTTTATCATAGCGGTGGGTGTTTCATTTTTTTTATCAAGAAAGATGTCTGGACCTTTGGTTCAAATGGAGAAAGCTACTAGAAAAATAGCTGCTGGTCATCTTGATAGTAGAGTAGAAGTGAGTACTAAGGATGAAATTGGTTCATTAGCAGCTGCAATAAATGATCTTGCAAAAGACCTGCAACGATATCAAGATACACGTACTGAGTTTTTTGCTAATATCTCACACGAACTTAAAACACCGATTATGTACCTTGAAGGTTATGCGAACGTAATATCAAAGGGACTTTATGAGACGGAAGAAGATATGAAAAAGTACTTAGAGATCATATCACAGGAAGCTAAACGGCTTAATCGCTTGATTATTGATTTATTCGATTTATCTAAGATGGAAGAAGGTAAATTGACACTATATAAAGATTCGGTATGTATCAGTAAAATTATAGAACAAGTTGTCAATAAAGTGTCAATGAGAGCGGAGAACAAAGGGATAACAATTAAAAATCATATCGACTCAACGTTTATAGTTAGTGGGGATCCTGGTCGACTTGAACAAATCTTTTTGAACTTATTGGATAACTCCATTCGGTATACGAAGGAGGGCTCTATAGAAGTATCAGCACAGCAAGTTAATAATAATATGGTATGTATTTCGGTTACAGATACGGGATCAGGAATTTCAAAAGAAGAACTACCCTTCTTATTTGAAAGATTTTACCGGGTCGAGAAATCAAGGTCGAGAGAACATGGAGGAACCGGTCTAGGACTTGCCATAACGAAAATGTTGGTTGAGTTACACAATGGATCTATTCGTGTATCTAGTGAAGTAGGGAAAGGAACAAGATTTGAAGTGTATTTAGAAAAGGAATATTAGAGAAGAGCACTTTGCTAGTGCTCTTTTCTTAATTTTTTAGAAGAAAATTCTTATTTCAAAATAACTTTTTTATGTATATTATGTACACCTTCCAGGAAATATTTAAAATGACTTTGGAATTTGTTTAATTAAAAATGTGTCGTCTGTAAGGTTTTATGTCTAACTGCTCCATATTTTCTGCAAATTTAGTGGTTATAGTGAGGGTAAATAAAGGAGGAATTAATTATGTTCAAAAACAAAAAATTGATGATCGGTATTATTACACTAATCACAGCGCTCATGCTTTCTGCGTGCGGTGGCGCTAATGATGAAAATCAAAATGGAAATACGGACATGAATCAAGGTACAGAAGAAAATACAGGAATGGATCACTCTGAGATGAACCATTCGACTTCAGGTGAAGTACCAGAGTATCTAAAGGAAGCAGAAAATCCTAAGTATCCTGTCGGTACTAAAGCAATTATTAAAGAAGGGCATATGGAGGGAATGAAAGGCGCTGAAGCAACTATTGTTGGTGCTTATGATACTACAGCCTATGCGATTTCTTATACCCCGACTACAGGTGGAGAACCCGTAGAAAATCATAAATGGGTAATTCATGAAGAACTAATTGATGCAGGTGAAGAACCATTAGCGCCTGGGGCTGAAGTGCAAACAGAGGCATCTCACATGGAAGGTATGGAGGGTGCAACTGTAAAAATTGACTCTGCTGAAAGAACAACGGTGTATATGATTGATTTTACCCCAACTACAGGTAGCGAAGAAGTTAAGAATCATAAATGGGTAACAGAAAATGAGTTAGCACCAGCTGCTGAGTGATTTGTCTTAAACAAAAGCAGAAGAGAGCATCTTACAAGCCTTCTTCTGCTTTTATTTTCTATGATTTATTTTTATCACTTGTCCATTTATACCCGACCCCCCATACGGTGTGTAAATAATCATCAGCAGGAAAATCTGCTTCTCGAAGTTTTTTGCGTATATTTCGAACGTGAGAATCAATGGTACGATCATCGATAAAAACATCATATCCCCAAATCTTACTGATTAGATGTTCTCTTGAGAAAACCCTGTTTTGATTATTGAGGAAAAGATCAACCATATAAAACTCTTTAGGGGTTAATTCAATCTTTATATTCTTATAAAGGGCTTCAAACGAATCTTTTATCAAGGATAAGCCTTTAAAAGATAACCCATTTATTCCTTCTTCAGTCTTTCCCCTCCGAAGTACGGCTTCTATCCTTGCTACCAATTCAGTATCATCAAATGGTTTCATTACATAATCGTCAGCACCGATATTTAATCCCTTTACAATATCAGATTTTTCACTCCGTGCGGTAAGCATAATGATTGGAATACTCGAATTTTTTCTAATTTTCTCGCATGCTTCCCAACCATCCATATCTGGCATCATTATATCTAATAAAATTATGTCTACTTGATTTGATTTCAAATAAATTAGTGCATCTACAGCTGAGTTTACTTTGATACATTTATACCCTAGGGGGGTAAGATAAAGAGACAATAAATCCAACATTCTCTGTTCATCGTCTATTATTAATACTGTAATCATGATTCTATATACTCCTCGTGTTTTGTATTGAAATAGATGTTTAAATAACGAAGTATCTTTTATGTTATAGGATATATTTATACAACTCAAGTCTTATAATCAGCGAATACCTGGTTTTTGATAATTAGAACTTTGTATCTTGACATACCCCATGGGGGTATAGTAAATTGAAACAGAAATAAATGATGAATTAAAGGGACCTTTTAACAAGGCCCTTTAAAAAAGAATCTAATATAGGGAGGGGGGGTATATAAATTAATTAATTTTTATCTATAGGGAAACACTATAAAAAATGATATTGAAGGGAGAATTTAAAATGAAAAATATGACTTTGCAAGTTGAGGGAATGAGTTGTCAGCATTGTGTGAACTCCATCGAAGGTGCACTGAAAAGTATAGGGGTATCTGGAAAGGTGGATTTGAACAGCAATGCTGTGGAGATAACCTATAACGAAGACAAGATAACATTAGATCAAATTAAAGAAACCATTGAAGAACAAGGATATGATGTTATGTGAATTTTAATGGACGGAGAGTGAGTACATTGGAAACAAGTTCAACTCCAATAAAACAAACAACTTTGCGGGTGAGCGGCATGACTTGTGCCGCCTGCGCAAATCGCATTGAAAAAGGATTGAGCAAACTTGATGGTGTGACTACAGCAAACGTCAACTTTGCTTTGGAAAAAGCAAGTGTTAATTATGATCCTACTAAAATAAGTATTGAGAATTTTGAGCAAACCATCCGTAAGTTGGGTTACGAAACGGTAAGCGAAGTCGCTCAATTTCAGCTTGAGGGTATGACCTGCGCTGCATGTGCCAACCGGATAGAGAAAGGTCTAGGAAAGTTGCCCGGCGTAACGAATGCAACCGTCAATTTTGCTTTAGAATCGGCACGGGTTGAGTATTCTCCTGATGAAATATCAGTTTCTGATATGCAAAACAAAGTCAACCAGCTAGGCTACAAAGCCATCTTAAAGAATGAAAACGAATCTGCTGGAGATCATCGGGAAAAAGAAACTAAGCGCCAGAAACAACGGTTACTCATCTCAGCAATCCTATCATTGCCGTTGTTGTGGAGTATGGTTGCCCATTTCTCCTTCACATCTTGGATTTACATGCCGGAGATCTTTATGAATCCATGGTTTCAATTAATACTTGCAACACCAGTGCAATTTTATATAGGTTGGCATTTTTACGTTGGCGCCTATAAAGCTCTTCGTAACGGCAGTGCGAATATGGATGTACTAATCTCGCTAGGTACTTCTGCAGCTTATTTTTACAGTTTATATTTAACAATGGATTGGTACTTAAACGGCAGTGATATGCATCATGGTCCTTCTTTGTATTTTGAGACAAGTGCGGTTCTCATTACATTGGTTGTCATGGGTAAATTGTTTGAAGCCCAAGCAAAAGGACGCACTTCAGAAGCTATTAAATCTTTGATGGGACTTCAGGCAAAGACAGCTCTAGTTATTCGTGATGGCCAGGAATTAACAATGTCAGTAGACGAGGTTTTGGTTGGTGATATCATCCTTGTACGTCCTGGTAACAAAGTGCCTGTAGATGGTGAAGTCATTGAAGGAGAATCTTCAATAGATGAATCCATGTTAACAGGAGAAAGCATACCTGTCGAAAAGAAACCCGGCGATGCGGTAATTGGAGCAACGATTAACAAAAATGGTATGCTTCGGGTTCGAGCAACGAAAGTTGGCAAAGAAACCGCATTAGCTCAGATCGTGAAAGTCGTAGAGGAAGCCCAAGGTTCGAAAGCTCCTATTCAACGAATTGCCGACAAGATCTCGGGCATTTTCGTCCCAATTGTTGTTGGTATCGCAGTGTTGGCCTTCTTAATTTGGTACTTCTTTATAACTCCAAGTGATTTTGCCGGATCTCTAGAAAAGGCAATTGCGATTCTTGTTATTGCATGTCCTTGCGCACTTGGCTTGGCGACCCCGACATCCATTATGGCAGGATCCGGGCGGGCGGCTGAATTCGGTATTCTATTCAAAGGTGGTGAACACCTGGAACAAACTCATAAAATTGACACCATCATTCTTGATAAAACGGGGACTGTCACTAAAGGGAAGCCAGAACTTACAGATGTAATAACAAATATAGATAAAGTGGAGTTTCAAAGACTTGTTGGTGCCGCTGAAAAAAATTCAGAGCACCCTCTTGCAGAAGCAATTGTTGCAGGTATTCAAGATCGAAATATTGAGATTCCAGCAACCGAAGCGTTTGAGGCTATTCCCGGTTTTGGCATCAAGGCTTCCGTAGAAGGAAAGAATGTCCTGATCGGAACACGTAGGCTGATGGATAAATACAGCGTGAGCGCGAAAGAAGCCTTTGAAAACATGGCGACCTTGGAGGAGTCTGGAAAAACTGCAATGCTAGTTGCAATTGATGGTCAGTATGCCGGAATGGTGGCAGTAGCGGATACTATCAAAGAGACATCAAAAGCTGCGGTTAGCCGATTGAAGGATATGGGAATTCAGGTCATTATGATCACTGGGGATAATGAACGAACTGCGAAAGCGATTGCCGCTGAAGTCGGCATCGACCATGTTCGTGCGGAAGTACTTCCAGAAGGTAAAGCAGAGGAAGTAAAAAAACTTCAAACAGAAGGTAAAAAGGTTGCTATGGTGGGGGATGGAATTAACGATGCTCCGGCACTCGCTACAGCTGATATCGGAATGGCAATCGGCACTGGCACAGATGTTGCTATGGAAGCTGCGGACGTTACGTTAATGCGTGGGGATCTGTCTAGCATTCCGGACGCTATATATATGAGTCGTAAGACAATGAGCAACATCAAACAAAATCTTTTCTGGGCTCTTGGTTACAATACCCTTGGGATTCCGATCGCAGCTATCGGTTTGTTGGCACCTTGGGTAGCAGGTGCAGCTATGGCACTGAGTTCAGTTTCCGTTGTTCTAAATGCTTTACGATTACAACGTGTGAAACTCTAGCATTAATGATCTACATGGGGGATTAGTTATGGGAGAAAACATTAAAATTGCTGTCAATCCGCCAATACAAGTTGGCGGAAGCCTCTTCACTCCAGAGCAGTTAGTAAAGATCGGTGCTTTGGCAGATAGTCAAACAAAATTAGAAATGACACCATTCAAGCAGCTTTACATGGAAGTGCCGGTCAATCAGAGAGACAGAATTACAAAAGAGCTAAGGGAAGCTGGATTAGAATTTTATCCGTCTGGATTTGTAGTGAAAAGTCTAATTGCTTGCAATTTTTGCAAAGGAGCAGAAGATGCCGGTTTAGATACAGCACTAAGGTTAAATGAAGCGGTAGCTGGAATTGAAACACCAACACCAATAAAAATTGGTTATGCAGGTTGCGGACTCGGAACAAGTGAGCCATTGTTAAAAGATATTAGTGTAGTCAAGATGAAGAGTGCATTCGATATTTATGTCGGTGGTGAACCGAAGGGACTAAAAGCTTCCATTGCAACTAAGTTACTAACTGGACTAGCGGCAGAGCAGCTCGTTCCGGTTATTAAGGCCATTATTCATTATTACATTGCTAATGCCAAAGGAAAAGAAAAGTTCAGTAAGTTTGTCAATCGGGTCTCGCTTGATGAGCTAAAGAGTGTAGCTGGATAATCAACACAAAGAAGAAGGAGGAGATGAGATGAGTAGAGATTCTATTAAGATTTATACGATTCCAACTTGTAGTGATTGCAATTATGCTAAACGATTTTTCAATGAACATCAGGTGTCCTTTACTGAATATAATTGCGAAGAGGATGCCACGTATGCAGAAGAGGTTCGGAAACTAACGGGGAAGCAGATAGTTCCAACTATAGTTATAGATGATAGAGTATTCGTGGGGTTTGCTGAGAATCTTACTGAAATAAGTGATCGGCTGCATAAGTAATTCCCTTCTAAATAGAAGTTGTTTTAAATGGAATGAAAGCAGATCACAGTAAGGGGAAAATCCATGCACCGTACACAGTGTCCTCTCTATCAACAGAATAAATTTAACTCATCATTAAAGAGCAGCAGGTCAGATCATCATGATATGCTGCTTTTCTTCTATTAAGCTACGAGCAGACGAACGGCCTTTTTAACTTTTACTCGGTATTTTTCGTAATAAGCATTCACATCATAAGCATAACTTTTATTGGAAATAAAGAAAGCTATTTCATAAACCTTATATGAATGCTACTATATATTTGAAAAAATTTACAGAAGGGGTGATTTTTCTGACAAACAATACAAATGATAAAACTCTTATTAAAGAGGTAAGCATTAATGCACCATTAAATTTAGTATGGTATGCTTGGACAATTTCTGAAAGAGTTTCTGAATGGTTTGCACCTGAAACTGTAATAGAGGCTAAGGAAGGTGGTACATACGAACTTTTCTTCATACCTGGAGATAGAACAGGTATGAATACGATGGGGTGTAAGATCACTAAGTTTATACCTGAACAAAAGTTAAATTTTACTTGGAAGGGTCCAGACCAGTTTAAAAATCTAATGAACAATGAAGATACCCTAACAACTGTCGAAGTTAGTTTTAAATCGGTAAGTGAAAATTCTACAAAAGTAATTGTTAAACATATAGGTTTTAAAGATAATGAGAACTGGATTGAAGCATTTAACTGGCACCAAATGGCTTGGTCAGGTGTTCTTGAAAGTTTGAAATCCACTCTAGAAAAAGGCGAGGGCAATTTGTGCTGTAAACCATTAAATAATAATGTCTCGTAAATAATCTTAAACCAAACTATCGGGAAACGTTAATTAAATAATACAAATAGCAGCTGGTCAATGTGATCGGCTGCTTTTTTGTTAAGCTAACGGGCAGGTTAGTTTAATTCTAAATTGACGAATCGTCAATTTAGAACGACCTTCTCAATAGAAGGTCGTTTTTACATTACTTGAGAGTCGAATCACTTCAACTCTTTGTTGGTAAGTAAAATATCCTTATTAAGGACAGCATACTAGATTGCTGGTCTTATTTTTATTACCTTTGAGTAACTCTCTCAAAGTGCTTATGAGAGTCTCTATTGTTCTGAATATACTGTCATCTATCCATTCTGTTGTATTTTTCTCTTGGTTTATTGTGTGTTCGTAATAATAAAATTCTCTAAACATGGTGTGTTCTTCCTGATCTATTTATTTGATTAAGTTATATACTATATATTTGTAAAATGCAAGTAAAATATATTCTAATTTATTTTGAATTCCCCGAATTCAGTTAAATATAGAGATTTTTTATTGATTTTATAAAAAAAATAATTGCAAATAACAAGTTTTAAGGGTATAAAGAAGATGTTTCATATAACCGTTTATTGAGAAGCGAAAGCAGAGGAGTGTGAAGATCGTTGCTCGTTGAAAGGAAGAGGAGTCAGCCACTTAATACACCACAAGTTGAAAATAATCTGAGAATTATCGCGATTATTACTGCGATTTGTTTATTTGGTGATGCAATGCTTTACGCAGTATTACCCGTGTATAGCAAAGATTTTGGACTAACTGCTTTATGGCAGGTGGGGGTTCTACTATCTATTAATCGTTTTATCCGCATTCCAATTCATCCGCTCATTGGCTGGTTCTATACCCGGTATTCCATTAAAAGTGGATTAATGATTGCAATTATACTCACAGTAATTACTACTTTTTCCTATGGCTACTTTCAAGGTTTTGCCTTTTTGCTCGTAGCAAGATGTATTTGGGGCATTGCTTGGTCATTTATCCGACAAGCCGGTCAACTTTCGATCGTTGAAGCTGTTACCGTAAGCAGCCAGCCGGGTAAGCTTACTGGACTGTTTAATGGGCTCTCAGGCTGTGGGGCTGTGGTGGGTATGGTATTTGGCTCTCTTTTGTCAGAAAATTTCGGGGTTTCATTTGTACTTATGGGATTCGGAATATTTGCTTTGATCTCGATCCCGTTATTGTTCTTTATTCGTAAGCCAGGCAGAAATGAAATGACAAAAAAGGAATTAACACAATTGGACCAGCGAGCAATGTTAAAAATAGATTCAAAACTCCTTATCATTCTTTTTGCTGGATTCAGCGTTTCCCTCCTATTTCAAGGTTATATGAAATCCACTTTAAGTTATTGGATTGAACTGCAGGACTTTTCAACGATAGCTTTATTGAGCTCTATCGGAGCAGCTACAATTACCGGCATTCTGCTAGCATTTAAATGGTTTTCAGATCCGATCTTAGGTTATTGGGCAGGTAAGCTTAGCGATAAATCTAAATCAAGGGTGGTTTGGTTAACCGTAAGCTTTATAGCAGGAGGAATAATGTTTGCCATTTTGGGTTTGAATGTCAATACATTAGCTTGGTTACTTACTTTGATCGCATTACTTCTTATTTCTTCTATTGTGACGACCCTTACTGATGCAGACGCTGCTCAGTACGCTTCTACGTCCTCCAATCGCCATCATGTCGTATCTTTTTACTCCATGATTGTCGATGTGGGAGCAGCATTAGGCCCTTTTTTGGGATTCACCTTACTTTCCGTGTTCGGAGATACGATGATTAACACTGCGGCCGCTCTGCTTTTATGGTTGTGTAGTCTGTTTTTATATTTTAATCATCGGCGGAAACGATTGTATCAAGTTTCATAATGATGTAGGAAAGGGAAGGTACAAATGAAAATTTGGGATACGATTGTTATTGGCGGCGGCCAGGCAGGCTTAGCTTCGGGATACTACTTAAAGACGAGTGGACGTTCTTTTTTGATTTTAGAAGCTGGGGGGCAGGCTGCAGGATCTTGGCCTTATTATTATGACAGCCTTAAGTTATTTTCACCGGCTAAGTACTCATCATTACCGGGTCTTCCTTTGGCATCACCGGGGGAGCGTTATCCACTTCGAGATGAAGTGATAGCGTATTTAAATGAATACGCGAGATTTTTTGAGTTGCCTCTGGTTTTTCATACCCGAGTCATAGAGGTGCTCCGGAATAATACAGGTGCTTTTGAAATTCATACTTCTTCAGGCAAAACGTACTTATCCCGGACTCTTATCTGTGCTACCGGATCGTTTAACAAGCCCTATGTTCCTAAAATAACCGGAGAGCAAACTTACAAAGGATCTATAACTCACTCTGCATTTTATAGATCCCCTGAAGCATACAAAGATCAAAGAGTAATTGTTGTGGGGAGAGGGAATTCAGCAGTACAAATTAGCATGGAACTAGCGGAAGTAGCACATGCTACACTCGCAGTAAGAGAACCTGTATCTCTAGTACCGCAGCGTATTTTAGGTCGGGATATTCATGATTGGTTTAAATGGTTTGGTATCAATTCCGTTTGGCCCATCGGTAAAAAGTTAGCCCTTAATTCATCCGTAATGGATCTAGATCATTATCGACAGCGATTAAAGGAAGGAAAACCACAACAAAGACCGATGTTCAGTGCCTTTTATGAAGAAGGAGTGGTTTGGGAAAACGGTGAGAAAGAGAAGATAGATCAGGTCATATTTGCAACGGGTTATCGATCAAATTATGAATATTTAAAGAGGTTAGATGCTTTAAATGTGAATGAAGAACCGTTACAAAAGAAAGGGGTAAGTACTGCTGTAGAAGGACTTTATTATGTGGGAATACCTGGACAGCGGTCTTTTTCATCTGCTACACTTCGTGGTGTTGGACCCGATGCTCGATATGTAATCGATCAAGCCAAAAAATTTTAAATTAGGATGGTTAGTTTAAAATCAGAAGTCTAAATTTGTTTTTAAGATTTTAACGCTCTGCCTCTTTAATATTGAATATTGACTTGGTGATCGGATATATACATGGATGATTTAAATCATATACTTGCAAAATGCAAATATATATAGTATAACTGAATCAAGAGGTGAGCTTAGATGGAAGAAAGTCCGAGAGAACTACTACAAGTGACTGCACGCCGATTCGGCCTTTTGAATAAGAATTGTTGTAGTGTAGGGACTAATGATATATCCATGATCCAAAGCCATATACTTTATGAAATTGATCGACAGCATGAGCCATCTATGCAGCAGATCGCGGAGACGCTTGGCATGGATATAACCACATTTAGCCGTCAGGTACAAACGTTGATTAAAAAGAACTTAGTTAAGAAAACAACACTTCCAGAGGATCGTAGAGTATATATTCTGCATCTGACGACTGAAGGGAAATTCGTGGCTACGACGATCGATGAGAATATGAACAGCTACTTAAATGAGGTTTTCTCTTTTATGAATGAATTTGAGAGAGAAACGGTTCTCCGATCGATTAAGTTGTTAAATGAAAGTATGCTGAAATCAGATAAATGCTGTACACCAATGGGGTGATCTTTAAGATCACCCTACATAATCAATATATACTTGCAAATTGCAAATAAAAACATGTTGTGAGGTATGTTAAATGAAAGAAATCCAATTTACACAAGTTCAAAATAATTGTTGTGCTCCTGAAACCAACAAAGATGTCGTTAAAATGAGCGGTAACCCGTCCTCCAATCTACCTGTAGCCATCATTGGAGCCGGTCCAATCGGACTTGCTGCAGCAGCCCACCTCATTGAAAGAGGAGAAAATATTATCATCTTTGAGTCTGGAGCTGAGGTGGGAAGTCATATTAAGGAATGGTGGCATGTACAAGTATTTTCCCCTTGGCAATACAACATCGATAAAGCAGCGGCTAGATTACTCGAGAAAGCGGGTTGGGAACGTCCAGATGATGATGTTTTACCAACTGGTAAAGAGCTTTTGGAGCAGTATCTATACCCACTATCCCGTTTGCCTGAGATAGAATCTAGCTTAAAACTGAATGTAAAAGTAACAGCAGTCAGCAGAAAAGATATGGACAAAATGAAAACCTTAGGGCGTGAAAGCCAGCCATTTATTATTTTAGTGGAGGAAAACCAATTAACAACCCTGTATGAGGCAAAAGCAGTGATTGATGCGACAGGCACTTGGGGGAAAGCAAATCCGATCCATAGCAGTGGGATTTGGACGAAGGAAGAAGGAGATCTTAAAGAGCATATTTATTATGGCATCCCTGATATTAATAACAGAGATGGTGAACGATTCAATGGTAAGAAAGTGGCGGTAATTGGAGGAGGGCATTCGGCAATTAACTCAATGCTGGAACTGTCTAAAGATCCAAATACAGAAATCTTTTGGATCATGCGAAAGAGTAAAGTAGGAAATGCGTATGGTGGGGAAGACAATGACCAATTGAAGGCTAGAGGAGCACTTGGAAGTCGGATTCATCGACTTGTAGATCAAGGTAGAATAAAGGTCTTTACACCATTCCGTATTCATCATTTGAAACAAATGGATGGTAAAATCAACATTACCGGCACGAGTCTTGGTGAAGTAAAACAAGTTGAGGGCATAGACGAAATTGTTGTAAACACAGGAAGTCGTCCGGATTTCTCGTTCTTAAGCGAGCTGCGACTGAGTATCGATCAAACTACGGAAAGTGTAGAGACTCTAGCTCCACTTATTGATCCTAATGTACACAGCTGTGGAACGGTTCGTCCACACGGCGAAAAAGAACTTCGACATTTGGAAAAGAACTTCTATATTGTGGGCATGAAGAGCTACGGCCGAGCTCCAACCTTTCTTATGGCAACAGGCTATGAGCAGGTGAGATCCATTGCTGCTTATCTGGTAGGAGATTATGAAGGAGCCGAAAAAGTGGAGTTGGAATTACCAGAGACGGGTGTATGCAGTATAAATAATGTATTCGATCAAGTTGAGGATAGCTGCTGTTCTCCAACACCTGCTGCTAAAGTGTCTTCTTGCTGTAGCTAAGCTACAAATAAATAATTAAAAGGGCCCGCCGGATGACGGGCCTTTTTACTCTCCACTAGATTAGATTTTCAGAAATGATTTTCTCGACTATGACAACATCGAGCCACTCATCCCCTAATTTCGCGTGTTTTTCATATATTCCAACTTCTCTAAACCCACAGCGTTCACACAGTTTCCGGCTTCCTTGATTAAAGGTGAAGATACGTGAGAGCAGCTTCCAATAACCTGAATCCTTGCACACCTTAATAAGTTCATCAAGCAGCTTATAGCCTGCATTTTGCTTTCTAAAGTCTTTATGTACATATACAGAAAATTCTCCAACCCCTCGATAACACTCCCTTGTCCGGTAACTAGACACAGAGGCCCAGCCAATAATCTGATCATTCAATTCTGCAACTACAATGGGATACCGATCTCCTTGGGATCGTATCCACTGGGTTCGATCTTCTAACGTCTTAGGTATTGTTTCATAGGTTGCATTTCTCTCAACTACGATTGAGTAATTATAGATCTCCATAATACCTTGAGCATCACTTTCGATTGCAGGTCGAATACGTATCTCCATTTTGCTACCTCCATTGTAGACTATTTTCTTGAATATAAAACAAAAGCTCATCAGAGTGTTTGATGAGCTTTTGAAGAGAGATTATTGATCTAGAATGCCGCTCCAGTCCTGTATGGCCGAACCCTCCAGGAATTTTTCAGAATCCATAGCAGCCATACAACCTGATCCTGCAGCGGTGATCGCTTGACGGTACTTAGAGTCCTGTACGTCTCCACAAGCAAAAACACCTGGGATATTGGTTTCTGTCGTTCCTGGATTTACAACAATGTATCCATGAGCGTCCGTATTGATTTGTCCACCTAGGAAAGAGGTATTTGGTGTGTGTCCAATAGCGACAAACAATCCGTCCGCCTCAATCACTTCTTCTTGTCCCGTTTCATTATTAAGGACTTTTAATCCTTGAATCCCCATTTCTTTGGGAAGTACTTCTACTGGTGTTCGATTTAAGGCAAACGTTATTTTTGGGTTTGATCTTGCCCGGTCTTGCATAATTTTAGAGGCCCTTAATTCATCCCGACGATGGACTAATACGACTTCAGAAGCAAATCGAGTTAAGAAGTTAGCTTCCTCCATAGCAGAGTCTCCACCGCCTACGACAATGATTTTCTTACCGCGGAAGAAGAATCCATCACATGTAGCACAGGTACTCACGCCACGCCCGACGTATTCTTGCTCATTAGGTATACCAAGATATCTAGCTGATGCTCCAGTGGAGATAATAACGGATTCTGCTTCGATCTCATCCTGGCCATCAATTTTGAGTTTGAAAGGTCGTTTACTGAAGTCCACTTCACTTACAAATCCGGATTTGAACTCAGCGCCAAAACGTTCGGCTTGTTTACGCATGTTATCCATTAATTCTGGACCCATGATTCCTTCAGGAAAACCCGGGAAGTTCTCAATTTCGGTCGTTGTGGTTAACTGTCCACCAGGCTGAAGTCCTTCAATAATGAGAGGGTTCAAATTAGCACGCGCAAGATAGATGGCTGCTGTGTATCCTGCAGGACCGGTACCAATAATAACTGATTTATACATAAGAATCCTCCTTAACAGACAAATTAGATTAGCATCTGGTTTGATTGGTAGTACTACTCGGTTTTGTGAATATACAGCACAATTCCGGAGACAGTACTTTATTGATTTCACTTTGATTTAGCCTGTAATAGCTCCAAGTACCTCTTGTTTCTTTGAGTATGAATCCGGCATCTAGAAGTATCTTAAGGTGATAGGAGAGCTTGGACTGAGGTATTTCCATCTTTTCTACAAGATCACAAACGCAAACTTCTTCATATTGGCAAAGCTCATTGATTATGAGGAGTCGCTTCTGATCCGCTAATGCTTTGAATTTGGCCTCATAACTGGCCAAGAATGTCGCGTCTATCGTCATGAGAATATTCTCCCTTATATAAATCAAATATTTTTGATTAATTAAATTTTAACATAGAGTCAGCATGGTATCAATACATCAAAATAATTTGATAAATGGATAGATGTTATGTATGATGAATACAACAGAAATTATCGATAGTAAGAAAGGGGAGTAGGATCATGAGTGAAATTGTAACCACATCTGATTTATCTCTCGCTGCGGATCGTTTGAAGCTTCTAGGAGATAAAACAAGACTTACGATGATGTTGCTTTTACAAGAACGCGAATGGTGCGTATGCGAATTTGTGGATATCTTTGAAATGTCTCAGCCAGCGATAAGTCAGCATATCCGGAAGCTGAAATCCTTGGATCTTGTAAAAGAATCGAGAAGAAGTCAGTGGATTTACTACTCGCTGCATGTGGAGGACAAACCGTATATTCAGGCTGTTCTGCAAAATTTACCTCATGCTCAGCAAATTCTGACGGAGCTTAATAAACAGGGATTACAATCCTCTTGTATCGGAGGAAAATAAAAAAAGTGGGTTGTATATATAAGTATATGCTTATATAATGATTTCGGAAAAGAGGAGGCGGTTTATGACAAATCCTAGAGCTAGCTTATATTCAGGTTCTTTGATGTTTTTAACAGATAAGGTCAGAGCATGCTGTGTATGTCTTGCTAAACCTTAGAAGATAGTCAAGTTGGAGGTTTTATAGTGGTATCGACAATCTTAGCTTGTATCATTTTTTTAGTTACACTAGTGCTTGTCATATGGCAGCCGAAAAATTTAAACATTGGTTGGTCTGCATGTGGCGGTGCTGTTCTTGCTCTGTTAGTTGGAGTCGTCAGTTTCCAAGATGTTTGGGACGTTACGCAAATCGTATGGAATGCAACCTTAGCGTTTGTGGCCATTATTTTGATTTCATTAATCTTGGATCGAATCGGGTTCTTTGAATGGGCTGCACTGCATATGGCTCGGGCAGCCAAAGGAAATGGAATTCGAATGTTTGTGTACATTAGTGTACTCGGTGCACTCGTCGCTGCTTTCTTTGCGAATGACGGAGCTGCACTCATTCTGACGCCGATTGTGCTTGCTATGGTACGAGCCCTAAACTTTGATGAGAAAAAAGTGTTTCCGTTTATCATTGCCAGCGGTTTTATTGCAGACACTACATCGCTTCCCCTGGTTGTAAGTAACCTGGTCAACATCGTATCTGCCGATTTCTTTGGGATCAGCTTCACTGAGTATGCGAGTCGGATGATTGTTCCGAATGTTTTTTCCTTGGTGGCAAGTATTCTTGTTCTTTATATTTTCTTCAGAAGAAGTATTCCTAAGAGATTCGATGATTCCGATCTTAAAGCTCCATCGGAAGCGATAAAAGACCACGCCATGTTTCGGATATCGTGGTACGTGCTGGCCATTCTCGTTATCGGTTACTTTGTAAGTGAGTTTGTTGGTATTCCAGTTTCTATCGTTGCTGGCATCATCGCTTTAGCTTTCTTAATGCTTGCAAGAAGAAGTCCTGCTGTACAAACGAAAGAAGTAGTTAAAGGTGCGCCTTGGAATATCGTATTCTTTTCAATCGGGATGTACGTTGTTGTATATGGACTACGAAATGCAGGCATGACAGATCTCTTGGCTGATGCAATTGCAGCTGTGGCAGAGCAGGGGTTGTTTGCAGCAACGATGGGAATGGGATTCATTGCAGCTATTCTTTCATCCATTATGAATAACATGCCGACAGTAATGATTAATGCGCTTGCTATTGATGCGACTCATGCTACAGGAGTCATAAAAGAAGCTTTGGTTTACGCAAACGTCATCGGATCTGATTTAGGACCTAAAATTACTCCAATCGGTTCATTAGCAACGCTTCTATGGCTGCATGTACTTTCAACGAAAGGCATCAAAATATCATGGGGAACCTACTTTAAAACGGGGATAATTATTACGATTCCAACCCTGTTTATTACACTCTTAGGTTTGTATTTATGGCTCCTCATTTTATAAAAAATATAGTTTGGACTTATTAAAGGAGAGATAACAATATGAGTAAAAAAACGATCTATTTCTTGTGCACCGGAAACTCTTGCCGCAGTCAGATGGCTGAAGGTTGGGCAAAAAAACACTTAGGAAACGAATGGAATGTGTATAGTGCTGGAATTGAAGCACATGGCTTAAATCCAAATGCGGTAAAAGCAATGAACGAAGTAGGTATTGATATTTCCAATCAAACATCCGATATAATCGACCCAGCTATTCTAAATTCTGCTGATCTTGTCATCACTCTTTGCGGTGATGCAGCTGATAAATGCCCAATGACTCCACCAAATGTTCGCCGTGAACACTGGGGATTTGATGATCCAGCGAAAGCTCAAGGAACAGACGAAGAAAAATGGTCAGTATTCCAACGTGTACGCGATGAAATTGGACAGCGTATCGAAACGTTCGCGAAAACGGGCGAGTAAGCGTGTAACGTAAGCCGAGATTAAAATACTCGGGTTCTTTTAGGGATTTAAGAAAGTTATCTTAGATAATTTGGAGGAAACCAGTAATGAGTTACCATGAACTTATAAAAGGTAAAGTCTATATAGGTGGTGCTGATGATATTGAACAATCGGTAAAGGAGCAAGGGATTACGGATGTGTTTGACTTGCGGGACAGTTCAAGTGGCAACTTAGAGTTGCGTGAGGGTACTACTCGTCACCATTTCCCTATCGTTGAAGATCAAGATCATCAAGACGAATCGATTAAAAGGGCTATTCAAGCTGTTAAGAAAGCAGTAGATGAAGGGAAGAAGGTATACTTTCACTGTTCAGGAGGACGTAATCGTACAGGAACGGTTTCAACAGGACTTCTGCTTGAATTAGGACATGAGAAGGATGTAGATTCTGCTGAACAAACTGCAAAATCTAAGAGACCAGATATCAATATTAAGTCGGAAATGAGAGATGCACTTCGCCGATTATATAAAACAATGTAAGTTTGCAGCAATTCTTATCTCATCGCAAATATAACGGTCCCTCTCAGTTCGGGAAAAGAGTTATTCTATTTGGATAGGACAAAGAGCATGGAGCAGATTGCCGGTCGGCAGCTACTCCATTTTCATTAAGCTCCCTCGAAATGATTTCACTTCCTCACTCAAGCTCGTGAATTCGCAGGATTTCACCCTGTGGTAAGTGTGCGAGAAGAAGTTATGGAGCAGCTTTTGGCTGGGGTGAATAGAAAAGGGCATGCGCAAACACAGGTGAAGTATCAATCACCTAAATTGTTCCATATCGTGCACGTCTCCACTTCACCTTAGCGATTCTCGCTCCCATGTCTCAACGGGTCAAAGCCCTATCATTCCTTCGTCACATCTATCTAAGGGGTGGAGGTCGGTCTTTCTAACGGAACGGGTCCGAGCCCTTTTGCGTAATGTCTCCCGATACTCCGTGCTTCTTGAAATCCTACGAATGCATGAGCTGGTGAGGATCGAATGATTTTATGACTGCCTGTGGGAAAACTTTGGTCAAATCGTAAGGTTCATTGTTTTTGGCCAGACCAACAAGCATACGCGCCACTTTACCGCATAATTTCATAATGGATTTCATCTTCTTTAACTTCTTTTCCTCGACATTGTAGTGGTGTAAAGCCCGAATTTCCGGGTTCGTCATCACCATGCTCATCGTCATGAGATACAGAAAATGACGTAAGCGAGGTCGGCCTCGTTTACTCAGCACCATCTTTCCTCGCCATTTCCCGGAACTAGCCTCGGCTAGATTCAAGCCGGCGTGACGTAACAGCGCATTACCATGTGAATAACCACTTAGATCTCCAGCCTCACCAAGAATACCTGCTAGATTTGTTACATGAATGCCTCGGATTTCAAGCAGCTTCTGTGCATAAGGAATAGATTTGAGAGTAGTATGGAGCTCATGCTCAATCTGCTCAAGTTGACGCTGAGCTAAGTCATATTCTTCGAGCAGCTGACTCAGATGAAGCTTGTAAGAACGGAGAGCTTGAGTCGTACCCACACTGGATTTTGCAAGTGAAATCAGCAGCTCAGCGCGCTTCACTCCAGCATGACGCTTCACATATTGCTTCCAGCCAGAAATAACTTGATCCGTAGTTAACTGACCGATCTCACTCGGTAACGGAAAGAGTCTCAGTGTGGCGATTGCACTGGTGCAGGTAAGGATCTTAAAGACCTGCCGCAACTCAGGAAAGACAATATCGACCCAGCGATGAATCTGGTTGACGGCACTGTTGAGGTGCTTGGTAACGGTTTCTCGATTAGCCATGAGAATACGTAGTTCTTCGTAAGTCTCGGAATGAAAACGAACAGGGGAGTAGTACCCATTTTTAATCATGTCCGCAATAACAAGCGCATCTTTGTGATCGCTTTTAGAGGGCGTATTATCTCGGTTTTCTTTGTTCTTTTTAACAAGATGCGGATTTACTAGAACAGCCTCTACACCTTGGTCGGAGAGCCAGCGTGCTAGGCTGAACCAGTAGTGACCGGTGGGCTCCATGCCAACCAAAATTTTGTTCAATTGGTGGGTTTTAAGTAAGTCTTGGATCCAACGTTTGAAAAGCTCGAAGCCTTCACGATGATTTCCAAATTGGAGCGGATTCCCTAGAGCAATCCCACGAAAGCTGACGGCCCTGGCTACATGGGTCTCTTGAGCGATATCTACGCCGACCACTAAATGATGAACGGTAATGTTTTCAATGAGTTGATTTTGTTTGTCTTGTGCTTTAAACTTCATGATAGAGTGACCTCCAGATGGGTTTTTGAGGCAATGACCTCGTGCGTAACCCCATCTTAACGAGGCGCTCTTTTTTATTCAAACTCCAAATATTCGTATTACAGGAATTCTAACGGGCAGGTTAGTTTAGTAAAGAAGAAAGCGGTAGACAATTAAACAACTTTTTTCAATCTAATAATGACGCCCATCAATTTGTGTCTGAAAATTCTAAAGAATCCCAAACTGAAAAGTAGGGGATTCTTTAGAACAATAGTTAACTTTTAACCTTTAATAATCGCATACTATTTAAGATCACAATAAGCGCCGCACCGGTATCACTAATTACGGCTATCCAAAGAGTGAGCAGATCAGGGAATATCAATACTAAAGCAGCAGCCTTAATAATAAGTGAAAACCATATATTTTGTTTAATAATACGAATTGCCTTACGGCTAAGTTTAACCGTATGAGGAAGCTTTTCTAAATTATCAGCCATTAATACAATGTCTGCCGTCTCCATTGCAGTATCAGTTCCAGCTCCACCCATGGCGATACCTAGATCAGCTGTTGCAAGAGCAGGAGCATCATTTATCCCGTCTCCGACCATTGCTACTAAGTGACCCTCGTTTTGAAGCTGTTTAATAGCAGTGACTTTATTCTCAGGCAACAGTTCGGCAAAGAATCGGGTTACTCCTGTCTTTGAAGCAACTTTCTTAGCTGTACCCTCGTTGTCACCCGTTAACATCACCACTTGTTTCATACCGACACTTTGAAGGTCTCGAAGCGCTCTAGCTGAAGTTTCACGAATACTGTCAGCCACGGCAAGCACACCGATTATTTTTTCTTGCGTACCAATAATAACAATAGTATTCCCTTCTTGTTGAAGGATCTGAACTTTCGACTCGATTTCCCCAAGAGGGGTGTTCAACTCGAGAAATAATTTGAGGTTTCCCGCATAATATTCCTGATCACCTATGTTAGCTACTACACCTTTACCTACTAGGTTTCTAAACTTATTGCCTTGTAGTGAGGAGAGTCCTTGTTCTTTGACGTACTCAACTACAGCTTTAGCTATCGGGTGCGTGGAATACTCTTCTAACGTATAAGCAAGGGACAACAACTCTTCCTCTGTTGCTACCGTTGTAATTACTTGCGATACTTTAGGTCTTCCTTCAGTCAATGTACCCGTTTTATCAAAGGCGATTGCAGAGACCTTTCCTGCGACTTCCAGGAATGCACCACCTTTAATGAGAACGCCATTTTTAGCAGCATTCCCAATTGCAGATACAATGGCAACAGGAGTCGAAATAACCAAGGCACAAGGACATGCTACAACCAGTAATTCTAATGGAGGTACAAGCATCACGACAAGGGCAAAAACGAACACAATCGGAGTATAGATACGCGCGAATTTATCAACAAATGCCTCTGTCGGCGCTTTTTGCTCTTGTGCTTCTTCAACAAGATGAATAATTTTAGAAATGGTTGTGTCCTCAACTAATTTAGTCACGATTATTTCTAAAGATCCATGCTCATTGATGGTACCTGCATAGACCGTATCTCCAACGTTCTTATCAACTGGAATGGATTCACCTGTAATAGGGGCTTGGTTTACGCTCGATTCACCACCGATAACCTCTCCGTCTAAAGGAATCTTTCCACCAGGTTTAACGACAATAATTTCTCCAACAGAAATCTCTTCTACAGGTCTTTTTGTAAGTTGCTGGTCGCTCTTAACAAAAGCTTCAGAAGGAGCAAGATCAATTAGACTACGTATTGAGTTACGAGTCTTTTCAATTGAACGTGTCTGAAGAACGTTACCTAGAGAAAAGAGCCAGACAACGGTTGCTCCTTCAAACCATTCCAATAAGAAATTTAACGTTCTTAGGGATCTTCTTTGCTGTCAGATAAATTGATAATCTCTCTTTATTTGTCGTCTCCAAGAGTTGACAAGGTAGAGTGAAATAAACTACATTATGTAAGGTAACAAAATTTTAATAATTCGCCATATCTCGAATACATATATGGCAATATTTTAGGGGTTTTAGTAACTTTGAGGCGATTTAGGACAAGTAGCGTCATCTCTCTATTAATCTTAAGGCCATTTATCTCAATGAAAGACAAAATTCGAATTTAAAAATATGTACAAGGATGGGAATTAAGTTGAAAAAGACAGCAACTGCACTTGCAATAAGTTTGATTACAGCCACTATTCTTAGCCCTGCTTATAGTCATGCAGCGTCAAGCATCAGTGATATTGATAATGAGTTGGAAAAGCTCGAACAACAGTCTAATTCGGCAACATCAGAGCAGGAAAAAGCTGAAAAGAAAAAGCAGGAAGCCGTTTACTATAAGCAAAAGCAAGAAACATATTTGAAGAGCATCATGAAGCAAATAGATAACGTAAGCAATGAGCTTGCAACTGTCTCCTACAATATTGAAACAACGGAAGAAAACTTACGCAATACAAAGAAAGAATTACAAGCTGCAGAAGAGAGGATTGCTGCTCGTGAGGACTTACTAGAATCCCGAGTACGTTTGATGTACACGGATGGTACAGTTTCCTATTTGGATGTATTGTTATCATCTACAAGCCTCACCGATTTTCTACAGCGTATGGATTCTTTAAAAATGATAGTAGACCAAGACCAAAATCTATTAGTTGAACACAAGAAAGATAAGCAGCTTGTTGTAGAGAAGAAACAGCAACTTGATAAGCAGTATACAGAGCATAAACGGCTATACGCAGAGAAGAAAGCTCATAAAGCGGAGCTAGCTAGTAAAGAGCAAGAAAAGCAGAAGCTGATTGCTGGATATGAGAAAGAGATTGAAACACAAAGTGAACTCAGTGATAAGCAAGATCAAATGTTGGTTGAAATTGCGTCAAAACGGTCGGAACTGGTTCAGGAAAAAAATGCGTTGAAAGAAGAGCAGGCTGCAAGAGCTGCGAAGGCGAAAGCCGCTGCAGAAGAGGCAGAGAGAAAAAAAACACTGCAAAAGGTTTCTAGCTCCAATACTAAATCGAGCTCCAGCAGTTCTTCCAACGGAGGTGGAGTACTAGGAATGCCGATTCAAGGTGCAATCATTTCCTCTAACTTTGGTCCACGTGTTCACCCTATAACAGGTGAGGTAGGGAAAATGCATAATGGGACAGATTTCGCTGCCCCTCAGGGTACGAGTATTTATGCAGCAGAAGAAGGTGTGGTCATTATGGCAGAGTGGTATGGTGGATATGGTAATACAGTTATCGTTGATCATGGAGATGGCTTATGGACACTATATCCTCACATCAGAGAGAATGGTACTCTAGTAAAAGAAGGCGAATCTGTATCCCGCGGTCAAAAAATCGCTGAAGTGGGCTCAACTGGGAATTCAACAGGTCCACATCTGCACTTTGAAGTACGTGTGAATGGAACTCCACAAAATCCATTGAGTTATTTATAGAGCAGGTTGAATAGCAACGTAAATTGGTCCAAAACGTTTCTTGGTATAATAATGATTCGTATTAATAGAATCAAAGGTAGGTATTTTACTTAGTACAGGTCATAAAGTGCGTTACAAGAGTGGGATCTCTTGTAACGCACTTTTATTAGTGCGCCCGGCATGGGCGATAGCTCGGCGGTGAAAGTCCGCTACAGGCTTGGCAGTAGGAACTGTTAGCCAAAGGCAAGGGTGTCCGCCGCG
>NZ_FNNT01000035.1:0-1443 GCF_900106725.1 Paenibacillus sp. PDC88 | reverse complement strand
CAGGCTACAACTACAATGAAAATAGGCAGCTCATCTACAATAATAAGCACCTCTGATCCAGTCAGGGTGTACGAAGATTTTGCAACGATTGATCTTATATCCAATGGCCGGGCTGAGATCATTGCAGGTCGTGCTTCTCGAGTAGGGTTATATCAGTTATTAGGATATGATCTCAACGATTATGAGGAGTTATTCGAAGAAAAGTTTGATTTGTTATTGAAGATAAACGAGAATGAAGTGCTGAATTGGAAAGGCGAATATCGTGCTCCTCTTAACCAAGCAAGAATTCTCCCGCGACCTGAAGAAGGCTATCTACCTATATGGAGAGCCGTAGGGGGAACCCCTGCCAGTGCAATTAAAGCAGGTGTTGCAGGAGTTCCTATGTTTTTGGCTCATCTCGGAGGACCAGCCGTGTTATTTAAAAGATCAATCGATGCTTACCGAGAAGCTGCACGTCAAAATGGACATGATCCGTCGAAATTACCTGTAGCAACCGCCGGATTCTTTTATGTAGATGAAACGACACAAAAGGCCCAAAGAGCCTATTATCCTTATATTAATGAGGGAATGAAATTAACCAATGGACGTGGGTTTCCAAAACAGGCATTTGCACAAGGAGCTGACTCCCGTGATGTTATGAATATTGGCAGCCCACAAGAAATCATTGAGAAGATCCTATACCAGCACGAACTCTTTGGGCATCAGAGATATATTGCGCAAATGGATTTTGGTGGAGTTCCTTTTAAGAACTTAATGAAGAACATCGATATCATTGGCAATGAAATTTTACCAGCGATAAAGAAGCATACAGCTAAAAAATAAGACATTGGAGGTCAAAAGTATGAAAGTTGTTGTATTGTCCGGTTCGAAGATCGGCTCCAAAACCAGAATTGCCATGAATTACACCGTAAACTCGATTCACAAGAAGTATCCGAATGCTGATGTTACATTATTAGATCTGGCTCTCTTTGATGTTCAATTCAGTGATGGACGGAATTATATGGAGTATGAAGGAGACACGAAATTCGTCATTCAAACCGTTATGGAGGCAGATGTGATTGTGATTGGAACTCCTATTTTCCAAGCCTCCATTCCAGCGACACTGAAAAATATATTTGATTTGGCACCTGAAAAAGCCTTCCAAGGGAAGGTAATAAGCATGATCATTACGGCAGGCTCTCAGCGACACTTTCTCGTTGCAGAACAACAATTAAAGCCCATTTTGACTTTCATGAAAGCTCAAATGGTATCAACCTATGTTTTTATTGAAGAAAAGGATTTCCTTCGCAAAGAGATCGTGAATGATGATGTCTTATTTCGTATAGACCGCTTAGTGGAAGATACCTTCGTATTAGCGGAGACTTACACTAAGATCCTAGAGGCTGAAGAAGCGAAATATGGATTTTAAAGGAGCCAATGATGATGACTAATAAGGAGATTACG
>NZ_FNNT01000023.1:0-28231 GCF_900106725.1 Paenibacillus sp. PDC88 | reverse complement strand
TTGCACTTAAGCGGTTGAACCGCCGTATACCGAACGGTACGTACGGTGGTGTGAGAGGTCGGCTACTCAATTAATGGGTAGCCTCCTACTCGATTATTTGGAAAACGGGTCTTATATAGTATTGTGGCTGCTTAGTTAAATTGGCATACGACTTAAAATAGTTTAAACTATAGTTTGTAGTTAGAAACATTAATTTAGAAATAAATGAAACTCTTCTGAAAGAGGTAGCGAAAATATGCGAGTAAAGAGATTCCATCTAGATGAAGAAGGTATCAATAAATTTTTTGGTTCGTTAGAGGCTAAAATAATGGAGATATTGTGGAGCAACGGGAAAATGACGATTAAACAAGTTCATGAATTAATAAACGCTGAATCCCCTATCTCACTGAACGCAATCATGACAGTTATGACAAGACTAACTGATAAAGAATATTTAATAAAGGAATCAAGTGGCAGGGGCAGAACAAGATTAACTTATTTTTCTGCCCCCACAACAAAAGAAGAATTTATCCAGGAGCAAACCCAAGCGGTTACTAATGGACTAATTGCTGATTTTGGCTCATATATGGTTCGTAATTTAATTGATAGTCTAGACAAAGCGGATCCTGATTTAATTCAACAATTAGAGAACAAATTGAAGGAACTAAAAAATGAATAGTTATTCGAAAATACTGTTTGATCCAAAGCGGGCAGTAGTAGTAGGGATAGCTATTTGCAGTTTGGTTCTTTTTCAGATGGGCTATGTTATATACCATCAACTTCAAGATGTGCCAAGTAATCATAATATAATTCTATTGCTTCAAGCTACATTTACAGGTGTATTTGTTAATCATGTAACTGCCGAAATGATCATTAATGCTTTTATCACCTTTTCAGTTGTTACGCTTGGTTATCAAGTATTTAATCAATATTTTCGCTATAAGGGTATGAAGGAACTCTTTTTCCAAATGGAGGAGTTGGATTTATCTACTGAGTACTCAGAAAAATACAAGTCATTAAATATAAAAATAAAAGTGATATCAAATCCAAACAAAATAGCAATGTCAGCTGGATTCTTCAAATCCGACATTATTCTTTCCACAAGTCTGTTAGATCAGTTTAATGATGAGGAAATCAGGGCAATCATTTACCACGAATACTATCATTGTTTTAAACGACATCCCTTTTATACGGTTATTTTAAAAATACTCTCTGAATGTTATGTTTTTCTGCCGGTGATAAAAAGTTTAGTTAACTACTATGAAATCCAAATGGAATTAAAAGCAGATCAATATGTAATAGAACAGATGAAGAGTAGAAGACAGATAGGGAACGTTTTATTGAATTTGATCAAGGAGCATAAAAGTGAACCACTATTTAAAGGTGTGCATCTTGCTCATGTAGCTATAAATTATCGTCTACAACAGATTCTCACTCCTGATGCTAAGCTGATCATTCCTATTTTAGATAAACATACGATTCTTATCTCTTTGATCACGCCATTAATTATGGGAATAATAATTCTGATTATCAACTGTACCTAAAAATATATCTAAGTGAAAGCTTGTAACTTCAATGACTTTAAGTCATCATTGATAGAAATGTGAATAATAATCTTCTCCGCAAGCTAGACTGATTATTGAGGATATAAATTCATTAGGTTTGGTTAAGTGAGCGCGGTAAACGAGACGGAGCATAACGTGGGTAACGAAGAAAGGTCGCAGCTTAACAGCGTGGCTCCTTATCTAAGGTAAAGTATAACTTGATCTCAAGTTCAAGAAAATCGCGCAATAGAACGAAAAAAGCTAATATACTTTAGTATCATTTTAGACGTTAGTCAATTTTTTTCATTTGGTTGTTGGACAATACCTTCGTGATATTTGCCGTTATAATAAATGATCATTTTATCACCAATAAAATTCATCATGAGAAATGCGTAATATAAATGCCGCCTTCAATTAGAACGATAATTGTCGGGGGACAAGAACATGTTCCCATTCAAAGTCGCTAATTTAGCGGCTTTTTTATTTTATCGGTACAAGTTCTTGTCCCAGGCCAAGGACAAGAACTTGATCCGATTGCCGATTAGATAAATATATAAATAGGAGCGCATATAAGTTTGAGCCACGATAAATACAATGAAACAGGACATTTTTCGTCTTTAAATGGAGCGACTGCCTCTAGGGGAAGAAACCAACAGTCAATAATTATCAAAAAAACGCTATTTAGTCACTGGAAAAAGCTGAGGAGGGACAAGAACTTGTACCTATTGCCGATTAGATAGATATCTAAATGAATTTTACAGCTATTCATTAAGCTAAAGGGCAGGTTAACGTAGTGACGAGGGAGAACTTAATTAGACAAGATTAGTTGGAATCGGTCTTCAGGGGATGCGAACGATGCTGACAATTTGGTGCAGGAAATGCACGGAAAGTCATTTTTATATGCGATAGTATTTAACTCGAAAGGAGGGAGAGCGATGGATTGGTTGGAGAGGATGAAAAGCGCCATGGATTATATCGAAACGAATTTGGCTGACAATATCTCATATCATGACATAGCGCAGATCGCCTGTTGCTCTACGTATCATTTTCAACGAATGTTCCCGTTCATCACCGGAATCTCCTTATCCGAGTACATCCGACGTCGACGTTTGACATTGGCGGCTTTTGAACTGCAGACAACCGATGCAAGGGTGATCGATGTTGCCATGAAATATGGATACCAATCGCCGGAAGCGTTCGCACGGGCGTTCAAGAATCTCCATGGGATCATGCCGATATCTGCGCGCGATAAAGGCGTTTCCTTAAAAGCCTATCCTCGAATGTCCTTTCATATCTCAATAAGAGGAGATGTCGAGATGAATTACCGGATAGAACAAAGAGGAGCTTTTGAGATGTTCGGCGTTTATGGTCATGTTAGTCAGGATTTGCAAACGGCATTTACTGATGTTCCTCAGTTCCGTAAACAATGTGATGAGGACGGCAGTGTGGATATAATGAACGAGTTGCTGGGGCGGTTTGGTAATACGGTGCTGCACGCTGCCTTATATGACCATACGGGAGAATCATTCAAGTACATGGTATGCTATCATCTACCGAGGGGACTTGAAATTCCGAAGAGATTTACAAAGCTTTCTGTTCCAGCTTTAACATGGGCTATTTTTCCTGAGCCGCAATGTGATTTACAAAAACTATGGGAACGGGTGTATACCGAATGGTTCCCGACATCTGGATTCGAACAGGTTGAGGGTCCTCAATTCGAAATGTATTATGGAATGCCAGGGCATACACAGGGTGAGATCTGGATACCAGTAAAGAAAAAGTAATGATAGGACTAACGACGATGAGCATTAGTTCCATCGTACACAACCAAGGATGAAGCTGCCGCCACGATCGGCAGCTTCATTACGTTAACGGGAAACGATAGCTGAAAGGAGGAACTGTTATACACATCATTCATTTCCGAATACTTGGTACATTAACAATTGTCCATGGCTTGTTATATTTCCCACCAATACTTGAATATCTTTGGGGTTGGAGGTTAGCACCGATCGGATTAGTTTACTGTTTTATTGAGGTTGCAATAGGGTATGTCTTGTGCTCGAAAGAATGGATGGCCAGAGTAGGAATACTTAAAACTATCCTACTTTGTAATCTGATTTATCAGTTGATATGGAGTTATTTATTGATTGACCAGATTGTAAGGGTTAATGAGATTTTGCCAGGGTACATCCCTTATCTTCTCCATTTATTATTGGCTTCGGTGGCTGGATTTTATTTCATCAAGGTACGAAGTATACAACAAGCGAGCTAACGGGAAACGTTAATTCAAAGTAGCATGGAGCAGTTCGCCGGTTGGCAGCTGCTCCTTTTTCGTTAAGCGCGTGCCCAGCTAAGCACGCATCTTCTAACCGGTGAAAGTCCGGTCACGGGAGGGGCCAAGCCCCTGTGTAGCTAGGATACCTACGTACGGTGAAAACTGTGCGTAGAAGCGTATCGACAAAAGTATCTGTCGGAGACAGGGCGAGCAACATATCAGGCCGTAACATCAAGTGAATCCTGCCGCGTCGTCAAAAAGGCCTCGCAAGAGGGACAAGGGGAAGCCGAACCCCGGCTTAATGGGTGAAGGCATGGAAACTGCTAAGAACTTGGAGCGGCAGTGAAGAATCCTCCGGCGTAAGGGGATCGGCATGATATGAAAGAAGATGCAGTGAACTGGGGAGACCCTCCTCTGCACGGAATTTTTTTTTGAAACCGTAACAAAGTGGTCTATAAGTCCAAAAGACGAAATGATCTACTTGCAGGAAGGGAGTCCGAGGGGCTCATAATACTGAGGAACTGCAGGACAACACAACCTGCAGGAGGGAAGGAGCCCTGCTTTGTTCATGTTTTTTTTTTTAGGAGGTACGAATTAGTGAATGCCAAACGGCTAACGACACCAAAGGAAAACGTTCAACAACTCCAGAAGAAACTAGGTCATGCGGCCAAGGAAAACAAGAAGCGCAGATTCCACGCGTTGTATGACAAGGTCTATCGAATGGATGTATTAGAGGAAGCCTGGCGGAGAGTACGAGCTAACAAAGGATCGGCTGGCGTCGATGGAGAAACCTTTTCGGATATTGAGGAAAAGGGAGAAGCATTATTCCTGTACGAATGCCAACGACGCTTGAAGGAAAACAAATACCATCCACAGCCCGTTCTCCGGCACTACATTCCGAAGAAAGACGGGAAGCAAAGACCGCTGGGCATCCCAACCGTCCGAGACCGCGTCATCCAGATGGCAGCGAAACTGGTCATGGAACCGATCTTTGAAGCGGACTTTCAGGAATCCTCATTTGGGTTCCGTCCAAAACGAAGTGCGAAAGGGGCACTGGACCGAATCCGAAAAGCCTGCAACCGAAAAGGAAATTGGGTGGTCGACGTCGACATCCAAGGTTACTTCGACAACATCAACCAAGAGAAACTGATGAAACTGGTAGAGATGCGAATCAGCGACAGGCGCGTCCTGAAGCTGGTAAGGAAGTGGCTGAACGCGGGAGTGATGGAGGAAGGAAAGATCAGGCGATCCGATCTGGGTACACCACAAGGTGGTGTGATATCCCCCCTGCTAGCGAATATCTATTTGAATTATTTTGATATTCTGTGGGAACGACATGGCAGTGAAAATGGGGAACTTACGCGTTACGCGGATGACTTCGTTGTCGTATGCAAAACGAAGAAAGATGCAGATCGGGCGTATGCACTCATACGTGCGATTATGGAGCGTCTGGAACTGACCTTGCATCCGACAAAAACGCGGATCGTAGGATTATGGACAGGAGAAGAAGGGTTTGATTTTCTAGGCATGCATCATCGCAAGACGAAAGCTGAGACATCCTCCGGAAGAGTGTACTACACCACGCAGCAGTGGCTGTGCCGGAAAGCGGAGGAACGCATCCGGGAAGTGGTAAAAGAGCGTTTAGCTCCGTCCAGCCAGAGACACAAGTCACTCGTGGAGCATATAGGTTGGCTGAACCCGAAGATTCAGGGGTGGCGCAATTACTACCACACGTCCTACAGCCAACGAAAAATGGCGAAGTTAGATTGGTACATTGTGCTGCGTTTGGCAAAGTGGTATGCAAAGAAAAGACAACGTTCTCGGTGGCAAAGTGCAGTCCAAGAAGTGAGGAGCATGGCGAGTCAATGTGGACTCAAAACGCTTTTGTAATCTGTATGCACATGAATGACGAACATCGGAAAGCCGTATGAGGGAAAACCTCACGTACGGTTTGATGAGGAGGGGCTGGTTTACCCAGCCCTTTACTCTAGTAATGGGCAGCATCTCCTAAAACAAACCAATTAATATTTTTGTCGTTTTGCATTGCTACCTCCTTAATGGCTACCGGGCTCACTTCATAATATTTTTAAATTTACATATGGAATTATATTTATTAAGGCGAGATTATAGTCCACTCTTCAGAGTTATCCCTTTTTTCTAAATAAGTGCCAAATTCAGTATCGAAAATAATATAATGATTTTCTGATATAGGGATAAATTCGTACTTATTAGTGGTAACCTTATTATCTGGTATTTGAATACTTGGTTGATTTTTAATAGCATCTGAAATTAACCATGAACTGATTACTAAACAAACACCTAAGAATAAGACAGCCAGAATCTGAAATTGTGATTTAATTGTGCTCACTCCTTTTCTGAATGTTTGTTCGATACTACTTTAACACGACTTTTTCCACTAAGGTTTGCTTACAAATTTGATTAAACTTTCATTAAGCTAAAGGGAAACGTTAATTAAATTGAATCAGATGGCAGCAATAAACAAGATTGGCTGCCTTCATTCAACAAAGAGAAGGGATAGTATAATATTAAGGTACAGACACATAAATTTTTATAACTACAAAGGAGAGTATTATGGGGATATTGAGCACAATTCCGTTCACTCGTGATCATTTAGAGTCGCTTTTGACTTTTCTCTTAAGGAAGGAAAACCAATTTACTCATTTGGAATTCGCAAATTGGTGTCACTCTTTCTGGTCAAACTGGAGGAGCGATAATGATGACTTATTTAATAGAACAGATGAGGATACGATAAATGTAGTTGTGGATATTTATGAGGTTTACCAAAATACGGGAGCTGAAAAGTTCAAAGACAGCCAATTTAAAGTTTGGATGCTAGAACTGAACCCAATAATAACATTTAAATAATTTGTTAAGCTATCGGGAAACTTTAGTTTAATCACTAGGAGAAGATAATTTTGAATCATAAAGAATTCGAAGCAGTTATAAAACTTCCCGCGAATATTCGATACGAGTATTTTATTAAGAAGGTTGTTGATTTTGAAGAAGTTTGGGGATTGTATGAGGAAGGATGGGCAATGACTTCAGACGATGATGGAAGCATGATGATTCCATTCTGGCCAAAGAGAGAATTTGCGGAATATTGTGCTTTTGAAGAGTGGTCTAATTATAAAGCACAGAGTATCTCTTTAGATGAGTTTATCAATGAGTGGTTACCAGGTATTGAGGAAGACCAGTATAAGCCATCAATTTTCTGGAATAGAAATGATTCAGCTGTTCTTACGGTTAACGTACTGCTAAACGATTTGGATCAAGAACTTGAAAAGTATTGAACTAACGTTACGCTAACGGGAAACGTTAGTCGAAAATAGAAAGGAGCAGTTTGCCGGTGGCAGCTGCTCCTTTTGTTAAGCTAACGGGCAGGTTAGTTGAACAAAATATTTGATTGTTGAGAAGCTACGGAACTATCAATCTTTTCATTTCGTCTATATTATGACAACAAGAATATGGGGGAGTATACATGAAGAATATTTTGGTGTTCCTAGCTTTTCTTTTGGTGATAATGAGTTCTATTGGATGTTCAAATGAGGAGAACAAAATTAGCGATGTTTCGGTTCTTCGTGAAGTAGCCTGGAATAGCCTTACTGAAAGTGCTAAAGAAGAAGTAAAAGGTGACTGGAGATCAGCAAATGTTGCAGAAGTGGAGTTGAGCGAGCTGCCGACAGTACAAAACGGCGGTCAACCACCTCAAGTTGATAACCTGTACAAAGTGACTTTCAAAACAACCAGTGATCTTATTTTAGGTCCCATTCAAGTATTTCTTAATGCTGATACAAAAGAAATCATCAGTTACGGTGTGAGAAGATAATAAAAAGGAATCAACAAAACAAGAAGGCAGCCAACCGATGCGATTGGCTGCCTTCTTTAAGCTAACAGGCAGGTTAGTTTAATGCTTCGTAAATACTTCCGTAGTATAGATCACGAAGCTTAGATATACTTAGACAAATGCTAAGTAAGAAATTCAATTTCAAAAAAAATGGACTCGATGAAGAGTACATACCGGAATTTAGTATTTCGAAATACTACTAATCAACGTTCCCTCTTTTTATAAAGGATCTGCTAGGATATTAAAGAACATATAGGGGGTGTGCCTTTTACTCGTGAAGGAGTTAAAGAATGTTGAATGCACACGATCTTACCTTCACCTTCCTGTTCTAAAAGAAACGATTATTCTTATAAAATAGGTATATTTAGTTTATGGAAATTGATAACGGTGGGGAAAGGGAAGTAGGTAATTCATATCTTGTACTTTGGCCATAGAAGGACTATTTGTAATCAATGATGGGTATGCGGTAAAAGAATTTGCAGAGGTTTTAATACTTTGGTTCAAATGATAGTGATATCGCTTATGCATTTGACACGAGAAATACAGAGATGGCAATAGTGGAAGTTTCATTTATCAGAATGGATTTAGACGAAATTAGTGTATGCTCAGATTCCTTTGTTAGCTTCCTTAGATACTTGTACAGTCAAAAGTCAAAATTAACAGTTCCTTTGTTCAAATAGTTCAAGGACATAAATTTCAATGAATTGGATGGTGTTTAAAGAGATGGAAAAGCAAGCAGTGGAACTTTATAAAGAGTTTATCGATGATTTAGTTGAAATCCGAGAATGTGTCCTTTCTGAATGGATCAAACAAAATTCCTGGCCTAATACAAATGAAAATGAAGAAATTAATAAGGTTTTGAGTGAGTTGTCTACAGAACAAAAAGAGGTGTTTGCTCTTATTGCCCAATCTGCACGTGAAAGTGGAATTCATGATGTACTTGTCTATCTGACTGATCAGATCAGTATTGGGGGACTTGAGATTTATAAAAATGATATTAAGTTAGCAACCGAGCCGTTTGACTCTGGTATGCATTATGATTGGGTATCCCGAAAAGAGGGTGATATTTGGCCTGATCTAAATGATTAATGAATATTTTTCGTTCAACTAACGGAAAACGTTAGTCGAAAATAGCGCATGGGGCAGTTTGCTGATTGGCAGCTGCTCCTTGCTCATTAAGCCTAAGCTAGCTACGGGCAGGCTAATAAAATAAAAAAACCTCTTATGAGGTCTTTATTCCTTAATGTTGCTCTTATAATGTTGGTATCGACTAATTCCTAAAAATACTGAAGCAATAATAAACATCCAAGATTGAAACATATCTTGCCTTCTGATTATGTCTTGAATTAATGAAGAAGCGGCAAGAAGTATTAAAGTTAATATAACTACATCGGCAAACAAAGGTGTTCTTTTGAAGTACCATCTTAGAACTAGCCAACTTAAAGCTCCTAGACCTAACAACCAATAAAGAAACATTGTTGCACCTCACAAAAATAAGGATGTATTTTAAGGAAAACAAATAGCACCTTGTTGTTAGAAGGTCTGGCTTTGTAGATTGATTTAAGATTGAACAATGATTTTCTTTATTTCCTTATAACGACGGAATGCAAGTATAAGTGAAATGATAATAGTCATGAGAGCAACAAAAGGGTCTGATTGGTATTTAAATAAAACCTCAAAGAGATATCCAACTCCAAGTAAAAATAGGGTTAGGATCATGGTATCCGTAAATGTTGGTTTTATATTCAAAAATTTTTTGAATGACCAATTTAGAATTAAGGAACTGATAACCCCTAAACCAATAACCCAATATATGAACATGTCACACCTCCAGATTAAACTTAACACAATATACAGTATATGTAAATTACATTGAAAGACGACTTTTGTCGAGGGACAATAACTTGTACCGATTACCGAAATGGACATGAACATAGTCCGATTTCCGATTAGACAGATATCTAATTCATTTTTTAATCTGGAGGTGCCCGTTTGATTAACTGTCCTTATTGCAATATTATTGATGACTTCAGTCATGAAGTAATCATTAGCAACAACAACAACAACAAACAAAACAATGAAAGAAAAAAAAAAAATGCATAATATATATATATATACATGTGTACAAAATCCACCTTTGGTGAATATGTATTGTTGTTTACGTAATAAATATTATGTTAAGTTAGTTAGTTCTTCTTGCCATTTCGGCAATCGGTACAAATTCATTTCCTGAACCAAGGATAAGAACTTGTATCAACCCCCTTATTAACAGGAGGTTGATACATGGGTATTTGTGTTAAACGAAAAATCTCAAAAATGTATTTTCATACATCCATTAATCCATGATCGATGGCATAAAGAAATACGTTATCATGACATTTAATTAGATTATCTAAATGATTCATTAATTGAATTCGGTCCATATTTTGAGTATTCGAGGATTCTAAAATCACATCGATTATTTGGTGGTGGTTTAATATCGCTTCACTAACCATGGTTTTCAACATTGGATCACTCACCATCGTTTCCATATTTTCGAGCTTATATAAAGATTCCTTAAATTTTTGTAGCATACGCTGAAATTCACATGCCTCATCTTTATAATCGTTGCTCAAATGGTATCCCCTCCAGCACATTATAAATAAGCATATGATCAAAATATTAGAACCGTGCATATAACTGAGCCTATTCCTAGTTTGATCTTTTCTAAAATGAAAGACCATATGCATCAATATCTCTTTCGTTTGCCACTTTTGCAACCTCTTTCTTCTTCAGTCCCACTCCCCTTAACATATAACCGTCTATGAAAGTTGAATGACTTCATGCATAACCACCAATAACAGAAACTGCTGTTCTTTTTCACCTTTAATCATCCTTCAGAATAATTCACAGAGAATAATAACGCTCTTTTTATCATTAATTTCATCTCAGAATAAGCAAAGATATCATAAAAGACTTCGTCTAGCTGTTTTTCTCTTGAATGTGATTACATTCTCCTTATGTCATATATTCATTTTATTTTAAAACAACTACATCTTCTTGATTCAGTTTACTAGTTTCTCAAAATCGCAACATGTTCTTTTATAAATAACCTCACTTTGCTATAATAAAATTGCATTAAATTAGCATTTAATGCAATTTTGATTTAAAACGAATTCTAGGATGTGAGTTAATGGGTTATATAGAAATATTCGAGCGTTACGATCGAGAAGTAAGGCTGTTTGTTTCCTATATGAAGGATCGTGAATATTCGAAAGATACCCAAAATGCTTATCTTCATGATTTAAAGCATTTTCTCCTAAGTTTAGATGATAAACCCATCAATGATGTTACGGATATTGAAATTATGACCTATCTCACCCAGGTTAGAGAAAATGGTGCAGGAGCACGCTACCGAAATCGGTGTCAGTCAGCAATTCGATTATTTTATAAAGTGATGGTTAGATTCCGAGTAATAGATCATAATCCTACATTGGACATTGAAAAAGCAAAAGTTGAAAAGAAAAGGCAACCTACCTACCTCCAAAAGCAGTTTTTAGATGCCTCCCTAGAGCTCATTAAAGGAAGACATCAATTAAGGGATATTACGATCGTCGCTTTAATGGCGTACGCTGGACTTCGTGTAAGCGAGATAGTTAGATTAGATATAGTTAATTATGATAAAGATAACTCAAATATTGGTGTCTTAGGTAAAGGGGGGAAATGGAGATATATCCCTCTTCCAGCTGAGTTAAATCAACTGTTAGAGTTATACTTGACGGAACGAATCACTCCCTGGAATAGCAAGGAGCCTGCTTTCTTTGTTTCTCAATTTCGCAGGCGTATTAGCAAGCGAATGGTGCAGACTATCGCAGAAAAAACTTTTGATGCACTTATAGCAGAGTATCCTCAGTTTTCCGGAATGTCTTTATCTGCCCATAAATTTAGACATTCATTCGCGACGGATCTCTTACGGAATGGGGCTGATCTTCGTGCAGTACAGGATCTTCTTGGTCATGAGTCCATTTCTACAACTCAAATATATACTCACGTTATGGATGAGGTGAAGGAAAGAGCAATGCATAAAATAAAACCTTCGATCCCTTCCATCATAACATCAAAAGAAAAAAAGCAAGTTTAGAAAGAGCAACCGGTCTATATGCAGGTTGCTCTTACATCAAAGTCTATTATTCTTTCGCGAGTAAATGCAGATTTCATCATTTCAAGGATCAATTTATAGGAGAATAGCAGCTGATCGCGATCGCTGAATGCATGTAAAGTTCAGTAATGGTAACAATCACTGTCTGAATTAAATTAATACTTTACAAAGTGGGTATGTAACAAAACCGGACTTCACTTGGTGAGTTGGGGCTGCCAATACTTCCATTTCAATAAGATCAGACATCAAGGACATAGGTAGTTTATTAACATCAAATGGGATAAAATCAAGAAATGGCTCCCCTAAATCAAGGTTAACGGAGACTACGTATAAATCTTCATTATTTCTAAGCTGCTCATTAGGGTCTAGAATGATACAAGTATTCTTATTGTCCGGATATTTAATTTTATGTATGAAATAATCTGAGCCTCTGAAGTTTATCTTTTTCAGCATAAATGCTTCCTATTGTTTCAACCAGATAAAAGCACCTTATTATCTGGTTGTTTTTTATATATTTTTTCATTTACTTTGTTTAATTTTTTTAACCAGGAATGTATATACCTCGGGATCATAAATTATAAGATTTTTGAAATCCTCTGGAACTTTACCAGCCTTAAGAATCAATTCATACGTTTCTACTTCTAATGCTTCAGCAAGACGAATCAACAACTCTTCGCTAGGTGGATTATCGTGATTATTTTCTAGACGGCTTATATAAGGCTTTTTTATCCCTGTCAAATTAGATAATTGGTCTTGTGTAAGTTCTCTTGCTTTTCGTAGTTCACGTATATAATCACCGAATAACATACTTGTCTTACTCCTCTATACTTAATTTAACCATAGTATAGTAGGTATTGTGTTGAAATACAACACAGATGAACCGGCAGCAAGACTCTTGAATTTCAACATTGAAAAGGAACGCTTCCAATCGCATGAAGGCGTTCCTTTTATTGTTTCAAAAATTACACTGTGAGGGAAACTGAAAGTGTTTCTACAATACAGTTGTCGTCAGATGGAATGGATTTTCCACTTTTTTGCATTGCTTCGACTTCCATAAGAATTAAGTCTCGAGCATTGTCGCGGACTTCTTCAAGAGTATGACCTTTGGCTCCAAGTCGAAGTGCTGGTATATATGCTGTGTAATCCTTTTCTGCTGCGTCCTGTTCAATCATAATAATAAAACCTTGGTTGTGGAATTGTTGCGACATTTTTGAATTTCTCCTTCCGGTATGGGGGTTATGAATTAAAAAAGGTGTCACTCTGGACAGCCTAATTGATGAGTGCAAGTGTTAGCTGCAGACAGCTAACCCTCCACTCATCTCAAGGCCCTCCAAAGTCAGACGACTAATTTGAGCTGCTCTACCAAGTTACCCTCGCTAAAACTCTTAACGATTTTGAGTTCACTTTTGGCGGTATCACAAACATATAAACAATCTCTCCAATGCTTATCACGGATGCTAGGCATGCTTTGGATCCATTCCTTTTGAAATGCGATTACTTCATCATAATTACTCAGTTGAATTAAATGAGTACCGCAATCATAGACATACCAGGCAAATATTCCTCCATTGGAAGAGTCCATTACTTTAAGGTCATGTAAATAAAAGTCTGCATGAAATTTTTCGTTAACTATAACGCTTTTAACTACAGATTCCATCTGGTTAATAAGCTCCGGTTTCATACGTTGTTTATGATTTTCTTTGAAAATTGTCTGCATGTTTATTGCCTCCTTTATAGTTAGTTCTATCGATTCTCTTCAGATGAAGTCTGATATGGTGACTTGAGATTCATTCACAAATTCAGAAAGAAGGACTGGTTTACCCCTTTTGGTTTTCATGGTATGGCCAAGATGTAACTCCATACGTTTTAAGTACTCCCAATCATCAGGGTAGAGCTGAGCGACACGCTCCATTTCCGAAGCGGTATTAAAGATACAGAAACGACAGCTGCAGCGTGAAACCCATTGATAACAAGGGTGTAGTTCAATACTGTAATTGGCGGCCAGTTGCTTAACCTGGGATTTAAGCATATTCTTGATCGGTCGGAACCAATGCACTTCACGATTCTTTCTTTTAGTTGCCTGGGCAGGATGATACTCAAATATTGGCTCCTTCGCTCGATCAGATGATTCTTCTGAGCGTTCCCCAGTAAGCATTAGAATTTTACAGTCATCGAACTGACGAACCCACTTTGCGTAAACGTCTCGCTTCGTATAAGAAGTGCAGAATCTGCAGCTTTTATCCGGAAACATTTTGCGATCTCGAATACGTTCTTCAAGTGACTTGTCACCCCAAATTACGACCAATGGAATATCCAGCTTTTCACTTGCGTATCGCAAGTATTCATCGGTCTGCGGCCAATCAAAGAGTTGTTGCTTCTCTTCCGGATTTCCATCAACGCGCATATGGACAAGAACCATCTTTTCGGATGGTATTTTGTATCCATACTTCATAAGCAAGGCGAGTGCAAGTGAGTCGGCACCCCCTGAAAAGTTAATATGATAGTGGTCATACAGGTCCACAGCGTACATCTCAGGTGGAAGTGTGGGAAGCACAAACTGCTCAGCACATAGAGTTTCAATCCAGTCCTCTACGGGGATCAACAATTCATCACTAGCTTGATAAGGATCTCTGTACTCGTTAATTATGTTTGACCTCCAGTAAGGCAGAAAAAAGCCATAGAAACACAAATAGACACCTCCGGTGTCTATGTTCTCCATGGCAAATTAAGCCCAAAATATTTATTAGCCGATTATCGGTTTAACTCTCTCTTTATCGAATAGTCAACGATAAAGAAAAATCTATAACTCATGTAATACTTTAGTTATAGCAAAAAAGACAAAATTCGTCAATTACCTAGTGTTTCTTTGTAGAAAAAAGGGGGTAATTATTATGCCCCCTTTTTTAAATGAGACAATTGGGCTATTCCTGTACCTCTTCAACATAAATAGGACGGCAACTACCATTCCTTGCTGAGAAGTTTGATACATGAATATGAATCGAATTTGAGCTAAAAAGCTCATTAACAACTGTAGATATATGCATGGCAGCATATTCATTGGCGATCATCCGTTGTGGTTGATAAGGCTCTAACCCACAGTTGTGAGACGGAGGGATAGCATCTTCTGCATTTATAGGGTAAACCCCATTTAGAGGCGGTAAGATCTCCTTCCCGTCTTTTTTTAGTCCTACAACAATCTGACCGGAATAGCCACTATCTATGTGGTCCTTTAGTTCCTCGGTAGACCACTGATCTTGTGGCTGCTCACTTGGCATGAAAACCCCCTCGATGCCGGCATCAATATAAATGATATCATCCGTCCGATCGAAGTAATCATTCATGATGTTTCTTGAAAAATCATTATCTACAGCACCTATAAGTACCTTTTGAATGTATTGTCCAGGCTTATGCCGGTAATCAGTCAGAGAAAAAAGTTTTTCTATTTGTTCTACTGACTCAATATAAGAATCTGAGAAAGAACCGATCTTTAATCCATATGTACCGCCATATCGCTTAGCTAATACCTCGGATTTCTTGAGCCCAATATCAGACGTGATAAAAGGCTGCCGCAGAATGTTCTTTTCCTCTACAGTATCCGGATCAGCAATCATAAGAAAGGATGGAACATTATTAAATGCACTCATCATCTTAGTTAGACGTTGCACCGTATATCCACCATTCCCTCCTGCACCAATCAAGACTATATAATAATAAAGTGATGTGTAGTTTGGAGTGAGTGAAAGTAGTTTAATCATTTCTATTGCCTCCTATGATTGTCACCTTTTTAACCCAGTCTTTAGGATAGGCGACATAATCGATATGATTATTTAGCCGGTTACTCGTTAATTCTCCTTCAATAAATACCTTGGGATCGATAGGTATGAACTTTCCTGCCATTCCTGCACGAGTCCTGACATCAAAAAACACGTCTGTTGCATGTCCTTTTTTGATCTTACCAACTACTCCGTATAACATGGTCCCTACTTCATCTTCATCATCAATCGAACTAAAATCTGCACGCATCGTGTTATGTGAATGGATTTCAGCGACCTTAATTACATGTCCGGGATAAACAGAGTACCAAGGGTTAACTGAATATTTGGTGACAGATTGATAAGGAACATCCAAAATAAACTGCTGGCGATCAATATCGTAGTAGAAAACACCCATAACCTCGACATCGTAATCTGTATAGTCCATAAAAAAGGAGACCAGTTGAGCAAAGAGTTGCTTGGGTATCTTAGGTAATTTGTATTTAAATCCAGGTCTGCATGGCTCAAGATCTAGATGTTTGGGTAAGACTGAATTAAATTTAGAGAATCCTTCCCATTCAATCAGCTCTTCAGCAGCCGTTCTCCCTATAAATACTCCTATCAGGTTCTCTCGTATTTCATAGTACCCATCTTGTGCAGCAAGGTAGGATATTGGCTCCTGGTGCTCAATGAGTTCTTGAGAAGATGAATAAAAACCACGAATCCCATTTGTAAAATGGGCCCCTTTTTTTCCACCGGTGACCATAGGCACAATTATATTTTTCTTCTTGTCCCAATCCATTTTTGTCCGCTGTTTTGAAAGCTCTGGGTAATCTTTTTCCAGGCGTTTCCGAACATCCTCAAGCTCAAGACCAGCTAGCTTATCCTCAGAGAAGAATTTTGTTATAGAAATGCTTAGCCCTGAGTAGCAAATAAAGGTAGCATAATTCAGTTCTGGTTTTTCTATTTCCTTCTTAGCGGTAACTGGTGTTTTTTCATCTGATTTGATCACAGAAGTGTTTCCGCTTTCCCCACTGAGCTCACGCTTGTCCGCTTCTTGTTCATCGCTTGCCTTATCCTCTAAAGCATCTTTTTCATCGTCATCTAATTCTTCATCAGAACATGCATCAGGACAACCATCATTAGAGGAAGAATCTGATACTCTTCTGCGCGATTCCAGTGAGATTAGCTTCGTCGGACGGCTTTCACCTTGACTTTTTTCAGCTGCTGGATCAGTAGTAAGACTCTCTGATGCAGGGTTATCTTTATGATCTTCTTCAATAGATTGGTCAGAAGTATGCTGTAGTTTATTCTTCTCCTCATATTCTAATGCTTCAGCAAAATCATCACCAAAATAAGAGAATAGATCACCTTGACCATAATTGTTGTTAGACATTTTTATTCCTCCTAATTTAACTAATTTTTATATGGGTTCTACACTTCAAAACCAACGATCCGATTGAACCATGCCTGCAGTGTAAGATTAGTCGGCTTAAGATACTCTTGCGGAAAACTTTCTCCCTTAATTTTGGTCACCAGCTCGCGATAATTCATGTTGCTGTTATTAGAACTATAGTAGTAACAGTCCGAATTTGGAGAGTTAAAGAACAGTTCTGGAAAAGTAGATAGCTGTGATAACCGTTCAATATCCGGTAACTGCTGACTACCCCAGCAAACTTGAAAATTGTCCTTAACGTTGGTGTAGGGATAAAAAAAGACCATCGATTCCTCATTGGGAATGATTTGGTCCTCCAAAGCTGCAAGATATACTTGACTGATCGCCCATTTTTTATCACGCTCATGAATTTCAAAGCCGAATACCAATCTTGGAAAAGGAACTTCCTCAATTACGGCTTCGTGGTAATAAGCCTTCCTGTTTTGAGGAGACACCTCCATAAAAATGAACTTACGGGACTTCGTTATTTCAACGAAATGGAGAGCACCTCTAGGCATGACAGGTGTTCGTACTAATCCAGTTTCTAGAGACTGAAGAATAGCACTAGCAACCGCTTCATGTGTATAAATACCTTCACCGACCTTAACACCGTCAATATACTCCTCAACAATGGGAAGTGCATAATGGTCGCGGATCCGAATAACCATTTCATTTCCTGTATTGTTTTTCTCTACTAAATGCTGCTGGCTCATGCCACATCATCCTTCCTATTTATAGTCACCTGGTCAAGTACATGGGTTAAAATGTTTCTCATCTCACTGAAGGTTAAGTTATCACTGCTCTCAGATGAGGAGTTCCCACCGAGGAACTTCATGATCTGGGCAAACACAACAGTTGTGCTATCAGTGATGGATACTTCAGGAACGGATCCAACAACCCTTTGATTAAGCTCCTTCAGCAAAACTATATTCTGAGAGCTGTTAGTTATCTGTGATTTGCATTCACGAATAACTTGCTGCACCATTTGTTTAATTTCTAACAACACTTTAAGAAAGGGAGATAAAATACCATAGAAGCCAGTTAAGGTAATTTGAATACTAGCGTTTACAACTATCCCTTCCATACTGAAATCTAGATAATCGCAACTACGATTCAACATCCTATTAAAATTGGCTACGTACCGGTCACTTTCTTCTTTACCAAGGAGTTCTGCAAATTGGATGAGTTCCGGTAATGGGAGTTTAAAAGTGTTCTCTTCCTCTCCATGGGGGTTTATAAGCTCTTCGATGTGTTGTGCGTCTCCAAATACTCTTTTAATGCATGTCAAAAATACGGGATATTGATCCCCCCAATCATAACAGTAGTAATTGACTGGGTTGTTCACGATATCACATCCAGCAACCTCGATCATCTTCAGCATGACTAAAGAGTCGTAGGTAGCCTGCATTTGTCCAACCTGTTCTGAACAGTAGTAGGACTTCTCCATGATCTCCTCACACCTCTCAAAAGAATTGAACTGTTGCTGTCTGTTTTTCTGGAGCAGACCGCTTCAACTGAAATATGAGATTATGACTATGCAGGTATTCGTGAATCGCATTCCCACTGTTGATGTTTGCATAATCCCCATACTCGATGTGTTCATCACACTCGTACGCCATAGCATGATCTAAAGCTTCTTCAGCTTCTGCAAGCGTAAACGAATTCCAGTCAACTTCGCTGCTATTAACCAATTCATGGGCAGCCTCAATTGCACGGAAGATTCCAACTGATAGTGTTTTTGAGGTGGTTTGTCCATCTGGTTGACAGGGCAGGACTTGCTTGAGAGTGTTCATGTTAATACGCATTTTTATTCCTCCTCGTTAGGCATAAAAAAAGCCGTTGAAAACAAAAAAGACATACCAAAGGTTGTCTCCTGTTTCCAACGGCTAATAGATAGCCTCATATTTTGACGGTTAATACCGCTTCCCCTATCTTTACCAAATTAATAGCGGCAAAGAAAAACATTAAGTACTGATAATGAAGTAAGTATAGCATATGATTCAACCTGAGTGAAGCTCTACGGTATAAACTATGCGCCTTATAAATGAGCAGTTAGTTTTAAGGATGGAGAAAGGTGTGTTTCACCCTTCCCCCAAACGGCTGAACCTTATTTATGCTGTCCTTATGTATTCCTTCAGGATTGTTTCCAAAATTCCACTTCTTTATCTACATACCGATTTTGCTTAACTTGATGATCGGTACTACTGTATTTAACATAATGCTCGATCGTTTCTTCCAAGCCTCTACATAAAAACTCCGATAAGCAGAATAAAAGCAGTAGCTAACGCGATGGTCATACCGATAATACCTATCAAATCCTCAGATTTAATGCTCTTTATTCTCTTTAAGTAGTCATTTTTATTAAGATTTTTAGTTGTTTGGGGCTTTTCTTTTGCAATCTCATTAGGTTTCATTTGAATTTCCTCCTAAATGTATGTATGTTTCTTATAACTAAGATCGATGAGACTCGAGAACCCTTCTCTCATAAACAAATATATCAGATAACACTCTTGTGTGTGGTGTGTTCAGACCGTGTAGTAACATCTGTTGGAAAGTATTTAGGTATTAAATAGGGATCTAAGGCATCAAAGATAGCAGATCTTCCGATGGGTCCAATATAACGAATATTACCTAGCTTATATACGGTAATCTCCATTAAGTCTCGCATAATGGTATAGTCATTACGCTTTAAATACTTTGCCACGCTGCGATAAGTTTTCCCTTCAAACTGACCAAAATAGTACCCTACTTCTAGATCCATCAAGTGTTCAGGAATTTCGAATATTTGAGATAATCGGAACTCTGAAAATTGCTCAATGAGAAAATCATATTTACTTCTTTCTTTATTTTTTTCGAGGCAATCATGCAACTTGTTATAAAGAGATGTATCTTCTGTTTTTAATGAAGCAGGAAACAAAGAAAGTAATCGCTGTAGCTCTTGTACGGATAAATGAATATATGACATTTTAAGAGGTCTCCTTCCCTGAATGTGTTCTTAACATCTACTAATTATGTATTTAGCTGGTTTAAGGATGTGATTACTGCAGCAGTTACTTTATTCAAAACTCATTAAGGATCTTAGAATAAGAGCTTGAAGTTCACGGGCAGAGCTAAGTTTGGTCTTAACCAATATTCGGGACATATGATTTTTTATTGTGTTCTCACTAACTTTTAATCTGCTCCCTAGATTATGGTTGTTTTCACCGTAGATAGTTAAAGCTTCAATCACTTGTGTTTCTCTCTTTGTTAGTCCGTATTTAGCCTTTAATTCCTTAAAAACGGGATATAAATTGATTCTAATAATTTGAAGATCAAGACTCATAATTTAGCCTCCAGTAAATAAATTTTTATCTAAGAAAAATGTGAGCCAGACCACACCAAGTGTCACTCCCATGCAAAGATATTCAACTAGGGAACCTCTGAAACTTCCTGTACTCATAATCCGAAATCTCAGTACGTACTTAAATGGTGGGAGAATTCGTATACCACGGTTCGTTAATGCATCTGCAAGTAGATGAAGCATGTAGGATAACCCTCCAGCTAGCCAGATAGATATATCACCTGTAGTCAAATATAAGATCAAGGTCCAACCAACCAATCCATAGATTGTATGAGTTAATCCTCGGTGCGGCAGGAACGACACAAGTATAAGTAAGGAACCTCCAATATAGTTCCAAGGCGAGATTTGGCTGCCGAAAGCAATCAGTATGATTCCCGTTAAAATCATAATGACATTCTTCAATGTTCGATTCGGGAGAAAGGTAATGATTGCTGCAGCTATGGCCAACATATAATTCCACGGAGAATACGCTTCTCCAAGAAAGATGACAGCAGCTGCAGCCAATAAGAGAAGCAGCTGGAATGTGCGAATTACTGTTTTTGGAATTGCTCTTGAAACTAAAAGAGAATTTGGTTCATCGATATCAGGAAGTAGTGAACTTAAAACAGCAACTACTATTACGGGTATTGTAATTTCTTGATCAGCTAGTTGGAGTGCAGATAAGGATAGCCCCGTACTGATAACTAAATGTGCTCTTCCCATCATAGACGCCAGCTCCTTTCCACTATACCGGCAGGATATTTACTAAATCCGATACTGTAGATGAATATTGACACTTCGGTAATGATTTAATAATAAGTCCTTTATATCGCTTCGTTCTCATTCGGTTATCCAGGATGATAACAGCTCCTTGGCAATGAACTGAGCGATTTAAACGGCCAAAACCCTGTTTAAGTTTAAATATCATCTTGGGAAACATATAGTCGAAAAAGCTGCTTCTATTGGCTTTCTCAAGAAGCTCAATTTGTGCTTTTATTAAAGGATCGTCGGGATGTGGAAAAGGTAATCTAGGGATCACTACTGTAGTAAGAGCTTCTCCTGCGACATCAACACCGGTCCAGAAACTAGATGACCCAAATACGATTGTTCTTGGCTCATTTTTTAGTTGTTGAATGAGTTCTTCACGATTACATCCAGGATACTGAACTAATAGATGATAACCCACTTCACTACAATACTTTTGGAAAGAACGAGCGACCTGGTTCATCGCATCAAAACTTGTAAAAAGGACAAGCATACGACCGCCAGTATACATCGTTATCTCCTCTAGCTTTTCTGCAGTATATCCGTTGAAACCAGGACTGTTTGGTTCAGGTGCATCATCCGGTACGATAATCATCGTCTTGTTTATGTAATCAAACGGACTACCGACAACGACTGAATCATACTCTTTGACTCCAACCCGTCCAGCAAAGAAAGAAAAGTTCCCGCTATTGGACATCGTAGCGCTTGTTAGAATAACAGGCACTTTATCGAATAAGCTAGAAGCCAGTACAACTTTTGGAAACAGTGGAGCAGCATGCAGGGTGATCTGATCACGGCCACGAACAGTAGCCCAGTATGCCCAGGATCGTTTAGCATTGTTACTAATGAAATCAAGGTCAATTATACTCAAAGAGCCGATCAAGAATATCGGAAGCACCACGGACATTCATACTTTTTAATGTCTCCAAGAAATCCTTAATTAAAGAGCAAGCCTCTGATACATCAATCTGTTTGTCTAAGAGCTGATATGCTTTGTTCCCCATTTCATTTCCAACCCCAGTAAATACTTGGTCAAGGTTACGGTGGATATCCTGGCGAAGTTGAGTTAGCTTAAGCTGCGCACCATGATCTAATTCTTTAAAGATGTCACGTTGGAACAATTGATCGAATAAAGACTCAAACTGGTTTATGTCAGCAGACTTCTCAAAGATTTGGCAGCAGACATCTTCCATTTCATGAGCCTCATCGAAAATGACGGCATCGTAATTTGGAAGAGAACCATTTCCTGTCTTCCGCCGAATGGCAAGATCTGAGAAGAAATATGCATGATTTGTAACAATAATATGGGATTGAATCATTTTTTCTTTCAGCTCTTCAATTACGCATGACTCAGGCTTATTAATTGCTCGACAATTGCTCGCAGATATTTTCTTCCATAAGCTATCTTCTACATCGAATCCAAGCCCTGTACGATCATTTACATACTCTCGGGTCACTTTTTTGAAGATCTTCTGCACTGTTTTAGCTTCTTTATTCATGCTCCGTAGCGTTTCTTGCCACAAATTCTCAAGCTTCGAGTAGCAAACGTAATGTGACTTTCCCTTAACAAGTTGATACTTAAGATTTTGATGCTCCATTTTTAGAATCTGTTGTACACGAGGCAGTTCTACATTTACTATCTGAGTCATTAGCGGGATCGTATGGGTACAAACAATAACAGTCTTGTTGTTTTCAACAGCCCACTTGGCTGCAGGTATCAAATAGCCAAGCGACTTCCCTGTACCTGTACCGGCTTCAGCCAATAGATGCTTTTCACCCTCTAACGCTGCCCCCACTTTGTTTGAAATAAGCATCTGCGGTGAACGTGGAGAATAACCTTTAACAAGCTTCGACAGATGTCCCTCAGCCCCGAGTGCTCTTTGAATAAACTCTTCCACAGAACCGCTCCTCAACAATTATTGTATGTTAGTTAATATACTAATATACATATATAGTACAATAAGACTATCAAAAATCATAACATTTTAGCACTGAAATTTTGATTGAGCGGGACTTTTTGTTAATTTCTTATTGATCTTCATTAGATAAACTAATCGAAATAAATAATAAATGGGGTACCACCAGCATTTTGACATAAAACCCACGCTAAGCAAATTTCGACAATCGAGTAGGAGACTAGCCATTAATTGGCTAGTCGACCTCTCACACCACCGTACGTACGGTTCCGTATACGGCGGTTCAACCTTTTAAGTATCGTTGCTCATAAAGTTGGGATAAATCTTTCAGCCCCCATTTTATGAGTTTTTCTTTTGTAATGGCTCGGTGTAGTGTTTCACTTCGTGAAATACGCCAATATCCTTTCCTTGAATTCGCAATCTTCATCGCTTCATCATGTTCAATTCCGTATTGACGTAATTTGGTGTACCTTGTGCGGACACGTTTCCATCTTTTCCATATTAATTGACGTAATCTGTGATTTAACCATCCTTGTATGCTGATAATGAATGTTTTCATATTTGCAATTCCATAATAATTAATCCAGCCGACTGTTGTTCGATTGATTCTATCGACAATTTCTTTGAAGGTTCCTGCCTTTTTACGGCTTGTTAATTTCTTCAATTTGTCTTTAAATCTACTTTTACTTGCTTTACTTGGTCGGCATCCAACTTTCCCCTCAGATTTTGAAGGTGAAATCCCAAGAAAGTAGAGGCAGTTGCTCCACAAACTTTACTTTTCTTTTCGTTAATTGTTAAGCCTAATTCATCTTCGATAAATTTCCTAACGCTTGCCATTACTCTTTCCCCAGCTCTTGGCGATTTTACGTAAATGACAAAATCATCTGCATAGCGTATAAAACGATGTTCTCGTTTTTCTAGTTCTCTATCTAGCTTATTGAGGTAAACATTTGCTAGAATAGGAGATAATGGACCACCTTGAGGTGCACCCTCAGTTGTATCAATAAAAATATCTTTATCTAATATTCCAGAACGCAGAAATTTCCAGATGAGTTTTAGCACAATTTTATCTGTTAGAAATTCTTCTAGATAAGCTCTCAGTCGTTGATGATGGATTGTATCGAAGTAGCTTTTCAAGTCACAGTCTACGACTGTACGATAGCCTTCTTCATAATACTTCTCCGCTAGTTGAATCGCTTGATGAGCGTTTCTTCCTTTTCGAAAGCCGAAACTTTTGTCAGAAAAATGTGGGTCAATGATTGGATAAATGATTTGTAGTATTGCTTGTTGAACCACTCGGTCCAGCACACATGGGATACCTAGATACCTTTTAGAACCATCTGCTTTAGGTATGGCGACTCTTCTCACTGGTTGTGGTTGATAAGTACCATCCTTTAGCTTTTGTTTTAAAGGTTCTTCATGTTTTAATAAGTGCGATTTCAGTTGGTCTACGGTTATTCCATCAACCCCTGGTGCACCTCCATTTGATTTTACTTTCTTATATGCAGCCCATATGTTTTTATGAGATGCAATTCTGTCAATTAATTCGATACCATCCTGTTTCTTCATTTCCATGTTTCCATCCCTACACGCTCTTATTTACTCTTTCGCTTCCAGCTTATCCATCCATAAGTAGCCGTCTTTTGGTCTATACCGCGACGTTTTCTGTGTTTCCGCGGGATGAATCCACCTCCTTGTTTCTTTCAAGATTTAAGATTGTTCAGCCCTTCGCTCCAAATGGGGAGCTACTATGGCTTCTGCTGACTTCTCTTGATTCATCAAACTATCACTAGTCCGATTGTTAATTGAATAACCCTCAAGAGACCTCCCCAGGTAAGCACAACCACTTTCCTCTCATGTAACTGCTGGATTTACTGTATGGGATTTGGGCAGTATTGGACTTCGCTTTGTTTAGCAAGCTCATCCGTCCCAAGTCAGCCTTGTATCCAATTTCTGTTCGTCAGTTCGAGAGTTTGCGTCCGACTTCCTTCAGATTCCACGTCACCATGGACACCCTTGTCTTTCGCTAACAGTTCCTACTGCCAAGCCTGTAGTGGACTTTCACCACCGAGTTGTTGTGCATGCTGGGCACACTAAAATAAGCCGATGATTCCTACGCTAAGGAATCATCGGCTTATTAGTAACTATTCTAGTCGTTTTATTCTCTGTATAAATTCAGACACATTTCCATTTGGTTATTCATGATAATCAATCCAAACATGCTGGTACTTGCCACTTTTAGGGTTCCTTTGTGGTAACTCATCAGTTTTTTCTATTGAAATGGTAGTTAGCCCCTGTGTTGCAAAGTAATCTAAAAGGGCTTCTCTAACATTTTCCCAAACTTAATCTCTTGGATTACCCTCGTCCACTTCTATACGTACTATTAATTGATCCGGTGCCGTTTGAATCAGTTGGAAACGTCTTACTCCTGTTATTTCCTCGACAATGGTTTTCAGAGCCAAGGGCAGGATATTGACGACTTGTCCGTTTGGAGCAGAGAATTTTAAAATGTCATCGGTTCGCCCTTCAACTTGTACGCCTGGGAATGGTCTTCCGCATTTGCATGGTTCCGGAGACACCGCGACACGGTCTGTCAGTTCATAACGAATAAGGGGCTGAATTCTATTGGCTAGATTTGTAATTAGAACTGAATGAGATTACTTTCCTGGTAATACAGGTTGATAATTTTCATCTACCGGCTCAAATATGATCCAATCGGTATTTACATGAAAGTGACCTTCTTCGCATTCGAAAGTCATGGCTGTTGCTTCTGAACCCCTAAAATCCAGTAAATCCACCGAACAAACTTGTTAATACTGCAATAATTTTTGTCATCATATTAAAGTACAATAATACTCCCATTACAATCATCAAAATGCCTCCTATAGACATAAAGATTGCACTGTGTTTCTTTAGGAAAGTCATTTTTTCGATAAATAAAGACATTAATAGAAATGGAATGGAAAAACCTAAGACATAGAACAACATGTAAAGTAATCCTTTTCCTGGGTCTGATACACCTAACGCAATGACTCCTGCAAGGATTGGGCCTGTACAAGGAGTCCATCCAGCAGCAAAACCAATTCCAATCAAAATCGATCCTATATAACCTGAAGGTCTCTTTTGAAAATGAATTTTCTTATCAGAAAGTAGGAAATCAAATTTAAGAACCCCTGTTAGAACTAAACCAAAAAACACCATCACAATAGCTCCCAGTTGTCTTAGCAAATCTTGATAATCCATAAAAAATGTACCGATAAAAGAAGTAGAAAGTCCCAAAGCTAAAAAGATAATTGAAAATCCTACCAAAAACAAGATAGTGTGTATAAAAGCTTTCCTTCTTAAAATACCTTTTCCTTCCTTTAGGTCATTTATAGACACTCCTGTAATATATGAAAGAAAAGCTGGATACAAAGGAAGTGAACAAGGCGAAATAAATGATAAAAGACCTGCTCCAAATGCAAGAAGTAAACTTAGTTGTTCCAAAAAGATACCACCTAACTGTTTATTAATTCTATGGCTTAATGAGTTCCATGTAGTTTGCTATATCCCTTTCGGTCATACTTCCTGTAATCACTTTTAATACTTTTCCGTTCTTATCAATCAAAAATGTTGTAGGAATCGGGGTTATGTCATAAGCCTCCGTCACAGCCCTATCTTTATCTTTAAGTATAGGGAATGTAAGCCCATGCCTATTTACGAACGATTCAATAGCAATATCACTTTCTGCAATATTAACCGCCAATATCTCTACACCAAGATTCTTAAAATGGCTATACTGTCTTTCCATATAAGGCATTTCCTTTTCACAAGGCTTGCACCAAGTACCCCAAAAGTTAAGAAAAACTCCTTTTCCTTTTAAATCAGAAAGTTGAACATTGTTACCGTTCATATCTTCAAGAACAAAATCAGGTGCTTGATCCCCTGCTTGAACCCGTATTTTTTCAGTAAAAAAGTTTTGATATAGAGTATAGGCTACTGCTAAAGCCATAAGAAGTAGAAGACTAATACGTACAATAGATCTGGTTCTTTTGTTTTTCATTTTACTCTCCCTTTTTATTTTCATTCAAACCAACATTTAAATGTTGACATTTTACGTTAATAATTTTAATCTAAAAGCACAATATATTCAAACAAATATTTGAATAATAACTTTCAATATTTTCACCTAAAATACTATTTATTAGTTATAGGATCATGCAAAGTGAAATTCTAAATCATTACATGAAGGGGAAATAATAGAAGGTGTAACAAACTAACATAACTAAATATCTTTTATTCCGATTAGGGAGTATTTTAAAAAGGAGTTTTTTTATGAATTTAATTTTAACAATTCTCTCTGCTTTAGGGTCTTTTATAGTAACCAATATCGATGATATTTTTGTCTTGATGTTGTTGTTCTCTCAGGCAAGTTCACAAGCTAAAGCAAGTAATGGCCGAACGGTTAACATGCAGCCAAAGGGAAATCGTATTTACCCTAGAGATATAGTCATTGGCCAATATCTTGGTTTTGCACTTTTAGTTTTGATTAGTCTTTTAGCTACATTTGGAGTGACACTCATTCCTGATCAGTGGGTAGGTTTATTAGGACTAATCCCGATCTATTTAGGAGTTAAACTGTTTATAAAGGGTGAAGATGAAGATGAAGGTGCTGTTCTTTCCAGTTTAAATAAATTTAATAAGTTCTATTTAAGTGTAGCCTTTATCACATTTGCCAATGGTGGAGACAATATTGGAATTTATGTTCCGTTCTTTTCTACTTTAAATAACAACCAACTGGTCATTACAGTTGTTACTTTCTTTATAATGGTTGCGGTCTGGTGTTTAATCGGATATCGTCTAGCAAGATTCAGATATGTTTCTGAAACACTTGAGAAATACGGCCGATGGGTTATTCCAATTGTGTTTATAGGATTAGGCCTTTATATCATGGAAGAAAATAATATATTTTCTAACCTGTGGTCTCACTTCGTAAATTTAAATTCCTAATTAACCGTAATGATTTACAAAAATATTGTTAAACCCTCTTTCCTTTTAAAGTATTGAGTACAAATCTTTATAGAAAATAAATTCTGAGGTGACGTCTTTGTATTGGATCATTATACTCACATTAGGTATTGATCAGCTTTTTAAATATTTAGTTAGAAATTTTGGGTATTCGGATTTTATGGTGGAAAAGGGCTTATATTCCACCCTTCTCCAATTTCTTAATTAGTGTGGAAAAATCAACACCATAGTTGTCT
>NZ_FNNT01000024.1:0-16536 GCF_900106725.1 Paenibacillus sp. PDC88 | reverse complement strand
CGGACGGACGGGAAATTATCCACATTTTTGCATGGCTGATGCTGACCTTCTAGCAACAATGCCCCGTTATTATAGGCTTTCGAAATTCGGGTTTAAATTTAATTTTGGCGCACATGCGATTTATGGCCGGGATTCGTCCACTTTGCGCAAGTTTGAAAATGAGTTGGGAATCCACATTGGTTGGCGGGACTTTAATCCGACGAAAGCAAAATATGACCTTGGTTTAACTTTGACAGATGTTCCTGCTAATGTTTTGGGTCTATTCCGAACAAAATTAATGAAAAATGCCAGCAAAATTAAATTTACTTTTGAAGTGTTAAAAACACTGATCGGAACGGAAAAGGGTCATCCGCATATATCGATTAAAAAGTGGATGGAGGACCGCAAGCTCGATGAAGAGGTTAAAGAAATGATGCTTACCCTCGCTTCCTCCAATTTCTTTACACGAGAACCGGACAAAATTCCGTCAGATGTGTTTTTTGCCTATTACAACCGTTTATTCACAACCAATAAACCTGTGGCCTATATCGAAGGAGGATGGCAAGCCTTAATTGACGAATTTGTACGGGTGATCGAAGAAAACGGCGGGGAAATCAAGACCAAGGAAAAGGTTACCGGCGTGAAGGCTGAAGGGGATCGGATCACAGAGGTACAAACAGCCAATGGAATGTTTACGGCGGACCAATTCATCTTCTGTATTCCTCCTGAAGAGCTCGGCAAACTGTTCGAACAAACAAAAATTGAGCATTTAATCAAGCATTACGCTCAATACAATGCAAGCTATGTCCTTGTCTATGATATTGGTTTACGAGAAAGAATTGATGCGCCATATTCATATATTTACGATAAACAGAATCGGATGTTTATTACCGATATTTCCTATTATGACGAAACCTGCGTTCCGGAAAAAGGACAACTACTTCAAGCAATAGCTTATGTCAATCAGGATGATTTGGGCGATAAAGCAAAAATTGAAGAATATCTGCAAAAGATCGAACAGCTTTTTGACAAGCATTTTGCAGGGTGGCGAGAGCAATTGGTGGTTCCGCGTATATCCAAACGAGCATCAGCGCAAGAAATCAAATGGACGATGAATCAGCAAGCGATGCCGATTTGGTTTCCGGATTATCGCAATTTATTTTTTGCCGGCGACTGGTGTCAAGGAAAAGGCCAGCTGTCCGAGCTATCGTTTTCAAGCGCCTATGAAGCCGGTAATTTAGTGCTGCAAAAACATCTGGAGCTATCTTAATTTTCAATTCAAATCTCCCTCCTCGATTTATGTTCGCTAATCCAGCCCCGATCTGGACAAGCTGAAGCACACGGTTGCTTCCGGATTGCAGACCACGCCACGCACCCGTATCCATGCGTGCGCAAACTCGCCGGAAGCTTCCGGGATACACCATTGTTTCTTCAGCCACGGTTTGAGTTTGTTTTTTTCATGACCTTCTTATTGGCATAAAAAACTTCCGCTATACACGGTCGCTCATCTCTGAGGTACGTTGATAGACGTTTTTTTATAACGGCTTAAGGCAAGAAGCGGCCAAATGTGCCGGTAGCTGTGATAATGGAAGTAGAAGCCGCCCGGCAGGCCGGCTCCCGTCGGATAACGGGTCGTCCAATCGTCCCTTTGAGACGTTTCCATTAGAAATCGCATTCCCCGATCAATGGCGGCCGTCGGCCTTTTATATACTGCAAGCAGAGCGTCCAAGGCCCAAGCGCTTTGAGACGGCGTGCTGGCGCCTAAAGGTACATACTTCTGTTCGATATCGCTTCGGCACGATTCTCCCCATCCCCCATCCGCATTTTGAATACTGAGCAGCCACTTGACGGCCCTTTCAATGGCCGGAAGCCGGGAGGGAACGCCGGTTGCGGTCAATCCGGTAATGGCTGCCCAAGTACCGTAAATATACGAGACGCCCCATCGTCCATCCCATGAGCCGTCCTCTTCCTGATTTCGCAGCAGCCAGCGAATGCCTTTGTCCACCGCGCGGTGCGAAAACGTAAAACCCGCATCATTTCCGAGAAACTCCAACGTCCTGCCCGTCAAATCAGCCGTCGAAAGATCCGTGCTTACTTCTTCCAATCCTTTGATTGGAACCCAATCGAGAATGCTTTTATCTGTATTTTTTTCAAACGCCGGCCATCCTCCGTTATCGTTTTGCATGGAAAGCAGCCAGTTCATCCCTCGATTCCATGAGGCGAGATAAGCATGGTTATGCTCCCTGTCATTTTGCGCAAACCTGCGTATAGCCCGTAAGGCGGCCGTCGTATCATCGATATCCGGATTGATCGTGTTTATATCCGAAAATCCCCACCCTCCCGGCGGTACGCGGGGATTTCGAATTCGCCAATCGCCGTATTTTTGATGTTGTCGTGAAAGCAAATATAACCCTGCTTTTTGAATCGTCGGTGATGAAGGCGAAACACCGGCCTCCTGCAGGGCATGACTAAGCAGCGCCGTATCCCAGACGGTAGAGGTGAAGTTTTGTACGTGGATGCCCGCATTGGTTCGGCAAGTCAAATTTTCCAAGCCCCGAATGGCCCGGGTGATCACAGGGTGGCTTTTGGCATGGCCAAGGGCTATCCAAGCAAAAATCATGAGAAAAGTCGAGGTGAAGTAACTGTATAAAGTTCCGTCGGGTTCTGTTCGCTGCAGTATAAACTGTTCTGCGCGGTGCAGGGCGGCGGAATGGATCTGCCAAGGGGAAAACGGTAAATGTTTGATGCCTTGGACGATCATCGACAATAGGGAACGATAAAATTCGTTCGCGCGAAGCTCTGCTTGATCCGAAATCCGGTTACCTTCGCTTGAATCCGCGTATAAATCGGACAAATCGGGTGTACGGGCTGTTTTTATGACCAATTTTCGGTCCGCACAAACCAGAATCGGAGCGAAATGCACTCTGGCATAACCGACAAAATCAAAAAAATGAAAAGGAAATTGTTGAGGCAGCAGCAGCGCTTCAACCGGAACCGGCATAGGGCTCGGCCACGGATACTGACCGGTCAAGGCAAGCAAAACTTTCGTATACAGGCTTGCTTCCGACAACCCGCCCTTGGACAAAATAAATTGCTTGGCCCTTTGCATAAGTTCGTCATCTTTCCGTTTATATCCCGCATAAAGAAGAGCGTAATAGGCTTCAATCGTTGCGGATAAATGGCCTTCGGCCTCATCATGAAACAGTTTCCACGCCCCGTTCTTTTCCTGCAGCCTCGCGATCCGTTCCGCTAACAAACGTATCCGTTCCTCATCGTCGATCTGCAAACTGCGAAGCAGGATAATCATATATGCATCCGACAGCGGACCGCTTTCCACATAGAACCGCCAAGCTCCATCCGGGGACTGTTCCTTTTTTAACCATTCAACCTTGCGGTTGATTTCCGTTTCGACTTCTACCTTCAATTTGAATCAGCCTTCCCGTATTCATTCAAACGCGTTATTTTCCATCCTATTCGTTTTTTAAAAAAAGGTTCGCAATGTCACCGGCACATCGGGATTACATGCCCCGTCTTCATGCGTAAAATAATATTACAATAATATAACAAATATTGTATTTTAAACGGAAGGAATTCAGGTGGTTTTAGAAAAAACAACAAAACAGGGGGGTTATTTTCATAATTATCCCTGTTGAATATGTTATGTTTGAGTTATATAATAAACATATTAACAAAAAAGGAGGGGAAGCATGAAAGTTTCCGAACAGCACTTTGTCAATGCCCGCCTTCCTTTGTCGGGGTCAACCGGATATTACAAAGTGATCGTTAAGAACGGTGTTTACGACTCCATTGATCTCCAATCGGGCAAGGTCGAATCTCCGGCTTATCGTGCTATCCCGAGAGACGCTTTTTTAGCGGAATCGGTGATCGGCGAAGGGACAAAAATTTGGGACCTGAACGGACGGATTCTACTTCCGGGATTTATCGATGCGCATATGCACCTGGATAAAGCTTTCTCTTTGCCGCGAGTTCCTAATCAATCAGGCACCCTTCTGGAAGCATTGCGAAATTTCGGAGTGGCCTACGGTGAGATCGGCAAGGAAGACATCAAAATGCGGATGAGGAAAGCGGCGTTGCGCGCGCTTTCTTACGGAACGACTTCGCTTCGAACCCATCTCGATTTCAATGTGCGTAAAGACCGGGATGTTTGTTTTCGTACGATCTATGCCGCGTTGGAAATTAAGGAGGAACTGAAAGATTGGATCGACATCCAATTGTTTCCGCTTACGATGCACGAAAGTCTGGGGCCGAAGGAATTGGAGATGGTGGAGGAAGCTCTGATTTTGGGCGTTACCGGCATTGGAGCCATACCGCACTTGTCGCTGACGCCGGAGCAAGATGTGGACCGTATATTCGAGCTGGCCATCAAATACGATTGTCCGGTGGACTTCCATACGGACGAAGATGACGATCCTTCCGTGCAAACCGTGGCGCTGATTGCGGACAAAACCGAGCAATACGGCTATCAAGGGAAGGTTGTCGTCGGTCACCTCTGTTCGCTTGCAGGTATGGATCATGATATTGCCGCCAGTATGATTGCGAAAATGAAGAACGCCGGGTTGAAAGCTGTTACGCTGCCGGCCGCCAACATGTATCTGCAAGGCAGAGGCGACAGGGGCATCGTTCGCCGAGGCATTACTCGAGTGCGCGAAATTCAGGAGGCGGGGGTGCCTCTTGCGACGGCTTCCGACAACATCCACGATCCGTTCCACCCTTTTGGCCGCGGCGATATGATCCAGATCGGACTGCTTACCGGGTATGCTGCGCATTTGGGCAGTCCGGCCGACCAGCTTCAGATTCTGCGGATGATGACCGAGATTCCCGCGTCCGTAATCGGACTTGACCGATATGGCTTGAGCCGGGGGAACCAGGCGGATTTCGTGGTGCTGGACGCTTGCAGCGTAGAGGAGATCTTTACGTTCCTCCCTGAAAACAGAGCAACCTTCAAAAGAGGGCGGCTGATCCATGCGTCCCGGCTGGATCATACATGGGGCGTTCCGATTGGAGGCGGGGAGGATGAAGTGTTCCGTAATCCGTGTTGCTGCCGGTTCACCCAGTGATGTGTCGATGCTGGAAAAAGATATAGAAGAGGGGAAAATTCGCCCTCGAGAAGTGATTGCCGTGATCGGCAAAACCGAAGGCAACGGCTGCGTCAACGATTTTACCCGGGGTTATGCTGTCCAGACCTTGACCGGTTTGTTTCGGGAGTATGCCGGAGAAGAAGGCGAGCAGATCCACTACGTCATGTCGGGAGGAACGGAAGGCATCCTCAGCCCGCACTTTACGGTCGTTAGCAAAACTGCCGGTACAAGCGGACGGTCGGGTTCGAACGAAATCAAGTCGCTTGCTATTGGCGTGGCGAGAACGCGGAATCTCCTGGCGGAGGAAATCGGCCGAAGGACGCAGATCGAAGAAGTGGCCGCCGCCGTCGGACGAGCCGTACGGGATGCCGGCATCGAAAGGCATGACGATGTTCACTTCGTGCAGATTAAATGTCCGCTTCTGACGGCGGAGCGAATTCGGGCCGCCCGGGAGCGGGGAGCTCGAGTCGTTACGGAGGAAACTTACAAGTCGATGGGTTATTCGCGGGGGGCGTCGGCTTTAGGCGTAGCTTTGGCGCTTGGGGAAGTCGATCGGGATACCTTGGCGGAATCGGATGTATGCAGCGATTGGTCCAAGTACAGTTCGGTGGCGTCCGCTTCCGCGGGTGTGGAGCTGCTCTGCTGCGAAATCATCGTTTTCGGCAATGCCTTGGGAGCGGATGGACCTTATTATATCGATCACGCCGTCATGAAGGACGCGATAGACGGGGGTGCCCTCGGAAAGCTGCTGGAGCGGCGTCCTACCGGTGCGGAGCTCGTGCAGGTACTGGCCAAAGCCGAAGCGGATCCGACCGGTTTCATCCGGGGGAGCAGGCATACGATGCTGAATGATTCGGACATCAACCATACCCGCCAAGCCCGTGCCGTTGTAGGGGGAGTGCTTGCCTCCGTATGCGGAGATCCTATGATTTATGTGTCCGGCGGGGGCGAGCATCAAGGGCCGGCCGGCGGCGGACCGGTCGCCGCAATCTTTCGCAGAAGAGAATAACCGGCAAGAAACGAACGATATACGGAGGTTTGGACATGACCATAGCCAAAGAAACCAGAGTAATTTACGGGGAGCATCTTCCCTGGGCGCCAATTGAGGCGCACCGGCATTTGTTTCATCGCGAGGTCGTTTCCGCCGCACAAGCGGATTCGATGGGAATCAGGATAAGCTCAGTATTGTGGGAGCGTATAGACGCAGGGGGGCAAGTGTTGCCGCACCACCATGACGTCGCGGAAATCATCCATATCACGGTTGGGAAAGTGAGGCTGCTGTATAATGGGAAATGGATTTCATGCAAAGCCGGCGACACGTTTCACGTTCCTGCCGGCGTCATCCACTCTGTGGCCAACGACGGCGAGCAGCCTTCGGAGCAAATCAGCATATTCGTCCCCGTCGGCGAACATATCCCCTCCAATTCGTTTTTTGTTACAACGCTTGTGGACGATACCTATTCAAGTCCATAAAAATAACCGGGAATCGAGCTTATGACGACAGCCGATAAAACGGGTTTTACATGCGGGGATATTCTCTTGCTTCCGTATTTTAGCGAAACGGTCGTGCTGGCCGGAGCAAACGGACTGAACCGACCCATTACCCGCGTGAACGTGCTGGAGGTGCCGGACGTCATCGATTGGGTGAGGCCCGGGGAATTTCTGATTACAACGGGATTCCCTTTCCGCGACGATCCGGATGCCATTGCCGAAATGATACCGAAACTATACGAGAAAGGCGTATCCGCTCTGGGTATTAAGACCAAGCGTTTTATCGACCGCATCCCCGAAATGGCGCTGGAAATCGCGGAGCGGATGGATTTCCCCGTCTTTCAGCTGCCGCCGTCCACCGTTTTCTCCGATGTGGTTCGAGCTATCATGGAAAGAATTCTCGTAAAGGAAGCAAGGGAGCTCTCCTTGCTGCAAAGCCGGTTTCAAAAGTTATCGCAGTTGTTGCTGTATGGCGGCGGAATCGGCGAGCTTCTGGGAGCGATGGATGAAATGCTGAACAATCCGGTCATTTTGTTGGATTCCCGCGACCAGGTCGTTCTCTCGCCCCGGGCGGAACAAATCGTCGGCTTGTCCCGCGATTCCGCTATATGGCCGCATCTCAGAAACGAAATCAACCTGGGTGTCAGCTTCATTACGCTGGAGGATCGGCGAATCCGCGCTCAAATTTCCTCTTTCAGCGACAAAAACCGCAATGAGAATCTTCTGATTTTGCTGGAATGGGATCAAGAAACCTCGGTTCTCGATCAGCTGACGATTGAACGGGTGGGGGTGCTGGTCGGTCTTGAAATGATCAACGCCAATGCGCGAAAGGAAGTGGAATCGAAATATATCGACCAGTTTCTTCAGGATTGGATATCCGGACGATTTGTCACGCTGGAGGATTTGAACATCCGAGCGAAAGCCTGCGGATGTCCGATCCATGACGGTTATTGTCATTATGTAGGTTTAATCCGCTGGCACGGCAGCCGCATGACCGTTCAGACCCAGCAGCAGATGGTCGAACGGCTGCGCTCCACATTTTTCCGCAAAGACATTCAATTTACTATCCTGGAAGGAGAACTGGCGCTGCTTGTATCCCTGCCCGCAAATAAAAGTATGTCAGAAGCCTTGGAGAGGGCCTTGACGGATTTAAGAAGGTGGTTTCCTGGCGACAATCCGTACTCCATCTGCATGGGCAACGGGGTCGTCCGGCCGGAAAGAGCGGGAGAAAGCTACAGCCGAGCGAAAAAAATAGGTTATTCGTAAAAGTGTATTGAAAAAGGGTCATAATGACCCCTCTTCGATACGTTTGATTAGGGTTGAAATGTCTGTTCCGAGTGTGACGGTTTGCTCTTCGATTTCAGGACGTTGGTAAGTGAACATGTTGTACATCAGTTCAACGGATTTCTTGTAGTTGGCTTTCGCTTTCTTATGTAGTCCTTCTGAATACAGCATTTTTGCCCTGAGAGCTTTGAATGAGTAACCACGTCCCATACGGTTCACCACCCTTGTTAAGCCGTTTATGGACTCTGTATAGGCATTTGTAACCCTATGAGTGAAATAGTTATTGATCTCATGTTGCCAGTTGCCGTAAGCCTTGATGATGTCGCTGAATGCCGATCTCATCCCGTCTGGAATAGATGCTTGCCAAGCTGTATAACGCTCTTGTGCTTCCTTTGCGTCGGATGCTTCCCATATCTCATAGAATGCTTCTTTAAGCTCGTAGGCTTGCTTGAGACGGGGGAAGTTAAGCGTCCAGGAATCAAGGATAATCTGCTCCATCGGCGTTAAGTCCTTACGGCGTTTAAGCATCAAGAAACGATCATTTTTCAACTGCCTGCGTTGCTTTGCGTCCAATTCTTTGCGGATATTCTTGCGGATTGTTTCAACCGCCAGATTAGCCATTCGCACGACATGAAACTTATCAACGACTATAACGGCATTGGGAAGCGTCTGGCGAACTGCATCGCGGTAAGGTTGCCACATATCCATCGTGACGATTTCAACGCCTACGCGGTCAGGCAGATGGCTTAAATAGCGTATAATGGTCTCTTTATTGCGGTCCACCAGAAGATCAACTAAGACGTTCTCTTCTACATTGGCGATTACGCCTCTGGGTTTGCCGAGTATATGGATTTCATCGATACCCAACCATCTTGGCGTAACAAACTGATGAGATGTTTCAAGGAAGTCAATGTACTTGTTGAAGATGTTTCGTACCGTGCCTTCGCTTATGCCAAGTTCATCCGCAATACTGGTGAATGTACGCTTTAGCGATTGCTCTTGGACGTATTCTTTGAATCGAACGGTGCACATGTGGTCGTCATCAATATCCCAAAGTATCTCGCGGAACGTCGATCCGCAGTCTTTGCACAAATAACGCTGGCGGTTAAGGATGATGCCGACACGTTTGCCGTGGATAGGTAAGTCCATGAATAATTGACGTTTGGTTCCGAATTTCGAAAGCTTGGCTTCTAATGAGCCGCAATTAGGGCAGAAGTCTGGAGGATTCGCGACCTCTGCCCATATTTCGTAGCCATGTTCTTTTAGTTCTGTTTTAGTGACTTTCAGTGATGGGATGTTCAGTATGTTCATTGCGAAACCCTGCCAGACACTAAATCAATAAGGAAGTTCCCTATACGCCTATCGTGTTTTTTTTGTATCAATTTGTACAACTCATTGCACGAAGGGCAGAGGTCATATCCTGCATGATTCGTTGCACACGATTTACAAATCTGATTATTACAAGTTTCATGATAGCGACCGATCATTCGTCCCTTTTCATCCTTCATGCTGGTCCAGGCATAACCGACAACGAAATCACATAGCTGAGTAGCTTCATTCTTCTTGCAAAAGGAACATGGATATTTTGGTAGTTTGATTATGTTCATTAGGCTATCAACTCTGGGTTTTCGTATTTGTTTCCGATGACTGAGCATGTCAATGGATGATACCCGTTAGAATAAGGCTCGTAAGTAATCTCTCTTAATGGTATTTCGATCTTGCCTGATTCTTTGATCAAAAAACAAGCATCTTTATAAATGATTTCCGCAACATAGTGTCGTTCGTCAGGGCTGTTAGGCATCTCGGTAACTTCAACAACATCACCCTCATATATCTCAACGCCTTGTTTGTCCTTGAGCCCTGTGTATTGCAAGACAACGAATCTGGGGTCTCTTGCCCATTCACCAATGATGTAATCATCATGAAGGTTAGTGGTCATAGTTTTATGGAGGGTATCCCACCCACGAAACTTAATGTCTCTTACCATTTTTTCATCCTCCTTTTTATTACCATTGTACTATTTTAGGGGGTGATTTCAACACACTTTTACGATTTTTGATAGTTTGAACAAAGAATTTATTTCAACACGTTTTTACGAAGAGCCAAAAAATACACTATGTCAGCTCGATTTGCGAGTTTAGGGACCCGGTAATCGATGACCGTCATCTGGGCGTTTTCCGATTGTTATACATGCTTCCGGAAAACGAGGAGGTGGCGGAATTCCGGGATCGTTACGTCATGCCGTTGTTGGAATACGATCAGAAGCACAACACGCTGCTCTACGACACGATCAGAATGTACTTCAAACACAGCCGAAATATAAAAAAGACGGCGGCGGAAATGTTTGCGCATTACAATACCGTCGCATACAGGGTGGAGAAGGCTTACGACCTCCTGCAGGTCGATCCCGATAATGGCGATCAGGTACTTCAACTTCAATTGGCGATCAAGCTTAACGAAATGAAACCGACAAGCGTTCGTTTTCATAAATTAAGGTAATCCATTTCGTTTAATAGCTCACACAAATATAACGCATATTTTGTTCGTATTGTTTTTTTTATAAAACTTTTTGTCGAAATTTGTCTAAATTCCCAATGATTTAAAAAAAGCACTGTCATATAATTGGTTCAAACTCAAAGGAGGGGCAGGGATGAATGATATCATCATCAAGAACGGCATAGTTTTGACCATGGACAAGCACCGCACAATCCTCAGCGACGGCGCTGTGGTCATCAAGGCGGACCGCATCGTAGCCGTCGGCCCGAATGATGAAATTTTGGCCCGCTATCGAGCGGCCAAAGTGATCGATGCCTCGGGAAACCTGATCATGCCCGGGTTCGTGAATAGCCATACGCACGTCATACAGGTTTTGCTGCGCGGCGGCCTGTCCCAGGACCGTGAATTGTACGACTGGCTGTTCAATGTTTTATACCCCGGACTGGAGCAATATCGGCCCGAAGATGCACAGCTGGCTGCGACGCTGTATGTAACGGAGGCGGTTCGTTCCGGCATCACGACGATAGTGGACAATGCCGACCAGGGAAGATCGGACGATATCGCTGCGGCAACGATCGAAACATACGGCAAACTGGGGATCAGGGCGATTTACGCGAGAATGTTCTTCGACAGCAGTCCGCAGCACTTGGAGAAACTTGTGGAGACCGTGATGCGCAAAGCGCCCGCCGTAAAACATGCGAACAGCCTGTATGAACCGACGGACGACGCGTTGTCTCATATCGAAAGCCTGATAAGCCGATACCATAATGCTTATGAAGGTCGGATTCACGTATGGCCGGCGCCCGGTTTGCCGAACACCACGACAGAGGACGGATTGATGCGGGCCGCGCAGATGGCCGAGAAGTATGGAACCATGGTGACGCTCCATCTGGCCGAAGCCCCGCTGGATGCGAATATGCACGGCATGACGTCCACCGAATATCTGAACGCGCTTGGTTTTCTGTCGCCTCGTTTATTGGCTGCCCATTGCGTGTGGATGAATGAAAGGGACCTGCGGCTGCTGAAGTTTCATAACGTCAAGGTGGCGCATAACGCCGTAAGCAATCTCTATCTGGCATCGGGCTTCGCTCCAGTCTCCAAAATGGTAAGCCAAGGGATTACGGTTGGTGTAAGTACGGACGATGCCAATTGCAACGATACGATCAGCATGATTTTGGCGATGAAGATCGCCGCGCTTGCCCAACGGGGGAGCAATCTGGATTCTTCGGCGCTTACTACGGAGAAAGTTGTAGAAATGGCGACCATCGATGCGGCGAAAGCGATCGGTTTGGATCATGAGATCGGCAGTTTGGAGCCGGGGAAGAAAGCCGATGTCATCGTAGTCGGTCTTCAAAAAGCCCAGCTTTATCCGAACCATCATATTCCTAGCGTTCTGGTATTTCAGGCCTACGGTTCTGAGGTCGAAACGGTGATCGCGGACGGAAAGATTTTGATGGAAGAACGGGTCCTGACGTTTCTGGATGACGCCGATGAACTTTTATTATACAAGGATGCCCAAAGAGCATCGGAATCCATAGCCAAGAGAGGAGGACTCACCGGTCTCGAAAGAGAGTGGAGAAGTCTTGGGAAATGACGGCTTGCAAAACAAAACTGGAAAGCGAGGTAGATGGTGATGGAAGTTGGGTCTTGGGGAACTTTGTTCGCAACCCTGTTGTTTTCCGCCATTCTGGTGTCTGTCGTGATTCTCGTCACCGAACGGTTCGGAAAAGTATGGGCGCCGATTTTGATTGTTTGTTTTCTCAGTGGGATGTCCATTGTATTCGATTACGGCGGGGCCCGGCAGACGGAATTGACACTGTTCAACACCACTTTGTTTTTTTCATGTGGCCCTATGATGTGGCCGGTTATCGCTCTCGGCCAGGATTATCTCAACGAGTTCTATGGCAAGAAAATCGCGCTTAACTACACATTCGGGATTTTCCTGGCAAAAGTCGGAGTCGCTCTGGCTACGATCTGGATTATCTTCTTCCTTCCCGTGCCTGTGTCCAATGAAGCGCTCGGGGAAACGGCGCACACCTTCAATTCGATCATGGCCGGAGCGCCCCGAATCAATATTTCCAGCATCGTGGCGGCAATTGCCTCATTCGCTACGAACGTATATATCTTCTCCAAGCTCAAGGAGATTACGAAAGGAAAACATCTTTGGCTGCGCAATATCGCCGCTTCCCTGATCGCTCTTACGGTGGACTCCATCCTGTTCTTTTTCGGATCATTTGCATTCGTTCTTCCTTGGGGCGTCATTTGGAACAACGTTTTCTCATACTTGTTGATTTGTGTGGTTACGATCGTGATCGATCTGGCATTCCTCTATATCATGGTTCACATCAAGCGCAAAGGGCTGTTCGGCATCCACTCCAGAGTCGGCGAAAAATTGACAATTCAGACGATGGCATCTGAAGAAGTGGAAAAAGAGACCCGTACTGCCGCCGTCGTATAAAAACGTTAACGAATGTTCAGTGCGGTCGAGCCGAGTGGGACGACCGCGTACCGCGGGATCGACCGCTTCATATCGCGATGAACTTCCGCGGCGTCAACCAATAACCGCATTCAACGAGCACGAAGATCGGCAAAACGCACGGAACCGGGTTGTTAACGGATTCGAGGCGAGAAAGACGGAGTATACCTTGACCATGTAAACGAAAGCATGTCCCTTAAGCAGCCAGTAAAACACTGGCTGCTTATTTATGGAAAAAACCGTTTGCCCAAATACCGTGATGATGTGCAAATCTGGCCCCATGTTACTGCAACGCTATTGAACATTTTTTAAGCGCATGGTTTTGAAAAAAATGAATACATTCCTGAAGAATTGGCGTGATAAAACGATTTCGGCTATAGATGAAAAACAAGCTTCGACTCATTGTCTCAGAGTTTAAACTTTTAAAAATCAATTGTCCGCTTCGCACCTCATCCTCAACAGCCAATCGGGACAAGATTGAAATCCCCAATCGACACTGAATCGCCCGTTTGATTGCTTCCGTTGTTCCAAGCTCCAGCCCGTCCTTATATTCAATATGGTTCTGATCGGCCCAAAGCTCCATCATTCTACGTGAAGCCGAGTCTTGTTCCCGCAAAATCCATAGCTCATTTTGCAAAAGCTCCGCTTCAATCGTGTCTACCAGTGCCAGCGGGTGATCGGGATCCATGACCAAACCAAGCTCATCGTTAACCATCGGGATGGCGACAAGTTCAGGATCGCTCACTTTATGCTCGGCGACCAGGCCAAAATCGATTTCCAGCTTTTTGACCAAGTCAATAATCTGAGGAGCATTATTGACTTGGATGACAATGTTTACATCAGGATATGCCAGGCGCATTTCCCCAAGCAGATTTGGAAGGAAGTAGGTTGCTGGCGTATTGCTCGATCCTACTATGATTTTCCCTTTTTTAAATTGCAGGTAATCGGTTAATACTTGCTCCGCCTCCTCGGACAACGCAACGATGCGAGTGGCGTAATGCAGGAGGGCTTTGCCTTCATTCGTGAGAAGGACCATCCTGTGCTTGTAGATAAAAAGCGGGACACCTATTGATTGTTCCAGCTTCTTCATATGAAATGTAACGGAAGGCTGTTTGATTTTCAGCTTGTTCGCGACGGCTGTCAGTTTTTTATATTCCGCGAGTAAGACTAAAATTTTCAATTGCTGCAAATTAAACATAACTTCAGCACCCCAAGTATAGACGTTATTTATATAATACTGCGAATATGTCATGAATACTTTAAATCTATATTAATTTGTAGTTAATTCTGTGTTGACAATTGGGAGATAGAATGAATGCATAACGAAGGGGCTTTCATGCCGCAGGAAGGTAGTCTATCCTTATGGAAATCAACATTTACCAGTTCATCGAAGGGGCACGAAAGGCTAAGGGCCTGACCGTTATTATCGATGTTTTCCGCGCCTTTTCAGTTGCCTGCTATGTTAAGGACAATGGAGTCAAGGATTTGATTCCTGTCGGAGATTTGGAGACTGCGTACAGACTGAAGAAGAAAAACCCGGAATATATTTTGATGGGAGAAAGAGGAGGAATCATTCAACCCGGATTCGATTACGGGAATTCCCCTTCCTCTATTGAATCTATAGACTTTTCGGGCAAAACCGTTGTGCATACGACAAGCGCAGGTACACAAGGGATCGTGAATGCCGTAGATGCGAGTGAAATTATTACAGGCAGCTTTGTAAATGCACAGGCCATTATAGATTACATCCGCATGAAAAATCCGGCGGTCGTGTCGTTGGTCTGCATGGGCTGGGGAGCTACGGAGGAGGCGGATGAAGACACGCTCTTTGCCGAATATGTGAAGAACGTTTTGGAAGGAAAGCCTGTGGATTTTAATTCCATTCGACATTATTTGCTTCACGAAAGTAAAACAGGGAAGTTTTTGGATGTACGTAATGCTTCCGCTCCTCCTGAGGACTTTGATTTATGCATGAGCTTGGATCGGTTTCATTTCGTTTTAAGAGCAGAGCCCTTCGGGGAATCCTTGGTACGGCTGCAAAAAATCAACGAAATAACGAGAGGGGTAGAACGCAATGAATCTATCAATCAAGCATGACCTTTCTGCTCGGCGGGTACTGATTATCGGTACGGATGGATTACGTCCGGATTGCGTGGACCCGGCACTTATGCCGACATGCGCCAAGCTGATGGAACGCGGCACCTTGTTCACCTCCTTTCATGCGGCCTATCCGTCGGAAACAAGGGTTAGTATGACAACATTGACAACCGGCGTGTATCCGGGACGCCATGGAGTTGTCGGCAATTTGATGTATATACAGGGATTCAGTGAAGATGGCTTGCTCCAAACCGGAAACGACAACCATGTACTGGCATATAGCCAGACCATGTCGGAGCCATTCATCCTGCAGCCTACGTTGGGAGACCGATTGCACCGGCACGGAAAGCGTCTGGCGGTTGCCGCTTCCAGTTCGCCGGGCGCTTCACTGCTCTGGAACCTGAATCATCCCGAGCGGGTCATCAATCCTTCCTCCGCATACGGGACAGCCGAATTGGAAGAGCTGCATCGCCAATTGGGCAATGTTCCTGAAGAACAAACCAAAATCAAAAAGGAACGGGCTCTATGGGCAACCCGTTCGCTGATAAATATCCACTTGAAAAATGAGCAGAATCAAGCAATGGTATTATGGCTGTCAGAACCGGATGGAAGCCAGCATGATTATGGAATCGGATCTCCCGAGCATAAAGAAGCGCTGCAAGTCGTGGATAATTGTGTGGCGGAGCTTTTGCAAGCCATTGAACGGGAAGGTCTAAGTGAAGCGATCGACATTTTGTGGATCAGCGACCACGGACATTCCACGATACAGGCACAAGGCTCGCTTCAAGAGCATATGCAAAGGGCTGCTGAAGAACTTAAGCTTCACACCAGGTTTATTGCAGCAGGTCGTTATATCTATGTTGCTGAAGAACGGGAATCGACCTTTGCAGAGGTTAAGGCTTTAATCGGCTGGTTGCAATCCCAGGATTGGTGCGCGCTCGTTTTTGCAAGGGATGCGAAGTATTCGGATTTGCCCGATGTGCTTTCCCTCGAGATTTTATTGGGACCGATCACGCATGAGCGGGCGCCGCTTCTTGCGATCCAACCGAAATGGGACAATGAACCGAACGAATATGGCGTACCTGGAATGACCGGAGCGTTGACCTCTTCCTCCAAGCTTCAAGCTTCACATGGTACAGCTTCTCCCTATGATATGCATGCTTTTTGTCTGGGGGTTGGCAGCAGCTTTAAGAAGGGCCACGTCAGCGATATGGCTTGCGGTATCGTCGATATAACACCCACGGTTTGCCATTTAATGGGACTAAGCGCAGAGTCGGGCTTCGATGGAAGAATTTTGGCTGAAGGGCTTGAGCCTGAGCGGATAGACCAGCAACCAAGTCGGCTTGAAGAAGCGACCAAAGAAATAGGAAATCGACAAAATCACGCAGGCATACGGCTTATCGATGTTAATGGAACCATTTATATAGAAGGATACATGAAATAATGGAAGGAGTTGGTCAAGCCATGTTCAAATTGATCAGGGAGCTTGTAGTCGTCAAAAAAGCAAGCAATAAAACAAAAAAGTCCAGCGGTATGATGTCAAGTCCTAGATTCGAGTAAATTGGAAATTTTCTATGTGAAAAGTGCTTTGAGTCTAGAAAAATGACAATATCA
>NZ_FNNT01000028.1:0-3204 GCF_900106725.1 Paenibacillus sp. PDC88 | reverse complement strand
CTAGTACATGATGGCTCAATTAATAAATCATAAATTCGAAAGTTTGCTGGACACAGAATTACCCTTTCTGTATGCTAAAGTTAGTGTTTATCAGCACGGAAAGGGCTGAGAAATTATGCCTTGGAAACAAGCGGCGACGGTTATCTTGAGCGACAGACAGCGTAAAATTTTGGAGTCGTTTAAAAAAGGAACACATACACCCTTACATTTCATTGAAAGGTCTACCATTATCCTCATGGCCGCTGATGGGATTACCAATAAACAGATTGCCCGTGAAACCGGATTGGACCGTAACAAAGTGAAACTCTGGCGAATCCGTTGGGATAAGGCATCAGCAGAAACGGCAAAGGTGGAGGCTGAACGGCCAAACGCCTTGAAGGCGCATATTCAATCGGTACTCAGCGACGAACAACGGTCAGGGGCCCCAGCCACCTTCACACCAGAACAAGTCGCCCATATCATCGCCATCGCGTGCCAATCCCCGAAGGAACATGGTGTGCCGATGAGCCACTGGACACCTTCGGAATTAGCCCGACAGGCCGTGAAACAAGGGATTGTGGAAAGCATTTCGCCCCGCCAGGTGGGGCGCTTTTTAAAAAGATGCGGACTTGAAGCCTCATCTCAGCCGGTATTGGCTCAATCCGAACATCGAGAACCTTGACCAGTTCCGGGAAGAAGTCAAGCAGGTTTGCGATGTCTATCGGGATGCCCCTGCGCTCGAAGAGCAACAAACACACGTCCATTCCTGCGATGAAATGACCGGCATTCAAGCTCTTGAGCACAAGCATCCGGCACTTCCGATGCAGGCGGGCAAAGTAGAACGCCGGGAATTTGAATATATCCGCCACGGCACGACTGGACTAATCGCTTCACGGAATGTGGTCACCGGAAAAATCGAAGCGCCGCTGATTCAACCGACACGAACCGAGGACGATTTCGTTCGGCATATTCAAGATGTCGTGCAACTGCATCCGGAAGATCGTCATATCTTTGTCGTGGATCAATTAAACACTCATCAATCGGAATCGTTGGTGAGGTTTGTTGTTCAGCAATGCAAGATCAATTTGGCACCAGATGAGCTGGGAGTCAAAGGGAAATCCGGAATTCTGGAAAGCATGGAAACCCGGAAAGCCTTTTTGCAAGATGAGAGCCATCGCATTCGCTTTGTCTACACCCCCAAGCATTGTTCATGGCTCAACCAAGTGGAGTGCTGGTTTTCCATCTTGATTCGCAGATTGTTGAATAAGCGATCCAGTTTTTCATCGAGAGAAGCCTTGGAGCAACGCATCGCCCAGTTTATCGAATACTACAACGAGCATTTGGCTAAACCATTTCGATGGACGTTCGATGGAAAGTTACTCAAAGTGTAAATCTCTATTTAGGGCTTGCTGAACGATTGCTTAGCAGAAATTCAGGGCAGGGCGACGGCGGAACAGGAAGGCGAAAATAAGGCAAAAAAGAACGCGGAGCCTGCGCTCCAGGTTCATCACCAGCAGTTGCAGCGTGATGGCGGACAGGCTGGTCTGCGCGAGACGCGCTCGAATACGGCCAAGCCCGTACTTGCGCTTGCCTTCTCCGAATTTGCCTTCGATGGCATTTCGTTCACCGGCATCCCGTTTGTCCTGATTTTGCTGTTCACGAGTCGGACCGTCCTTCGGTGGTCTTCCCAAAGCCGGGCCGCTGAGCCGGATGCCATGCTGCTTGCAAAAGTTCCGGTTCTCGCGGGTGCGATAGATTTGATCCGCCTGTACGACAGCTGGATAATAGCCGAAGCGACGACGGTAGTTCTTGATCGTCTCGATGAGCGTTGTACTCTCGTTGAAGTTATCCCAGGACGCACGATCCAGGAAAGCGTAACCTTTTGTCATGCTGACGGTGAGCTTTGCGCCGAACTCCACTCGCGCCTTCGCTTTCCCGCGCACGATCGGCCTCACATGCGGCTGATGGATACTCACGATGCGGTCTTCGATTTGGTGCGACCGCGTCCTGTACATGTGGAGCTGTTGGCGGTACAGTTCATGAATCACCAGCAGATCACGATAGGCTTTGCGACTCAGCAGCGTGAGCGGCTGCGTCTTTGCTTGCTCGGCAATGATGACGAGGTTCCGTTCCACATACCCCAGCTGACGGCGGATGGCTTTGCGAATGACTTTCGGTCCCGGCCTGCGCTGTTTGGACACCGCCAGAAACTGCTTGCGCGCTTTTTCCCTGTAGGTGCGCGGTTTTGCCGTTTGTCCGATGACCGGTTCGTGCAGCGTATCGATGATCGCTTCCAGCTTCTCCCGCGCTTCATTCAGCAGATTCAGATCGGTCGGATACGCCACATCCGCCGGGGCGCAGGTGGCGTCCACCAGCAGTGTCCCTTGATTCGGTTGTTCCGGCGTTTCCGGCGCCGCGGTGGAATCGATGGCCTCATCGGTCTCAAGTTCGGACGCTTCCGGTGGCGCCGACGCTTCAACCGTCTGCTCCGCAACAGGCGTTTGCGCTGCCGATTCAACTAGCGTTTCCTCGAACAGCGCCTGCTGTTCGAATTCGGTTTCGGTTGCAGCGGCGCGAGGCGTCGACCGCTTTCTTTTTCCGTCGCTTACGCTGCCTGAATGGTCATCATCGTCTTTCGTTTCCTTCGCGCCCTGGGTGGCGACGATCTCGTTCAATTCGGCCAGCACGTCCGACAGACGTTTACGGAAATGCGTCATCATGGAATGGTGGAACGGCGGCTTCATCACAAATCCGGGCAAACCGATGAAGTATTGCATATAGGGGTTCTCGCTGATCGACGTCAGGGTTTCTCTGTCGCTCAACTGCATGCGTTCCTGAATGATCAGCGCGCCGAGCCCCATGCGCAGGCTGATCGTTTGCTGACCGCGGAAGGTGTCTTTGAAGAAACGACCGTATTTCTGTTCAGCCGCCGCCCACGGCACCAACTGTGCCAACTGAACCCAACGATTCTTTTCATCCAGTTTTCCGCCGAAGGGAAGAAAGAAATCGCCAGGCAGGATCAATTGATTGTCGAGGTGTGCGGTCGGCTTGAACATTTTCGTCGCTCCATCTGCAAGGATTTTGGGCTGTTTTCCGAAGATTCCTTTGCATATGATTTCGACATACAAATCCCGAATCCCTTGTTATTATGCGATTTTTTACAGCTTTTCGGGGCGTTCAGCAAGCCCTATTTAGTGACTGGATAATTACGCCATCATGTACTAG
>NZ_FNNT01000034.1:0-1590 GCF_900106725.1 Paenibacillus sp. PDC88 | reverse complement strand
TAAACCCGAATTTCGAAAGCCTATAATAACGGGGCATTGTTGCTAGAAGGTCAGCATCAGCCATGCAAAAATGTGGATAATTTCCCGTCCGTCCGAGCTAGATTATCCACATGTGGATAGTCCTCCCCCCTCCCCAATGAAGAGGCTGGTTCGCTTTCCATGTAAAATTTTGTGAATCATCATTCCAACAAGGCCACCCTGGCTTCGATTCGTTTCCATGCATAGCGTTCGGCGAAGTTCTTCATCAGTTTGAGCACGACAGATCGACCGTGCTGAATGAGCGTCGCCGCGCAGTGAAAGAACTCCAGACGGAACCTTGCAATGGTATAACCTTGATGCACCGGCTCGCAGCAATCGCGTTTGAATCGCTCGAACAAGTTATAGGCAAGCAGCTTGATGAGCAAATCCAGTTCATTCGCTTTAAAATCGCTTGTGGCGATGCGATCGATCGAGAAACCGTTTTTGGCTTCCTTGATGTAATTTTCCATGCAGCAGCGCTGGTTGTAGAAGCGCCACAAATCGATCGGCTCCCATTCCAGATTGGTTACAATCGCTTCATATTGCCAGTCTGTATCGAACACGATCCGGCCTTGTCCGTCATCAAACACCTGCGCTTTACGAATAATCGCCACGCGCCGCGGCTTCTTCCAGGACGTCGCTTTATAGATCAAGGTAATGCCTTCGATGATCCAGTCTTCGTCAACATAGCGCGTCCAATAGCGGCAGGCCTGAACTTCTTTTTCCAGCCGCTGTGTCCATTTGAGCTTGCCGACATAGCCGATTCCTTTGCTTTCCCAAAGGCTGTAGAAGTCTTCGCCGCCGAAGCCTTTGTCAAATCGGGCGTACTTCACCTTGCGATCGCCGAGGAGCTCGAAGGTTTGCTGCAGGAAGTCGGCAGCGTCAGTGGAGGAGTGCGTGTTGCCCGGCCGAAGCGTCGCGTTCAGATTCAAGCGGGTTTGGCCTTCAAAGGCCAACAGCGGATGATAGCTTTTACGCCCGGGCTTGTGCGGGTTTGTCCCCTTGGCCGCGCCGGTCTGATCGCCGTATACCGTTTCTACTGTGGAGTCCAGATCGAGAATGATGTCAAAGGGCAGGCAGGGCCGGATGATTTCCTGATTCAGTATCCGCAGTTCAGTCGGCAACTGCGGACACGACCGGCCAAGCCGTCCAAGCTCCTTGTACAACAAGCTATGATGCGGACAACGTCCGCCCAGGAAACGGTTCAGCAGCGGGTCATGTTGCAGTTTGCGGAAATGAAAAATCCGCTCGCAGCCGAGCATCCAGCCGACGATGAGGTAGAGCAGGATAAGATGAATAGGGAAAATCGAGTTGTGCGCTTTGCCGCCGGAGAGGCTGCGCATCGCCTCGGCAAGCTTGATTTTTTCGAGAAAGGCCAAGAAGACTTTGATGCCTCCGAAGCTCGTTGCGTTATTCAGCGAAAATTCTGTCTTGATTTTGCTAACGGGTGTGGTAGACTTCACCTAAAAGGTGCTCCTCTCTTTGGGTGATGTTGTATTGGACAAACACCATTCTACCAAAGATTTGGAGCCCTTTTCACGTTTTCAAAGAGTCGTACTTTCGAAATTCAGG